>CAYVJQ010000010.1:76683-78409 GCA_964451725.1 uncultured Nannocystaceae bacterium | reverse complement strand
CCGGTTCGTTGTATCGAGGAGGCCATCGCATCAAAATCATGCAACTGAGGACGCAAGTGGACGATGGCCAGATTGGATTTGAACGATGACGAAGTTCGACCGCGCTCTTTGCCTCCTCTCCCTCACGGTCGCTTCGGTCTCCGCATGTGGGCCAAAGTTATCGAACCATGACGGTTCACTCGATCTTCAGCGCATGGAAGTCGCGTGCAAATCCTGGTGCGAGATCGCGGTGCCCTGCTCCGTGCACTATGCGGGGCCAGACTGGGGCGACGAGTTCACGACACAGGTGGAGTGCGAAAGTATGTGTAGCAGGCATGTGGAGTCCTCGGAGGAGATGCTGCCAGGCTGCTTTGACGTCATTTTGGGCGTCCGGGAGTGTGCCGCTGTCCTGACCTGCGACGAATTCCGAAACTACGAAAACTGGGCCTTCCTCGAGAGCCACACCCAGCCGGTTCGTTGTATCGAGGAGGCCATCGCATCAAAATCATGCAACTGAGGACGCAGTGACGGTCGATGCACGTCGACACCCAGACCGCCGGCAGGGCCGGTGAACCCGTGAACCCGTGAACCCGTGAACCCGTGAACCCGTGAACCCTGGGGTCGTCCATCTCGTGGTTCCACGATCGGAGCCTCGTTTGCCAGGCTACGGCGAGGCGATGGCGAGATCGCTGCGCCGAACCCGAGTCGTGCGTCCGGGTGCCCACCAACTGCGCATCAGTCGCCTCGCCCCGCCCCGCCCCGCCCCCTGCTGAACATGTGGAGTCGCCGAGCTGCCCAAAATAAAATCGGCCCCAGATTCCTCTGGCGGCCGACTCTTCGACGAAGTGCGCCCGGAAGGGCTCGAACCTCCGACCCCCAGGTTCGAAGCCTGGTGCTCTATCCAACTGAGCTACGAACGCGTGCGGGCCTTTTACCACAGCCCAGGGCGATGCCAAACGGCTGTTCTCGGGGTCACCTGGGCCGCTGGGGCCCAGAGTTGGCCGTGGCCCTTGCCCAGGGTGCGCCCGCCGTTCTACACACTCGCTATGGCTTGGACTCGCTCCGCCCTGCTCCCCCTGGCCGCGGTGGTCTCCCTCTCTCTGCTCGGCTGTGACGCCAGCGCGGGACTCGTCAACGAGAACCCGGTCCAGGCGAACAAGCCCACACACACGCCCCGACCCATGCCGAAGCCGACCCACGAGGGCATCTCCGAGGACGGCAGCTTGCTCGAGGGCTACGTCGACCGCTCCCCTAGCAAGCCCGAGGAGCTCGAGCGTTGGATCCTGCCTTTCCAGAGCCGGGCCGCGATCGCGGAGATGCTGATCCTCGCCGGTGACGACGATCCGGTGCGCCTGCGCCCACTGATGACCGACAACGCCCGCTGGGGCATGCCCGATCGGCGGCAGACCGGGGCCCAAGCGATCTACACCGACGCCGATCCCCTGGGCGTCGAGTTCCTCACCGCGCTTCGCAGCGCCACGTCGCGCTTCAAAAAGCGGGCCCGGTTCACGCTCGAGCCGTTCCCGGGCTTCGAGATGTTCGCGGTCACCGGGGCCGAGCCCGTCTGGGCCGCCTACACCTCCGACGACGGACTCGACTTCATCGGTCTGCGCCTGATCACCGAGCGCGGCGTGGTCAAGATCGACTACGTCGGGTTTTTCACCACCCGGGCCACCGGTCCCGTGCACATGCCCGACGCTGGCGATGCCCCGCCGGTGATCCCCTACATCAAGATGCCGGTCGATCT
>CAYVJQ010000010.1:63069-76583 GCA_964451725.1 uncultured Nannocystaceae bacterium | reverse complement strand
GCCGAAGCCGAAGCCGGCCCTGAGGCTGCTAGAGGTAGTGCTCGACAAAAAACAGCGCCATATAGGTGCTCGCGTCGGCCCCGGACAGCGCCCAGTACTCGACCTTCATGTCCGGGTCGAGCAGGAACATGAAGGGGTACTGACCCCCGCCGTAGGTCGGCTGCACCTGCTGCCCCTCGTCGGCGAGGATCGGGATGTGGTCGTCGGGGTGCAGCAGCTCCCACTGGGTGCTGTCCGCGACCGTCGGCGGGCCGCCTGCGGCATCCTCGACCACGAAGGTCACCCACCACACGTCGTGGTTGCCGACCTTGTCGCGCAGCGAGGGGAACAGGAGCTGCAAGTCGGCCGTGTCCGGGTTGTCGACCCCGGAGATCCAATCGGCGAGATTGTGGCAGGGCCCGCACCACTGCGCCGAGATGTCGACGAGGATGTAGGAGGGCTGTCCGGCCCCGGGCACCACGTAGCCGGCGAGGTCGTAGAGATCGAGCATGTCGCCGTGTTGATCGACGAAGGACTGGCGCGGGAACACGCTGCCGACTTCGGTGCTCGCGCTCGCCCATGAACCCTGGGTGAGCGCGTCTTTGTCGGGGTTGTAGGGCCAGTGCCCCCTGTAGATCCAGCTCGTCCCGTCGAGGGGGTCGCTGCCCTCGTCGACCTCCCAGCTGTCCCAGTAGCCGTCCTCGTCCGTGTCTTTGAGCAGGGGATCCGTACCCAGCTCGAGCTCCTCGGCGTCGCTGAGCCCGTCCTCGTCGCTGTCGAGGGTCGCGTCCCCCGTGCCCGCGGTCTCCCCTTCATCTGCCTCTGGCCCTGTCTCTGTGTCCGCGCCCTCTGTACCGGAGCCCGCGTCCGCCTCTGAACCCGGGTCGTCGCAGGCCACCAGCGAGAGCAGGGACAGGGAGGTGAGCAGGGACAGGGAGGTGAGCAGGGACAGGGAGGTGAGCAGGGACAGGGAGGTGAGCAGGGCGAGGGAGGTGAACGAAGCGAGTGGGGCGTGGGTGGTCACGGGGATCTCCAGTGTCTGCGCTTCTCTGCGCCGGGCACTTCGAGCATACACCCACGGGACCACAGGGGCGCCGCCACTGGGCCGCCGCCACTGGGTCGTCACGGCAAACTGACCGGCGCTCTAGTCTTCGGCCGAGACCAACCCGATGCGGATCGCCTGACGGACCAGACCCGCGACGTTGTGGACGCCGAGCTTGGCCATGATCCGGCCCCGGTGGCCCTCGATGGTCTTGACGCTCAGGCCGAGGAACTTGGCGATCTCGGGGCTCGACTTGCCCTCCCCCACCAAGGTCAGGACCTCGCGCTCGCGCTTGGTCAGGCTGTCCGCGGGGTCGGTGCTGACCTTCTTGTCGATCTCGCCCCGGCTGTCTTGAAGCAAGATCTTGGCGACCACCGGCGAGAAAAATGCGTTGCCCCCGGCGACCTCGCGGATCGCCTTGACGAGGTCGGTGAGCCCCGAGCCCTTGAGCAGGTAGCCGCTCGCGCCCGCGCGGATCGCCGGGCGCACGTACTCCTCGCCGTCGTACATGGACAAGATCAGGACCCGCGGAGCGTCGGGCTTCTCGCGGATCTCCCGGGTCGCGTCGACGCCGTTGAGCTCGGGCATGTTGAGGTCCATGACGACCACATCCGGGCGCAGACGAATGCACGCGTCCACGGCTTCCCGCCCATCGGCGACCTCTCCGACGACCTCGAGGTCGGGGGTCGCGGTCAGCAGGGCCTTGAGCCCCTCACGGACGATGGTGTGGTCCTCGGCTAGCAGCACCCGGATCGCGTCGGACATTGGACCGATCTTAGCAGCCCGGCCCGCGATTCACCACGGCCGCGATCCGACTCGACCTCCACACACGATCATCGAGCTCGCCGGCCGGGCGAGGCCAGGTACAGCCGGACCTCGACCGCGGCTGAGCCCGGCTCGACCGCCTACAGCTCGCCTCGGCCGGGCGAGACCTCAGCCGTGTACGGCCAGGCTCAACCCGAAGCGCTCATCGTCGATCTGCTCGTCGCTGGCATGGCTGAGGGTCTGGCCGGCGTCGAGCTCGAGCCCCACACACAAAGTCTCGGCCTCGATCAGGGCCCGCAGGTCGGTGCGAGCGAGGGTCCCGGCCAGCTTGCCCTCGGGCTCGCAGCGCAGGGCCAGGGTGATCCGCTCGCTGACCTCGAGGCCGCTGGCCTTGCGCAGGTTCTGGATCCGGTTGATGAGCTCGCGCGCGAGCCCCTCCTGCTCGAGGGCCTCGTCGACCTGGGTGTCGAGCACCACGGTGATCGTCCCCTCGCTCTCGGCGATGCTCCCGGCCACGGGCGTACGCTGAAAGGTGAGCGCGTCGGCCTCGAGGATCTCGCCCTCGACCTCGACCTGTCCGCCCTCGAGCACGGCCCGAAGGACCGCCGGGTCGAGGGTCTGGATCGCCTTGGCCACGACCTTCATCTTCTTGCCCAGGCGCCGACCCAGAACCTTGAAGTCGGCCTTGGCGCTGAGGGTGACCAAGCTGGCGTCGTCGTCGACCACGTGGACCGCCTTGACGTTGAGCTCGCCCTCGATATCGGCGGCGAAGCGGGTCACGGCCGCCCGCAGCTCGGGATCGCGGCTGGCCACGGTCAGAGAGGGCAGGGGTCGGCGCACCCCCAGGCGCTCGCGCTCGCGCAGGCCCATGGCCAAACCCACGACCTGGCGCGTGCGCGCGACCTGGGCCTCGAGCTCGAGGTCGATCAGGGCCTCGTCGACCGTGGGGAAGGGCTGGAGGTGGACCGAGTCCTCGCCCAGGCCCGTGTCCACGATCAGCCGCTGGTAGAGGTGCTCACAAAAGAAGGGCAGCACCGGCGCCATGCACCGAGCCGTGGTCACGAGCACCCGGAACAAGGTCGCGTAGGCGTCACGCTTGTCGCTGTCGCCCTCGCTCTCGCCGCGCCAGAACCGGCGCCGGCCTCGGCGGATGTACCAGTTGTTGAGCTCGTCACACAGGCCCAGCCAGGCCGGGATCAAGTTGTCGAGGCTGTAAGCCTCGAACTCGCGCCGCAGATCGGCGACGAAGCTCTGCACCCGCGAGAGGATCCAGCGATCGAGCTCGCCGCTGGGCACCCGAGTCAGATCCTCGGCGCAGGGCGACCAACCGTCGGCTCGGGCGTAGGTGACCAAGAAGTTGAAGGCGTTTTGGGCGGGCAAGATCGCCGCCCGGACCATGTCGCGGACGACCAGCCCCTCGCTGTCGTTCTTGTCGCGACCGAAGCGCATGGGCTCGGCGCGGACCACCGGGCCCGAGATCAGGTAGGCCCGCAGGGCGTCGGCCCCGAAGGCCTCGATCACGGTCGAGGGGTCGGGGTAGTTCTTGAGGCGCTTGGACATCTTGCGGCGGTCGGCCGCCAAGATCAGCCCGTTGACGACCACGTTCTTGAACGCCGGGCGCCCGAACAGGGCGGTCGAGAGCACGTGCAGCGTGTAGAACCACCCCCGGGTCTGGTCGAGGCCCTCGGCGATGAAGTTCGCGGGCAGGTTGGACTCGACGTAGTCCTTGGTCGCCGGGTCGAAGGGGTAGTGGTTTTGGGCGTAGGGCATGGAGCCCGACTCGAACCAGCAGTCGAAGACCTCGCTGATCCGGCGCATGGTTCCACCTGGGGTCCGGGCCGAGGGGAAGGTGATCGCGTCGACGCTCTCCCGGTGGATATCGGTGATCGCTCCCGCCTCGAGCCCAGCCAGGCCCTCGAGCTCGGCGATCGAGCCCACACAGACCCTGTCGCTGGGGTCCTCGTCGCAGCGCCAGATCGGCAGCGGCGTGCCCCAGTAGCGGTTGCGGCTGAGGTTCCAGTCTCGGGCCTGGGCCAGCCACCGGCCGAAGCGACCGCTGCCGACGTGCTCCGGGACCCAGTGGATCTTGTTGTTGTTGGCGACCAGCTCGTCGCGCATGTCCTCCACACGCATGAACCAAGTCGAGATCGCCATGTACAGCAGGGGCGCGTCGCTGCGGTAGCAGTGCGGATAGGGGTGGACGATCGTGTCTTGGTCGACGATCTTCCCCTCGGCCTTGAGCCGAGCCAGGATCCCCTTGTCGGCGTCCTTGGCCCGGACCCCCTCGAAGTCGCCGACCTGGGCGTCGAAGTAGCCGTTGAGGTCCATGGGCCTGACCAGGGGCAGGCCCTCGCGCTTGCCGACCTCGAAGTCGTCCTCGCCGAAGGCCGGCGCCTGGTGAACGATGCCGGTGCCGCTGTCCGTGGTCACGTAGTCGGCCGCGACCACACGAAAGCCGTAGCGCCGACCGTCGGGGTGCTCGCGCAACTCGGCGAAATAGGGAAACAGGGGCTCGTAGTGAAGGCCCACCAAGTCGGCGCCCGGACGGCGCTCAAGCTCCCGGGTCTCGCCCACGCGCCCGCGCTCTTGGTAGTCGGCGAGGCGCCCGGGCTCGACCCAGGCCCGCTCCCCGGTCTCGAGCACCTCGATCAGGCAGTACTCGACCTCCGGGTGGACGGCGAGCGCGAAGTTGCTGGGCAGGGTCCAGGGTGTGGTCGTCCACGCCCACAGGAAAGTCTCGGGCGCGTCCGGGCCGGTCGCAACGAGGGCCTCGGGGCCTCCCTCGACCTTGAAGCGCACCGTCACGCTCGGGTCTTGGCGCAGCTTGTGCCCGTCTTTGCCGGTCTTGGGGTTGGTCTCTTGGGGACCTTGGTTGACCTCGAAGTTCGACAGCGGTGTGCCCAGCAGCGGCGAGATCGGCTGGACCCTGTGACCCTCGTAGATCCGGCCCTGGGCCCAGAGCTGGCGAAAGACCCACCACACGCTCTCCATGAAGTCCGGGTCCATGGTCTTGTAGTCGTCGTCGAAGTCGACCCAGCGACCCATACGCTCGATCACCTCGCGCCACTGGGTGGTGTAGCGCAGCACGCCCGCGCGGCAGGCCGCGTTGAACTCGGGCACACCCAGGGCTTCGATCTCGGCCCGCCCGTGGACGTCGAGTTGATCTTCGATGAGGCTCTCGATCGGCAGACCGTGGCAATCCCAGCCGAAGCGACGCCCGACCCGGTAGCCGTTCATGGCCCAGTAACGCGGGATCACGTCTTTGATCGTGCCGGCGAGCAGGTGCCCGTAGTGGGGCAGGCCGGTCGCAAAGGGGGGCCCGTCGAAGAACACGAATTCGGGGGCCGCGACCAGCGACTCGGGTGGGGTCTCGCCCGGGCGGCAACCATGTAAGCTGCGGTATTCGACGTCGTTGGCCCGCCACAGCTCGATGATGTCTCGCTCGATGGCGGGCAGATCGAAGTGTGCTGGGGGCGCGGCAAAACCGGTCTCGCGTGCGTCGGCCATAGTGTCCACACACGCTATCCGGGCCCTCACGCAGCGGCAACCGATGACGGCTCGGCAACCAGCGAGCAGGGGTGAAGGGGCGGATGCTCGGACACTCTATGGCGCCGAGAAAACCGAGCCCAGACGCGTCGATCGCGTGACTCAAGACACGATTTTGTGCCCACGAACAACCGCTGGAACCCCAGTCCAACCTGGTGCTATGGCGCCGACCGACCCATCCCGGTATCCTAAACGCCTCCCCCTACGGAGTCTTTGCATGATCACGCGCTCGTTTTCCCCCCTCCTGCTGCTGGCCTGCTCCACCTTTGCCCTCGCTGCCTGTGCCGGCGACGACGGCAACGACGATGGTATCGGCGGTGGGGATCAACCCTTCATCGGCGAATGGGAGACCATTGTCGAAGGCCCGGCCGCCTCCCTCGATCTTCTCTCGGTCGGCGACCGCCTGACCTCCTCGAAGAACTTCGGCAACCGGGGCGACATCGAGGTCGTCTACGGCGCCGGAGACACGATCAAGGTCGAGATGCAGCGCTTCACGATCTCGTCCAGCCTGAGCGTCGCCGACGACGCCTTCGGGCGGATGAGTGGCTGGGCCTACAACCTCGCCAGCCCCGAACCCCCCTCCCCCGACATGGCCGAAGATCTGTGCTTCGCCCCCGATCAGGACGGCTGCTATGTCCGCAACTACTACGATGGGCAGCTCCAGCCGGTCCGCGACGGTGTCAACTTCCGGGTGACCATCCCCGCCGGCTGGCCCGGCGACCTCCTCCTGTCCACCGAAGACAACATCGCCTCGGGCATCGAGACCTACCCGGACCGCGGCGATATCAGCGTCATGGGCCTCAACGGCAACCTCAGCATCGACCTCGACTCGGGCAACGTGGATATCAAAGTCGATCCCAATATCGCCCACTTCGCGGGCTGTGCCGGCAGCGCAGACTGTGAGGCCGCCGGCTTCGACCCGGACATGTGCAGCTGCAACACGCCCACCAACATCACGGTCGTGAACAAAGTGGGGCAGGCCTCCAACATGACGGTGGACCTCGGCACCGCCGACAACTGGTACACGGTCTTGATCGAGAACCGGGGCGACTTCTCGGCCAGCAGCGACTTCATCTGCACGGCGACCCTCGACTGCGACGCCTTCGACAGCTGTGAGCTCGACTCCGACTTCGAAGACCTCGCCTTCCACGAGCGCGCCGAGGTCAACTACCCGGGAGAGCCGGCCATCCGCAGCTCGGGGATCCGTATCTCTCTGACCAGCGAGGACTGCGACAACATCCTCTATGTCGACGGGCCTGACGACTTCGACGCCGAGACCCTGCCCGAAGAGAAGCGCGGCACCCTCAACGTCTGCGTGGGCTGCCTCTGAGCCAGGAGACGGGGTCTAGCAGCCCGTGGTGAAACCCATCGCGTCGCCTCGCGCAGGATTTTTCGTCGAGGGCGAGGCGCTGAAACGCCGCTGTACCGGGCGTACTGCAAGTTTCGGCAACGCGGCCATCGGCGGAAGGGCCAAGCGAGGCGTCGTGAGGGGTTTTGCCACGGGCTGCTAGGGACGGGGCTCGGGGAGCCCGGGGGGCAGGCGCTCGGCCAACAGGGCGCCGTGGATCTGGCGATCTCGGCGACCGGCGACGCTGCCCCGCGGCGGAACCCCGAAGCGCATCCAGTCGCGCCCTTCAGCGCACGCGGCCGCGAGCAGGGCCTCGGCCTGCGCGGCTGCCCTCTCGACCCCCCCAACCCCCTCGGCCTCGACAGGGCGCAACAGCAACATCGGGCCGAGCAGCTCGGGGATGCGGCCATCCTCGAAGGCCCCAGGGGCCGCACGAAACAGGGCCGGTGCCAAAAACTGACGCCCCTGTGGACCGGGCCGCAACAGCCGGCCGCCCGGGCAGACCACGCTCACATCGGTCCGCGCCCGCCAACTCGCCTCGAGATCGAGGAAGCGAACCGCCCGGGCGTCGTCGACCGGGCCTGCGAAGGCCGTGTCGTCGTCGACCAGGCCCATGCGCGCGCCCACCCACAGGCGTCGAAGGTTGCGCTCGAGGAGCTCGGCGGCGCCCACAGTAATGACCTGGTGGACGACCCGCGGGTCGAATCCGGTCCGCCGTAGGCAGGCCCGAGCCAGCACGTGGGCGGCCAACTCGAGGTCGGCGTCGGCCTGAACGAGCGCGACCCGAGCTGCGTGAGGCTCGACCCCACCGCTCTCCCAGCCGGCTCGGGGGTGGTCGAGGCGACCGGGCGCCGAGACCGTGAGCCCCGGCGTCCCCAGGAGCTCGGCCATGTCTCTCAAGATCCGGTACACGGCTGGGCAGGCGCCCGCTTCGCTCTCGACGTGCACCGGCCGACCCTGACGAAGCCCGCGCCACGCCAGCTCGAGGGCCTCGAGGGGTTGCTCCCGGCGCTCCCGGATCCGGATCGGGGCGCCCCCGATCCGGCCGCCCTGCCCGTCCGAGAGCGCCGAGACCCGGCGCTGGGCCAGACCGATCTGTTCCTCGCGCTCCCAGGCCACCATGCCCAGGCGGTCCGCGAGGTCATCGGCGATGCTGTCGGCGGCGACCGCCAAAGCCTCGAGCAGATCGGCCTGGGTCCGCCTGGCGGCCGAGGCCAAGCCGGGGCCATCGACCTCCATATTCAGCGCCTCGGGCCGCCCCTCGGACATGGCTCAGGCACCCGTGAGCAGGCCACGGATCAGCGTAGCCATGCGTGTGCGGGCCTTGGCCGACTCCTCTTGGACCTCGATATGCGACAGGGCCTCGCTGCCCGCGGCGTTGGTGACCACGCCCAGACCGCAGGTCGAGACCCCGTGGGCCGCACACAAGATCGCCTCGTAGGTCGTCGACATGCCGACCACGTCCGCCCCGAGCAGACGCAGGGCCGCGACCTCGGCGGGGGTCTCGTACTGGGGGCCTCGGGCGTGACCGTAGACCACCTCGGGCAGGACCGAGGACCCGTCGACCAAGGCGCGCAGTCGGGCCCGGAGCTCGCGGTCGTAGAGGTTGGAGCAATCGATGAACGCGGCCCCGCGCAGGGGGGTCGGCCCAAAGAGATTGAAGTGGTCCCGGTAGCTGACGATGGTGCCGGTGCGCAGCGCCGGATCGACGCCGCCGACGGCCGAGGTCAGCAGCACGTTGCCGGCACCGATGCCGAGCACGGCGCCGAGGGGCGCGCAGGCGTAGCTGGCGGGGTGTCCCTCGTAGGGGTGGATGCGACCGGTCTGCACACACACGCTGACCCGCCTGCCGTCGGCCCCTGTGAGCGAGCCGAACACCAGAGAGCTGCCGTGCCCCGCGACCGAGGGCGCCGGCAGGCCGAGGTCGACCAGGGGCAGCTCATGCTCGATCTCCAGACCCAGGGAGTGCTCACCACCCTCGATCAGGGGCTTCCCGATGCCCGAGCCGCCGACGATCATCCAGTCGACAGGACCCTGATCGGGGAGCCGCTCACGCAGCGCCTGTTCACACTCGAGACCTTCGGGATGCCACTTCGGGTCGAAGTCCATAGCCGACGGTACTTCCCTGGACCCGTGAGGGACAAGGCCCGCGAGGGACGAGACACAGGGCGCCCTTCGGCCCCCCACTCACCCCATGGCGAACATGACCGCCAACGAGCACAGCACGCCGATGGCGATCCCGATGGCGATCGCCATGTAGAGGGTCTTGCCCTTGAACAGACCGCCCTGTGGGCTCGCCGGGGCGTCGGTCTTCGAAGCCGCGACGGTCGGGGCCGGTATGGTGATCTCTTTGCCTGCGAGTTCGGCAGCCTCGTGCCGAGGCGGGATCTGTCCACCGAGGCGGCCCACGATCTTGGGCAGGACCTCGATGAGCTCCTCGAGAGTCGGCCGCACATCCGGTCGGCGGCTCATCATCCGTCGACACAGATCGCTCAGCGGCTCGTCGAAGTCGACGAGCTGGGTCTTGAGCACCGGCCGCTCCGCCTTGAGGTGGCGGCGCACGACGGCGGTGTAGTGGTCGTCGCTGCCGCCCTTGCGAAAGGGCGGGCTGCCGGTGCACATGTGATAGAGCGAGCAACCGAGCGCGTAGACGTCAGCGCTCGAGTCGACGTCCTCGCCCATCGCCTGCTCGGGCGCGAGGTAGTCCGGGGTCCCCACAAATACGCCTGTGGCGGTGATCGAGAGGTCCTCCTGGAGCGCCTTGGCGAGCCCGAAGTCGGTGACCTTGACCGCCCCGGCCGAGGTCACGACCAGGTTCGAGGGTTTGACGTCGCGGTGCACGACCCCCGCGCGCTTGGCCTCGAGCAGGCCGACCGCCGACTGACGCACGACCTCGGCGGAGTCGCCCGGATGCAGGGCCCCGTTCTTCTTGATCAGCCCACCGATGTCGTCCCCGTCGAGGAACTCCATGGCCAGAAAGGGGCGACCGTCGAACTCACCGATGAAGTAGACCTGAACCACGTTGGCGTGGTTCATGGACGCCAGGGCGCGCCCCTCACGGAGAAAGCGTTCCTTGAACTCGCCCGACTCCTGGTGCTTGCGACCGAGCACCTTGAGCGCGACACGACGATTCAACGAGGGATCGCGCCCCTCGTAGACCTCGCCCATGGCACCCTTGCCGAGTAGGCCCTGGATCTCGTAAATGCCGATCTTGTCGGGCACCCGCACCATGCGGCGAAAACCTAACATGTCGAGGGCGCCCGCGCTCACGTGGATACCAGGGATGCTCGAATGATCCGCGTATTTCGCGCTAGCTGCCCAAACCCGGACACATGCGTGCTCGCTCCAGGCGTCGCTCCGCGCTCACGAGGCGGCTTCGAGGCGCGGCGGCCGGTCGGTGGCGACCCAGGGTCCCAAAACCCGCAGATTTGCGACCCACGCATTCACCGCAACCCTGCGCAGACCGAGCAGGCCGCGCTCGATCCGACACCCCCGACCCTCAAACGGTCCTGTTCGGCCGACACCTCCGACCCTCAAACGGTCCTGTTAGGCTGTCGGGCCCGCTCGAGCGCGGGTCCCCGCCATGGCCGAACCCCGCACTCTCCCCCATCGAGCTGAAGCCGAGAACGCGGTCCTCGGCGGGATCCTCCTGCGGGGCCGAGAGGCCCTGGGCGAGGTCCTCGAGCTGATCACCGAGGAAGATTTCTATCAACCTCGCACCCAGGCCGTGTTCCGGGCCATGCGGATCCTCGAGGAGCGCGGTGAACCCATCGACGTCATCACCCTCGAGGCCCAGCTCCGACGCACGAGCGAGCTCGAGCTCGTCGGCGGGATCGAGGGCCTGGCCCGCTTCGACCGCTACGCCACCGCCCACAATATCAAGGCCCACGCCGAGCTGATCCTCAGCTCCTCCCAGGTTCGCAACCTGGTCGTGACCTCGCGCGAGATCGCCGAGGAGGGCATGGAGGAGCTCGAGGACGTCCGCGCCTACATCGACACGGCCGAGCAGCGCATCCTCAAGGTCAACGAGCGCGGCCGAAAGAGCACCTTTCGCAGCTCTCGGGAGCTCATGCTCGAGGTCTTCCAGGGCATCACCGAGCGCCAGCGGCAGACCGATCCGATCACCGGCGTGGCCACGGGCTTCACCCAGCTCGACGAGATGACCGCGGGCCTCCAGCCCAGCGACCTGATCATCCTCGCGGCCCGCCCGTCCATGGGCAAGACGGCCCTGGCCCTGAACATCGCCCAGAACGCCTGCGTGCTCCCGGCCAAGTACGCCAACGCCGCTCCAGACCAGCGACCGCCCCGCTACCCGGTGCTGTTTTTCTCCCTCGAGATGGGCGCCGCCCAGCTCATCGAGCGGGTCCTGTGCAGTGAGGCCCGGGTCGACTACGCCCAGCTGCGCCGGGGCGGCCGCATGATGGAGCAGGACTTCCGGGGGCTGATCTCGGCCGCCGACCGGATCTCCAACGCCAAGCTGTTCATCGACGACAGCGCCGCGCCCAGCATCCTCGAGATCCGGGCCCGGGCCCGGCGCTGGCGCGACGACCGGAGCATCTTCCCCGAGCCGGATCCCGACGACCCGGGCGCCAACCACAAACAATTGGGCATGGTCATGATCGACTACCTCCAGCTCGCCCGCGGCGGCAAATCCCGCTACGACTCGCGCGAGCAGGAGATCTCCGAGATCTCTCGGGGGCTCAAGGCCATGGCCAAGGAGCTCAAGCTCCCGGTCATCGCCCTCTCCCAGCTCAACCGGGCCGTCGACTCGCGCACCGACCACCGGCCCCAGCTCAGCGACCTGCGGGAGTCCGGCGCCATCGAGCAGGATGCGGACGTGATCATGTTCATCTACCGGGAGGAGCGCTACCTGTCCCCGGACGCCCCCGAAGAGAAGCGCCGAGAGGTCGAGAACAAGGCCGAGGTCATCGTCGGCAAGCAGCGCAACGGGCCGATCGGGAACGTCCACCTGACGTTCATGAAGAAGCACACCCGCTTCGAGAACCCGGCCCCGGATTTCGAAGCGCACTGAGCGAGTCCTGAACTGGTCTGGTGTCTCAGGCCCGGTATCTCGGGCTCGGGCTCGGGCTCGGGCTCTCGATGAACCTCAGACTTGTGCGGAGGTCGGCGCTTCGACGGGTTCCGGCGCAGATATGGGAATCATCGGTGCGTCCGCGGATTCCGGCGCAGGCATGGACATCATCGGCGGATCTGCGGGCTCCAACGCCGGCATGGCGGCCACGGTCGGCATGGTCGGATCGGCGATCTCACGGACAATGAAGGTCCCTACCGCGCCCTGGCCGAGGCCGACCAAGAGCGGACCCAAGAAGGGAATCGCGAACATCAGGGAGAGGGGCAGGCCAAATCCGAGCAGCGCGTGTCTGTGGCGTTCGACGAAGTCGAGCTGCCCCTGGTAGGAGATGTCGAGGCAGTCGAAGTAGGGATCCATGAGCTCCCAGGCCAGCGAGCGCGCGTTGAGCCAGCCCTGCCCGGCGATCCCGGCGACGCTGCCGACGACGGGGACGAGGTTGAGCAGGAGAAAGCCGGCGCTCATCCACGCGAACCTGAACAGGCGCCGGGTCGCTCCCCAGGCGGATGCTCTCGCGCTCATCCCCGGACCCTGGGTGATGCGCTCGGCCCGGCCCGGGTCGACCGCCCGCAGGCCCGCCATGAACAGGTCTTGATTGAGGGAGGGAAACACGATGTTGACGGCGAACAGCGCCACCAAAGGGCCGATGACCAGGGCCAGCAAGGTCCCCGAGACGCGGGCGATCCACAGGACGATCACCACCCACACGGCGGCGTCCGAGCCTGGGACAGTGGTCGTAAACAAGGCCCCAATGCCGGCGCCGGTGAACACGACGGCCAGGACGAACAGACCGGCCGTGGCCCGAAGGTACGCGGCACGGGCTTCGGCGTTGGAGAACGCCGTTTTGAGCCCGTCGATGGCGGCCCTGAACCCCCGAGAGAAGGCTCGGCGTGGCGTGTCGGCGGACATGAGCTCCCACCCTAACAGCCCCTGAGCACCCATCGATTCCCTCATTCGGAGCGCAGCGCGATCACATCCCCCGGGACCGGACTCGACAGCTCGAGGATCGAGGCGTCGCCTGTCTCTGCGCCCAGTTCTGCGCGCTCCGAGTTGTAGGCTCGAATCCGAGCTCCGATCTCGATCTTGGCCTCGGCCGCGAAGTGCAGGAGGGCCAAGTGACGAACCCCGAGCTCCTCGCTCATGGCCACGAGGTCGGTGAATACGCCGTGGCGACGGCTCTCTCCCGCGGCGAAAAAACACTCGTGGATCACGATATCGACACCCCGGTACAGCTCTCGGGTCGCGGGTGTCGGCACCCCATCCCCGCTGTAGGCCCAGGCGCGCCGGCCCGGGGCCTCGACCCGCACGGCGCAGTTGGGCACGGAGTGGGCGCTCGTCGCGAGCGTGAGCGTGAGCTCTCGAAAGCGTGTGGGCTCGCCGGTGCGCAGGCGCTGGATCTCGATCGGGTAACACTTGTGGGCGGCGAAGCTGCCCGGGTAGCCGAGCTCGAGCACGGCCTCGAGCTTGTCGGCCGTGCCCGGCCCACACAGCAGGGTCAGGGGCCGCTCCCGTCCACCCAAACGCATCCACAACAGCAGGGCCGGGAGCCCGAAGCAGTGGTCGGCGTGGGCGTGGCTGACGAAGATCCCGTCGAGGGCTCGGACGTCGTCGCAGTGCCGCCAAAATGCGTGCGGGACCGCGTAGCCACAGTCGAAGAGGAGCGTGCTCGGCCCGCGCAGGAGCACGCTGGTATTGGGGAGCGCCGGATCGAGGGCCTCCCCGGTGCCCACAAACAGGAGCGACCC
>CAYVJQ010000010.1:56910-62969 GCA_964451725.1 uncultured Nannocystaceae bacterium | reverse complement strand
GAGATCACGGGACGCGCTTTTTCAGGCGCTTGCGTCCGGGCTCGGGCAGCTCCTTGCTCTCGAGGGCTCGGGGCGCGAGGTCGGCGACCCGCGGATCGTCCATGGCGTCGGCGGCGAGCGCCGTCATCACGACCACGTCCATGCTCGCGTCGGGTCGCAGGGCGGTGACCATGGCCGCGTCGAGTCGGGCCTCCAGGGCGGCCTTGGTCTCGGGCTTGAGCTTGGCCTTTTTGCCCCGCCCATCGAGGTACCACAGCACCCCGCCCGCGAGCACCGTCGGGTGCAGCGGGGCGATCGCGTCGGCCCGGTCGACCGCGAGCTTCAGGTGCCCCCAGTCCTCGCTGCCCCCGGCCATGACCATCATGCGCACGGGGATCTCCAGGCTCATGGCGTCGATGGCCAAGATCGCCTCGAACACGTCGAGCTCGGCCGCGACGTCGCCCTGCTCCCGGTGGATCTGGGCTCGACCCAAGAGCGGGTCGAGCTCCTCGCTCGCGTACTTGGCCGCCCGCTCGTAGTGACCGAGCGCGGCCTTGTGGTCGTCGAGCTTGTTGCACACACCCGCGAGCATCATGCGGGTCTGGTAGCCATCGCCGTCGCCGCCGACCATGGTCTCGAGTTTGGTCCGGGCGTCGTCGAAGTCGCCGCTCCCGGCCGCCTCCATCGCGGCCTTGAGGGCCTCGAGGCGCGGGTCGTCGGGCTGCTCCGAGTCGGGGCGCCAACCCGAGAGCTTGCGGTCGAGCTCGGCGTCGAACCAGGCCTCGAAGTCGGCCTCGAGCGCGCTCATGTCCCTGCCCAGCACACGCTCGGCCAGGGCCTCGGTCGACTCCCCCTTGGCGTAGCCACGCAGCATGGCGACGATCTTCTCGCGCCCGTAGGTCTCGCCCAGGTAGCGCATGGCCCAGGCCGCGGTCGAGTAGGCGACCTCCATCATCAGGGGGCTCTCGGCGCGCAGGAAGGCGAGCTCGAGCTCGCTGAGCTTGCGCAGCTTGCCGTGACGCCGGGCCTCGAACAGCAAGCTGGCGCTCTCTCGAGCCCAGGAGGGGTCGGCGACCTCCGACTCCCACTCGGACAGACCCTCGGTGAACCACCGCGGGACCCGACCGGCGCTGAGCTCGATCG
Organism: uncultured Nannocystaceae bacterium; assembly: GCA_964451725.1. Classification (GTDB taxonomy): domain Bacteria; phylum Myxococcota_A; class Polyangia; order Nannocystales; family Nannocystaceae; genus Plesiocystis. The sequence continues at coordinate 61,847 of CAYVJQ010000010.1, read as the reverse complement.
CGTAGCTGTGGGCGATCTCGTGCCAGATGACCTGGTTGAAGTTGTGGGTGCCCGCGTAGGGCCCGATCGAGGTGATCACCGGGCCGAAGCAGACCCCGACCGCGCCCAGGCTGGGCACGCCCACGGTCCGCACCGAGAAGGTCTCGGGCTCGGCGAACATCTCGACACGCAGCGGGCTGATGTGGATGCCGTAGGCCTTGTCCAGGGCCCCGCGGGCGCGCTGGATCGCGTCCACAAAACCGGGCGCCACGATCTCTTGCTGGTCGGTGGGGACACGCAGGGTCAGGTCCCCGTGGCGCTGCTCGGCGTAGTCGGGTTCGATGTGCTCGCGGTACAGCTCCCGAACGTTGCGGGTTCGGGCGTTGTACTTGTCGCGCTTCCAGGCCCTGTCCAGGGCCGCCCGACCGCCCGCCTCGTCACCCAAGCGCAGGCGCGAGAGGCCCAGGCCACCCAGGACGTAGGGGTCATCGGGGAGGCGCTTCGCCCCCTCGCTGAGCACGGCGTCGGACTCGGGGTAGAGGTGCAGGTACCCCAACAGGTCGCCCAGCCCCGAGAAGAACCGGCCGTTGACGGGGCTGACCGCGAGCACGGCGTCGCGGGCCGCCCGGTAACCCGGATCGTCACGCTCGAAAATCGCCAGCGCCGCGACCACGATCTGGGCGCTGGTGTGGCTGGGGTTGATTTTGAGGACATGATCCTCGACCCGGCGCCGGGCCTCGGCCCGCCGCCCCTCGATCATCGCCACCCAGGCGAGCACGGTGTGGGCGTCGATATTCTCCGGGTTGACCAGGAGGGACTCCTCAGCCAGGCGCGAGGCCTCGGCGAGGCGAAACTCGTCGAGCGCGACCTGGCTCATCATCGCCAGCGCCTCCGGGTTCCAGGGGTCGCGCTCGAGCACCTGGGCGAGGGTCTGGGCGGCCTCGCCGGGCTTGTATTTCTCCAGAAACAAGCCCGCCAACTGGACGGCGATCTCGTCGCCGATCGAGCTGCCCCCGCTGGGCGGGGCCTCGGCTTCGGCCTCCTGCAACAGCCGGTTGATGCTCTTGAAGGCCCGCTCGGCCCGGGCCGCGGACGAAGCCCCGAGCAGCTCTTCGGCGCTGACCGCCGCGCCGTCTGCGTAGGCCGCGTAGAGCCCATCGACGAGCTCCCGGATCTCGCGCTCGCCCTCGGTCCCGGTGACCAGGCTCAGACGCACGAGCTCGCCCTGGAGCAGCAGGTTGTCGGGCGCCAACTTGCGCGCGCTTCGGATGAGGGCCTCGGCTCCGGCGATGTCGCCCCGAAGCTCGCGGGCGTGGGCCAAGCGACGCAGGGCCTCGGCCTTGGGAGCGTCGTCTTTGCTGTGCCTGCGGACGGCCTCGAGCGTGGCCTCGGCGGCGTCGAGCCGGCCTGTGAGGCGCTGGGCCCGAGCCAGGGCGAAGCCGGCCTCGTGGTCGTCCGGCTTCGCCTCGAGGTGTGCGGCCAGAAACAGCGCCGCCCCCTCCGGGTTGCCGTGGGCCGCCGCGACCAGGGCCGCGTCTCGGGTCTTGGGATCGGCCGGTTTGTCGCGCTCGCGCGGACCCTGGGTGGCCTCCCCGAGCTCGGCGTTGGCCTCGAGCGCCCGGTCGAAAGCCTCGCTGGCATCGGGCGTGATCTCGGTGCTCGAGCCTCCGTCGCCCTCGGGCCCGTCGGCGCTCGGATCAGTGGTCGAGGCGTCGTGCTTGCAGCCGCCGACGAGCAGCGCGAGGAGCAACGCGAGGTGGTGGGGTCGCAGGCGCTTCATCGACATCGGCAAAAATTCTGTGGGTCGCAGGCGAAGCTGTCAACGCGCACCTCAACGATGCGATTCCGGCCCTCGTTCACTGCTGCGCGAGAGCCCTGACGGAGCCCCGACCGGGCCGTCAGCCCACCCAGAACCCATGCTAGGCTCGGTCCATGGCCAGCAGCGACAGCGACGCCCACACCGCCTACCCGGCCGACGTGTACGAGAGCTTCGACGCATTCATGCAGCAGGTCATCCAGGACACCTACGCCCGGGGGGCCAAGCGCCCCGAGTTCGTGGCCTTGGTGCTGGCCTCGGGGGAGCTCCTGCCCATGGCCTGGGGACGCATGAAAAAGGCCGGGGTCCGCGATCTGGCCCTGGGGGCTGCTGGGGTCGTCGCCCTGCGCTACGGAATTCAGTGGCTCCTGGGCGGCCCCCTGGGTGTCATCTTGACCGGGTTCACGGTCGCGACCTTGATCTCGTTCTTTTGGTCCAACCAAAAAGAAGTCCTGGCTCGGCGCAAGCCCTACAAGACCCTGCTCTCGGACACCTCGAGCAAGTTCGAGGACATCCAGGCCCGCTACCGCGACAACCGCTACGACACGGGCGAACGCGCCCTGCTGGTCGAGGGTCTCCTGCGCCGCTTGCTCACCGAGATCGAGCGCCCCCTGGACCTCGACGACACGGACGACCAAGACGACGACGACTGAGTCGACTCGACTCGACTCGGCCCTGCTTGCGCTGCGACTAGCCGGCCTTGGCCAGCCAGTCGCGGGTGAACTTCGTGGTCGACCTGTAGCTGCGCTCGACCTCGTCGACGACCAGCTTCTCGACCTTGCCGCCGATCAGGGGGACCCGGCACTCGCAGCTCGCGGTCCAGATCCGGCGCAGCCTGTCGGTGCCCACGGGCTCGAGGCGGTAGATGCCCTTGGCCTTGAACTTCTCGGCGAAGAAGCTCGGCGTGGTCGTGACCTCCATACTGTTGTCGCGGCGCCGCCACAGGTTGCGCTCCTCATAGGAGATCGCGCCCTTGACCACCCGGCGCAGGGCCGCGGGCACGTCGCGCTTGGGGGTCAGGAGCTGGGTCCGGTGGATGACCTCGCCCGCGCCCTCGCCCTCGCGGCGAAACTCGAGGATCTCGCGCTCGATGTCGAGCTCGCGCCACAGCGCCTCATTGTAGGCGTCGCTGAAAAACATGTCCCAGTACGCGTCGGGCGTGGTCGGGAACTCGTCGATAATCTCGTACTCGATCATGGCGGTGTCTCGGACTCGGTGGTGAGCTCTCGGGGGCCTGATTCTGGTTTGGGCCCCGACTCTGGTTCGGCGTCGAAGTCGGCGGCGGCCCGGAGCGCGGGGTCTCGCATGAACAGCCCCAGCGCGACAGCCCCCACGAGCTCACCGTACCAGAGCGTGCAGGCCCGGATCACCAGGGTCGAGGCGAGCGCCACCGACTCGCTGACCCCGATCGCAAACTCGGCCACGAGCACCCCCAGCGAGCCCTCCGTGGCTCCGAGTCCACCCGGCAAAAACGAGAGCGCGCCCACCAAGGTCGTGGCCGACCACAAAAACACGCACAGCAGCAAGCTGGCCTCGACACCCGGGAAAGCCGTGAGCACGAGCCAGTAGCCGACACACTCGAGCCCCCATCCAAACACGGAGATCAGGCTGAGCACGGCCAGGTAGCGCAGCCGCAGCAGGGTCTGGGCGCTCTCGATCATGCCCCGCGCCCTCTCGGCCAGGCCGCTCAAGCCGGGGAGCTTGGCGAGCAGGTCGAGCAGCCCCCCGAACAGGCGCGGCGAGCCCAGCACCAGCACCCCGGCCAGGACCAACACCAAGGTGGCGACCACATAGGGCAGGTACTCGGAGAAATTGGAGATCCCGATCAAGGCCAGGATCACGAGCGCGATCAGATCGCTGAGCCGATCGGCGACCACCACCGGGGCCGTGCGTGTAAACGGCACCCCGTTGCTGGCCCGCAGCAGCACGCTGCGCAGGACCTCGCCGACCTTCCCCGGGGTCACCGACATGCTCAGGCCGGCGAGATAGATCTCGAGCGATCGGGGCAGGGACAGCTCCGTGGGCGGGTGCAGCCCCCCCGAGCCCCCGCGGACGTCGAGCCAGCCCAGGGCCAGCTCCCACTTCCAAAACCGGAGCAGGTAGTTGAGCGAAGACAGCAACAGGGCCAGGCCGACCGCCGACCAGGCGAAGCCCGTAAAGCTGTCGGCGACCTTCCGGGCGTCGAACACGAGCACGGCGACGGCGTAGATGACGACCCCGACCGCGACCCCGATCAGGGTCCGGCGCAGCAGCCGACTCAAGACCGACGACCCGCAGCGCTCGAGGGACCACCCGCGGCTGTGTCGCCTCCGTACCAGCGCCGGGTCCACACGGCGGCGAACGGCCCGGGCACGCGGGCGGGCAGGGCACGCGGGACCTTCGCCCCACGCAGGCGCTGGCCATGGCTGCGGATCCCCGCGATCGCCCGGTCGGCGAGGCCCGCTCGGGTGACCCGGGCAGGCGGCAGATCGAGCTGGGGCCAGGCGCCCGGGCTCTCGCTGAACACCGGATCGAAGAGATCGAGCGAGCCCGCGCTCGGCTTCAGAGATCCACGCATGACCCGGCTGACCCGGCTGGCCCGGCTCAGGCCCAGGGCGCGTGCGAGAAACGCGTCGACCCCGAGGCGGGCGCGTGTATCGAGGCGCCCGAGCTCCTCGATCCCCAACACCCGGTCGGCGCTCACGAGCTCACCGCTCAGTCGCATCTCGGCACCCGAGTCCACACTCGTGCCAGCCTCGAGGGCTCCCGCCCAAGTCGCGTCGATCACCATCGCGGTGGTAGCGAAGACCTCGGCCATCGCCGCCAGGCCCGAGGCCACATCATCCGGCCGACCAGACAGGCCGGACATCCGACCTGGAACCAGGCTCGCTAGCCCCGGTATGCGAACCACGCTCGCGCGCGCGGCGGGCGTCCAAACCCGAGACAGGCGCTCGGCACAGCTTGCGATCGGCCCGCGCCAGGCTCCTGTTCCCGAGCCGCTTCCTTTTCCGGGTCCAGGCGCGCGCAGCAGCAAGGGCGAGAGCAACACCAAACTCGTACCGATGAGCTCTCGGGGCACGGCGAGCCGGCGCCCGCCCGCCCGTCCACCTGTCAGCCCACCCGTCAGCCCACCCGTCAGCCCACCCGTCAGCCCACCCGTCAG
>CAYVJQ010000010.1:39898-56810 GCA_964451725.1 uncultured Nannocystaceae bacterium | reverse complement strand
GTCAGCCCACCCGTCAGCCCACCCGTCAGCCCACCCGTCAGCCCACCCGTCAGTAGGGTCACCTTGCGATCGCGGCTGTAGCGAGACACGAGTCCATCGACCTCGCGCGCGGACAAACTGGCGGCGCTCGCAACGGCTCGGCGCAGGCTGGCCTCGGCCGCGTCTGGATCGCCGAGTGGGAGCAGCCACAGGGGCCCACGCTCGGCCTCGATCAGCGCCCGCAACACCCCGGCGAGCACCCAGGGCGTGGGCGTCAATCCCGGGTGAGGTCCCTCGGACAAGATCCCCAGGGTCACGCCCCGACCGCGGGGCAAGCTCGCTACGAGAGTGCGGGCGACCGCGTGCGCCGCCTCCTCTGGTTGTTCGGGCGAACCCGCGCGGACCTGGACCGTCGCTCGCACCTACAGCCCCTCGACGACCATCGAGCCCGAGTCCTCGACTTCGATCTCTGCGCCCCAGTCGACGGCCATCGACCCCGAGCTCGAGGCCGCGTGATCGGTCGGCGCCGCCTCCGGCTCCAGACCCGAACCTGTGACCGGGGACGCGGTGCTTACGCGGTGTCCCGAACCGGAGGCCCCCGGATCGACGCGCCCGGCTTGGCCCTGGAGATGGCGGGGCTGGCTCAGGCGCCAGAACCGAATCGTCTTGGGGCTGGCGCCGGTCAGGCGGACCAGCTCGTCGTCGCTCAGGCGCGGCAAAAGATCGACGTAGCGCCCGAGCCCGCGCCCGACCTCCTCGACCTGCTGGCGCAGCGACTCGACCGTCGGCACGGGCGTGTGCGCGAGGCGGCTGAGCTCGTCGTCGCTCAATCGAGAGAACAGGTCGAGATAGGGGACCAAGCGGTTCACGGGTTTCGGCACCTTTGTACCCGGCTTCGATGCCGGCTGCCGACGGGCCTCGGCCTCCGCGCGCGTCATCCGGACCTGCTTTAGGGCGATCCGACCGAGGGTCCCGTCACTTGCGCTGCTGTCGTCGCTCGACATCGGTGGTGTTCCCGAACCGCGTGGCCGCGATCTCGAAAGGATTGTAACGATTCACGCTCAAATTACACAACAAAACCAAGCATGCCCCTGGGTGGAGCCAGCCCCTGTTTCCCGCGGAACCCGCGAATGTGCGGATGGGGCGCGGGCCGACACGCTCGACTCTGGGTATGCTGAGTCCGGTATGTCCCGGCGGCTCACCCGACTCGCGCTGTCCGCTTGCGCCCTTCTGGCCCTGGGTTGCAACACCCCGACCCGGGCCTGCGACCTGCCCTCCGACGAGATCGCCATGCGCGCGCTGATTACCGATTCGGGTGAGAGCACCCAGATCTACATCGTGCTCGAAGACGTGGCCTCGTCGACGCAGCTCGCCCTGTGCCCCGACCGGGAGAGCCTGACCGTCAACGGCGAGCCGACCGAGCTCGTCCGCGCCCTCGGCCAGCTGTTCTACACGGTCACCTTCGAGACCTCCGTGCCCGACTACGAGATCGCCCTGACCCGCGACGATCCCGAGCTCGAAGACGCGCTCGCCTCGCTCGAGATGCCCCCCGAGTTCGAGGTGCTCACGCCGGCCCCCGACTCGACCCACCCGCGCAGCGACGCTCTCGAGATCAGCTGGGCCCCAGTCTGGAACGAGCACGAGCTCGAGCTCGCGGTCGAAGACGAGATCGCTTCGACCTGTCTCTCGGGGCTGGGCGTCGAGCTCCAGGTCACCGACAGCGGTACCTACACCCTGCCCGCGGGCGCGCTCGTGAGTGGGACGCCGAGCGGGACCGAGGTCTGCGAAGTCTGGATCTCCCTGACTCGGGAGGCCGAGGGCCTGTACCCGTCGCAGCTCCACCCCAGCGGCTCGATCTTGGCGCAGGTCAAGCGTCGCCACCTGTTCTCGTCGAGCCAGTGAAGTTTGCCGTCGTGCCCACGCTGAGGCACAGTCGGCGCTGTGGCGCGCTCCGACCCCGACGGCGATCGACCCAAGCGCAAGCGCCTCGGCATGATCGTCCGGGCGGCGATCTATATCCCGCTCTTGAGCCTGTTCGGATGGCAGGCCTGGGACCGCTTCGAGCTCAGCCGCGAGGCCTCTGACGACGCCTTCCGCACACAGATCGGTGCCCATACATTGGAAGATGGGCGGGTCATCCAGCTCCCTGACGGCCAGTCCATGCAGGTGATCACGCCCGAGCAAGCCCGCGAGCTGGGTGTCGACATCCCGTGAGCCCCGCTGCCCCGGCCGCACCGCGCCCCCCCCGTACAACGAGCGCACGAGCACACGTATATGGACCGCAAGATTTTCCTCACCGAGTCTGCCAAGGCGCTGAGCCACATCGACCAGGTCCTCGGGGATCTCGAACTCGACGAGCTCGACGTCGACCTCGCAGGTGACGTGTTGACTCTCGACTTCGGCGACGCGGGGACCTTCATCATCAACGCCCACTCGGCTGCAGGCCAAGTCTGGATGGCCGCCGGAACCCACGCCTGGCACTTCGACTTCTCCGTCGAGCGAGGCGAGTGGATCGCCGCCAAGACGGGCGACGAGCTCATGCATACACTCAGCCGCGCGGTCGGAGACAAGCTCGGGCGCAGCGTCGAGCTGTGAGCGAGTCCTCGCTCCACAAGCTCGGAGCGCCCTGCCGGCGGGAGTTCGAAGCGGCAAGATCGCGGGCCGGGATCGCGGCCCTGGTTGCCGTCACCACCTCGGCCTGCGCCCCCATCGACGTGTCCTCGACCGTCAGCCACCACCCCGTCGACGGCCGCGCGGGCCAGCTCGAACAGTTTGGCGGCGAGCAGCTGGCGACCCGGGATTTTCAGGCCCGCTACCTCCAGATGGGGGCGAACCTCCTGGTCGAGATCGAGGCTCGGCCTAGCTGCGTCGTCGCCCGCCACCGGCCCGTCGTGCGGGTCGAGACGATCACCCGCACCAGCCGGGGCTTCGTCGCCTGGGACTTCGCGCTCGGGGCTCTCAGCGGCGGGTTCGCCAGCCTGGCTTTCGCCCGACCCCAATCCTTCTCCCCGCCGCTCATCGACGGTCAGGGCCGGGTCGTCCACGATCCGGCTCCGGCGCTGATCATTGGTGGCGTGTTCGCGGGGCTCGGCGCGATCCTGCTGACTGCCGGAGTGATCAACGCAGTTCGAGCCACTGACGAGACCCGCTACGCGGACGCCTACGAGGTCGAGCTCGGGGCCCCAAAAACCTGCGCCGAGGGAAACCATCCCGTCGCCAGCCGCGGCCTCCGACTGCGCCTGCTCGACCCCGAATCCTCCGATCCTGACCCCGAATCCGAATCCAGTCCCAGCCCCGAATCCAGCCCCGAATCCGAATTCAGTCCCGGCACGACCCCACCTGGTGTGTCTCTCGAGCTCGAGGCCCAGACCGATGCGAGCGGCCGAGCCCGCTTTCGACTGCCCCTGTCCCTGTCCAACGCCAGCCCACGCGCCCTGCCACGGGCGACTCCGGCGACCCTCGAGGTCGCCGACGGCCACGGGGGATGGGAGCCACAGATACTGATGTTCTCCCTGGTCCTACCCTGGACGCAGATGCAGGGCGCACACACGGGCAGCGCGAACACGCGTGAGGTCCTCGAGCTCACACCCGGCCCCGCCCTCGACCTGGGACCGACACAATGACCCAGAATCAGAATCAGAATCAGAATCAGGATCAGAATCAGAATCAGAATCAGAATCAGGATCAGAATCAGAATCAGACCCGGTTCTTCGTCGGTCTGGGCAGCAACCAAGGCGACCGGATCGCCCTCCTCCGGGCGGCCTGCCACGCCCTCGGGCACCTGCCCTCGACCCACCTGGTCGCAGCCTCGAGCATCTGGGAGACGCGTCCGGTCGGCCCTGGCACCGCCCCCTTCCTCAACGCCGCCCTGACCCTCGACTCCGCGCTCGAGGCCCACGCCCTGCTCGCGGAGCTCGTGACCCTCGAACAGCGCGCCGGCCGGGTCCGCACCCTCCGATGGGGCGACCGAACCTTGGATCTCGATCTCCTCTGCGGTCGGCGACAGGGGCGAGAGCTGGTGGTCACGACCGCCACCTTGACCTTGCCCCACCCTCACATGGCCGAACGCGACTTTGTGCTCACCCCCCTGCTGGAGCTGGCCGCCGAGCTCGAACTCGGCGGGCGACCCTGCGCCGAGTTGCTCGCAGCCCTGTCCGTGGGTGAGCGCACGATCCTGCGTCGAGTCGACCTGCTGATCCCGCTTTGACTGCCGGAGGGGGTCTGACTGCCGGAAAGGGGTGCCCGCCCGTCCCCCCTCTGCTACGGTGCGCGCTCCCGGGCGGGTAGCTCAGTTGGTAGAGCGTCGTGTTTACACCGCGGGGGTCGCAGGTTCGAATCCTGTCCTGCCCACATCGAAAATGGTCGCTCTCGGCGACCATTTTCATTTCTAGAGGGGCCCCCATAAGGGCGCCCCTCCGCAACCGGAGATCAGGCCGAGAGGATCAAGACTTTGACCTGACTCGGCACGACCCGCACGCCTGGACAGTTCGTAGAATTTTGCAGCGAGGCGCTGGTCACTCGGGTCGCCGGCATACCGCCGACCAAGGTCGTGAACGCGCCGGTCAAGTGCCGCGAGGGACCCATGACCATGCCCGAGGCCACCCCCGTCGCAACCCCTGCGTTGTCGCCGTTGGTCATCGGAATCACGGTCGCCATATTGTGGGCGGGGGCGCACATGAACAAGACGTTGTAGACCGCGGGCACGCCCATGGGGCCGGCCGTGATGTTCGGGTAGGGGATGGGCACGGGGCCCGCGGGGGTCGGTGTCAGGCAGACATCCGGGAAGCCCGTATCCATACCCATGAGCTGTGTATTCGCAAACATCGAAGTTCCTTTCGGGTCTCAGCCGACGTGAATCTGCCCACCGTCGACTTTGACGAGCTCGCCGCCCTTGACCATGGTGAGCTCGGACTCGAGGTGAATCGCCTTTTCTGCGCGGCGCTCGAGCACACCAGCATGAACCTGGTCGACCCCCTCCGTCACCCGACTGCTGCTCTTGCTGTGCACGCTCACCCGAGCTGCGAAGGTCTCGACCACCTTCGCTACAATCGTCGACTTGCTCAGGTGGGTGAACAGGGAACGCAACACCGCCGAGCACTCGTCCATGAATATGCGAGCGACTCGGGTACGGACCCGGAGCTCGTCGCTGCGCAGGGCCAGGGGCCCCTCGCTGTGCAGGTCGAGGGATTCGCCAGCCGAGATCTCGAGCTGCCCCTCCACACGAAGGACCGCGTCCCCGTCCACGCCGAGCTGCGCGGGGGTCTGCGCCGCGCGCACGAGCACCGCGAGAATGTAGGTCTCCCCGCCTTGAGCGACGAACCACACCCGATCCCCGACTTCCGGACGGAGCAGGCAGCTCGCGGCTCGCAGCGCAGGCCCCTCCGCCCCCTCATCCAGCACATATCCCTCACCGCTACTTTGCAGGACGATCGCCCGACCTTGGTGAGCAGATGACGCGGAGTCGTCGACCAACTCCAGATCGGGGGTGTACATGGTGCGGGCTGGTTCTAACATTGAGAATTCCTGGTCAAAGCGGCGGCTCCCAATTTTGGGCTGCCGCGAGTTCGGGGTCCGTGCCCAATGTCAGGGTCCGATCGATGGTCGCCCCGGCATCATCCACGTTGTGGAGATTGGTCCGAAACAAGGTCGCCCCGCTGAAGTCGGCGCCCTTGATATCGGCCTCTGAGAAGTCTGCGTAGGTCAGGTCTGCAGCCCTGAACACCGCGCCCTCACACTGCGCGCGGTGCAGGATGCACTGGTACATGTGCGCGCCAGAGAAGTCGGCCCGCTCGAGCCTGGCGTCGACGAAGATCGACTGACTCAGTTTCGCCTCGCGCAGGTCCACACCCCGCAGGTCGGCCTCCACAAACAGAGCGTTCGAGGCCTGGGCTCCGCCGAGCTGGGCACCCACCAATTTGCTGCCTTTGAAGTTGGCCTGGCGCAGGTTCGCACCCCGCAGGTCGCAGCCCTCGAGATCGGCGTCGGTGAACTGGCAAAAGGGCAGCCGCATCCCTGCGAGCTTCATCCCGGCGAGTGAACCCTCGATCAGCGTGACCCGCTCGAAGACGGCGCCCTCGATCAGCGTCGAGCGCAGATCTGCCTTGAGGAGGGTCACCGAATCGAGCACGGTCCCCCGAAAATCCGCCTTGTCGAAGCTGCTGCTCAAAAACGAGGTCCGGGTCAGCCCAGCCCCCCGAAAGTCCGCGCCGTCGAGCTTGACCTGGGAGAACACAGCCACACGCAGATCGCTGTCTCGGAGGTCGAGCCCGCTCGCGTCGACGTCGTGGAACTTGGTGCCGGTCAAGATCGCGCCGACCAGGCCGACATCGACGAGGCTGGACTGGGCGATGGTCCCCTGGTGGAGGTTGGCCCCCGCCAAGCTCGCGCCATCGAGCTTGCAGTTCAAAAAGCTCGCCTCGCGCAGATCTGCGCCGTCGAACTTCGCCCCGCGCAGGTCGACCCCGATGAACACGCCCCCACCGGCCTCGACCCCACGAAAATCCCGCCCGGAGAGGTCGGTGCCGTTCATCTCTCGACCTTTGTAGATCTGTGCGCCCAGCTCCTCAGCGTCGGCGGGCGGCGTCCACTGGGTCGGGTCGTCCATCCTCAGGCTCACTGTGGCGCCTCCTCGCTGGGCTCGACATGCTCGACATGGCGCGGATGAATCCGAACCTTGGTCAGCAGGGCCTGGTCGAGCTGCACGGCCGAGTCCGTCCGGACCCGGGCCATGTCGGCGGCATGCAGATTGGCCCCACGCAGGTCCACACCGTAGAGGGTCGAACGAGCGAAGCTGGCCTGCATGAAGTTGCCCGCGATGAGCTCGGCGCCACGCAGATCGGCGACCTCGATACGAGCCCGGCGCGCGGTCACCCGATAGAGCTTCGCCTCACGCAAATCGCACTCACACAGGTCCGCATCGTCGAGGGTCGCTCGACGCAGAATCGCATTCGGGAGCGAGGTCCCGCGCAGGTTGGCCCCGCTGAGATCGGCCTCGCTGAGATCGGCACCATCGAGCTTGCAGGCCTCGACGAAGCGCGCGTTGCACAGCGTCGCCCCGAGAAAGTGGACCTCCCGGGCGTCGCAGCTCAAGAACGTGCACGAGCGAAGATCTGCGCCGTCGAAACATGAACCACGCAGGTCGGCCTTGAGAAACGAGGATTTCGCCAGCTTCGCCCCGCCGAAATCGACGCTCTCGATCTCCGGCTCCACAAACACGAGCTGCTCTCCGATCAGCCCTCGTGCGTCCACATCGACGAACCGGGTCTTGTAGAAATCGGCGCCCGTCACCCGCGCCCGCTGGAGCTTCGTGCCCTCGAGCTCGGCACCAAAGAAGATGGCGCCCTCGAGATCGGCGTCGTCGAGGACCGTTCCCCCGAGCTTGGCCTTCCCGAGGTTCACCGCGCGCATGGAGGCCCCCTCGAAGTCGGCCGACCCGAGCTCGGCGTGGGCGAGGACGGCGTCGTCGAGCTTCGCCCCCGACAGGTTCGCGCCCCGCAGGTCCGCGCTCTCGAACAGGGCACGGCGGAGGTTCGCGCCGCTGAGGTCCATCCCCCGCAGGTCGGCGCCGGTAAAATCCAAGGTCCCCAGATCTTCACCTTGTTCGATCGCCGCGCGCACTCGAGCGCGGGTCGGCTCGCGCAACTCCGGGCGCATCGCCGGGGCCGGCGACTGGTGGTGAGCCGTCTTGCGGTAGGCGGCCATCATGTTGTTCTCGGCCTCCTCCCACTGGGCCATGAGCGCGTCGTCGACGATCATATCCTCGATCTCGTCGACGATTTCCCCGCCCTTACGGCACTCCATGGCCAAGGCCCGGAGCCCAGCCATCTCGGCTGCTGCGGTCCACTTGGGTGGCCCGACCTGGTCACTGTCGATCTCCTCGCGCAGGTCCGCGCTGCTGAAGCCGTCGATGCCGGCCTCGTCGACCTCGGCCTCGGCCTCGGCCATCGCCTTCTCATAGCGGGCCTCGAGCTCGGCCTTTTGTGTCTCGGCTTCGGCCATGGTCTCGGCGATGAGATCGGGGAGCTCGTCGAGCTTCGGGTGAGCCATGGGCGGCTCGGGCAAAGTGGGACCATGGATGTCGGGATCGAGACCATAGCTGGCGACCACGTCGCGGGCCCGCTGCGCCTCTTCGAGCATGCGTCGGTGCAAGTTGGCCTGACCGAGGCCCTCGACCGCGCACAGCTGCTGGTCTTCGTCGGGAGCCTGATCGGGCAGCCGACCGAGATCCTCGGGCAGGAGCTCGTGGTCCCGCAGGGCCGCGAGCATCCCGTATTTCTCGTCGAGGCGGTCGGCGAGCACCTTTTGGTAGTGCTCCAGGGGTTTGGGGCGCTCACTGTGCTCGGCCGCGGCGAGCAGCTGGACGATGTCTGCGCCGTCCTCCTCGGCGATCGAGACCGACCCTTGCCAGATCAGCACAGCGCGCTCGACATCTGGGAAAAACCATAACGTCTGAAGTTGAAGGTCGACCTCCTCGAGGTCCTCGGGCACCTGCTTGGTGGTCTCTTTGTAAGCGGCGAAGCTCGGCCTCTGCTCCCCGGAGCGGTGAGAACGAGACACGAACACCCGCGCGCGCAGCCCCGGGAGCTCACCCTCGACCACCGCTTTGCTCGGGTGCATGTTGTCGAAGTGGTAGGCCTCGGTCCCCGTCCAGTATCCCGCGCAGCGCTGATCTGGTTGGGCGATGTTGTGAATGTCCCAGTTGATGTCCCGGGCGAAGCCCGGAAACAGGTTCTCGAGCCAGTGCTGGTCATGGGTCCCCGCGAGTTTGCTGCGCTGGGGCCAGCTGATGTCCACAGGTCCGAAGCCCGCCGGCTCCGGGCGCTGACGAGGGCTGTCGACGAGTGCCCGGGGTGACTCGACGTTGGGCAGGGGTCGGACCGACATGCCCTCGATCTCGACCTCCGCGTCACCCTTCCCACGCGGGTTTTTGGCGTAGTCGGGGCCACCAAAGGCTCCAGCCCAATCGAGGCTCATCTGAGTGATCGGCGCGGCCTCGGTCGCCCGTCCACCGCTCCAGTAGCGATCCCCGTAGACATAGAGGTCTCTCTGTACTTCCCCCACACGCGCCCGAACAGGGAACACAGGCTGGGCCACACCCCCGGGGGCGTAGGCCACCGTATTGACCAAGAACTCTCCCCGGGATTTGGGGATCCCGACATCGAGGGCACCCTCTGTCCCCAGCCGCTCGGGTGCGAACTTCCACAGCTCGACCTCCGAGAGCATGATGGCCTCGCGGGTCGACAGCGGGATGAAGGCCATCGCCGAGACCCCCATATAGGAGCGGCGATCGTGCTCGAAACAGCGGGTGAGCACGCTGATCTTGCCTGGCTTGACGACTTTCATGGCACGGCTGCCGGCGGGGTTTCATCGGTCGCTGGCGGGGTTTCACCGGGCGCCGGCGTGGCCTCACCAGGTGCCGTCGGGCCGACAATTGCGATGTCGCTGGGCGACGCAGGGTCGTAGCGGACATCGACCGCGAGTCCGACCTTGTAGGTCTGCTGATCGACCGCGTTGAGCACCCAGGTGACCGTGGCCAGGTAGGGCTCCCCCTCTTCAGGCCTGACTTCGACGGTCAGCACCATCTCGGGATCGCGGTTGTAGCGGTTGCCCGTGTCTTCGATCTTGACGATCTCCCCGCTCGCGGGGCTCCCGGTGGTCAGCAGCGCCTGCTCTTGCTCTGCGGCGCAGCGCTGGCCACCAAACACGACCGCGATAGCGATAGCGATGATGCCGAGCACCACCAAGGGCACAAAACGCACTGGATTGGACCCACCTGGAGTGGGCTCGTTGAGATGACTCAAGCTCTTGATCGCCATGACGAGACTCAGAAGATCGACAACAGACCGAAGGTGTGGAGACTGACGTAACCCTGCATCACGGCCGCCCCGGCGGTGTGGATCTTTGCGGCATCAGCAGTCACCAGCTCTGCGGTCGTATGCGCCACACACAGGCCCACGTGCTCCATCTTGATGTTGGTGTGCCCGATTGCGATCCCGACCATATCGAGCTTGAGCGCGGCGATCCCGATCTGCCAGCTGAAGGCGTCGCCCTGGCCCCCGCCGAACTTCCAGAAGTCCTGGTCGATGGTCTTGGTGCCGCCCGGGGCGATCACTGTGAACCCCGCAGGCGCGATCATCTTGATCCCCCCCGCCGCGGTCATGGTGATGCCGCCGGCCGCGGTGACGTCGAAGGTCGCCGGGGTCGTCACC
Source organism: uncultured Nannocystaceae bacterium (assembly GCA_964451725.1). Taxonomy (GTDB): domain Bacteria; phylum Myxococcota_A; class Polyangia; order Nannocystales; family Nannocystaceae; genus Plesiocystis. The sequence goes on along the minus strand of CAYVJQ010000010.1, from coordinate 46,623 downwards.
GTGACCCCACCGGTGATCGTCTGACTCAGGGCCCCCGAGATCGTGTCGGTGACGTCGCCGGTGACCGTGTCGGTGACGCTCCCGCTGATCGTGTGGGTGACGCTCCCGCTGATGGTCTCGGTCTGGTCGCCGGAGATCGTCCGGGTCTCGTTGGCCGCGAAGGTCTCGGTGACGTCGGCGTTCACGGTTCGGGTCTCGGTCCCGTCGACCGTCTCCGTGAAGTCGCCCTCGACGAGGACGGTGCGGTTGCCGCTGACGGTCATGTCTTGGTCGCCGTCGACCGTCTCGCTCTGGTTGCCGTGGATGGTCTGGGTCTGGTCGACGTCGACGTTGTTGCTTTGGTTGGCGCCGACGGTGGTGTTGTGGTTGTTGAGGACGACCTCGTTGAAGTCCTTTTGGGCGTGGATGAAGATCTCCTCCGAGCCCGCTGCGTCCTCGAAACGCAGCTCGTTGAAGCCCCCGCCACCCGGTGAGCTCTCGGTCTTGATCGTGCTCTTGGTCTTGTCGTCGGGCAGGGGGTAGGGCGTGGCGTGGTCACCGTTGTAGAGGCAGCCCGTGACCACGGGGCGGTCTGGGTCACCCTCGAGGAAGGTCACCGCGACCTCCATGCCGATGCGCGGCAGGAACACGAAGCCCCAGCCGTTGCCGGCCCAGGGCTGGACCACCCGGATGAAGCAGGAGGCCTCCTCGTTGTAGAGCGCGCGCCGATCCCAGTGAAACTGGACCATGATGCGGCCGTGCTCGTCGGTGTGGATCTCCTCGCCGGCGGGACCGACTACGGTCGCGGTCTGCATGCTCGGCATGCGCGGGCGCGGGGTCTGCCGAGCCGGCCGCCACTCGACCTCGATGGGGATACACTCGAAGCGGTTGGTGTAGGACTCGTCCGGGTTGTTCGGATCGGCGAAGTCGCCCGCGGCGTGCTCGACCGAGACCACCAGGTAGGTCGCGTTGAGGTCGGCCTGGGGGTGGTCGAGAAGCTCGAAGCGGGCCCCGGGCGCCATGTGGGAGGCCGTGCCCATGCCCACGAAGGTCACCGCGTCGCGCTGGTGGAGCTCGCGGCGGAGCCCGACTTGGTTCTCCACCTCGCTCGAGTCGAGGCCGGTGCTGCGGTACCCGTAGAGGGTGGTCGGAGACGCGTGGTCGTAGTCTTCGCGCTCGGGGGTCAGGGCCGCCCCGTTGGGGGTCCCCATCTCCACGGCCTCCTCGTCCTCGAACTCCTGGGTGCTCGAGGGGTCGAGCCAGTCGAAGACCAGCGTCCGGGACACGGTCGAGCGCAGCTTGGACTCGCGGTAGAACTCGCGCACGTCTTCGCGCTCACCGGCGCCACCGCCCGCGAGCACGACCGCCAAGGTCCCATCCTCGTTGCCCAGCGATCCGAGGTCGAAGTACCCGCTGTCGCTGTCCAGCAAGACCATGACCTCGGCCCCATCGACGTGGTCGAAACGGTATGTGATCCCGTACTCCTCCATCAAGCGATGGACGAAGTCGAGGTCCGTCTCTCGGTATTGAACCGTGTATTCCTGAGCCGGATAGTCGGCGCTGAGGGACCCGGTGTCGATGCTGCGCTCGTAGGGTCCGAGCGCCTCGTCGAGGACCTCGACGAGGATGTCTTTGATCGAGAGCGCCTGGAAGATCCGGCTGTTGCGGCGCTGGCTCAGGGCCATCAAGGCAGGGACCACCGTCACCGTGGTGAGCACGTGATCCCTGTCGCTGAGCCCGTCTTCGACACTCTCGATGATGCCGTAGAGCTCGCGCTGGAAGTCACCGCGCTCGAGGGTCACGGCGACCGTGGCCCCGAGCATGTACACGGGCTCGGCCAGGCCGTCGTTCGTGCGCAGCTCGACCCGCATCTGATAGGGCTGGTTGAAGCGCTCGGAGAGCTGGAGCCCGGAGACGACCCATGGAACCTCGCCATCCACGTCACAGGCGAAGCGAATCTGTAGTTGTTCTGTCATGTCAGCGACCGGCCCAAGAGCATGTTTATCCTCCAAAGTGGTATCAATCGTCAATTGTCGGACCCGTCCCACAACGGTACTGACTCGCGCGAGGGGAGGCTGACTGTTCCTTCATTCAATTTACCCAGACTTACCCAGACCGGGCATTCGGGGTTCGACCCGTCTCCCCTGTCGGTGCCGCCAGCTCGGATTCGTCAGTCGACGAGCTTCAACAGCCGCCACAGGGCGACGGTCAGGTGCTCGGAGCGAATATCGAGTTCGTCCCGCTCGCGCAGCTGGGCCATGAATTCGGCGACCACGAACGCCCCCGCCAGCAGCGCGGCTCGACGGTGCGCGGGCAGCTCGAGCTCTCGATCTTCATCGAGACCGCCCTGAATCCAGCGGTTGCGCAGACCAAAGTTGATCGCTTGTGAACCATCTCGCCTGCGCTTGCCCAACTTGGCCGCCCGCCAGCTGAACATGGAGGTGTCGAAGTGCACCTTCATGGCCAGGCTCTGAGTGACGATCTGCGCGAGCAGGGCCTCGCGTCGACGCGGCAGTGGTCGCAGGGGGGCGGCCTCGAGCGACATGCGTTGGAGCCTGGCCACGCGCTCGGCTCGATCGTCCGGCACCTCCGCGCCGAGCACCTCCGCGAGATCGAAGGGGTCTCCAGGACCGATACGCTGGCGCGCGTAGGCGATGAAGTGGTCGAGGTTGTCCCGCTGAGTACCCAGCGGCGAGAGCAGGGCGCGCTGTCGGGGTGCGTCGGCGATCAGGGCCCGAGCCGCGTCGCGGACCCGCGCGTCGATGCGCTCCCCCTCGACCCTCGCCCCCTGAGGGGTCAACAACAGCCGACCGCCGACCCGTCCGAGCGGCTCGGGCAGGCGGAGCTCACGCTGCCGCAGACCCCCAGACCACAGGCTGATGCCCTCGGAGCTCGCGTCTCCCGCCACGCTCAGGCGACCGATGACGAGCGTGTCGACCAGCGGCGCGGCGAGCAGAGGCGGCAGACTCCGCGCCCGGCGGATGGCCGCGCTCGACTCACCCGCGCGGTGATCGGCGGCCCCCGTGGTCGAGGCCTCCCGGCGTGAAAGGGGTGAAGAAGAAGAGCGGCCCCCGGCCCCGCCGATGGTCGAGGTGTCGACCCCGGTCAGCGGGGTCACAGCGGCGAGCAGCGCGGCGACCCCCGGCGAGACCTCGATCACCGGCCGAGCGAGGCCGCGGTGCACCGCACCGATCGGGACCAGACCCGGCAGGGGCCGCTCCGAGAGCGCCGCGTCGAGGCTGACCAGACGGGTCGGACTCATGGCCCGGGGATCGTAGCGGGCCAGCAGAGGCACCCCCTCCAGCCCGTGTGTATCGGCCCCCGATCCCCGGGCGACCAAGAGATCCCCCAACAGGCGCCTGCGCGGGAGCCCGTCGGCGGCGTAGCGGCGCTCCCGGTCGACGGCGATCTTGTTCGCGCTTCGAATCAGGTGACGCTGTTCGTCGATCAGCGCCCGCTCGCTGGCCATGACCCGGGGATAGACCTCCGGGACCACGGGCATGACCAGCACCGAGCCGCGCCCGAGGACGGTCTCGAGCAGCCCGCGCTGACGCTCGTCGCAGCGCCACGGTGTGAAGCGCGGGTCGTCGGAGCGCAGGGTCGAGTAGGACGTCTTCCCGGCCAGGACGATCGCCCCCGGCTCGCGCAGCTGACGAAGGGCGTCGCGCAAGGTCACGGTTTGGGTCTCGACCCTGCTCGCGCTTCCGCCCCGCTCCCCGACCTCCACGTCGAGCAGCGCGCTGTCTCGCCAGCTCAGGCGCAGGCCGTGCTCGGTCTTGCGGTAGCGCAGCCCGAGGTCGCTGGGCCGAAGCTCGAGCAGGGCCGTCCTCAACAGGGGTGTCTCCCAGACCGGATCCCCAGGCATGCGGACCGCCCTCGACTGGCCCGCCCTCGACATGGCGTGGGCCAAGAGCCCCTCCCAGTGCTCCACCGCCCGGGCCCTCGCAAAGTCGGCGATCGCCCCCAGGGCCCGCTGGTCCTGGCGCAAGCTGGCGATGTCCAGCTGGACACTCTCGGCCTGACCGGGGCTGACCCGGCACAGCAAGGTCACGCCTGGGAACACACGCTCGTGCTCGGTGAACTCGCTGACCCGGCGATCGTAGGCCAAGATCGAGATGAAGCCGCGGCTGGCCATGGGCGAGCGGTGCACGTAGGCCTCGACGCTGACCCGCAGCGAGGCGAGCAGGTCGGGGACTCCCGGGCCAGAGCCCGAGCCCTCTCCCGCAGAGATCGGGCTGTCGCGCGCCAGCACCAGCGGCTCGAGGCTGTCCCCCCGCAGGGCGCTGAGGTCCGCGGGGTCGACGTCGCGCTGACCCACGCCGAGGGCGACCAGGGGGACCAGGTGCGCCTCGGGGAAGGTCTGGCGCACGAGCTCGAGCTCCGAGGGCCACGGCGCCAGGATCGAAGATTTGGCGCGGTTGGGTACGGCCATGGCCTGGTGGCGCCACACGTAGACCAACTCGCGCCCACGCCGGAGGTCGTCGACGAAGGTCGCCTTGGCCACGGGCTTGCCGTCGGCCCAGCGCAAACCCGGAGCCCAGAGGTCGACGAGCTTGCTCAGGTCGAGCTTGGCCTCGACATCGACGAAGGGGTCGACGGGCCAGCGCAGGTAGACCCCCGGGTCCTCCCCGGCCCCCGAATCTGAATCTGGATCTGAATCTGGATCTGGATCTGAATCCGAATCCGGGTTCGGATCCGGATCCGGGTTCGGATCCGCATTCGCATCCGGGTCCGAATCCGACCTCGGCCCCACCTTGCCCACCCGGGCCTGGACGTCGTGCAGCCACGCGAGCAGCAGCTCGAAGTTTGCGTCCCGGACCACGCTGCTCTCGTCGGCGGTGAGACGTAGGTTTGGGCACTCGACCCAACCGCTGGTCGACGCCCCTTCCATCAGGCCGGTCGCCGTCAGCTGGGGGCGCAGGTCGAGCAGCCGGACCCCATCGCGGACCAGCCACAATCCGTGGCTCAGGACCCCACTGGCGAGCTCGACGGGCGGGATCCAGCTCGGGCCCACCCCCAGACGAGCGAGTGGTCCGAGCCGGGCGCAGCGACCCAGACGCAGCGCGGGGGCGGCGAGCGTGGGCGCCACCGAGAGGCTCAGAGATGCCCCGCCGTCGTGTTTGCTGGATTCCGGCTCCTCCTCGGGGAGGCGCTCCTGGAGGATCCAGCGCTGCCACAGCTCGACGATCACCGCCTCGGTCCTCGAGCGCCCCCGCACCCAGCGGCCGAGGCGGCCGCCGAGGCTGGGGCGCACACGTGTCATCGTGACCACAAAGCGGTTGGCCGTATCCAGCGCGGGCATCCGCCGCACGCCGTAGGGATCCCGGTCTTCGTCGACCTGTTCGCGCGGCGTGAAGCGGCGACCCCCGACCGGGGTCTCGAGCTCGAGGGCCGTGGGCTTGAACGCCAGCGCGTCGTTGAGGGCCCGCCCGAGCGCGGCCCGAAACCGGGCTCCGTGGACCGCTGGATCGTCGAGCCCGGCATTCCGCTCGTCACCCTCATCATGCTCATCACCCTCATCACCCTCGGGCAGGGGTGGGCCGAGGTCCGGCTCGAGGGCGCCGGCCAGCACATCGCCGAGCTCGAGCCCGGTCAAACTCACCGCTGCCCCGGGCACCACCACATCGAAACGAAGCTGCTCACGCTCATCGTCGTCGGGATCGACGCCGACGGTGATCACCGCCCGAGCTTGGGTGCCTAGCGCGTTGGCGGCCCGGACCAGGTGCAGGGTCCACAGCCAGATCTCGTCGCCCATGCCCTCGGCGCGGACCACTGCCTGCTCCCGCAGGCGCAAGAGCGCCGCTTCTCGCGACACGGTAAATCGATGCCGGGAGGCATCGAGGCGGCCCAGTCGTCGCGACTCGAGGGTCTCCAGCACGGCCGGGTGCAGCCCCGACCTGCTCACGCTCCCGCCTCCTCGTCCAACTCGGCGGCGAGCTTGGCGATGTCACCCGGGTCGTGGGGCTCGTCGAGGTAGCCGTTGACCGCCAGGGCCAGGGTCGACCCGGCGAGCAGCGGCTGGGTCACAAAGCGGGAGATCGCAGCCTCGACCAGGACGTGATGAGTGTTGAACCACAACTTGCAGCGCTCCAAACTCGCCCGGGGCACCCAATCGCCGCCGTGATACGCCAACTTGGTGGCCGCACCGACGACCTCGGTACCAAATACGGGGCTGCGCTCGGGCCGGCCGCGGCTGTCGAAGAACTGGCCCACGCAGACCTCGAGACTCTCGTGGCCGAGCCCCCGGAGCAGGCCTTGGACCACCCCACACAGGCCCGCGGCCTCACCGGGCGTCGCCTCGACCCGGGCGAGCGCAGCCTCGATAGCGATGATCGCCGCCCCCGGGACCTCCGAGACCATGTCCTCGAGCCAGGCCCGGTCGTCGCTGAGCTCCCCAGCGAGCACGGGCAGAGACGCAGAGCGCAGCGCGATCAAGAACGCCTCGACCTGGGAGTCCCCCGACTCGGATTCGGTCAGGGAGGGCGGCGCCGCGATCAGCAGCGCTCGCCCGGCCATGGCTTCGAGTGCCCGCTCCAAGCTGATCGCCCGGCCGTGGGCGAGGTCCCGGAGCACGGCCGCCCTGCGGGTTCGCCCGCGCCCGAGATTGGGGGCCTCGACCCGCATGTGGGCGTGCAAGGTCGCGTAGATGGCGTGGCGCTCCCGGGTCCAGGCCGGGTCGACACGGCCCGAGTCGGGCTCGCCATCTCCCCCATCTTCCCCAGCCCCACCACCAGCCCCACCACCAG
>CAYVJQ010000010.1:35133-39798 GCA_964451725.1 uncultured Nannocystaceae bacterium | reverse complement strand
CCAGCCCCACCACCAGCCCCACCACCAGTCGCCGCCAAGATCTCGAGCCGGGTCACGAGCTCCTCGCGCAGCTCGCCCACGAGCTCCACCAAGCGGGCCTGCACGGCCTCTCGACCGGCGTCATCGATGACCTTGTCCCGGGCCATGGTCGTGCGCAGTTGCGGGCTGTCGGCCCACAGCTGGAGATGGTCGCAGCTGGGCCCGAGCTCCTCCGCGGCTGATCCGAGCAGCTGCCGGGGTCCCCCCTCAGCCAAGATCAGACCCCGGCGCAGAAACACGGCGTTGGGGGGGACGGCAAAGCAGACCCGCAGGGTCGACTCTCCCCGGACCTCGGTGCGGCTCAACCCCATGCCCTCGTCGAGCTCCGGCGAGTCTTGGATCAGCTCGAGGGGGGCGTCCCCATCGAGATCTTCAAAGCTGACCTCGAGCGGACAAAACCTGGCCCAGCGCCACAGGCTCTCGCGCACTGCGTCCGCGATCGCCTCCCGCTCGCCCGCGCGCCCGCGCCGGAGCAGGGTGATGGTCGTGCCCTCGAGCGGATCTTCGAGGGCGACCTTCTCGAAGCTCCGGTCGCCGTGGAACACGAGCTCCCAGCTCTCCCCCGAGCGCCCCGTATGCACAAGCACCGCCTCGGGCTCCCAGGCGAACACGCTGACGAAGCCGATGCCGAAGCCCCCGGCCATGGTCCGGTCCCCGCTCTTGCCCGAAGAGAACAGGCGGGTGAGCTCACGATCGATGATCGCCTCGTCCATGCCCGCCCCCGTGTCGAGGATCGACAGCTCGAACACGACCTCGTCGCCGTCGAGCTCCCGACCCGGATCGGTGACCGTCACCGGGTGTGTCTCCAGGCTGACCTCGACCCGGTCGCTGCCGGCGTCCATCGCATTTTGAACCAACTCGCGAAGAAAGTCGTAGGGCGACTCGAACTGGGCGACCAGGCGCTCGAGCAGCGCGTCGACTTCCGAGGCGGACATGGCCGGCCGCGAGTGTGCCAGTTTCGACGCGCCCACGCTTTGACCCCACCGCTCCGAGGGAGGGGTGGGGTCAGGCGCCAGCGAGAAGGATCGCCGGCCAGCGAAGTTGGGGGGGCTCTGCGATCTGCGCGATCAAAATACGGGCATGGAGGGGCGATGAGACATGAGCCCATCGGTCAACGGCCGCGACATGCTGACGACCCGGGGGCGGGGCCACTCGATCTTGTGCTTGATGATCCGCCGCTTCAGGGCGTGCCGCGTGATCCCCAAGAGGTTGGCGGCTTCGACGATGCTCCCGGCCGACACGAGAGCTTCATCACACAGTTTACGCTCGGCGTCAGCAAGGTTCAGGGAATCGAGGTGGAGGGACATGCACGCAGCATAGTTGGTTCACGATGATGTGTAAAGAAAAAAATGAAATCCAGAATACCAGAAATACATGTACCTAATGTCGAAAATCGTCCGATTTTGACCATTTTCGGCTAACTTACCTAATGAAGTTATTTAAATTAGTTTTAAAAACGTTCATAAACGCTACATTACCGCCCAACACGCCTGTCAAAACGACCGTTTCCGTCACAAATATTGGTGGATTCACTATGCGAGCGTATTGGCGCATCTGTCCGTTGTGACAAGCATCTGGTGTGTCGGCGTGGCCCAAGTAAGATGCCGTGCTCGTGTCCGACTCGAAGCGCTCGGCAGGACTGTCCGCGATACGCGTCTTGGTCGTCGATGACGAAGTGAACCTCCGCTTCGCCGTCGAGCGTGGACTGCGTCGAGCGGGTCACCACGCGGACTCGGCCAGCACGGTTCGCCAGGCCATCGAGCGGCTCCGCTCGCATCCTTACGACACGGTCGTCACCGACCTGCGCATGCCCGGAGGCGATGGGCTCGAGCTGATCCAGTGGCTCGGGAGCTACAGCCCGTCGACCAAGATCCTCGTGGTCTCGGCCTACATCACCGACGAGTTTCGCGCGGAGTACGAGAACCAAGGCGCGATCGGGATGCTCGACAAACCGGTCGAGATCGCGAAGCTCATCGAGCTGGTCGAGGAGCTCGGCCCCCGGCGGGGCTTCTATGGCAACTCGATCGAAGTCGAGCTCTTCGACTACATCCAGATGGTCGCGCTCTCCGGCCGCGACAAGCTGGTCAAGGTCACCACCCCCATCTCCGAGGGCATGATTTGGTTCGAGCACGGCGACATCGTGCACGCCGAGTTCGAGGCCGCGATGGGGGAGATCGCTTTTTATAAGGTCCTCGCGGTCGGCCGCGGCACCTTCACCGAGGTCTTCTTTCAGCCTCCACCCAAGCGCACGATCATGGGCTCGGCCACGGGTCTGCTCATGGAGGCCGCCCGGCAGATGGACGAGGGCACCCTCGGCCAAGATCCGGCGGCCCCCAAAGAGCCCGAGCCCGAATCGAGCAGCGGCATCCCAGGGCTCGAGGACGACGACGCGATCGACACTGCCCCAGACCTCGACCCGGGGCTCAGCGGCGCGGCCGAGGCCTCGGGCCTGCTCGACGACCCCGAGACTCGCGAGCTCATGCTCGGCCAGTTCTTCGAGTTCGAGGGCGTCGACGGCGTGGCCATCATCTCGAGCACCGGCAAGGTCCTGGCCGAGCGCATGGGCGGCAAGAGCTCGCTGGTGACGCTGGCCGGGTTCTACATGCGCGGCGCGGCCCGGATCGCCCGCTCGATCGGCTACAACGTATTCGACGGCGTCATCGCCTGCTCCGAAACCAACGAGCAGCTGGTCATGGTCGGCATGGGCGCCACCTCTGCCGTACTCTCGATCGACCCCGACGCGGATCCAGAGCAGGTGCGCGACGAGATCATGGGCTTCGACTGATGCCGGGCGACGCAAACATGCTGGACTTGATCGAGGCCCTCGCTCGCCTCGACGGTGTACGAGGAGCGATGCTCGCTACTCCTGAGGGCCCGGTCGGCGCCGCCGAACACACCAAGCTCCAACCCTCTGCCGCCGCCGACGTCGCCAAGACCGTGCGCCGCATGGTGGTCGCCTCGACCACGGCCAACGCCCCCCTGCGTGAGCTGCTGATCAACTTTGGAGCGTCGCGAATGATGATCCGCCCGGTCCACGAGGACGCGGTCTTGATCGCCCTGCTCGACCGCGAGACGAGCACCACTCCGATCCGCCAACACCTCGACGCGGCTCTCACGCAACATCTCCAGGCCGAGACCAGCGAGCCCCTCCCGGCCTTCGGCCTGCACGAGGGCGAGGAGATCCGCGAGCTCTTCGAAGGTCGCCTCGGTCCGATCCTGAGCGAGCTCGAGCGTGTCTATCAACGCTACAGGCAGCGCGTCAGCCAAGATCCGGCCGTCGCTCGCGAGCTCATGTACGATCAGATCCGCGAGTGGCTGCTGTGCTGCAACCCCTCCAACTACACGCTCCCGCTCCTGCTCGACGGCCTCGCCGAGACCATGCTCGACGACCCGGAGGGCCGCAACAACTTCGTGGGCGAGGCCCAGGGTGTGCTCCGCAAAGCCGGCGCGCTGCGCTGAGCCCCCGCAGACGCCGGTCTCAGACCTATCTCGCGCTGGCTATGATCCTGGTTCCCTGGTTCCCTGGTTCCCTGGTTCCCTGGTTCCCTGGTTTGGAGTCAGAACGATCGTTCTCAGAGTCCGTCGGGTCCTGAACACCGGGAAACCTCGCGGGCCCGCACCGTCGCTGGCAACACCGCGCGTTCCCATCGCTCGACTTCGCCCCAGCGAACCGAGTCCGCGCACGGGCCGACCGCGAGTCCGAGACGAGCGCACATGGCCGAGCCCGGACTCGGACTCGGACTCGGACTCGGACTCGGACAGATGATCGCGCGTGTGCGCGCGATCCCCAGGTCAGGGCAGGGCGCGTTGGATGTGGCACGATTTTCTGTGGCCTGTTAGGGTCGCAGCGACTGATGTCGCTGTCTCCGCAGCTCGGCTACAACCACAACATCCCTCACCGAGGGCGGCTGTACCACGTCCAGACCGAGGACTCTGGGGTCAAGAAGGCGCACATTTATACGCACGCCTTCTACGACGGGACGATCATTGCCTCGAACAAGGTCGAGTACGACCCCGAGATCCAGGTCGCCGACTTCGCACAACACATCATCGGGCTCATGCAGGAGTCCCACAAGGGGATGATCCGCCAGCTCCGGCGTGGTGTGTTCGACGAAAAGATCGTCAAGTACATCGGCGAACACCCGGAGGCACCCAAGGGCAAGACCAAGGTCGCCGTCCCCGACTCGGACGAGCAGGACCGGCATCCGGAGCGCCGCTCGCCGCCCGAGCCTCGAGACCCGGTCCGCCAGGGCCCGCCCCTGACCAGCGGGAAGCCCGGTCCGACCGTGGATCCGACTTTGACCCACCCGACCTTCAGCTCGCGCGAAGCCCAGGCCCAGGTCGCCGCGAGCGCCCAGGGCGGTGCGACCCGACGTGGACCCAGCCGAGTTCGGCGCCGGGCCATCGGTGGGATCGGCGGCGCCGGCGTCTCGTCTGCCCAGGCCCAGACCGCCAAGCTCAACGAGCGCCGCGACGTGGTCGTGGGCAAGTTCGCCTCGGAGCACCAGGCCCAGCTCGACGTCGAGATCCTCTCGCTGCTCCACGAAGACTAATTAGCTGCCCGTGAAATCCCCGAGCTGCCGATACTGATGAAGAATGTCGCCTCGCGCTGGATTTTCCGTCGAG
>CAYVJQ010000010.1:32042-35033 GCA_964451725.1 uncultured Nannocystaceae bacterium | reverse complement strand
GCAGTCGCTCGGTCGAGCGGTGTTGCAGAATCCCCTCACGGCCGCGGGCGGCCGTGAGGGGATTCTGCAACCTGGACCGGTGTGGGTGGGGTCACGGGCCCGACCCCTGGCGACCCCAAAAAGAACCCTTATTGTGCCCGCCGACGAGGACCACGCATGTCTGGCAACGATTTCATCAACAAGGGGCTCGACGAACTCAAAGCACTGGGCAACGAGATCGAGAAGGCGGTCAAGGACGCGAGTGAAGAGGCCAAGGACGGCTGGAAGAAGCTCCAGCCCCACCTCAAACAGGCCGAGAAGACCGCCTCCGAGAAGGCCAGCGACCTCGCCCAAGAGGTCGGGGAGTCCGCCGGTGACTTCATCGTCGACGTCCGCGGCAAGCTCGAGGAGCTCCGCAAGCGGATCGCCTCGGACAAAAAAAAATCGGGCGAGAACAGCTCGGGCGAGAACTCCGGGGGCTGAGCCTCAGTGTCCGAGCGCAGGTCGTTCCGCCTGGTCGGCGAAGGTCCGATCGCCGACGCCGTCGCGTCTCTGTGGGCGAGGACCCAGGCCGTCGGCGCGTTGACCTGGCAGGTCGCCTCCCGAGACCCCCAGCGACCGGAGTCCCGGGAGGAGTTCAGGCGCCTCCAACGGGCGCTGCTCCGGGTCGGCGCCTGGCGTTCGGCCACGCTCGGAGCCTCGCGCTGGACCCTGCACGACGGTCGACAACTCGACTTCGAGCGCGACCCGGGCACGCCCCACCCGAGCGGGACCCCGAGCGCGGCCTGCATTGAAACCGGGGGACCCCGGGTCCTCGTCTCGCTGGCCGATGGACGCTCCAAGCGTGTCCCTCGACCGGCCGTGCTCGCGGCCCTGCCCCTGCTGCGTGCGCTCGAGGCCGGCCCCGGTCTGCGCTGGGTCAACCTCGACGTCGTCGAGCGCTCGCGGGTCCCTGAATCTGAACCCCCTCCGGAGCGGGTCCCCGCGCTCGTCTCCGATCCGGCCCTGTGCTCGGTCTTGACCCGCAAGCTGACGGCCCTCGCGGGGCGACTCCAGGTCACCCGCCACATCGACGGCGTCGGCAGCGACAGGGGTGCCACCGGCGGTGACAGCATCCGGCTCTGTGCCCTGCTCGACAGCCGCGGGAGCCTCGAGGGGACCGGCGACGCGCTGGCTCAGCTCGCCGATACGCGCCACGATGGGCTCCGCTTCGAGCTCGCCCCCGCCGCGATCCCCCACGACGCGCTGGGCCGCGCGAGCGTGCTCATCGACCCGGGCGCGACCCGGGGTGTCGGGCCCCTCGTCCAGCTCCTCGCCCACTACGATCCAGTGGCCGTGGCCGCCGCCGCCGCCTGGCACCGCGCCTCGTCATGACGACCCCATTTTTGTGTGTGCTGGCCGCCTTTGTGCTCGCCTGGGCCATGCGCCTCCCCGTGTTTGTGGCCATCAAACGATCGGGGCGCGAACTCGACATCGCCAACCCCGAGCTACAGATGAACGCGCTCGAGGGCCTCGGTGCGCGGGCGGTCGCCGCCCACCGCAGCGCGCTGCAAAACTTCGCCCCCTTCGCCGCGGCCGTGGTCGTCGCCCACCTCGCTGGCGCCGACCCCAGGCGGACGAGTGTCTTGGCGATCACATTCGTGGTCGCCCAGCTGGTCCACGGCCTCGCCTACCTCGCCGATGTCGACTACCTGCGCAGCTTTGTGTGGCTGATCGCTTGGTTCGCTACCTTGGGCCTGTTCCTGCTCGCGCTGTAGCAAGAGCCACCTCGCTGGAGCCAGGCCGTGCACCCTCAGCGCGGCGCTGCTACGTTCGTCTGGATGCGCCGCTCGCCTCGCCTCGCGCTCCCCCTCCTGCTCTTGACCGGGTGCTGTGTCCCCAGCACAGGCTGCCACAAAACCCACACCGACTCGGGTCGGCGCCCCCACGCCAAGGCCGGCAAACGTCAGCCCAAGCGCGTCGTGCTCCCGGCGCCCCTGCCCCTCCCGGATCAGCCCGACGCCGCGACCTGGATCGCGGAGCCCGGGCGCGCCGTGGCCATGCTCGCGCCCTACAGCCCGGTCGCCCTCGACCTTGCGGTGCTCGCCGAGCGGGCGATCGCCCAGGTCACCGAGGCCGACGTGGCAACCCAGCTGGCCGCGACCATCGACATTCAGGCCCCCTTCGCCAACGTCGTCCTCGCAGACGGAGAAGAGGTCATTCGCCTGTCGATCGACCCTGGGGCCCGCAACGATCTGGCCGCGACCTTGGCCCACCTCGAGCCCGCAGGCGAGTTTGGAGCGGTCCACCTGCCCCCGACCCAGGCCGGTGGGAGCTCGACCTGGATGGCCTGGGTCGACACTGAAGACGGCGGGGCCCTGGTCCTGGCCAAGAGCCTGCCGGGCCTGGTCACCGGACGCGAACTCGAGGCCCACTACGGCGAGCGCCCCGTGTTTTTCAGCGTCGACCCTCAGTCTCTGCCGCTCCCGGCCGAGGTCCTCGAGCAGCTGCCCTTCTCCAGGGTCGAGGGCCGCGGCAACCTCCACAAGCTCACCATCCTCGCCGACGCCCTGCCCGGGCGAGATCCGCTCGCCGACATCCCCCTGGTCCCGGGCACACTCGGCGGTCTGCTCGACGGTCCCGACCTCAGCGCCGGCGTCAGCGGTCGCTACGCCGACTACAAGGCCGCCGTTCGAGACGTCATCGGCGAGGTCAACCGCCAGGTCGCGGGGCTCCCGTTTTTGGTTCGCGGCGTGGGGGAGGGCCTGGCCGCCAAGCTCAACGCGACCTTGCGAACCTGGGACGGCCGTGTGCTCGTCGCCCTCGGACCCAGCGGGCACCTGCGCATCGCCTACGGGGCCAGCGATGTCAGCAAGAGCCGCGTCGCTACCATTCGCCTGCTCCAGGCCGTGGTCGACAACGTCTCGGTCGCGCGCAGCTTCGTGTCCAACCTTCCGCGCCTGAACTTCCGCCGCCGGGTCGCTACCGGCGACGGCAACGAGCTCGAGCTGCTCGTCGTTCACGACGCCAAGC
>CAYVJQ010000010.1:0-31942 GCA_964451725.1 uncultured Nannocystaceae bacterium | reverse complement strand
TCCAAAACTCGTCGGCCTCGTTCCAGCGACACTCCCGATCGGACTCGCAGGCCTTGAGGCAGACCTTGCTGTCGACGACGACGATGACGGCGTCGATGGTCTTGTCGACCAGCACGTGGCCGGCGGGACACTGGATGTCGGCGTCGTAGTTCCCGATGTCCTCGGGACAGCCGAGCAATCCCTCACACTTGAGGGCCATCATTTGGCAGTCGCCCCCGGCGGCATAGATCGCGTTGCCGACGATGTTCGCCGACCGGTTACAGCCGACCTCCATGTTGGGGATCGGGTTCACGCTGTCGCAGTTTTGGATGTCGCCCTGGGCGATGTTGGGGCCCGGCGAGGTCTCTTGGCCGTTCTCGAGGATGGTGCAGGAGGCATGCACGGCCATGTCGTTGATCGAACACGAGGTCGTGCACTCGTCGCGGCTGTCGGCGTTGCCGTCGTCGCAGTCTTCGCCCGGGTCCAGCATGCCGTCGTTGCAGGTCGCCAGGACCATCGAGCAGTCGTCGATGCAGTCCCCGGCCGCGTAGGGGGCAAACTCGGTGACCGTGTTCCCGTCATCACAGATCTCCCCGTCCTCGACCATCCCGTTTCCACAGGTCCCGCCGCCCGTGTCGGTGGTCTCGGTCTCGGTCTCGGCCGTGTCGGTCTCGGCCGCCGTGGTCTCGGTCTCGGTCTCAGCCGTGTCGGTCTCGGCCGTCGTGTCGGTCTCGGCCGTCGTGTCGCTCGTGTCGCCGGTCGTCGAGGTGTCGGCATCGCCAGCCGTGTCCGACTCGCTGCCGATCTCATCGTCGGCGCCATCGTCCGTACAGCCGCCGGCCAAGGTGACACACACAGCCAGAGGCAGGATCATGGAAATTACAATCGCAGGCCGAAACATGGGCCGAGCATCATTCAGCGCCTCATGCGCGAGGGTGACTCGCATCACAATTCCCGTCCGCACGCCTGGATTCGCTGCTAGAACCCGGTTGTGGCGCTCACCAACGACGACGGACTCCAGTCCGAGACGGTCGCGGACATCAACATGACGCCGATGATCGACGTGTTGATGAGCCTGCTGATCATCTTCATGGTCTCCGCCAAACCTCCGGCGAAACACAAGCAGCCCATCCTCGTTCCTCAAGATCCGGTCGAGCAGACCGAGAACGACCCGGACGCCACCTTGCTGGTCAAGATCGACGCGGCCGGTGCCGTCTCCGTGGGCAAGACCCCCGTCAATGGGGATCACGACGCGCTGGTCGCTGCGCTCACCGACAGCGAGAAGGCCCAGGCGGACGGCAAGATCGCCATCAAGGCGGACGGCAAGGTCCCCTACGGCAAGGTCATCGACGTCATGGCCGCCGCTCGAACAGCGGGGATCGACTCGGTCGGCCTGGCCAGCGACCGGCTCTAGTCCCGAGATCGCTCGACAGATCCGCTCACCACGACAGCAGGTCCAGCGGCGTGTTGCGCTCGAGCTCGGGGTGATTGCGCGTGGTGTAGGGCAAGTAGGCGAGGACCGTGGAGGTCGCCGACTCACCCAGGAACTCGGCGCCGAGGCTGTGCACGCCGGTCGCGTGCTCGAAGCGCCCGAGAGCTTGCTGCTCGCCGAGCTCGCACTCGCTGACGGGGGCCGCGATGGCCTGGGAGTCGCGAAAGAAGACCGCGCGCAGGGTGGGGCCGCCCGCGAGTCCGATGGCCTGGGCGCCCTCGAGCTCGAGCACGCAGCCGTCTTCGCTCTCGATGCTGGGGACTTCGATCGCTTCGGGCCCGCTCTCCCACCAAAAAGCCTCACGCACAAACCACACCCGCGCGTTCACAGCGCTGGTGCGCTCCAGGGCGAAGCCTGTGATCGAGCCGGCGGGGCCAGGGTTGGTCCACTCGTTCGAGCTGGATTCGCGGACCCACACAGACTGCGTCGTCGCGTCGTCTGGCCCGAGTTCACCGCCCACGAGGACGACCAGATCCGTTGCGCCGATGACCCCAAGCTGGACGATCGGCGCGGAGCCGGGTCCGTCCTCGAGCGAGATGCTCTCGTCTTCCGAAGCCCCCCCCGCCCCCAGCGAGCGCTTGAACACGAAGGGCGCCGCCTCGTCCTCGCCACCCTCACCATACGAGACGGCCGGGCCCAGGTAGACGTTGTCGCCAGCTACCGCAAAGGTCTCGCCGAAGCCCATTGCGATCGTGTCGCTCAGATCCCAGCGCCGACCGTCGCTCAGGCGCAGCAAGGTCAGCGACGCGGCGGGCGGCTCGTCACGAGCCGAGGGCCGGAGCAGCGCGTAGACTTCTCCGCTAGCGACGCTGAGTCGGGCAGAGAAGTCGCCCTGGGCCCCCTGATCCCAGTCCGCCGCGGCGGCGAGCCCTGGATCCAGGGCTCGCCTGCGCCGTCGAAGGCGTAGATCTCTACGCCGCGCTGCGAGGGCCCAAAGCTCTGGCCGTCAACCCCGATGACGGCATAGTAGCCGCCCTGGGCCGAGCATGCGGCCGAGCATGCGGCGGCGCCGAGCAGTCCCAAGGCGATGACACCCGGCCCGAGCCCGAGGCGGCTCACGAGGCGCCCCCGCGACGACCTTGGGTCGAAGGTCGGCTCGGGGTCATCGGCGTCCGTTCACGAAGCGGACCGTAGCACGCAAGGTCCCAAGTTCTGGTCCTCGGCAGAGCAGCGACGGTGCACTTCGGGGCTCCTCACATCGTTCTAGATATCGGGCCGGAGCCGGATACCGATGTTGATGCTGAACACAGTGTCGAGTTTGGCCTGGGTCCCGCCCGTGACCTGTTGGGCGAAGCCGACCCCGATATCGACACCCGCGCCGCCCATGGGCGCAGGCTTGATGTAGCCCAGCCCGGCGCTCACGTAACCGCGGTCGTCATCGGGGCCCGGACCCCGCCTGTCCCACCAGCCGCCCACGCGGATCGGCACGGGCCCGGCGACGAACTCACCGCCCGCGTTGACCGTGATCCGGGTCCACTTGTCCTGTGCCCAGTAGCTGGTGAAGTCGTAGGTCGCGTCGAGGTTGAGGCTGAAGTTGGGGCGACCGAGCGGAAACACGGCCAGGCCATGGCCGAGGCTGCGCGGGTAGTCGGCGATGCGGCGTAGACCCTCGGGGTTGGCGTTGAGGTCGTCGGCCGCGCTCACGTTCTCGAGCTCGACGGGCTCATCTTCGGTCCAAGCCGGATCGTTGGGTCCAATGAGGTTGTAGCCGACGACCGAGAGGTGCACGAAGTCGCGAAAATTGAGGGCGACCGCAGCGTCGAGGCCAAAGGTGTTGAGCTTGCGATTGAAGTCGCGGGCGACCCCATCGTCGTCGAGGTAGCGCAGGCTCGCGTACTGCCACTTGGGCTTGAGCGCGATGTAGAGCCAGTTGGGCACGGCCACCACGCTTATCGAGAGCCCGACCTCGTGGCCAAAGTGGACCATGGAGAGCTCCTCGCGCTCGCCCGAGTCACCGTCGTAGAGCAGGCTCGGATCACCGCGCGTGAAGATGTAGCCGAGCCCGAGCGCGAAGCGGGGCGAGTTGAGGGAGTCGGTGATGAACGCGCCCAGCCCATGTGTGCGGGTCTGAACGTCGTATTGATAGACCGGCTCGATCGCAAACTGGCGGGAGTAGCTCAGACCCGCGGGGTTGATGATCGCCGCGCTGGTGCCGGTCGCAGACCCGCGTGTGGCGTTGCCCATGGACAGGTTGCGCGTACCGTCGATACCGGGACCGGCCTGGGCCTCGGCGCTCAGACCGAGGCTGAGCGAAATCGCGATGACGGCGGTCCCCAACCCACCAACGCGCCCTGGTCTCACGACCCTCGACCGCCGCCAGCGTGGGTGTGGATTGCCAAATTGGCACGTTTGAGACGCCCCCTGGCTGGGCTGAATGCGGGCGCGGTGAACCATGGTCGAGAGCCAGCATACGGGCGCGGCGGATCTGCGCAAAAAAACCCCGAGACCATCGTCGGCCGGGCCCGGACATTCCTAGGTCCGAGCGAAGACGCTGGGGATCGGCGAGCGCGGGAGCTGATAGATTGCACCTGTGCCCGGCGACGACGACAAGCTCCCGATACTCGCGGGATTCGGCGAGGGGGGGGAGTCCCGGCGCACCGCGGCCACCGAGGCGTGGTCGCAGGGGCTGAACAAACTCGACCTCGATGCGCTCGAGGACGCCCTCGGCGACGGACCCGGCCCCGACAGCGAGGCGAGCGCGGATACCGAGCTCGCAGCGGGCGCCTCGGCATCTGCACCGACATCGGAGGCCACCGCGAGCCTCGAGCCGGTCGCTGATGACGCCCACCCACCCGCGAACCGACGCCCCCCGAACCCCGACTCAGATGTGGGCCACCCTCCGGGTTCACCTCCGGCCCCCCCAGCTCAGGCCCAAGCCGCACCTCCAAATCCCCCACCGACCCAGGCCGCACCTCCGAAGCAGACCCCGAGTCAAGCCGCGCCCCCGAGTCAAGCCGCGCCCCCGAACCTCCACGCCCCTGGCCTGGCGATCGAGGCTTCTCCTCCAAGCCCGCCCTTGGAGCCCGAAGGTCGGGGCCTCCTGTCTGCTGATCGGCCCACCAATATCCTCGTCGGCCTCGCCATCGGCTTGGCCCTGTTCGCGCTCCCGGCAAAACAGGTCGCACAGCGCTTCGAGCAAGGCGAGCTTCGGCCGTTGATCACGACCCTCGACGAAGCGATCGCCGACCCGCTGCGCGTCGAGGCGGGAGAGCTCGAAGACCCGGAGCAGATCAAGGCGCGCTTCGACGAGGGACTGGGCAAGGCCAGACTCCGCTATTGGTCCATCTGGCTGCTCGGTGGGCTGCTCGGCGGCCTCGGCCTCGGCCTCGCTCCCCGGCCCAAGCGCGGGGCTCCTCGAGCGGCCCTCAAAACTGGCTGAGGGAGAGCAGGTTCCCGTCCGGGTCGTGGAACCAAAACACCTGGGCACCGTCGGGGGCGGTCCAGATCCCCAGCGCGTCCTGGGCGAAGTGTGGGTAGCGCACGGCCTCCACTCCCGCTGCGCAGAGCCGTTCCACTTCGTCTTTGATGGTCTCCACCTGGAGGCCGAAGACGGTGTAGGGCGCAGGCCTCACGCGCTCGGCCTTCTGGACCCGCAGCATGGTCCCAAAGGCGTCGAAGACCGTGGCGAAGGGTGTGTCCTCCACCAGCTCAAACCCGAGCACGTCTCGGTAGAACGCCAGGGCCCGGTCCGGCTCGCAGGTCGCTACAAAGGCGATCGCGCGGTGGGTCATCGCCACATCAAGACTCCTCGTCGTTGAACATGGTCTCGATCTGGTCGGCGCCCGGCAGATCCGAGAGATCCGGCACGATCACGATCTCGATGCGTCGGTTTTGAGACCGACCCGCGTCGCTCTTGTTGCTCGCGCTCGGGCGTGTATCGGCGAACGCCGCCGCGCTCACCCGCGAGGACGGCATCCCGCCGTCGATCATCTCTTTGACCACGTTGATCGAGCGCGCCGAAGCCAGCTCCCAGTTCGAGGGGTAGGCCTTGGTCTTGATCGGCACGTTGTCGGTGTGGCCCTCGACCTGAAACCGGCGATCGGGGATCTGCGCGAGCAAACCCGCGACCTCGCGGATGGTCTCGGCGCCCGAGTCGGAGAGATCGGCCGAGCCCGAGCCGAACAAGATGTCGGTCTGGAGCTCGAGGACCATACGACCGTCGACGATCTTGGCCTTGAGCTTGCCGTTGTCGATCAGGCTCTTGAACTTGGCGAGCACGTTTCGGTACTCGGCGGCGCGGGCCTGGGCCTGGGCCTGGAGCCGCTGGAGCTCGGCCAGGGCCGTCCGCATCTCCTCGACCGAGGCCCGGAGGTTGCTCTTGTCTTTGAGCACGGAGGCGAGCTCGGTCTCGGCGTCTTCGGCCCGGACCTCCGCGAGGGCGAGCTCGGCCTCGAGCACGCTGATCTCCGCACCGAGGCGGGCGACCTCGACCTCGCTGCTCTCGAGCGCGACCTCGACGTCGCTGAGCTCCACCTGTGTGCCGGTCAACTGCCCGCGGACCTGGGCGAGGTCGGCCTCGAGGGCCTCGTACTTTTTGGCGGTGACACAGCCGCTGACAGCCAGCGTCGCCAGGCCGAGCGCGAGCAGGGTGCATCCGCGTCCGAGGCGAGCGGTGGGGCGGGAGACGGGCGAGGTGTGCATTGCACCAGTATGCCCAGGCTTCTCGCTCCTGACGATCGTCGGCTGCGGTAGAGTTTTCGCGTGCTCCTCGATCCGAACGCGACCCGAGGGCCACGCCGACGGCGTGCTCGATGGGCGGCCAGCCTGGCACTGGTGGGCATATCGGCCTGCCACGCGCACGCTGGTGACCCCGAGGTCGGCCCGAGGCTGGACCCCGTGCCGAGCGAGCTCCCACGGGCGCGGCACAGGCCCGAGAAAACACCCGCTAAAACACCCGAACACACGACTCTCGGGTCGACCGAGCAGGCCGAGCTCGGCCATCGCCGGTCGCCAGTGAGCGGGGCCGAGACCTGGCACATGCCCGCGGCCGACCCCAGGTCTTTGCCCCGCTGGATCCGGCACCACACACTCCCGCGCGAGACCATCGAGCAGCTCGCGTCGCGCTACGGCGTGCACCCGGACAAGCTGCGCGCATGGAACAAGATGGACGCCGGGGCCCAGCCGCACCCCTGGCGGCCCAAATCGCTGCGGGTCCACGCTCGCCGGGCACCTCCTGCCCGCGAGGCCCTCGAACACCTGGTATCTGCGGGGGACAGCTGGGCCGGGATCGCCCGGCACTACGCGGTCGACAGCCGGGCCCTGCGAGCTTGGAACGTCGCTCGGGTCGGCCGCAGCCTCGAGCCCGAAGAACAACTGCAGGTATGGATCGATCCGGTGGTCTACGACGGGGTCGTCCACGATGCCCCGGCGAGCCCGCGCGCGGCCGAGGTCCGGGCGGGTGCCCACGGAGTCGGCACCCCCCAGGCCGGGGTCCTGGTCGCCGGGGTCCAGATCCCCGAGGGCGAGGGCTATGCGCTGCGCTACCCCAACTCGGCCTGGGGCACGACCTGGGCCGTGCGCCACGTGGTCGCGGCCCTCGATCGTTTCGCGGCGACCAGCACCTACCCCCTGCCGATCCGGGTGGGCACCATGAGCCGCCAACGCGGCGGGGAGATAGGAGGCCACAACTCGCACCAGAGCGGCCGAGATCTCGACATCCGCCTACCCCTGCGACCCCAGGTCCCCCAGGCCCTGCCACCCACCAACCGGCGCGTCGACTGGGGGGCGACCTGGGAGCTGGTCCGGGCGTTCGCGGATCAGGGACTCGTGTCCGTGATCTTCCTCGACTACGGCTGCCAAGGTCGGCTCTACAACGCCGCTCGCGAGGCCGGGGCAAACGAGGAGGCCCTCGCGGCCCTGCTCCAGTACCCACGCGGCTCGAGGGCCAGCGGGGGGATCGTCAAACACGCCCCCGGCCACGCCGACCACATTCATGTCCGCTTCCCCTGTGGGCCGCGCGAGCCGGAGTGCCTCGACTGACCCAGAGTGTTCGGGCGGAGTTCGGGCGCTTAAAAGAGCAAACCCTCATCCGAAGATGAGGGTCTGAACAACGAAAAGAATACGGGGCGGACGGGACTCGAACCCGCGACCTCCGGCGTGACAGGCCGGCGTTATAACCAACTTAACTACCGCCCCTTGGGTCATCTCGTTGGAGCCGGGATACTGGGACAATCGTCGTCGGCTGTCAAGGGAGGAGCCAGGGTCGAAGTCGACTCCCGCGATGAAAAGCTCACATTTGTGGGCCGTCCTGGGGGCGCCGCGTCAGGCCCGCAGATCGGCGACCATGTTGTGGTTGGCGCTCGGCTCCTCGGCCGTGACCGCGCGCGGATAGAGGCGAGCACCGAAGCCCTCGACCCACGCGACCACGCGCTCTGGATGCGGGCAGGTCGGCAGGGCCTCGACAGCCTGATCGAGGAGCGCCCGGAGTCGGTCGAGGGCGCCGTTGATGCCCAGGACGGAGCAGGCGTTGGGCCGGTCGTGGGCCGCGTCTTGGCCGGCGGGTTTGCCCAGGTTGGCCTCGTCGTCGAGGGTGTCACGGAGGTCGTCGGCGACCTGGTAGGCCTCCCCGAGGCGAGCCCCGAACTCGGCCCAGGGCCCCACCGGGGCACCGCTCAGCTCGGCCCCGAGTCGTGCCCCGGCTTGGAACAAGGCCGCGGTCTTGGCCTTGTGATAGGTGCGCAGCCCAACTGTGCGCTCCGACTCCCAGGCCTGACCGGCGACCAGTCCACCCTGGGCGCCCACACCCCGAGCGACGGTCCGCAACATGGAGCGGAGCAAACTGGCCGGCACGTCGGCCTGAGCCAAGATATCAAAGGCGAGGACGATGAGCCCATCGCCGGTCAGCACCGCGAGCTCCTGGCCGAAGGCGGCGTGGACCGAGGGCCGACCGCGGCGGACGGCAGCGTCGTCGAAGCAGGGCAGATCGTCGTGGACCAGGGAGGCGCAGTGGAGCAGCTCGATGGCCGCGGCCACATCGGCCTGGGCGGTCTCCGCGATCTCGCCCTCATCTCCATCGCCATCTCTGGCGCAGGCTGCCGCGACACTCAAAACCAGGCTCGGGCGCAGCCGGGCGCCTCCAGGGAACACGGCGTGGCGCATGGCCGCGCTCAAGCCCGGAGGGCAGGACGAGGGCATCTCGCAGAAGCTCAGGCCCCGCTCGAGGGCGGCCTCGATACGCTCTGGAATGCCCATTGGGGCGCGAGCGTGGCCCGGCCCACAACCCTTGTCAATCTTGGGCGACTTGTTGCTCAAACCCTCGACATCCTTCGATGAACGACTGCTGGGCCCCGCTCGGCGATCGAGTACGGTGGGCGACCCGATCGAGCCGCCACCGTGACGACTGTAGCAGACAAGCGGAGAATCGTCGTTGTGGGTGCCGGCGTCGGCGGGCTCTGTGCGGCCATCCGTGCGGCGACTGGAGACAGACCGGTCGTCCTGCTCGAGCGCGCCGACCGGGTCGGAGGCAAGATGCGCCTGGTCGACGATATCGACGCAGGACCGACCGTATTGACGATGCGCTGGGCCTTTGAGCGTCTGTTCGCCTCCGCTGGCCGCGCTCTGGAAGACTATGTCCAACTGGAGGTCCTCGATATCCTCGCCCGGCACGCATGGGCCGACGGGAGCCAGGTCGATCTATTCGCCGACATCGAGCGCAGCGCCGCCGCTTTCGAGCGCTTTACCTCGGCTGCAGACGCCGAGGGCTACCGGCGATTTTGCGCCTACACCGAGCGCATCTTCGCTACTGTCGAAGGTCCCTTTTTGCGAGCGGAGCGACCCAGCGTGTCGAGCATCGTCACCGCGCAGGGACTCCGGGGGGCCATGGCCTTCGCGCGCATCGACTGGCACCGGAGCATGTGGCGGTCGCTGGGTACGTTCTTCACAGATCCGCGCTTGCGCCAGCTCTTCGGCCGCTACGCGACCTACTACGGATCCTCCCCCTTCCGCGCGCCCGCGACCTTGAACCTGATCGCCCACGTCGAGCGCGACGGGGTCTGGCGCCCCCGCGGCGGCATGTATGCACTCGCTGCCGCCCTCGAGCGCCTCGCTCGCGAGCTCGGGGTCGAGATCCGTACACGGACCGAGGTCGAGGAGATCACCGTAGGCCCGGATCGGCGCGCGAGCGGGGTCTGGCTGCGGACCAAGGCGGGACCGCGCGCCCACCTCGAGGCCGCCGCGGTGATCGTCAACGCGGCACCCCAGGCCCTCGACGAGGGCCATTTTGGGCCGGCTCTCGCGGGCTGTGTCGGCCTCCGCCGCGACCGCCCGCGCTCGCTCTCCGCGGTCACCTGGACCATGAAAGCCCGGACCCGCGGCTTCGACCTGGCCCACCACAACGTGTTCTTCTCCAGCGACTACCCGGCCGAATTTCGGGCCCTCGAGCGAGGCGAGCTCCCCGGGGAGCCGACCGTGTATGTGTGCGCGCAAGATCGACTGCCCGGCATCCAGAATCATGGGCGCGACCCCTGTGATCTGAGTCAAGGCGAGCGCCTCTTGATCCTCGTCAACGCCCCCGCCCGCGGGGACGAGCGAGACCCGGCGGGCGACCCGGCCTGCGGGCCGTGGTCCGAGCGGGCCCTCGAGATCCTCGAGGCCAGCACCTTCGCGCTCATGCACCGCTGCGGCCTGGACATCGAGCGCGAGGGCGTCGCCGTGACCCGAACCACACCGGGCGACTTCGAGGCCCTGTTTCCGGCCTCGGGCGGCGCCCTGTATGGATTTGCGACCCACTCCATGATGGCGCCCTTTCAGCGCCCCGCGGCCCGGACCCGGATCGGCGGTCTGTACCTCGCCGGTGGCGGCACACACCCGGGCGCCGGTGTGCCCATGGTCTGTCTCAGCGGGCAACTCGCTGGTAGCGCGGCGCTCGAGGACCTCGAGATGCCCTAGCGCGGCCATCCCATCATCCACCTCGCACGCCGCTCGAATGCGAGCCAAGCTGAGACCCGTGCCCCCCCAGGCCGACGACCTTGGTCGCCCCTTCGCGCCCGATCCCAGGCCCCGGCGCTTCGACTTCGAGGTCCCGGCCTCCGGCTACGCCTGGTGGTACCTCGACGTCCTCGATACGCGCCGTGGGCTCGGACTGACCGCGATCTTTTTTGTCGGCTCCGTATTCTCGGCCCGCTACTACCGAGCCCGGGCCGAGTTCCTCGCTGGCGCCGGACCCCCGCCGGACCCGGAGCGCTACTGCGCCGTCAACATCGCCCTCTACCAGAGCGGGAGGGGGGGCTGGTCCGGGTCCGATCCCCGACCCGGCGCCCGGCTGCTGCCCAGGCCCCGGCTGCTGCCCAGGCCCCGACACACGCGCGCCTGGGCCCTGAGCGAGCACGCCGACTTCACCCGCGGCTCCGACCAATTTCGTGTCGGGCGCAGCACGATCGCCTGGACCCACGACGCCCGCGGGCCGCTCTTGCAGGTCCACATCGACGAGCGCGAGCCCTTCCTCGGGCGTCGGCCGCTCCTGCACAAGACCATCGTCGGCACGATCCGGCTCCGACCGACCGCCATTTTCGCTCCCCGCATCGAGCTCGACCCGTGGGCACAGCGGCCCCGCCACCGCTGGTATCCGGTCGCCCCCCACGCCCACGCGGAGGTCGAGTTCAGCGAGCCCGGGCTGCGCTTCGAGGGCTCCGCCTACCACGACGTCAACGAGGGCGAGGAGGGGCTCGAGGCCGGCTTCCAGTCGTGGAACTGGTCGCGCACGGAGCTCTCTGCGACCGGCCGGACCGCGGTCTCGTACGACGTCGTCGATCCTCGGGGCCGGACCCACGCCCGGGGCTGGCGCTTCGACGCGGCTGCCCAGGCCCGATCGGAGTCCGACCCGAAAATGCCGAGGGCCAGCGAGACCAGCGAGGCCATCCAGACCATCTCGACGGATGAACTCGGCCGGGAGATCGCCCTCCCACGGGCACGCTGGGGCATGCGGCGAGCGATCCGCTGTGCCCAGGGCCAGACTCCAGCGTTGGTCGAGACGCTCGAGGATGCGCCTTTTTATACCCGCAACCTGATCCGCGTCGGCGCTGATCCGCAGGCCCACCTCACCGTGCACGAGTCGATCGACCTGCGCCGGTTCTGCTCGCGCAGGACCCAATTTCTGCTGCCTTTCAAGATTCGGCGCCAGGGCTAGCAACCCGTGCCGGCCGCACAGACACGGCGCGAACCAGGACGACCCGGAGGCCTCACTGCTGGCTCGAGCTCGAGATTCGCCTGTTAGGCTCGGCCGCGATGCCGACCACGATCAACCCGGCGACGGGCGAGACGATCGCCTCCTACCCCTGGCACGATCCCGCGCACACGGAGGCCCAGGTCGCCCGCGCCACCGGGGCTCAGGCGACCTGGCGACGCCTGCCTCTGGCCGCCCGCGCCGAGCGGCTCCTGGCCCTGGCGGCGACCTTGCGCGCCGGCCGGGAGGAGGCCGCGGCGCTCACGACCGCGGAGATGGGCAAGCCCCTGGCCCAGTCCCTCGCAGAGATCGACAAGTGCGCGGAGCTCTGCACCTTCTACGCCGAACACGGCCCGGCCATGCTCGCCGACGAGCGGGTCTCGGGGACCGGCGGCGAGAGCTATGTGGCCCACCGATCGCTCGGGGTGATCCTGGCGATCATGCCCTGGAATTTCCCCTGGTGGCAGGCTCTGCGCTTCGCCGTCCCGGCGCTCTTGGCCGGCAACACCGTCCTGCTC
Organism: uncultured Nannocystaceae bacterium; assembly: GCA_964451725.1. GTDB lineage: Bacteria > Myxococcota_A > Polyangia > Nannocystales > Nannocystaceae > Plesiocystis. Next base: position 19,794 of record CAYVJQ010000010.1, on the reverse strand, counting down.
AAACACGCCCCAAACACCACCGGCGTCGCGCTGGCGATCGCCGAGCAGGTCCGCGCGGCCGGCTTCCCCCCGGGCTGCCTCGAGACCCTGGTCATCGATCATGCACACACCGGCACCCTGATCGCAGATCCCCGAGTCGCGGGTGTGACCCTGACCGGCAGCACCCGGGCGGGCAAGATCGTCGCCGCGCTCGCGGGCCGACACCTCAAAAAGACGGTCCTCGAACTCGGCGGCAGCGACCCCTACCTGATCTTGCCCGACGCCGACATCGCCGAGGCCGCGAAGATCTGCGCCGCCGCCCGGCTCCACAACAGCGGCCAGACCTGCGTGGCCGCCAAGCGCTTCATCGTCTGTGAGCCCGTCGCCGACGCGTTCAGCGAGGCCTTCATCGCCCACATGCGAGCCGCGCGAATCGGCGATCCCCGCGACCCCGAGACCACCGTGGGACCCCTGGCCCGGGCCGACCTGCGCGATGCCCTGCACACACAGGTCGAGCGCAGCGTCGCCGCCGGGGCCCGCCTGGTGCTCGGCGGGCAGCGACCCGGCGATGGTGAGCCGGGGGGGAACCGGGGGTTTTTCTACCCGGCCACGGTCCTCGACCAGGTCCGACCGGGCAACCCTGCGGCCCGCGAGGAGCTGTTCGGGCCGGTCGCGGCGATCATGTGTGTACCCACGGTCGACGCCGCTGTGGCCCTGGCCAACGACACCGACTATGGCCTGGGCGCCGCCGTGTTCAGCCGCGACCGGGCCCGGGCCGAGGCCATCGCCCGCGACGAGCTCCACGCCGGGGCCTGCTTCGTCAACGCGTCGGTCCGCTCCGATCCCCGCCTGCCCTTTGGCGGGGTCAAAGACAGCGGCTACGGCCGGGAGCTCGGGCGCCTGGGTCTGCTCGAGTGGGTCAACAGCAAGACGGTCTGGATCGCGAACTGACAGCCCACCGCCGTCTATCGCCGTCCGGGGCTCCCCCTCTAACGGCGCTTGGGTCTTCGGCCCACGCTCACGCCCGTGCTGGTGTGCGAGCTGTCGCCTTTGTCGGCGCCGGCCTTCTTCGGGGCGCTGCCGGTCCGATAGCTGCCCGTGTGGGTACCCTCGCCCTGGCTGGTCTCGACTCCCGCCGGCTTGCGCTTGGGCCGACCGGCCCGGCGCAGGCTCGCCCGCACACGCGGGGTCTCCCGTGTGGGCCGCTCCTCATCGACTTCGGCCAGCCACGGCGACGATGGCTCGCGGGCCTCGCGGGCCTCGCGGGTTGCCGGCACATCCTCGGCCGGGCCGGCCCCAGCCCTGGCCCGGGGCTCGGGCCCCGACTCGAGCGCGTGCTCGGGGGGCAACTCGGGCAGGTCCCACAGATTACCGGCCTCACCGATCGCCTCGCCGACGCCGAAGGGCTCCCCCTCGAGATCCAGCGGATCGGTCAGACTGGACGACCCCACACCCCCGCGCCGACCCGCCGTGTCGGGCCGATCTGCCGTCGCGGTGGTTCTCACTTTTGAATTCCCTGTGGAGCTCGCCGCGGAGCTCGCCGCGGTTCGGGGCACCGTCCGCTCGCGGCTGTCCTCCCAGAGCGAGGGCTCCAAACCCACACGCCCCCGCCTCGCTACCGGTGCCTCCGGTTCACGGAGCATCCCCAGGGCCTGCTCAGACCCGAGGTCGGGCCGCTGTGACGCCTTGTAGGGCCGAGTTCGCTCGCGCTCGAGCGCCCCCCACCGGGACGATGGGGTGTCGACCTGACCATCCTCGTCATACTGACCACGCTCGTCATGCGTGTTTCGCTCTTGGCGACGCTCCTGAACCCAGCGGTCCGTCTGACCACGCCCCGGGACACCACTCGGGTCCCGGGCACCACTCGGGTGGACACCACTCGGGTCCCGGACACCACTCGGGTCCCGGACACCACTCGGGTCCCGGGGTCGCTCCTCCCCCGGTGCTCGGTCCGCGCCGTGGGCTCCAAACTCTGCCCGCGAGACACCCTCACCAGGCTCGTCGAGGGCGCTGCCCTCCGCTCGGTCGGGCGGGGCGGGCAGGAACGAGTCCAGCCACGGCGCGTGGCTCAGGCGCCCGTCTTCGTCGGCCGCGAGCGCGTCGATGATCTCGCTGGCCAGCCCGATCCCCGGCGGCCGCCAGCCGGCCGCGCGCCGACCCTCCATCAACGCTTGGATCTGACGCAGGGCCGCGAAGTACTCCTTGCGGGTACGTTTTTGGTTGAGCACGTAGAACTCGGCGCCGTTCAGCCCCACGCAGCCCAGGCAGTGCACACAATCTTTGCAGTCCACACACAAGGTCAGGTAGCGCGAGACCTTGCAGTCGCGAGAGTCGTCGCAATAGCTGACCTTCTCGCAGCCCACACAGCGCTTGGACTGAGTGCAGCCCACACACTCGATCGACTCCTCGCAGTAGGTGCAGTCCTCGCAGGAGTCACAGCCCACACAAAACCGACAGTTGTTGCAGGCGTGGCAGTCCTCGCAGCTAAAGTTGCCTTGACCCGGATCGTCGTCGTTTTCACGATCGTCGATCAGGCGCTCGAGGGCATCCAGGAACTCGTCGAGGGTCACGGTAGGCCGGAGGGTTCACGCGAGAGCCCGCGCGGGCCCAAGGGTACGCAAGCTCGGCACCGAGATCCAAGAAAACCGGCGCACGACTTCAGTCGAAGCGGGTGCCCACTCGGGGCACATCGCGGATTCCGCACGGGTGCGCATCTTCGTTCCTGGCGGTGTCTGCGACCGGCGAACTTGTGGACGATGCGGTCTAGATCGCGCGCGAGAGCGAGAATCTCCGCCCTATGATCGATCCTTGTCCCTGCTGGCACCCCCATGTCGTGACTCTTCGGCTGCCCTTCGTCCCTCATCTCGCCGTTCTCGCGGCCTCACTCACCCTTGGTACAGGTTGTGATGGTCAGGATCCCATCGACGACGGCATCTCGAACGGCGAGACCGCCGGCGAGACTGAAGACGAGACTGAAGACGAGACTGAAGGTGAGACTGAAGGTGAGACCGCCGGCGAGACTGAAGGCGAGACCGCCGGCGAGACTGAAGACGAGACCGCCGGCGAGACTGAAGGCGAGACCGTCGGCGAGACCGAACAAGAACCGGAGTCCTGCGACGCCCAAGACGAATCACGCGAGTGCGAGGGCGGGACCCAGTTTTGCGATCACGAGTCTTGGGGCGAGTGTCTGACCGAACTCGCGTGCCAGCCCGGAGACCTCAAAACCTGCGGTTTCGACGACGACCTCGCCGATCTGAATATGCGCTGCCTCCTCCAAGACGGCGTACCGATGTGGAACGAAGAAGACTGCAACACACCGCTGGTCTTGAGCTTCGACGCCCGGCCCGTCGAGACCCGGGCCGCGAGCGCGAGCTTCGACATCTCCGGTTTGGGGGCCTGCCTGAGCACGGACTGGCCCGAGGCCCGCACCCCCTGGCTGGCGATCGACCTCGACAAGAACGGGTTCATCGATGGTGGTCACGAGCTGTTCGGCTCGGGCTCGGTGCTCGAGTCGGGGCGCCACGCCCAAAATGGTTTTGTCGCCCTCGCGACCCTGGACAGCGATCACGACGGGGCGATCACCCCCGCGGACACACGCTACGGCGAGCTCCTGCTGTGGGCCGACGAGGACGGCGACAAGCGCTCCCAGCCCTACGAGCTCACGCCCCTGTCCGACAGCGGCGTCGACTCCATCAGCTTGGGCGCGCAGGTCCGGGAGCTGTGTGACGCGCGGGGGAACTGCGGGCGCGAGCGGGCTGTGTTTCAGTTCACCGACGGCGCCGGGGCCCGCTCGTCCGGCGAGATCGTCGACATCTACCTGGCCTGCCAGTGACCGCCGGCGACCACAGACGCCCGCCCACCGGAAGTTCCAAACACAGCGCCCTGGGCCTCCAGAGTTCGTTTCCCACGTGGACAGACGACCCGCGGGCTCTGCGCTGACACGCGACCCGGCGCAGCTCAGGGCCGTCCTGTTCGGCCTCGAAATGCCCTACACTCCGCGCGCCTTGTTTGGACTGCACTCCTCTACGCCGCTCGCACCGCTCGCGTCGTTCATGTCCGTCCTCTCGGTCGTGGCTGTGATGTCTGCGATGGGTTGCCAGCCGGAGATCGGCGACCCCTGCAAGCGCTCCCTCGACTGCGGGCTTCAGGTCATCCGTCAGTGCGACATCTCGAATGCCGCCCGCGACCCCGAGGGGGAGGGCGAGTGTGTGCTGGAGAACTGCAGCTACGGCACCTGCCCCAAGGAGGCGGTGTGCATCAAGGTCTACGCCAGCGAGTTCCTGTCCCAGGCCTGCGATCCGGCGCAGGAGGATCTCCCCGACGCCGAGGGCACGATCACGCGCGACGACTGCCAGCCGAGCGAGGTCTGTCTGCCCGAGGGTCTGTGCGCCGACGAGCTGCGCGCCCGGACCAGCTGCCGCCGACAGTGCAAGAGCGACGGCGACTGCCGGGACAACTACGAGTGCAAGCGGACCGGGTTCAACGGGGTCTACGTGTCCCCGAATCCGAACCACCCGACCGTGATCCCGAGCGACCAGATCTGCGTGCCGCGCTGAGCTCTCGGTTCTCTATCGGTTCTCTAACAGCGACAGCCCCGAACGCCCGAGTCTGCGCTTCGGGCGTCAACCCTGCGTAAACGGGGCTCAAAGATCCGATGAAGTGAGGGGTCCCTGCGGCCCGGGCGTGCCACACCTCCAGTGTGCAGCGCCCGAGTTCAAGTCCCCGACCCGGGCGAGCTCACGGTCCCCGACTGGCCGTGTTCGCCCTGGGACCCTCGTTGGCCGTGTTCGCCCTGGGCCCGGCCTGCGCCCGGACCGATGTTGCCCCCGACACACCTGCCGACACAGCGCGGAGTGAGAGCGCCCGAGCCGAACCGACAGACTCGCTGGGCCGACTCGACCTGGCCCTGAGTCGGCACTGGGCCGACGCCGGCGTCGAGCCCAGCGCCCTGTCTAGCGACGCCGAGTTCCTCCGCAGGGCGAGCTTGGACCTACTCGGCCGGGTCCCCACCCAGGTCGAGGTCGAGGCTTTCCTCGCCGAGCAGGGCGCAGACAAGCGCAGCGTGCTCGTCGACACCATGCTGAGGGACGAGCGCTTCAGCGAGCACTGGGCCCAGCTGTGGACCGCCCAGCTGATCCCCCGAGAGCAGCGAGCCCGGCGCACCGCCGAGCGCCCGATGCAGACCTTCCTCGCTGATGCCCTGACCCAAAACCGGGCCTGGGACGCGGTCGTCACCGATCTGCTCACGGGTGAGGGCGCCCTCGGGGACGACCCCTCCCTGGCCCTGCTCGCGGCCCGAGACCTGCGCGGCCCGACCAGGGAGGCCGCGCTCGCCGAGCTGACCTCGACGAGCGCGCGCGTGTTTTTGGGTGCTCGGATCGAGTGCGCCCAGTGTCACGACCACCCCTATGTCGACTTCTCCCGCGAGGATTTTTGGGCGACCGCGGCCTTCTTTGGGCGGACCACCGTCAGGCGAAACCGAGATGTGAAACCACCGGAGATCACCGTTGGGGAGCGCGCCCGCGGAGACCTCCGGATCGCCCTGGGTGAGGGCGACGACCCCCGCAAGCTGGCGATCGCCCCCCGCTACATGGGCGCGGACACGGGTGCGAACATGGACACGGGCACGGGGCCGATCGAGGGTCCCCGCCGCGGGGCGCTGGCGGCCGCGATCGTCGACGATCCGCGCTTCGCCCAGGCGACCGTGGGCCAGGTCTGGGCCCGCCGGTTTGGGCGCGGCATCGTCGAACCCTGGGACGACCTGCTCGAGCTGTCCCTGAGCGAGAACAAGAGCGAGGGCCCGCCAGCCTTGCTCGACGAGCTCGCCGCCGACTTCCGGGACCACGGCCACGACCTGCGCCACCTCCTGCGGACCATCGTCTTGTCCCAGGCCTACCAGCGCAGCTCCCGGGGCGGACCCGACACCAGCCTCGCCCGCCAGCCCGACGCCAGCCTCGCCCGTGAGCGGGCCTTTGCCCAGGCCGCCGTCCGCCCACTCTCGGCCGAGCAGCTGTTCGCGTCGCTGATCACGGCGACTGGCCTCGAAGAGGTCGGCGGCCGGGCGTTTCGCAACACCGTGCGCAGCCGGAAGAACATGGCCCTGCGCGAGTTCGAATTCGTGTTCAGCGACGACGAGATGAGCGGCGCCGACAGCTTCACGGGCAGCGTGGCTCAGGCCCTCTTGGTGCTCAACGGCGGGCTCAGCAACCAGGGCGTGGTCGCCCGCCCGGGCAGCAGCCTCGCGCGGATCTTGGAAGCCCAAGGCGATACCGACGCGCGCCTCGAGGACCTGTGGCTGACCGTCTACGGGCGCCTACCCAGCGACGCCGAGCTCGCTCTCGGCCGGGGCCTGACCGCCGATGCCGACGACGATTCTGGAGACGACGCATGGGAGGACCTCATGTTCGCGATGCTCTACTCCAGCGAATTCGCCTCCAACCACTGACTCCCCCCACACCTTTCCTTTTACCCACACCCAGGAGATCGCCATGACTCACCACTCCCGCCGCAGTTTCTTTTGTGCTGGCCTCGGCGCCCTGGTGGCCGCTGCGAGCTCCCCGGCCCGCCTCGCCTGGGCCGAGCGTGGTCCGGGGTCCGCCCCTGCGCCCTCCCCAAAACTGGGCCGGTCCCCCGCGCGGCGCTGCGTCGTGCTCTACATGCAAGGTGGCGCCAGCCAGATCGATACCTTCGATCCCAAACCGGGGCGACCCACGGGCGGCGAGTTCAGGGCCATCGAGAGCTCGGTCAGCGGGCTGCGCGTGTCGGAGCACCTCCCCGAGCTCGCCGCCCGCATGCACCAGCTCAGCCTGGTCCGGACCCTGAGCTACCGAGAGGGCAACCACCAGCGGGCTCGCTACCTGATGCACACGGGCTTCATCCCCCAGGGCGGCGTGGTCCACCCGGGCTTCGGCGCCCACCTGGCCCGGGCCAGCGCCGCCGTCGACGGCGCTCCCCCAGCTCTGCCGCCGGCCGTCAGCCTCAACGGCCCGGGTCAGGCCCCGGGTTATCTGGGCGCGAGCTGGTCGGCGTTCACCGTCCCCGACGCCCGCGCGGAGGTCCGCAACCTGGCCCCACCCACGGCCATCCCCGACGCCCGCGTCGCCCGGCGGGCCCAGACCTGGCGGGCCCTCGAGACCCACTTCGCCGCCGACCACCACTCGGCCCAGGTCGCCGGGGCCCGGGCGCTCGGGGAGCGGGCGATCACCATGAGCGCCGCGCCCGAGCTCGCCGCCTTCGATCTGAGCCGCGAGTCCGCGGCCAGCCGGGCCCGCTACGGGGCAGACGACAGCCGCTTCGGCGCCGGCTGCCTCATGGCCCGGCGCCTGCTCGAGTCGGGGGTCGATTTTGTGGAGGTCGGCATGAACGGCTGGGACACCCACGAGGACAACTTCAGCCAGGTTCGGGGGCTCAGCGCCCAGCTCGACCGGGCCGCGGCCGCGCTCATCGACGACCTCGTCGCCAGCGGCCTGTGGTCGGAGACGGTGCTCGTGTGGGCCGGCGACTTCGGCCGCAGCCCGACCATCAACGCTCGGGGCGGCCGCGACCACTTCCCCGCGATCAGCTCGGTCCTGCTCGGCGGCGGGCCGATCCGCGCGGGCCAGGTCGTAGGCGAGACCGACCCCGAGGGACGAGAGATCCTCGATCGCCAGGTCTCGGTCCCCGACCTGTTCGCGACCTTGAGCGCGGCCTTGGGTGTGGAGGCCGACGAGGTCCACATCAGCGCCGGGGGCCGACCCGTGACCACCGTGGACGAGGCCGGCACGGCGATCACCGAGCTGCTCTAGAATATATCCTGCGGCGTCTTCGGTCGGCTCAGCGCATGCTGAACATCCGCAGCGCCGGCTTGTCGAGCATCACCGTCGTATCCGGGCCGACCGACTGGGTCAGCCAGACGTTGCCGCCGATCACCGAGCCCTGGCCGATCACCGTGTCTCCACCGAGGATCGTCGCGCCCGCGTAGACGGTGACCTCGTCCTCGAGGGTGGGGTGGCGCTGGCGATCGCAGTCGTGCTCGCTGATGTGGACCGAGAGCGCGCCCAAGGTCACGCCCTGGTAGAGCTTGACCCGGGCGCCGATCGCCGTGGTCTCACCGATGACCACGCCGGTCCCGTGGTCGATGAAGAAGCTCTCGCCGATGCTCGCACCCGGATGGATATCGATGCCCGTGCGCCCGTGGACCAGCTCGGTCATCATCCGGGGGATCAGGGGCACCCCCCGAAGATAGAGGTGATGGGCGAGGCGATGGGCGGCGATCGCCGTGATCCCCGGATACGAGGTGATCACCTCGGCCGCGCTCGAGGCCGCCGGATCGCCGTCGATGGCGGCCCGGACGTCCGTGGCCAGCAGCTTCCGGATCAGGGGCACGTGCTCGAGCAGATCCAGGGCGTGGGCCCGGGCGTCGCACACCGTCGGCGATCCCACAGCTCTCGACCGGCGCCCCTCGGACCCACAGTCCGCGCCCATGGCTCGACCGATGACCCGCTCCAGAGCCCGCAAGATCCGGGCGCAGCGCTCACCCACGAAGTAGCGCGAGCTCAATTCGTCGACCTGGTCGGCGCCGAGGTAACCCGGGAACACGAGCGACAAGAGGTCGTCGAGGAGCTGACCGACCTCCGCTCGCGCGGGCAGGTTGCTGCCGTCGAGATGGTTGATGTTCCCATGCTCGCGGTAGGAACCGAGGATGCCTTCGATGGCCTCCGCGAGCTTGGTTTCAGCGTCGGACACCCACAAAATGTAGCTGGTTCCTCACCGCAAATGGGGGGCGGAGCCCGCGTCGCCCACCGACGACCTGAAATCGACGGGTTTTGGGTGTCTCCCGGCACACGGCCTACAATCCGCGGGCGTGGATGAAGACCCGCTCGACACGATCATTCATGAGCTCTTGCTCGGGCGGACTCAGGGCCTCGACGGTCCCCGGCTGGCCGCGTTCATCGATGGCTGGGGCAGCATGCTCTCGCTCCTCGACCACCCAGAGGCGCTCATGCCCGGGGCCCCCGAGGCCCTGCTCGAGGCTGTAAACGGCATCGTCGAGCGGATCCGTGCCGTTCAGGCCCGGGTCCTCGAGGATGGGGATCCCTGAGGTCGGCCCAATCTGCTCGACCGAAGTGGTCGACCCGACCACCTCGCGCCGACCACCTCGCCCCGACCCGACCTGCTCGGCGTCAGCGTCTGATGCGCGGGTTTGACCGGTTTTTGTGCCCCGATACCATCGCCGCGCATGCTCGCGGACGCGCCCCTCAACGACGCTCTCGTCGGCCTCGAGCCGGCTGAGCTCTGGCGTCAGTTCGACGCCATTCGCAAGATCCCCCGGCCCTCGACCCACGAAGAGGGGGTCCGCGCCTACCTCCGTGAGCTCGGCGCCAGCGCCGGCTGGGAGACCCTCGAGGACACGGCCGGCAACCTGGTCTTGCGTGTGCCTGGTCGCGGCCGGGGCGTGAACGCGGAGCTGCTCGCAATTCAGGGCCACATGGACATGGTCTGTGAGAAGCGCGCGGGGATCGAGCACGACTTCCTGCGCGACCCCATCGCCCTCGAGCGCACCCACGCCCAGTTCAAGGGGGTGACCCGCGAGGTCCTCCAGGCTCGCGGCACCACCTTGGGCTCGGACAACGGCCTGGGCTGCGCCGCCGCCTTGGCCCTGGCCCTGACCCCGGGTCTGCACCACCCCCCGCTCGAGCTCCTGTTCACGGCCGACGAAGAGGAGGGCATGAGCGGCGCCCTCGGCCTCGATCCGAACATGCTCCGGGCCCGCCGGCTCCTGAACTTCGACGGAGAGCTCGAGGGTCACGTGTACCTCTCGTGCGCCGGCGGCCGGGAGATGCTCGCTAGCTGGGAACTCGACCGCTCCCAGCGCTGCAGCGACGACGTGGCTGTGCGCCTGCAGATCTCCGGCCTGCGCGGGGGCCACAGCGGCGTCGACATCCATGAGCAGCGGGGCAGCGCCCTGGCCCTGTTGATCGCGCTCCTGACCGCCCCCGGCGTCGACCTCGAGGGGGTGCGCGTGGCCAGCTGCAACGGCGGCGGGCGCCCCAACGCCATCCCCCGGGAGGTCGACACCCTGCTGTGGTGCGCCCGCTCCCACGTCGCGGGCCTCGAGGCCGCGATCGAGCGCGCCGCCGAGGACCTGCGCAGCGCGCTCGCCACGATCGACCCCGGACTCGAGATCCGCTTCAGCATTCTCGATCCCGAGCTCGCCGAGGCCGTCCCCGCGCCCGTGTCGGCGACCACCAGCCGGGCCATCCTCGAGGCCCTCCGCGCCCAGCGTCACGGCGTGCTGACCTGGTCGACGGTCATCCCGGGCCTCGTCGAGACCAGCAACAACGTCGCCGCGATCACGACCACGGACGAGCGCATGGAGCTGATCCAGATGTGCCGCTCCTCCAAGGCCGGCGCCGTGGAGGCCTTCCAGGCCCGCTGCGAACTCGCCCTCGAGGCCTCGGGCGCCGAGGTGGTCACCATGCACGCCTTCCCCGGCTGGGAGGCCCGCCTCGACACGGAGCTCGTCGGCAAGGCCCAGTCCGTCTACACCGCACTCTTTGGTCGGGCCCCGAAGCTCGAGGCGATCCACGCCGGCCTCGAGTGTGGGGTGCTCGGCGACCGCATCCCCGGACTCGAGATGATCTCGTTTGGGCCCGACATCTTCGACGCCCACACGCCGACCGAGAGCCTGGTCCTCGACTCGGTCGAGCCGTTTTGGCGCTTTGTGGTCGCCCTGGTCCAGGCCCTGATCTAGCAGCCTGTGGTGAAACCCCTCACCACGGACTGCTAGCCAGCCCGTGGCCACTGCAGACATGCCGGACGATTAGGCAAGGTTCGCGGACCTTCGACTCTTCTCCTCAGCGGCCGCCACCCGTAGCTTGAGTGGCGAGGTCGGCATGAAAGTATTCGTCACAGGTGGAACAGGGTTCATTGGTACAGCGGTCGTTCGGGAGCTCCTGGACGCAGGACACGAGGTCCTGGGATTGGCACGCTCGAGGGCATCCGCCGACGCGCTTCGAATCGCGGGCGCCGAGGTCCAGCGAGGCAACCTCGAGGAGCCAGCGAGCCTCGAGGCCGGGGTCCGTGCCTGCGAAGGCGTCATCCATACCGGGTTTGTGCACGATTTTTCACGCTACAAGGAAGTGTGCGAGCTCGATCGCCGCGTGATCGGGACTCTCGGCGCGGCACTCCGAGGTTCGGACAAAGCGTTGATCGTGACCTCGGGGGCGCTCGCCGCCTCGGGTCGGCCCGTCACCGAGGACGATCGCCACGAGGACAATGCCTCCCAGACAACCCCACGGGCAGCTTCTGAGGAGGCCGCCGATGTCCTGGTGAAGCAGGGCCTGCGTGTGGGGGTCGTCCGGCCCGCACCCTCGGTTCACGGAAAGGGCGACCACGGCCTCATCCCCATGCTCATGGAGATAGCGAAACAAAAGCGCGCCTCGGCCTACATCGGCGAGGGCGCCAACCGATGGACCGCCGTCCACCGACTCGACGCGGCGCGGGTCTTCGTGCGCGCGCTCGAGCGGACCACCGCGGGGGCGCGCTTCCACGCCGTGGACGAGCCGGAGATCCGCTTTCGAAGTATCGCCGAGGCCATCGGCGAGCAGCTCCATCTACCGGTGGTCAGCCTCTCGCCCGACGACGCCCAATCGCACTTTGGTTGGCTCGCCTGGGTCGCCGGACGGGACTGCCCCACCTCGAGCGAGCGCACACGCGAGCTCCTCGGCTGGACCCCCACACACGCGACCTTGCTGGACGATCTAGCAAGCGGCGCCTATCTTCTCTGAGTGCCCAAGAACAGTCGCCGCGACCTCGAGTGCCTCACGAGGGCGATCGAGGCGGTCGCGGTCCACGATGGTGTATTCGAGGTGCCTGTTCGCGGCACGGTCGGCGTGAGGTACTCGTCCGCGAGTGGGTTCCAAAACCGGCGTTGGCGGGCCTGCTTGGCCCTTGTGGCGCAGGGCACCAAGGAGCTCGTGCTGGGACGGACCCGCTACGCGCTCAGCGCTGGGCACTACACGCTGACCCCGCTTCCGCTCCCGCTCACCAGTCGGATCGTCGACCCGCCCTTCATCTGTCTGTTGATCGGCCTCGACCCCATGACCCTGAGCAGCGTCGTCGCCGAGATGGACGACCGAGACGAGGCAGCCGAGGGTCTGCAACGGGGTTTTTTCGTCGGGAAAGTCTGTGAGCGAATGCGCGACGCGGCCCTTCGCCTCGCGCAGCTGTTCGAGTCCCACGAAGCGGGGGCCGTGCTGGGCCCGGGCTGCATCCGTGAGCTCTTGTTCCATGTCCTGCGAGGACCGAACGGGCCCGCCATCCGCCAGTTCGTCCACGCGGGCAGCGAGGCTCACCGAATCGGCGCTGCCGTCCACCAGATCGAGAGCCGGCTCGCCGAGCGCCTCGACATCGAGGCCCTCGCGGCGGATGCCCGAGTCAGCCGAACCCTGTTCTTCGAGCAATTCAAACGAGTGACCTCGCTGAGTCCCCTGCAGTACCAAAAGCGGCTGCGACTCTTGGAGGCTCAGCGACTCTTGGTCGAGGAGCAGACCACCGCGGAGGAGGCGGCCTACCGCGTCGGCTACCAAAGTCCGTCTCAGTTCAGCCGGGAGTACACACGCATGCATGGCGAGCCGCCGCGCTACAACGCCGAGCGCCTTCGGGGCGCTGCCCGCCCCCCAAAGGTCGCGCCGAAGCGCCTCCGCTAGCCCCCCAGGGACTCTTCGATGAGCGTTTTGGGCACCAGGGGGCTCGGCTCGCCCGAGCACACCAGCCACAGCTGGTAGGCCGAGCGGGTGGCCGCGATGTGCAGCAGGTGGCGGGAGCGATCGTGGTCTGGAAAGTTTTGGCGGGTCGGGTCGAGGACGATCACGTAGTCGAACTCGAGGCCCTTGACCTGGCGGACGTCGGTCACGTCGATGCCCGGCAAGAAGGTGAAGTTTTGTCGGTCGACCAGGCGCAGACGCGGGACCTCTGCGATGTACAGAGCCTCGTAGTAGGCCTCGGCCTGCTGCGGGTAGCGGGTGATCAGCGCCACCGAGGCCGAGGGCTCGTCGGCCATGAGGTTGCGCAGGGCCTCGCCCAGGAACGCGACCGCCTCGCCCATGTCGCCGAAGCCGAAGTAGCTGACCGGCGCGCCCTCCCGGGCGATCAGGTCGTCGTTGGGATCGTGGAGGGGGCCGAGCACGTGCTGGGCCAGGGCCATGATCTGCCGGGTCGAGCGGTAGGTGATCTTGAGCGGCTGGATGGCCACGTGGGGCAGACCCGCGTCGTCGAGCAGCTGCGGCCAATCGACAAAGCCGTTGTCGAAGATCATCTTCTGGGCCTTGTCACCGGCGATCGTGACGCTGCGCCCGGCCGAGGCGGTGTCGAGCAGGACCCGGACCTCGAGGGGGCACAGGTCCTGGGCCTCGTCGATGACGATGTGCTCGTACTCGAAGCGCCGGTTCTTGATGAACATGCCGCCACGCTTGGCCTGAAACAGGCGCAGGAGCACCGCGTCGTCCTCCCCGTCGAGGCGCGGCGCGGCCTTGGGTCGACGCGGGGGCTCATCGTCATCGTCGTCGTCGCGCCCCCGCCTGCGCTCGGCCCGGGCCGCCTCGGCCTCCTCATCTCGGTTGTCCCGCCACTCCGAGAACGCGCCGGTCCGCGCGCTGCACCAGCGCACGATGGTCTCGACCTCGCTGTCCGAGAACAGGTCGGCGGCGTGCTGGGCGATCGCCTCACGCAGGCGATCACCGTCGCCGAAGAGCTCGATCCAGTCGCCGATCACGTCGTCGACGTCCTCACAAAATGCCCGCAGCGTGGTCTCGGCCCCGGCCCGGGTCTTGGGGGGCAGGCGCCGCCCCTCCCCCTCGACCAGCCACTCGAGCGCGCGCAGGCCCCGGACGCCGCTGGGCAGCCGGGCAGAGCCACGCCAATGCTCGAGCACCAGGTCGGCCCCTGGGCGATCCCGGAGCCGGGCGATCAGCGAGCGCTCGACCTGGGCGAGGTTCTCGGCGACCAGGTCGTCGATCATCGCCAAGATCAGCCGGTGTTTCTTGAACCGGACCACCGCGTCGGGGGTGCCGTCGCTGCGCTGGACCGGAATCTCGAGGCGCAGGCGCTTGAGCAAAGAGGCGCTCCAGCGCCTGTAGGTGGTGACCGTGACCCCGGCGACCCCCAGCGAGGGCAGCACGTGGCGGATGTACTCGACCAGGGCCTCGTTGAAGACCACGATCAGCATCTTCTCCGGGGCGAAGCGGCGGTGATCTTGGAACGCCAGATAGGCCACACGATGCAGGGCCACGGTGGTCTTGCCCGAGCCCGCCCCACCTTGAATCAGGACCACGCCCGAGTCGGGCTGGGTGATCAACCCGAACTGCTCCCGGTCGATGAGCGCGGTGATCTCCTGGAGACGCTTGTCGTTCGCGCCGTGGTCGTCGTCGTTGACACCCAGGCGGCCCCGGGGCACACGCACGGCCGTGCCCGTGCCCCCCGTGAGCGTCGGCCGGGCCTCGTGGCCGAGCCCGCGCCAGGCCCCGGAGCGCCCGTGCACCCAGCTGCCCTGGGGCGAGTCGATGCGCCGCAGCTGTGACTTCGAGACCGCGACCGCCCGACGGACCAAGACCGTCCCCTCGATGCTCCGGTCGTCGAACTCCTCCTCGTACTCGTCGGCCTCGTCGTAGCGGTAGTAGAGGCGCGAGACCGGGGCGTTGCGCCAGTCCACGATCGCCAGGCCCTCACCCTTGTCGAGCATGGTCCGCTTGCCGATGAGCACGTCTCGACACTTGCCGGTGCGGGCCTCTCGCAGGCGCAGGTGGCCAAAGTAAGGGTTGTTGCGGTCGACCGGCGCGGTCCGGCCCGAGCCGCGCTTGGCGTTGAGGGCCGCGAGCTGATGCATCTGATCCATGAGCGAGGCCAGGTCCTCGTCCTTGGCCGAGGCGATCTCGTCGCGGATCTCGATCATGGCGTCGTTGAGGCTCTCGAACTGGTGGGATCCAGCGGCGAGCTCGACCTCGGCTTGAGCCAGGACCCGCTCGAGGATCGCCAGCTCTTCGCCGACCAAGGCCTGCCCCTGCTCGTCGAGTTGGGCCAGCGGATCGACCTCCGGGGTCGCGGCCGGCTCACCCGGAGATTCGCCTGGAGATCCGCCTGCCGAGCTGGACACCGAATTCTCGGGGTCGCGTGGTGCCTCGGGTGCGCCGCCTGGAGCCTGATTCGACACGATCGCGGTGATTAGCAAATGCTGGGGCGATTCGCACGCGATGCCGCAGGACCCCACCAGAGCCCGGGCACGAGCTCCTGTCCCGGATCCCGCGGAGGCACGATACTGCCCCGACCCACGCTGACCACGCGAGGTGTCAGGAACCGAACATGGCACCCGCGCGGCGCAATGAACGCAGTGGGCCTCGGACCGTGGCCTTCGGATCCATGCTCGGGGATTTGTATGGGCACACCCGAGCCGCTATTGCATCGACCATGTCCCGCGTGACCCGGCCCGCACAGTTTCGAATCCAGCTCGTCGCGCTCGCGCTCGCCGGCCTCGGCGCTGTCGCCTGCCACCCCCAGCCCGAGCTGCTCCAGCCGGCTCCGGTCCCCGAGGCCGAGTCTGCGGCCGAGTCTGCGCTCGAGCCCCGGGGTCCCACGGTCGACAGCGCCGCGATGATGGACTCGATCGCCTGGCTGGCCAGCGACGAACGCCGCGGTCGCTTCACCCTCGACCCGGAGATCGAGACCGTCGCCGCCTGGCTCGGCGAACACTATGCCGAGCTCGGCCTGGTCCCGGCTCCAGGTGCCGATGGTTTCCGGGTGGGCTACTCGCTGCGCACCCACGTCGAGGCCGGCGAGCACCAGCGGCTCGTGGTTCACGCTCGCCGCCAGGTCACGGTCGGCGCCGCGCAGCTCCTCCCCCGCGGGCAGGGCATCGCCGGCGCGGCGAAGGGGGAGCTCGTGTTTGTGGGTTACGCCGCGTCGTGGACCCGGGCGCCCAGCTCCGACCAACCCAGCTCCGACCAACCCAGCTCCGACCAACCCGGCTCCGACCAGCGGACACCGCACCCGGGCGAGCTCATCGACAGCTACGACGACCTCGCGGGTGTCGACCTCGAGGGCAAGGTCGCCCTGGTGCTCGCCAACGCCCCCAACACCCCCGAATACAAGGCCCTGTTCGCGGCCATCCAAGACATCGCTACCGCGTTCGAGACCCGCGCCAAGGCCCTGCGGGAGCAGGGCGAGGTCGAGGCCCTCCGGGCGCTGCACAAGGGCGCCCGCGAGCAGCTGGCCGAGCTCGCCGCTGCGTTCCTCGATGTCGGCGAACTCGGCGACGAATTCTGGGAGGTCGAGGATCCCCTCCAGCCCCTCGACATCATGGGCCTGGCCGCGGGCATGGCCCGCGACACCCAGCGCCGCCCCCTCTTCGACCCGGGCACCAACAAGCTCGAGGCCAAGCTCGAGCGGCTCGCGGCGGCCGGGGCCGTGGGTGTGATCCTGGTTCAGGGACCGCGCAGCTTCGCTACCAAGGCCGCGGCCACGGCCGGCCTCCTGCCCTCGGTCATGGGCGAGACGGCGGACCCGGAGCCCCCCTTCAAGCCTCATACCCCGCGACGCCCGAGCGTGATCCCCAACCCCGTCGACCTGCCCGTGCTCCAGCTGCGGTGGACCCAGGCCGACAAGCTGTTTCGCATCGACGGCCGGCGCCTGTCCAAGGTCCAAGCGGCGATCGACGCCGACTACCAGCCCCGCTCTCAGCCGGTCGGGGTCACGGTCGAACTCGAGACCAGCCTCGAAGAGACCCGCGTCGAGGTCCCCAACGTCGTCGCTGTGCTCCCGGGCGAGACCGACGAGTTGGTGGTCTTGGGCGCCCACTTCGACCACATCGGGGACGGGGAGACGGGCATGTGTCGGGTGGTCGTGCGCCGAGACTCCCGCGACTCGATCTGCAATGGCGCCGACGACAACGGTTCGGGCACGGCCATGCTCATGGAGCTGGCCCGGGCCTACACCCGCGCCGGCCTGCGCCCCGAGCGGACCATCGTGTTCACCCACTTCTCGGGCGAGGAGCTCGGCCTCCTGGGCTCGTCCGCGCTCGCCGCTGCGGCGCCCTTCGACATGGACAAGGTCGCGGCCATGGTCAACCTCGACATGGTCGGCCGGCTCGGACCCAAGGGCCTCGCCATCGGTGGGATCTCGAGCAGCGACGACTGGATGCCCCTGCTCGACGAGCTCGGCAACTACGACATGCAGATCCTCTACGAGGGCAGCACGACCACACGCAGCGACCACGCACATTGGTTCCGCCGCCAGATCCCCGTCCTGTTCTTCTTCACGGGCGTGCACGCCGACTACCACCGAGCCGGCGACGAAATCGACGAGATCAACGTCGACGGCATGGCCTCGATCGGACAGCTGGTCAGCGATCTGATCTGGGAGTTGGGCGCGGGCTACCCGATCGCCTGGGGCGGTCTCGAGCCCGGAGAGGGGATCGCGCGCGGCCTCCCGGGCACCGATCCCGAGACCGTCGTCAAGCGTGTCGATGCATCTGGCGCGACCCTGACGACCGGCGACTGACGACTGACGACTGACGACCGGAAAAAGGGGATCAATAGGGCCCCGAACTGGGCCCCGTCGCGCGCCGAACTCGACACCCAGGCGTGTTATCTCCCCGCGCATGCGTCTCCCCTTCGCTACCTCCCTCGCCCTGTCCAGCGCCCTGCTCTGCCTGAGTGCCTGCGGCATCAAAGAGCGCATCGAAGAGCGCGTTCAGGAGGAGATCGCCGAAAAGGTAGTCGAGCTCGCGGCCGGCGACGAAGTCGACGTCGAGATCGACTCCAAAGACGGCAAGGTCGTGATCGTGGGTCCCGACGGCGAGCGCATCGAGAGCGACGCCAAGGGCGGCAAGTTGGTCTTCGACGGCAAGGACGGCAGGACCGTCTACGAGCAGGGCAAAGACGGCAACGCCCAGATCCAAGCTGAGAACGGCTACAGCGCTCAGATCGGCAAGACCATCCCCAAAGACTTCCCGATCGCCCTGCCCAAGATCGACGAGCTGCTCTCGTCCATCGAATCCGAGGACGGCAAAGGCGGCAAGACCTACTCTGTGACCGCGAGCTTGGACAGCGAGGACCCGGACGAGATCGCCACGTTCATCACCGCGCAGATGGAGGCCGAGGGCCTGACCGTCACCAAGCAAGAGGTGAGCTCCGACGAGGGTAAGATGATCATCCTCAGCGCCAAGAACGAGGATAAGAATGTCGACGCCTCGTCGATGATCACCAGCGATCAGGTCGAGGGCGAGACCGTCCTGAACCTGATGGTGACCTGGAACAGGCGCCCCTAGCCAGCCAGGCCAGAGTCCAGTCAGTCCGCCAGCCAGTCGGGGATACGCTCGTCCCCCAACAGGGCCTCGATCGTGCGCCGTGGACGGACCACCGACCAGCGCGTCCCCGAGACCAGGACCTCGGCGGCGAGCGGGCGTGTGTTGTAGGTGCTGGCCATGCTCATGCCGTAGGCGCCCGCGCCCAGGACCGCCAACAGCTCACCCTGGGCCGGCCAGGGCAGGGCCCGGGCGCGAGCCAAGAAATCTCCGCACTCGCACACCGGCCCGACCACGTCCACGGTCTCGAGCGCGCAGTCGGCCGCCGGCAGGTTCACGGGGACGATCGCGTGGTAGGCCTCGTACAGGGCCGGGCGCAGCAGGTCGTTCATGGCCGCGTCGACGACCACGAACTTCTTCTCCTCGCCCTGCTTGCGGGTCAGCACCGAGGTCAGCAGCACCCCCGCGTTGCCGACCAGGTAGCGGCCCGGCTCGAACACCAGCTCGCAGTCGAGGTCCGCGCAGGCCTCGACCAGGGCCGCGCCCCAGCCGGCCGCGTCGAGCACCGGGTCACTCGCGCTGTAGGCGATGCCGTGCCCGCCCCCGAGATCGAGCTGACGCAGCGTCACGCCTCGAGATTCCAGCGCGTCGATCAGCGTACGCATCCGGGTCAGGCTGTCGAGGAAGGGCGCCGGCTCGACGATCTGTGAGCCGATGTGACATGCGAGCCCGACCAGCTCGATGGCCTCGAGCGTGTGAGCCCGAAGCGCGAGCTCGAGACCCTGGGACATGGGGATCCCGAACTTGGCCTCGCGCAGGCCGGTCGCCAGGTAGGGGTGGGTGTCCGGGTCGACGTCGGGGTTCATGCGCAGGCTGACCGGCGCCCGCAGCTGCAAGAGCGCGGCCCGCTCGGCCACCAGCTCGAGCTCCTCCGCCGACTCGACGTTGATCGACCGGATCCCCGCGCGCAGGGCCGCATCGATCTCGTCGGGGCGCTTGCCGACCCCAGAGAACACAATTTTGTCTCCGGGGATGCCCGCCGCCAAGGCCCGGGTGAGCTCGCCCCCCGAGACGATGTCGGCCCCCGCACCGAGCCGGGCCAAGGTCCGGAGCACGGCGAGGTTGCTGTTGGCCTTGACCGCGTAGCAGATCAGCGTGGCCTGACGCGCGCCTGCCAGAGCCGCGGCCAGGCTCCGGTAGCGCGCCTCGATGTGGGCCGCGCCGTACACATAGGTCGGCGTCCCCACCTGGTCCGCGATCGTGCGCAGATCGACCCCTTCGATGTGCAGCACCCCTGCGTCGACGGTCAGCCCGAAGCGCTCGGGGTGGTTCAGCGGCAACAGGTGATCGGGGCCTGGCTCACTCACGCAGCTCGGTTGCCACGTCGATCGGGGCAAGTCAACGGCCCGAGCTCATCTGCCTGGCCTGCGGAGACCCAGGGTCGCGCGCGGCTCACTCGCGGTCGCGCTTCTCGTCGCTGTCGTCGTTCCCGTCGTCGTCGTTCCCGTCGTCGTCGTTCCCATCGTCGTTCCCGTCGTCGT
>CAYVJQ010000009.1:53735-78597 GCA_964451725.1 uncultured Nannocystaceae bacterium | reverse complement strand
CGGATTCCGGGCAACCGGATCAGTCATGTCGAGCTCCTCGACCACGACGGGGGGACCCGGCGCTACGCTGTCTCCGACGTCAGCATGGGCACGGTGGGGGCCGCCAAGCACACCCCGGACCGGACCCACCTGCGGATCTTGGCGCCCGGGGCGAGCTGCGATCCGCTCCGATATCACCTCGTGGGCGACCGGCGCTACCGAGAGGGGTCGGCCCCGGTCGAAGACGGCGCGGTCGGTTTCGGCGATGTCCACCGAACGGCACGCCTGTTGACCTTCAACGTCGTCCTCGCCCAGGGCGGAGGCCCGGCGATCGCCTACGGGGGGCCGCCCTCTAACGTCTCGAACCCGGTCTACTTCGTGGTTCAGGGCCAGCTCGCGGCGAACTTTCGCCCTCGCAACCCACGCTGGTCCCGGGTGGCCTACGAGATACGGATCGGCGGCACGGTCGGTCAGTGGGGCTACTACGGGCCGGGCAATATCGGCGAGAGTTCACGCCGGGTCAGCAACAAGGTGCCCTGGGCCCGGCTGTTGTTCGAGCCGGCGGTCGTCGTCGATGTGATCCCCCCACTGGCTGTGGGCGTGGGCGTGGGCGTGGGCGGGTCGTGGCCCATCAACAACAGGGACATCGCCAACACCAACCGCTTTCCGCTGATCGTCTCGCCCAGCCTCGACCTCCGGTTTGCGATTCGTCGGTGGGTCTCGCTGGTCCTGCAGGGCCGGGTGATCTTCGGGGAGGAGACTCAGATTGCCACCGAGATCATCGCCGACCTGGTCCGCTACAACCACTTCCCCAATGTCTCGTTGATCGGGCTGTACGGGATCCAGTTCTCGTTTTGAGCTCCCGCGGTCTCCCCTGAGCTCCCCTGAGCTCCCCTGAGCAGGGGGCCCCCCGGCTCAGGAGTTGAGCCGGCCGGCGATCGCCCGGGTCCAAGCTCGGGGTGAAGCCCGCACCGAGAGGGTCATCAAGGTGTTGAGCAGGCCGTGGACCTTCAGGACTCGGCCTTTGTGCATGGCCGCGTAGGCATCGGTGGCCACGGACACAGCGCCGGCGACCCCCGACTTGAACAGCTTGCTCTTGTCGTTGCCTGCAGCGCTGGAAAACCCGGTCGCGGTCGCGCCTGGGCAGTGGACGGTGACACGTACGCCGGTGCTCCGAAGCTCGTGGGCCAGGGCTTCGCTGAAGTGGAGCACGAAGGCCTTGGTGGCGTAGTAGGTGGCCATGCGCGGTCCGGCTTGGAAACCTGCGGTCGAGCCGATGTTGAGCACCCGGCCAAAGTCGCGCTCAATCATGGCGGGGAGGAAGAGGTGGCACAGCTCGGCCAGGGCACGGATGTTGAGATCGATCATCGACAGCTCTCGGGCCCGGTCGAGGGTCCAAAACTCGCCGCAGCTGCCGAAGCCCGCGTTGTTGACCAGGTGGGAGACCGAGAGGCCCGCGTCCTCGACGAAAGCGTGGACCGCCGAGGGCCCCTCGGGGCTGCTCAAGTCGACAGCGCAGACTTTGGCACCCACACCCGTGGCCTCGAGCTCCCGGGCCAGGGCCTCGAGCTTGGCCTCGCTGCGGGCGACGAGCACGAGGTTGTAGCCGTCGGCGGCGAACAGCTTGGCGATCTCGAGGCCGATGCCGTTGGAGGCCCCAGTGACGAGGGCCCAGGTTTCACGGGCAGATGGTGCGCGCATCCGTGCAGCATACGCGGACCGCTCGAACTCCCGGTACCCGAGTCTGGTGCTCAAGTCGTGGGATCGAGGTTCGAGCGCAGGGCCTTGGCCCACTGCTCGAAGTTCGCGGTCGTGCTTCGGCGCAGGGACTCGTCGTCCGTGAGCTCGGTGATCAGCTCGTCGAGGCGACTGCGGGCTCGCTGCAAGCGGCGCTTGATGGTGCCCTGGGGGGTGTCGGTGACCTCCGAGATCTCCCGGACGCTCAGTCCCTCCCAGTAGTGGAGTTCGAGGGCGACCTGCATCTCGAGGGAGAGCCTGCGCATGGCCATGAACAACAGGCGCTGCTCATCGCGGGCGGCGATCATGCCGGTCGGCGAGCCGATACCGAGGTCGGCGACCGAGCGCTGACCGACCTCGAGCACGGCCTCGCGTCGGTTGCGATCGCGGATGTGCGTGTAGAGCCGGTTGCGCGCGATCGTGTAGAGGTAGGTGCGAAAGCTGGCGTCGCCCCGGTAGCGATCTTTGCCCTTCACGCAGCCCAGAAAGGTCTGCTGGGTCAGATCGTCAGCGGCGTCGTCGACCTTCGAGCGAAAGAAGCGGTAGATGGCGTCGAAGTGCCTGGCGAAGAGATCGCGGCCCGCCTTCTCGTCGCCACCGCGCCAGGCCTCGAGGAGCTCGAAGTCGTCGGCTCGGGCCGGGGCTGGGGGTGGATCCTTCGCTCGGGTCATACGGCCGCGGGCCGATCAGCGGACTCGGTAGATCACGCGGCCGCGGTTGGGGTCGTAGGGGGAGACGGCGACTTTGACTTTGTCGCCGAGCACCACCTTGATACGAAACTTCCGCATCTTGCCGGCCAAGTGGGCGATCACCAGGTGATCATCATCGACCTTCACGCGGAACATGCCGCCGGTCAAAACTTCGGTGACGACACCGTCAAACTCAATGTGGTCGTCCTTGCTCACGCCGCGGAGGGTAGGGGCGCGGGACAGGGCACGCAAGCCCAGCGAGCAAGCTTGTTCGCACTCGATCGGGTGTCGGCAGCGAATCTCGGGCCTGAAGGGGAGCGATCTACCTCGGCCCGCCCCCGGCCCGACTGGTGGTCGGCCGACAGTCGGGCGCGTCGAGAGCAGGAATCGACACCTCGAGCGTTATGTGCGCGGTGTGTCGTGGGCTGCAGCCATGCCCCTATGGCCCAACAGCCGCGGGCCCGGCCAACACAGCCGCGGGCCTGGCCAGCAGCCGCGGGTGTGGCTGCTGGGCAGGCCCACGCTGGAATGTGTCGCTGAGCGAGGTCAGCCGGTCGGAGCGTCGGTGCCCGAGAACGCCCTGGTCTCGGTGGCCAGCGTGTCGGTCAACAGCGCGTCGATGTCCGCTTGGCTGAGCTCGAGCTCGAAGTCGATGCCACGGAAGAAGTGGGTGTAGCTCTTGTCGACGGTGAGCTTCTTGCTGAAGTTCTCGTTGTCGCCGATGTGGAAGGGGCTGCCGGCCTCGATGCCACTGATGTCGACGTCGACATCGAGCGCGATATCGGTGCGCCAGGCGAATTCGACATGAAGGTCGCCCTTGGTGGCGGAGCCGGCCAAAAACACGGTGCTTCCAACCGCATCCGGGTTGTCCATGCCCGCCGCCGAGGGGCCGTACTCGACCTCCAGGGTGCAGTAGCTGCCCGAGTCCACCCGCACCCCCCCGAGCCCCGTGACGTCGAAGTCGGGGTTCGCGGCGATGTCCTCGGCCAGCGCACCCCAATAGAACTCGACATCGAAGGACGGTCCATCGCAGCGCCTCAAAGTTACGCCCTCTGTAGTCACGAAGGCCTCGTCGACGAACACCTGCCAGCCCATGTCGTTCAGAAACACGAGCTGCTCGCCGTTGCGGTCGGGCGGGTTGCCGTCCTCGTCGGGGGTGCCGTGGCTCGTGGTGAACACATCGACGACGCCGGTGCGCTGGGAGAGCTCGTCGAGGAGCTCGCAGCCGCTGGTGAACGCGAGCGACGAGACAGTGAGTGCGGTAGCGACGGCTGCGAGGTGGGAACGCATGAAGGTCACGGGGGGGGACAGGAGGTGCGCCAAATGAACTGGCTTGGCACGCTCAGCCACGAAAAATACTTAAGCAATATTACTGGATGGATGGCAAGTAAGAATGAGATCACAGGGACACGAGAACTGGCCTTGTTTGGAAAAAGTAGAAAATCTACCGGCGAGATCTCTGCAAACTGCCAGATTCAGCGCGATATCGCTCGAAAATACGCATGGATCGGCGGGGCTCTCAACTCGCCTGCGCGTCCAAAGCGCGAATGTCCTGATCGGACAGGATTGCGCCAGAGAGGGCGACGAAGCTGCTAAACCCCACCTCTGGATGTGCGAAGGTCCGCGCGATGAAGCGCTCCTGGGTCCAGGGTTTGGCCATTCTCGCTCTCCCCCTCGGCGCGATCGCGGTCGCGTGTACGGGGAGCCCACAGTCTGAGCGTCCGGTCATGGCGCCGCCGGGGGCCGGGGTCCGGGGTGCGGGCATGGACGCGCCCGACCTGTGCCCAGGGGGAGATGCCCAGGCTGCCGACGGCGGGGACAAACACGAGGGCGAGGACTGCACTTGGAATGTGGATGCTCCTCCGGGCGAGCAGACGACCGTGACCCTCGACACCCGTTCGGGGACCTGGATGAACCTGGACGTGTCCCCGGATGGACGCCAGCTCGTCTTTGATCTGCTCGGCGACCTCTACCTTTTGCCGATGGAGGGCGGGGAGGCCCGCGCGCTGACCTCGGGCATGGCCTGGGACATGCAGCCGCGCTTCTCCCCCGATGGTGTCTGGCTGGCCTTCACCAGCGACCGTGGCGGTGGCGACAATATTTGGGTGATGCCCGTCGACGGCTCGGAAGACCCGAAGCCGGTGACCAAAGAGGAGTTCCGCCTGCTCACCGCGCCAGCGTGGAGTCCGGACGGCGAGTACATCGTGGCCCGCAAACACTTCACCTCCCGGCGCAGCATTGGAGCCGGGGAGATGTGGCTCTACCACCGCTCCGGGGGCTCGGGCGTGCAGCTGACCAAGAAGCGGACCAAGCAAAAGGACTCGGGCGAGCCGGCGTTCTCCCCGGACGGCCGCTACCTCTACTTCTCGGAGGACCTGAGCGCGGGGGAGTCCTTCGACTACAACAGGGATCCCAACGGCCAGATCTACGCGATCCAGCGTCTCGACCTCGAGGACGGCCGGCTGGAGCGGTTCATCGGTGGGGCCGGCGGGGCCGTCCGACCCACCCCCTCGCCCGACGGCAAGCGCATCGCCTTTGTCCGTCGGGTCCGGCTCCAGTCCGTATTGTTTGTGCGCGACCTCGAGAGCGGCGTCGAGTGGCCGGTGTACGACGGTCTCGATCGCGACATGCAAGAGACCTGGGCGATCCACGGGGTGTACCCGCAGATGGACTGGACACCCGACAGCGAGTCGATCGTGTTTTGGGCCGGCGGGACTCTGCACGAGGTCGGGGCCGAGGGCGGGGAGGTCCGAGACATCGGCTTTCATGTCCAGGCGCAGCGCCGCGTGAGCCGAGCGCGGCGCAGCCCTGTGGAGGTCGCCCCCGACATCTTCGACGTCAAGGTTCTGCGCTGGCCGCAGCTGAGCCCGACGGGCGACACGCTGGTCTACCAGGCGCTGGGCAAGCTCTATGTCCGCGACATGGGCAGCGGCGCCGTCCGCAGGCTCACGACCCAGGACGAGCACATGGAGTACTACCCGAGCCTGTCTCGGGACGGTCGCTACGTCACCTACGTGAGCTGGGACGACGCCGAGCTCGGCTCGGTGCGCGTCGTCCCGGTTACCGGGGGCGAGGGGCGGGTGGTGAGTGTGCGTCCGGGTCACTACGTCGAGCCCGTGATCGCCCCGGACAACAGCCGAGTCGTGTTTCGGCGGACCTCTGGGGGCGGACTCCGCTCGCCACGTTGGTCGGCCGAAGCGGGCATTTACTCGGTACCGTTTGGGTCAGGTGGGTCGGGGAGGGGAGGGTCCCGCCGGGGCCGTCGCGCTCGCGGGGAGGCTCAGACCTCCACGGAGGTCCGCCTCAGCCGCTCTGGCGCCGAGCCTCAGTTCGGGGTCGACGCCTCGCGTGTATTTCTGACCCAGTGGGGAGAGGAGGGGGCGAGGGTGCTCGTGAGCGTGGACGCGAGCACGGGTGAGGAGCGTCGAGAGCACCTCACCAGCGCCCGGGCCGAGCAGTTCGCGCTCTCACCCGACGGCCGCTGGGTCGCCTTTGTGGAGGGCTTTCAGGTCTATGTTGCAGCTTTTCCGGGGCTGGCTGCGGCCACGGGAGCACCCATGGAGGTCGGCCCCGGTGGGGGCGGTCTGCCCAGCGCGAAGGTCAGCGAGGCCGCGGGGTGGTTTGTACAGTGGTCGGGAGACGCGACAGCGCTGCACTGGGTGCTCGGGCCCGAGCTCGCCACGCGCTCACTCGACGATGTGTTCGCGTTTCTCGAAGGGGAGGCCGATCGTCCGGGGGGATCCAAGCCGGAGGCCAAGGCGCCCCCCGAGGGTGGGGCGGACTCCGATCCCGATGCGGACTCCGAGCCCGAGACCAAACCCGAGATCGAGGTCCTCAACGTCGGCTTCTCCGTGCCTGCAGATGTCCCCACGGGCAAGCTCGCCCTCGTCGGCGGGAAGGTCGTGACCATGAACGGCGACCAGGTCCTGGAGTCGGGGACCGTGCTCGTCGAGGGCAACCGGATCACGGCGGTCGGGGCTGTTGACGCAGTCACGGTTCCCTCCGACGCGCAGCTCATCGACGTCTCGGGCCACACGCTGATCCCCGGTCTCGTCGATGTTCACGCTCATGGCCCACAGGCCAGCGAGGGTATGCAGCCCGAGCAAAACTGGCTTCACTACGCCGAGCTCGGCTTCGGGGTGACCACGGTCCACGACCCCAGCAACGACAGCCTGAGCATCTTCTCCTCCTCCGAGTTGATTCGGGCGGGGGAGACCGTGGGCCCGCGCGTGTTCTCGACGGGCACGATTTTGTATGGGGCCGAGGGCTCCTTCCGTGCCGAGATCGAGACCCTGGACGACGCCCGCATGCACCTGGGCCGCATGAAGGCGATCGGGGCGATCTCGGTCAAGAGCTACAATCAGCCCCGCCGGGACCAGCGTCAAAAGGTGATCCAAGCCGCGCGGGAGCTCGACATGATGGTCGTCCCCGAGGGCGGATCCCTCTTTCAGCACAACATGACCATGGTCGTCGATGGACACACGGGGGTCGAACACGCGCTCCCGGTGGCCGCGGTCTACGACGACGTTCTTCAGCTCTGGAGCGGCACCGAGGTCGGCTACACCCCGACCTTGGTGGTCGCCTACGGAGGACTCTGGGGCGAGAACTACTGGTACGAGCACACCGAGGTCTGGAACGACCCACGTCTGACTCGCTTTGTCCCGAGGTCGATCATCGATCCGCGTGCGCGCCGGGGCCTGCACGCGGGCCCGGAGGACTGGAACCACATGCGGGCGGCGGCGGTGGCCAAGTCGCTCTCCGACGCCGGCGTGGCGGTGAACCTCGGGGCCCACGGCCAGCGCGAGGGCCTGGCGGCCCACTGGGAGCTGTGGATGTTCGTCCAGGGTGGGATGAGCCCCCACGAGGCCCTGCGAGCGGGGACCCTCAACGGGGCCGCCTACCTGGGCCTCGACGCGGACCTGGGATCGATCGAGGTCGGCAAGCTCGCCGACTTGGCGATCATCGCCGGCGATCCCTTGGCCGACATTCGGGTTTCGAAGCAGGTCGCGTTCACGGTCGTCAACGGGCGCATCTTCGACGCGTCGACCATGGCTGAGGTCGGCAATCACCCCCGGGACGCGAACCCGATGTGGTGGGTCCTCGACGCCGCGCTCCAGCCAGAGGGGGCGCTCGCCCTGCCCTCGGCGGGCGGAGCCCCGGTCGCCGACTCGCTGGGTGCCGACGCCTACTGCCACCACTGAGCTTGCCAAGCCCGCGCGGGTCCGAGAGCATCGCTGCGATGACCCGCTCTCGCTGGACCCCCCTGTTGTTCGTGCTGCTCGTGCCCTGCCTGTTTGCGCTCGGATCCGGCTGCGCGAAGAAGAACACCGACAAAGACAAGGACGCGTCGGCCGAGAAGGACGACAGCAAGAAGGGCGAGGTCGAGGCGGCCTCTGCCGAGGCAGAGGCCGAGGCCGAGGACACCAGCACGAAGGTCGAGCCACCGGGCACGGAGACGGGTGCGGCCCCAGACGTGAACGCCGGGGCCGGTTCAGGCGGCGGCTCGGGAGGTGGGGGATCTGCGCCCGCCGTGGTCGAGCGCGAGGACATGACCTGCGACCCGGGCGAGGCTGGGGGCTGCCTCGAGGGCGAGACCTGCATCGGCAGTCAGGGCTGCGAAGAGACCTGGGAGTGCGACGCCGAGATCACCTGCAAGAAGGGCGTGCGCGAGTACTGCGGCTGTGACGGGCGTACCTTCGAGGCCGTGCACGGGAACTGCCCGTGGAAGAAGTACGCCTACCCGGGACCCTGCAAGTAGGGCTCAGGCGGGCCTGAGGTGCTCGGGCGCCCTCAGGCCTTGGTCTTGGTCTTGGCCTTGGCGGCGCCGCGTTTGCGCCACAGTTTGCGCAGGCTGAAGTCGTCGAAGCCACGGAAGAACACCCACACGCCCAGACCGAGGACGGCGACCGAGAACACGCCACAGAGGCCTCCCCATAGCCAGTAGGGGCCGAACAGCGCCTCGGAGATATGGGCGACATCGGAGGGCATGCGGCCCTGGGCAGTCTCGGCGTACTCGGTGAACAAGTAGTCGCTGCGTGAAAACACGGCCATGGCGAGCTGGGTGGACAAAAACACGAGCGCCAGCTGAGCGATCTCTGGATTCTTGCGTGTGGCGAGGACCCCCAAGATGAGCCCCAAGACCGCCACAAAACCCCAGCCGAAGCCGTTGCGCACCACCAGCACGGCGATCGCGGCGAGCGCGAACACCCCGACCAAGAGCGTCACTTGGGCCCACTTGGGTTTGCGGGCGAGCATGAAGCCCAGGGCCGCGACGACCGCGGGACCGACCAGGCCCCCGGCTGCGACCAAAGCCCGGCGGACTGGCCCGAAGCTCCCCGGCGCCGACCAGGTCGCGGCGCCCGAGGCGTCAGGGAACATGACGAACTTGTCGAAGTGGCCGCCGAGCACGGCTGCCGTGAATCCGTGACCGAGCTCGTGGACCAGGGTCGACAGCCAGATCAGCGGCAACCCGATGACGAAGCCGTAGGGGGCGAAGTAGAGGCCCAAGGTGACGATGATGCTGGCGAGCAAGAACCCCCGGGTACGCCGGGCGACCGCCTCGGGGTCGCTGTCCTTGATTCGCCGTTTGATCTCGTCGTAGCTGGCCACCAAGGGTGAACTTAGCACCGCCCGAGTTGATTGCAGTTCACTTCGAGAGGGATCGCGCAGAACCTCTCCCAGGCCGTGGGCGCCCGGGAGTGACTCAGACCCCGCCGCCGGTTGGCGCGGCCTCGGCCTCACGCTGCGAGGGTCCGTAGCGGGCCCAGGCCCAGAATCCGAACAGACCCCCGATGCACAGCAGCCCAAACAGGTTGCCGAGCCAGCCGTACACTGTTCGGCCGTCCTTGGGCATCATCGGGACGTCGGCGATGAAGCCCTCCGCGCCCTTGTAACCCTCGTCGTCCGAGTTGGTGATTTCGGTCTGTGTGATCACTGCGCCGGTGGGGTCGATATACGCGGAGATGCCCGCGTTGACCGAGCGCAGCAGCGGCTTGCGGTGCTCGATGGACCGGAACACGGCCAGACCGAGGTGTTCCGACTGTTCGCGGGTCCTGCCGAACCACGAGTCGTTGGTCAGGTTGACGAGCGCGTTGACCCCTTCGTTGGCGACGTCCCGGGTGAAGCTGGCGAGGATGTCCTCGTAGCAGATCAGCGCGCCGAAGGTGTACCCGCCGGCCTCCAGGGCGGCCGGTCCATCGCCCCGGTTGAGGTGCGAGGCGGAGGGGATCTTGTCGAGGTACCACTCCGGATCGACGCCGGGCGGGGCCGCCTCCCCGAACATGAGCGGGTAGTTCTTGTCGTAGCGCGTGCCCCAGCGTCCGTCTTCGTCGAGGACCCAGGCCGAGTTCCAGGCGTAGGGATTTTTGCGGGTGCCATCGCGGGTGACGAGGCCGACGATCAGGGGGACGTCGAAGCCGCGCTGGATGCGGCGCCGATCCTTGAGTGGCAGGTCGGTCTCGCGCTGACGGGCAAAGCCGCTGTAGGGGTAGGCGGTCTCGCCCCAGAGCACGACCTGGGCCCCGTCTTGCTGGAGCGACGCGGTGACCTGCTGGAGCTCGCGGAGGATCAGGGCCTTCATGGCCAAGGTCGCGTAGGTCTCGATCCCGAAGTTGCCCTGGACCACCCCCATGCGCAGCTGGGGAGCGGCCTCCATTTGGGCGCGGACCTGGTGGATGCGGATCGCGCCGTAGGTCGGGGTCCCGATCAGCCAGCAGGCCAGGACGATCGCAGGTCGAAGCTCGAGCTTGCGGTGTTCCAGGTAGCCCCGCAGCACCTCCCAGATCGCCGCGTTGATGGCGACCATGATGAAGCTGACGGTGAGCGCACCACCGATCTCCGCGCTCTGGATCCACAGCGGGTGCCAGGCCCAGCTCAGCGCCATGTAGACCGGGAACAGGCTCGGCAAGAGCAGCTCGACGGCCGCCCAGGCCATGGGGAAGATCAGAAGGGTGCCGCGGCCGGTCTTGCGAACCAAAGCGGCGGTGATCGCTGAGGGCACCGCCCACAACAGGCCGAGCCACAGAGCGAAGAGGGCCGTGACCGCCGCGGCGCCGATTGTGCCGAACCCGGCGAAGCGGGTCAGGAGTTCGCTCATCCAAAAGAAGCCGACGAACACCGACACGAACCCAGCGGTCCAGCCGTAGAAAAATGCGTGTTTGGGAGATCGACCGTGGATGGCCCACAGGAGCGGCACCCAGCCCACAAAGGCCAGCCACCAAACATTCATGTCGGGCGCCGAGATCCACATGCTCGCGCCGGTCGCAGCCGAGGCGAGCAGACGCAGCGGATCAAAAAACTTGGGCTCGGGATCGGGCTTCGAGCTCGAGCCCGGGTCGCGGGTGGGGAGCGTCCCGCTGGCTGCGCCGGCGCCCTCGCGGCGGCGCTGCTCGAGGAGCTCGAGCAGCTCGCGGCGCTCGTCCTCGTGGGTCTCGTCGTCGATCGTATTACCGATGTTGTGGAGTCCCGAGGCCGACGCCCCTGGGCCGCTGTCTTCTCGCTCGTGGTTCACGTCGACTCCCGGGTCATCCTAGCAGCCCGCGACAAAACCCATCGTGTCGCTTCGCACAGGTTTTTCCTCCAGGGCGAGACGCCGAAACGCGGCGGGACCGGTACTGATTTGTGTGTGCTCAGTCGTCCGAGGGCGCGCTCGGCAGGGGCCGATGGCGGATGTAGAGCTCCGCGAGCTGGGGGTCGTCCGCTGGGGTCGGGCAACTGGTCATCAGATCCTGACCCTTTTGGGTCTTGGGGAAGGCGATGACGTCGCGCAAGCTGGTGGCGCCGGACATGAGCATGGCCAGGCGGTCGAGGCCCAGGGCGATGCCACCGTGGGGCGGGGGGCCATACTGGAAGGCGTCCAGCAGGAACCCGAACTTGGCGCGCTGCTCCTCCTCGGTCATGCCCAGGGCCTCGAAGACCTTGGTCTGGACCTCGGAGCGGTGGATACGGATGGACCCGCCGCCGACCTCGTTGCCGTTGAGGACGAGGTCGTAGGCCTTGGCCAGGACCTTGCCCGGGTCGCTCACCAGCGAGTCGACGTGTTCGTCTTTGGGGGAGGTGAAGGGGTGGTGAGAGGAGACCCAGCGTCCGTCCCGGTTCTTCTCGAACATGGGGAACTCGGTGACCCAGAGGAAATTCCACTGCTTCTGTGCGGCCGATCCGTCGCCGATGGAGACCAGGCCCAGGGCGTCGCGCAGATGCAGGCGGATGGCGTTGAGGACCGCGTGTGTGGTCTCGAAGTCGTCGGCCACGAACAGGAGCAGGGAGCCGGGTTCCGCCCCCATCTTCTCGCTGATTTTGATCTGTAATTCGGGGGCGATGAACTTGGCGCTGCCACCCTTCCAGGTCCCGCCTGCCTCGACGCGCGACCAGGCCAGGCCCTTTGCTCCGCCGCTCTCTCGCTTCTTGGCGAAGGTGGTCAGCTTGTCGATCTTGCCGCGCCCGAAGCCCGCACCGTGCTCGGCGGGGAGGCAGATGCCCTTGACCAGCTCGGCGCCGGTGAACACCCCGAACCCACAGTCGCGGGTCAGGGCGGTGAGATCCGCGAGCTCGAGGCCGAAGCGTGTGTCGGGTTTGTCGGAGCCGTAGCGGGCCATGGCCTCGGCCCAGGTCAGGCGAGGGAAGGGGCCCGGGACCTCGATGTCGAG
Organism: uncultured Nannocystaceae bacterium; assembly: GCA_964451725.1. Classification (GTDB taxonomy): domain Bacteria; phylum Myxococcota_A; class Polyangia; order Nannocystales; family Nannocystaceae; genus Plesiocystis. The sequence continues at coordinate 66,548 of CAYVJQ010000009.1, read as the reverse complement.
CAGCTCGCGCCACAGCCGGATCATCAGGGCCTCGATGGGCTCGAAGATGCGCTCGGGGGTGGCGAAGCTCATCTCGACGTCGATCTGCGTGAACTCGGGCTGCCGGTCGTTGCGCAGGTCCTCGTCCCGAAAGCAGCGGGTGATCTGGAAGTAGCGGTCGAAGCCCGCGACCATGAACAGCTGTTTGAAGATCTGCGGGCTCTCGGCGAGGGCGTAGAAGGTGCCGGGGTTGAGCCGGCTCGGGACCAAGAAGTTGCGCGCGCCGCCGGGCGTGTACTTGACCATGTAGGGGGTCTCGAGCTCGAGGAAGCCGAGCTCGGACATGTGGGTTCGGGTCAGGGTCCCGAGCTTGGCGCGGAGCACGAAGTTGCGCTGAAACGACGGCCGACGCAGGTCCAGGTAGCGGTACTGGAGGCGGAGGTTCTCGTGGGTGTCGAGGCGGTCGTCTTTGGAGACGTCGAAGGGGGGCGTCTTGGACTTCGAGAACACCTCGATGGTGCTCACCTCGACCTCGATCTCCCCGGTCGCCAAGTTGGGGTTGGGCATACCCTCGTTCTTGGTCCGGCTGACGACCTTGCCGACCACCCCGATGCAGTCCTCGCTGCGCAGATCGTGGGCGGCGGCGTGGGCCTCGGCGTGGACGTCGGGCCCAAACACGATCTGGGTCAGGCCGTCCCGGTCGCGCAGGTCGATGAACACGCGGCCGCCGTGGTCACGCCGAAAGTTGACCCACCCGAAGAGGGTGACGTCGCTGTCCTCGTCCCCAAGGCGCAGGTCTCCGCAGGTGTGGCTCCGACCGGAATCGAGGAGGCTGGACATGTCGCGCGAATGTAGTCAAATCTGCGCCCGCTGGCACCTCTGGTCGGGGGGATTGTGCTGCCGGCCGGCAGCTCTGGCCGGGGAGCCGCGAGGGCCCCCCATGCTAAACCTCTGTCGGTGGGCCCGGCCCACGCGGGTCGAGGGGCCCACGCCCATGGGACTGCGCTTTCTCCACTGCTCCGACATTCACCTCCTGAGCCTGCGCGGGGTCGGTCCGCACCAGTTCCTCAACAAGCGCTTCGTGGGGGGCGCCAACCTGCTGCTGAGGCGGGCCAAACAGCACGAGGAAGCCCTCTTCGACCGGCTGCTGGAGCACGCTCGGACCGAGGCCGTCGATCGTCTGGTGATCACCGGCGACCTCAGCAATCTGGCCCTCGATCAGGAGTTCGCCCACATCGCCGCCAAGCTCGAGGGCGCGGGCATGCCCGTCACCGTGATCCCGGGCAACCACGACGCCTACACCCGTGGGGCCCAGCGCCGCCGGGGGTTCGAGCGCACCTTCGGCGCTTACATGCGGGGCGCCCAGGCCTCGCCCGACGACCTCGACTACTACCCCTTCGTCCAGCGCTTCGGGCAGATCGCCCTGATCGGGGTGTCGACGGCCCACGCGAGCTTGCCCTTGTACGCGGTCGGCGCGGTCGGCGAGTCCCAGCTCACCCGCCTCGACACTATTTTGAGGGAGCTCGGTGAGGCGGAGATGACCCGGGTGGTGTTGATCCACCACCCGGTGATCCAAGGGGAGGCCAAGCCGCGTCACGACCTCACCGATCTCGGGGCCTTCGGAGCCGTGATCGCGGCTCGCGGCGCCGAGCTCATCTTGCATGGCCACGAGCACCGGATGATCGAGGGCATCCTGCCGGGTCCCGGGGGCACGGTGCCGGTCCACGGGGTCAGTTCAGCCACAAACCTGTCGGTGCAGGCGGGCCGAGAGGCGGCGTTCTCGATCTATGAGGTCGGTGGGTCCGGGATCGATCGGGCCGTGTTTCGCTGGGACGGGGCCGACTTCGGCCGGGAGTCCGCCTCGTGAACGGCCCACCGACCGCAGGCAAAACGATTCGTGTCGGCGGAGATCGGGCTGGGTCCACGTCTCGAGCTCGAGCCGGGGCGTCTCCCCCTGGGCTGCTGGGTTTGGGTCTGGGTCTGGGTCTGGGTCTGGGTTTGGGCCTCGGTCTGTCCGCCTGCGTGGCCGGCCCGGATGAGCTGCCCGATCTCGGTCCTGCCCACGCGCCTGGCCTGACCAGGTTGGGGCAGTCCGTACAGCCGACCCACGGGGCTCACCTGACCGACCTGGTGGCCTACACCGAGCGCTGGCTCTACGTCTCGAATTCGAACGATGTGTTCGCCGTGTACGAGCGCCGGGCAGACGGCGGTCTCGAGGTCGTGCTGGCGACGGCGCCAGGGGAGGGGCAGGCCCGGTGTACGAGTTTGGCCATCCATGAGCCCAGCGCCTCGCTCTACTGCGCATCGGACAACGACCAAGGCATCCACCGCTACGACATCAGCGAGCCGACGGCACCGGTCCTGGCCGAGAGCCTCGGGGTCGATCCCATGTTCGGCGGGACCTCTGTGCGGGACATGACGGTGCTCGGGGATCGCCTGTTCCTGGCCCGCTACAACTGGGGGTTGGCCAGCGTCCCGCTGGGGCCAGACGGGTCTCTCGGCGAGCTCAGCCCCGCCTCCCTGCTCGGCAACGTGAGGAGATTGGCACCCGCGGGTGACCGACTCTGGGCGCTGACGGTGGACCGGGGCCTGCTCATGCTGGGTGTCGACGCGCTCGGCGAAGTCACCGAGCTCGCACAGCTGCCCGTCGATGGGCCGGCCCTCGATCTGGATCTGGACGAGGACACGGTCGGCGCAGCTTCAGAGCGGGCCGTCCTCGGTCTCGGGTCGGCCGGCGCACGGGTGGTCTCGTGGTCGGCCGAGACCTCGAGCCTGAGCTTCGAGGTCGCCGCGACCCCCCCCGGGGTCGTCAGCGCCGTCGATCTCTGGGGAGACGCGCTCGCTGTCGTGACCATGACCGGGGCCTATCTCTACGACCTCAGGGTAGACGCGAGCGAGCGCGTGCCCGAGCGTCCGGGGGACGGCTGGACACCCGGGGAGCCGCCGATCGCCGGCTATGCTCCCGCAGGACGCTGGGAGGCGGCAACCAGGGAGGGCAGCATGCTCTACGCCCACTTCTTCGCCGGCGAGCTGCTGGTCAGTGATTGGGGATACGTCGAGCGCTTCGGTGTCGACCTCGACGGCTTCCCGGTCGGGGTCGAGCTTCAGCGTGCGAGCTTCCACAGCGCCCGCGAGACCGCGGTCGGCATCGGCGTGCGCAACCCGGGGGCACTTCCCCAACACCTCGAGTTCGAGCTCGTCGGCGGCGCTTCCCTGGCCAGCATCGACCTCGGTCCCTTCGAATCGCAGGCCGTCTGGATGCCGGCCGATCGTTTCGAGATCGATACACCCGAACTGGTGCTCGTGACGGTGCACGACGGCGATGCGCAGCTGCGCTCGGGGGTGACGGTGCTGCGCCGGCCCACAGACGCAGACTGGCCGGTGGCCACGCACGGGCGGCCAGCCCCAGGCGATCTGTTTCCCTCCCTGCTCGCCGGGCGTGCAGCTTCGATGGCGATCGAGGCGGTGTCGGTTCCCATGTCTGGGACGCCACAACGGATCGTCTTTTTTGGCAGCGACTGTGCGGCGATGTGGCCCGAGGTCGAGGATCTGATCTGGCGGAACTCGACCGGCAGGCTCGGCGAGAGAGCCGTGTTCCTGGCGCCCGAGGACGACATGACCGGCTCGGAGGCGGACCTACGCTGGGCCCTGGGAGACACACCCTGGGGGTTCTTCTCTCAGGATGGTCTCCCCCCCGAGATCAGCGGGCAAAATCCCTGGGGCTACGTCTACGACGACGGGATGGCGCTGCATCGCCTCCCTGGGGCGGCCCACCATCCCACCGACTATATTCTCGATGGCGAGGGGCGGGTCGTCGCGGTCGAGCGTGAGTACCGGGGGCCGTTCCCCCTCTACGCGGCAGCGATCAGCGATCCGCCCGCAGGCTGAGCGCACCGCCGATGGCCCGGCCGACTCGGCTCAAGTTCCAGACCGTGGCGCTCATCGCCAGCCCGGCGAGGATCCAAGCCAGCGCTCGGGTACGCCGGGCGCCCGTGGCTGGAGAGTCGAGCGGATCTGGAGTCGGGGGCCGGACCCGGGCCCAGAGCCAGCCCAGTCCGAGGGCGAGCGCGCCCGTGTACCCCGCGAACCGGCGCGCACCAAAGGCGTCGCCCCCGTCGACGTCTCGGACACAGGCGAAGAGCAGCCACAGGGCGCCGCCGACGAGGGCGACCCGGCGCGCGGTCGGCTGGCGGCGCAGGGCCACGCCCAGACCCACGAGCGCGAGAGCGGCGATGGGGGTCCAGCTGACCAGTCCATGCTCGCCCGCCAACACCCGCAGGAGATCTGTGGGGAGGTCCTGGAGATCGAAGAACTCGGCCTGCCAGCGGATCGCGCCGGCGCGGCTCCCCGGGTGGGCGAGGTTCAGCCATGCCTGGGGGGAGAGGCCCAGGGCGACGCCGAGACCCGCGACAGCCAAGCTCACGCCCGCCCGGATCGGGACACTCGGGCTGTGCCCGTCGAGGTCCGAGGGGCGGGGTTCGTCCCGGTCCGGGTCACCGCCCGGGTCACCGTTTCGATGTCGGAGGTAGGCGGCCCTGATCCAGCTCGTCAGCGGCCACAGCAGCCACAGGCAGTTTTGCAGCCGCACGAGCACCGCGAAGCTGAACGCCAGACCGAGGTAGAGGGTGGGTTTGGGACTCGCTTCCCGCTCTCGCTCGATCAAAGTCGACACCAGCCACGCGCAGGCGAGGGCGTCCAAGGCGTGTGGATAGGCGCTGCGCCCGACGGCGTAGAAGGGGACGACGAAACCCAGGCAGGCGGCGCTGGCCAGGGCCTCTGGAGCGGCCGACCGGGCGCTCGAGGGGAGCGTGGTCGCTACGATACGCACACACAGCAGCCAGGTCGGGCCGAGGCTTCCGGCCGCGAGCAGACAGGCCATCGCGGGCTCCCAGTGCGGATCGAAGCCCCCTATGTGGTGCAGCCAGAGCCCAGGGAGCATAGCCAGCGCGGGGCCGATCTCTCTCGGGGGCAGACGCCAGCCGTCTCCGCTCGGGTCTCGCCCCAACCCCCACCGGTCACCGAGGACCCTGTATTGATTGCCGAGATCGAGATCACCGTCGAAGGCGAGACTTCGAGCGGTGGCAAAAAGGTAATGACCATCGCCGGCGACCGGGTAGCGCCAGTCGACCCAAACCACGACCGAGAGCATCGCAATGATGCTGACGAGACTGATGGCGAGGGCGGTCAGAGCCCGGAGGTGGGGGACTTCCCTGCTCATCTAGCGAGCTTCCACAACCTCGAGACAAAGCGGCCTTGCGCGAGGGTCGCAGGCAGGGTCAAGAGGACCACCTGCACGCGCCGCTGGAGTGCAGACATGGAAAAGGTCGGGCCTGGAGGCTAGCATGGGCGCGATGGTCGACTGCCCGCACAAGCGCATTCGTCCCCTCGGCGAGGGGGCGGTCGGTGACGTGCACCTGTGCGTCGATGTGTTCGAGCGACGCCTGGTGGTCGTCAAGTGGCTGCGCGCTGAGGTCCACCAGGACAGCGACGCCGCGGTCCGCTTTACCCGGGAGGCCGACCTCATGCTGGGGATGCGCGCCGAGGGGGTCATCCGTGTCGAGACCTGGAACGTCGACGACTACGGGCGGACCTGGATGGCCATGGAGTTCGTCGACGGGCTGGTGCCCTCGGCCGTGATCCGTCCAGGTGACGCTTGGTCCATCCACCGCTTGCTCGAGGGGGTGGGGGGGAGCCTGGATGAACTTCACGGCGAGGGCGTGCTCCACCGCGATCTCAAGCCGGACAACGTGTTGCTGCGCAACGTGCCGAGGGGCTGGGAGCCGGTGATCATCGACCTGGGCATCGCCAAGTGGCTGTCCGAAGAGGCGGCGACGACCACCGGATCCGTGTTCGGCACGCCCCACTACATGAGCCCGGAGCAGTTCAGAGACACGAAGCGCGTGGGTCCAGCCACCGACCGCTATGCGCTGGCGGTGCTCTGCTACGAGCTCCTGTGTGGCCGGCCGCCCTTCGACGGTCGAAATCTACCCGAGCTGCTGCGCCAGCATATGACCGCGCCCGTGCCTCCGCTGCGTGTGCCTTTGACGGCCGAGCCCTACGAGGACGGGAGCACGCTCCACGGCAGCGACCAAGAGTTTCTCAGGGCTCCGAACATCGATCTGTTCATGCAGCGGGCTATGGCCAAGGACCCGCGCGAGCGATTCACGAGCTCGGCGGAGCAGTCCTCCGCGTTTCGCAGCGCCGCGATCGCCGACGGTCTGTGGACGCCGCCGACCGAGTTCGAGCCCCTGTTTCCCCCGCTGAGCCTGCCGACCCTCGAGCTCAGCTCGTCGCGTGAAGAGCGAGCTGAGCGTTTTGATGTGCTCGCCGGTCCGGTCGTCCTCGGTCGGCACGAGGCCTGTCAGTATCAGGTCGCCTCGCGGCGCCTGAGCCGGCTGCACGCGTGTATCTTCAGCCACCGCGGTCAGGTCTGGATCGCCGATCTACACAGTCAAAATGGGACCGTGTATCAAGGTCGCAGCCTGACCCCCGGGATCCCGGCAGCGCTGCCCAGCGACGGGACCCAGGTCTCCATTCGCCTCTACGATCGCGAAGTCTTGATCCGCATGGTGGCGGACTGAGCGTGGCCTCTGTGCCCCGCCGACGGGGGCCGACGCTCGCCTCGTCGCTGCTGTTTGGGCCCGGGCTGTGTTGGCTCATCGCGGGGGCTGCAGGTCTGGCGTGGACGGCCGCAGACCCGGCTGCGTGGTCGTCGCCCGATCGCCACGGCGACCCGGTCGTGGGCTCGCAGACCTGCGCTAGCTGCCACCCAGACAACTTCGAGAGCTGGCGCAGGAGTTGGCATCGGACCATGACCCAAGACCCGACGTCGGGCTCGGAGACGTCGGCCACACACGAGGGTCGGCTGCGGGTGGGTTTCGAGACTCCGCGCGTGTCCGATCATGCGGGGGCGGGCCGGGGAGACGGGCCCATTCACGACGGTGTCCTCGCGCCCTTCGCCGGCGAGAGTCTGGATTATCTCGGCTTCCGGGCAACCATGGATCGGGACGCCACGGGGGCTCCACGCGTTCGGGTTTGGCGTTTGGAAGAGAGTGGAGGCGAGGGCGACTCGATCGAGTTGGGGGAGCTCCTCATGGACGCCAGCGTGAGCTTGACCGTGGGCAGCCACCGCTATCAGCAGTACATCGCCTACATCGATCGTGGGGGAGGGGAGGGGGAGCTGTGGCGCCTGCCCCTGGCCTGGCATCGCGCGACTCGGCGCTGGATCCATATGAACGGCGCCTTTGTCGAGCCCGAGGGCGAGCCTGGGCTGCTGCGCGACTACAACCGGCACCTGAGCCGCTGGAACGACAACTGCATATTTTGCCACAATACGGATCCGGTCCCCGGCTTGGCGGGTGCGGGTGCGTCGTTCGAGACCCGGGTGGGTGAGCTCGGGATCGGCTGCGAGGCCTGCCACGGGTCCGGGCAGGCCCACGTCGAGCGGCACCGGGGCAACCCCCTGCGGCGGCTGTTGGCTCGGGGGGAGGGCGACGCCTCGATCTCCAATCCCGGGCGCATGAGCCCCGCCCGCGCGAGTGAGGTCTGTGCCCGCTGCCACGGCCAACGGATCGGCCGAGATATCGCCTCGGTGCTGCGCGAGGGCGACGGTTTTGTCCCGGGCGATGTCTTGGCCCGGACCTCTCGACCGATCCTCGCGGCGACCACCGTGCCGGGGGTCGAGGGGCTCGACGGGAGCGACGGCGCGCCGCCCTTCGCAGCCCGGTTTTGGCCTGACGGGACACCGCGCCTGTCGGCCTACGAATACCAGGGGTTGCTGCTCTCACCGTGTTGGCAGCCGGATCCCCCCGAGTCGGACGCCGCGGAGGAGGGGCTGGGCTGCAACCACTGCCACGACATGCACGGCGACTCGCCCGATGGTCAGCTGCGCACGGGTCGAAGTGGGGAGGGGGCCTGCGCCGGCTGTCACGACCCAGGCCGGCGCTCACCTGGACACGCGCGCCACCGCGAGGCCCTCGACGGAGCTGCTGGCAGGGGGTCGAAGGCCGTGGTCGACTGCCTCGACTGCCACATGCCGCGTATCACTTATGGCCTGCTCGAGGGCATGCGCAGCCACCGAATCACGAACCCGGATCCCGCAATGCTGCTCGGGCGCCACGACCAGCCCGACGCGTGTACCCAGTGCCACGTCGATCGAAGTCGGGCCTGGGCAGCCGCCGGCTCGGAGGCGCTCGGGTTTGCCACCGAGGCAGCCGTGGGAGCTTGGGGAAGCGTGGGAGCTGGGGCATCCGGGCCAGACACGACGCCCCAGGTCGTCCTCGACCTCCTCGGCGGGGACCCCATTCAGCGCAACCTGGCCGCGCACGCCCTCGCCCAGCCGCGGGCCACGGGGGCGCTCGCACAGCGCATGGGTTGGATCGTCGAGGGCCTCGAAGACGAGTATCCCTCGGTGCGGTGGTTTGCCTGGCGCGGTCTCCAGAGCCTCGTTGGACAGCTCCCCACCGCAGACGGACAGGCCCGGAGCGCGCTCTTGAATGTGCTGGCCGAGTACGACTACATGGGCCCGGTCGCCGATCGAATCGAGGTCGTCGTCGAGATCGACACGCTGCTCGAGCGCAGTTTTGGCGCGGCTCGGGTTCGAGCGCCCCTGGCTGAGGACGAGGCCAGGCGTCAGGCCCTGATCGAGGGCCGGGTCGGGCTGGAGATCTACATCGGCGAGTAGAGGGACCGAGTGGCGGGCGGGTGTCGTTTGAGGCTACAAGGGACCGCCGTGAGTGCCGAGCGCCACCTTCGGGCGACGATCGCCCTCCTCGCCCTGTTCCTGGCCTCGGGGCTCTGGCTCGAGGCCATGCTCGGTCTGCGCATCCAAGGCTGGGTCGACGATCCCCTGCGGCGTGAGTTCTTGCGGCTCGGCCACGCACACGGTGGTCTGCTCGCGCTGGTCAATGTGGGCCTCGCCTGGGCGCTCGAGCGGCTGCAGACACCGAGCGCCTGGGCCGAGAAGATCCGCGTGGCGGCGCTCTCGGGGGCAGCCCTTGTGGGTGTGGGCTTCATGGTCGGAGGGCTCACCCACGGTCCCACCGATCCCGGGTGGCCCGTCCTGATCGTGCCCGCCGGAGCCATGGCGATGCTGGCGTCGCTGGTCGCTGCCGCCCTGGTCCGGCCCGGAGACCCGAACCCGAGCGCGGGCCCCGACGGCTGACCCGATCCTCGCGCCTTCAAAAAGGTCGTCGCTCTGGCCAAGCGCCCTGGCGGGCTTACACTGCGGCCGATGGCCGACACCGTCGAGACCACCAATCCCGCGACCGGAGTGGCGCTGCCCCCGATCCCGGCGACCGACCCTCTGGACCTCCCCACGATCGTGGCCGCCGCCACCGAGGCCCAGCGGGCTTGGGCTGCGGTTGGATTCGAGACGCGCGCGGAGATCGTCCGCCGCTTTGTCGATCGGATCCGTGAACCCGAGGTCTCTGAGGAGCTCGCGCGCAGCGTCGCTACCGAGATGGGCAAGCCCCTGAAAGTCGCGCGCGCCGAGGTCCGCAACATCCAGCTTCGCAGCCTCGCGTTCATCGAACGGGCCCGGGCCGCTTGGTCCGACGAAGTCGGCGTCGAAGGGGCGATCGAGGTGACTACCCAGTGGCGTCCTCTCGGGGTCGTGGGGGTCATCGCGCCCTGGAACTTCCCGGTCAGCACGCCGAACAACCTGGTCATGTCGGCCCTGCTCACGGGCAACGGCGTGGTCCTCAAACCCTCGGAGTTCACACCGCGCAGCGGCGCCATCTACCACGGTTTGGTCAGCGAATTTCTGCCCGCTGGTTTGTTTGGACTCGTCCAAGGGGGCGGCGAGGTCGGCCGGGCCCTGGTCGAGAGCGACGTTCAGATGATCGCGTTCACGGGTTCGGTCCGCACGGGACAGGCGATCATGCGCAGCGCCGCCGAAGGCATGAAACGGCTGGTCCTGGAGATGGGAGGCAAAGACCCGATGATCGTGTTGCCGGGGGCCGACGTGGCGGCAGCCGCGGCGTTCGCGGCTGGAAGCTCGATCAACAATTCGGGACAGATCTGTGTCGCCACCGAGCGGGTATTTGTCCACGCTGACCTCGAAGAGGCGTTTGTGGCGGAGGTCAAGCGCATCGTCGAGTCGCGGCGGATCGGTGATCCCCTCGACGAGGAGACGGACCTCGGGCCGATGGCGAACGCGGGGCAGCGGGCGCTGGTCCTGGAGCAGCTCGCCGACGCCCGAGCCCGGGGCGCCGAGTTTGTCGTCGATGGTCAGCCCAGCGACCCGGGCTACTGGTTGGCACCCAGCGTTATTCGAGGGGTCAGCGACGACATGCGGATCGCCACCGAAGAGACCTTCGGACCGGTCGTTGCAATCAGTGACTTTCGCGACATCGACGAGGCCGTGCGGCGTGCCAATGCCTCCGAGTTTGGATTGGGGGCGTCTGTATGGGGTCCGCCGGGCCCGGACACGGACGCGGTCGCCGAGCGTCTCGAGGCTGGTATGATCGGCATCAACCGAGGCCTGAGCGCGGCCGCCGGGGCTCCCTGGGTCGGGTGGAAGATGTCGGGTTATGGATACACCCGCAGCGTGTCCGGTATGCGCACCTTCATGCAGCCGCGGACCCTCGCCCGCAATGTGTGAGTGACGCCGAGTGGGCCCGATGGCCGGCTAGCTCAATCCAGGCCCGATCTGGACTCGTCGTGGGCGGTGACCTGCGCGTGTCACGGGAATCGGATTCGGACCGCCCGGAAGGTCAGACAGTTTGCTATCGTCTGCACATGCGCACCCTCGCCAGCGTGCTCGAGGATGCGGTCGCCCGATCGGCCAGCGAGGTCTTGCTCGAGTCCGGGCAACCGGTCGTCTATACGACCGTCCGCGGGAGCGAGGCGGAGAGCTCCGTGCTTCCAGGCGGCGCACTGTTCGAGATGATCGCGGCCGTCGTCGACGACTCGCAACAGATCGAGCTCGCGGTCGGGAACCCAGTCGAGTTCGTGCTCGACCGGACCCACGACGGCCTGACTGGAACCACAGAGTGGTCGGTGTTGGCGGAGCCCGGCATGGATGGGATTCGAGTTCGGGCCGGGCGCACTGTCGGCCTGGAGATCGAGCTCGAACATCCAGCTGGATCTGGCTCGAGTTCTGGCTCGAGTTCTGGCTCTGGGACAGGATACGGGAGTGCGATGTCGGGGCCCGCACGGGGTGGATCGGCGGATCCCAATGCCTTTGATATGTCGTCGGGCCTCGCCCACGGACGTCCCTCGAGCCCCGCTGCAGCACCTTTTGAGAGCGGCACTTGGGCGTTGGACGACGATGAAGAGTTCGACGCCTTCGACGACGGCCGGGACCCCCTGGCCGGTCTGTCTGGGGCCCCGCATGTCGAGCGTGGGCGCAGGACCAGCGCTGCCGATGCACCGACCTCGAGGATCGTCGGCGCGGTCGACTCTGAAAACTATATCGGCGTCCCCGAGGACGACGAAGACGAAGACCAAGGCCCGTTCCAGCGTGCTGGGGACTCGGGGGGGGCGGTCGCTCGTCGCCGTCCGAACTCTGCGGAATCCAACCGGGTTGGAGCTGGAGCCGCGGTCACGGTCATCGGAGAGCGTTCGGAGGCCGAACTCCGGGAAGACTGGCCGGACGAGCCCGACTTTGGGGTTGCGCCCGCACTCGATGCTCCGGTGGGGGCCAGCGCACCGACTTTGCAGGTCGCAGTTCAGAGCGAGGCCGCGAGCATCCGGGCGACCCGTCGAGAGATCCCCGCAGCCTCGGCCAACACGCCGACCCGACGAGAGATCGAGATTCAGCATTCTGCCGACGCCGAGACCCTGCGGGAGCTCGCGGCCTACGAGGGGGAAGACCGAGAAGACGATCGGGGTCGGAATGTCGCGGTGGATGCGCTCTCTGAGGAGATCCAGGCGGGGACCCTGGTCTATATTTGTGAGCGTGGATTTGGTGTGGCCCTGGCCAAGGCTTTCTCTGTCCCATCGATCACCATCGACGAGCGGGTCGAGCCACTCGACGCCTGGTCGGCCCTGTGTGCGATGCCGCGAGGCTCGATCGTCGTCGTCGCCCGCGAGGACCCGAGCGCCATCCTCGGCTGGATCCTCCGCCGCTTGGAGGAGGGCTACCGTGTGTTCATCGAGACCCGCGCCAGCAGCGCCGAAGGTGCCCGACGGATCTTGTTGGGTGTGGGCGCGAGCGAGCGAGCCGAGCGTTGGTTGCGCGCTCAGTCTGAACTGGTCGCCGAATCGGACGATCGTGGGGCTCGTATTCGGATCGCGTAGCTGCCCCTTCCCACCCTCACACCCTGAGAACCCATGCATATCCGTCTGAGTGGCCCCACCGGGGAGTTGGAGTTGGTGCCTTGGCACGAAGTCAGCGTGCAGGCGGTCGACGCCGCCCGAATACGCGCGCTGCTCTCCCGCGACCCTGGGAACCGGGCCGCCCTGAAGCGCTTGATCGACGCTGTCGCGCCGGGGAATTCGGCCGACCTCGACGACGAGGCTCTGTGTCACCACGTTGCCCGGCTGATCGAGCGGGGTCTGATTCAGACCCGGCTCATCCGTGCGGCGGCCCAGCCGAGCGAGACTCTCGTGCGCCTCGAGAGCGTGGCGCCGGTACCGGTGCCACTGGAGCCCGAAGAGGACCATTGGATCGAGGTCTTGGTGGTCGGGGAAGACGACGAGGCGCTCGTGGGCATCGAGTGCGCGATTACATTGCCCGACGGGAAAGTCGTCCGCCGGAAGACCAATCGGGACGGCCTGGTTCGGCTCGAGGGCATCTCGAATCCCGGGCAGTGCGATATCAGCTTCCCGGCCCTCGACGCTGAGGCCTGGGAGTCGCTCTAGCCAGCAGTCGCTCTAGCCAGCGGTCGC
>CAYVJQ010000009.1:45569-53635 GCA_964451725.1 uncultured Nannocystaceae bacterium | reverse complement strand
GTCGCTCTAGCCAGCGGTCGCAGCTGGGTTTGGGACATCCCGTTCGAGTTCGGGCCGCCGGGTCCATTTGGGCCACCTCCTGCGGTTCTCGCTCGGCGGTCTTGTCCCGCGGGCTGTCGACTGCCCATCCCATAGGTCGACGGGTCAAGATGCCCCGGTCTGCCCAAAGCGCCGACCGGGGTCGATATTTTTGAGCGCACTGTCGCGTGGACCTCCACGTAGGGCGGTCTCGCTGGTATGAAATAGCTTGCGCGTGTACGCGGTACACGGCCGGAGACCCGATGCTCATTTATGTCTACGTGTTCGCCCTCGTCCTTGGTGCCATCTTGCTCGGTGCTTCCTTGTTGCATGGGGGGGACGACGGTGGCGGTGACTTCGATGGTCATGTCGATCTCGATATCGACGCTGATCTCGACGCCGATGTCGACATCGATTTCGCGGGCGACCACGATGCACACGCCAACGTCGGAGGCTTCTTCGGCGTGTTCGGGTCGACTCGATTTTGGACCTTTTTCGCCACCTTCTTTGGGCTCACGGGGTTGGTCCTCGATGGGCTCGCCCTCGCCAGTGTCGCCGTCGCCCTCGGCCTCGCTCTCGCCGTAGGCATCCTTTGTGGCTGGAGTGCGGTGACCTTGCTCCGCCGTCTGTCGGCGAGCGACACCGGCAGGGTCGCCGGCATCGAGGACTACGTCGGCAAGAGCGGGGAGATGCGCCTCAGCGTCGGCCCAGGTCGGCTCGGAAAAGTCCGGATTTCACTCATGGGCACCACTGTGGACGTGCTTGCCGTCTGTGAGGACGGCGAGATCACACGCGGAGAGCAGGCGCTGATCGTCGAGATGCGTGACCACAAGGCGCTCGTCGTCAAGCTCGGCAGTTCCTCGTCCGCCCGCTCGTCCTAACCACACTTTCACCCCCTCACCCCCTTCACCCCCCTCACCCCCTCACCGACCGGAGACACGAATGCACACCGCTCTCATCCAACTCGGGGCTCTGCCACTGGCGGAGATCACCCTCACCTCAGTCATCGGCGCGGCCGGTGGAGTGGCGGCGTTGATGCTGCTCTCCCTGTTCGCAATCAAGAATCTGCTCCACATCTGTCAGCCCAACCAAGTGCTGATTTTTACCGGTCGGAGGCGAATCCACAACGGCGTCGATCTCGGGCCGATGATCATCATGCCCCACGGTCGAGTCGACCAGGGCCCGGAGTTTGAAGGCGGTGGCGCCGGGCGGCGCTGGCAGATCCCGATCATCGAGCGGGTCGACGCGATGGACATGCGCAACCTGTCGATCGACATCGTGGTCGAGAACGCCTACTCGGCGGGCAACATCCCCCTGCGAATCCACGCGATCGCCAACGTCAAGATTCACTCCGACCCGGCTCGGATCCGCAACGCCATCGAGCGTTTCTTGGGCCAAGAGCGGCGAGAAATCTATGTTGTTGCGCAACAGACCCTCGAGGGGGCCGTGCGTGAGGTCGTGGCCGATATGACCCCGGAGCAGGTCAACGAGGACCGGCTGACCTTCGCAGAGAAGCTGATCGAGAGCGCCATCAAGGACTTCGACAAGCTCGGGCTCGCGCTCGACACCCTGAAGATCCAAAATGTCGCCGACTCGGCCAACTACCTCGATTCCCTCGGTCGCCCGCAGATTGCCAGGGTGCTGCGTGACGCCGAGAACGCCGAGAACCAGGCCATGCAGGAGACGACCGAGGCTCAAGCAGAGGCCAAGCGTCGCTCCGAGGTCGCCAAGGCCAACGCGGAGATGGAGATCCTCCAGAAGCAAAACGAGCTCGCCAAAGTCAAAGCCGAGCTCGACGGTGAGGCCATGGCGGTCGAGCGTGAGGCCAAGGCCGCGGCCAACACGGCGCGTGCGCAGGCCGAGCAGGAGCTACAAAAGATCCGCGCCGTGCTCGAGAAGAAGCGGCTCCAGGCCGACGTGGTGATCCCTGCCGAGGCTCGACGGAAGGCCGAGTTGATCCGGGCCAAGGGCGACGCGGCGCCGGTCGCCGAGAACGGCCGCGCGCTGGTCGAGGTCCTCGAGGCCACGACCGCCGCTTGGAAGGCCATGGGCGAGAACGCCATGGAGATCTACGTCATCCAGCACCTCGACGAGATCATCTCGACGGTCGTCGACCAGATGGACAACATCAAGGTGGGGGAGGTCAACATTCTCGATCGCGGGGACGGATCGGCGCTCGCGGCCTACGCGGCCGCTTACCCGCAGACGGTCGCGGCGGTACTCAGTGCGCTGCGTGAGACTGTCGGGGTCGATATCCCGGCGATCCTCGCCCGCAGCGGAGGTGGGCTCGGGTCGGATGGGGGAGGACCCGGCGGTAGCGGTGGCGCGATGAAACGCCTCGGGTTGGGCGCTCTCACGGCTCCCAAGGCATCCCTCGGTGGAACGGAGCGCTCGCTATGAACACCTCTCTCGTCGCCTCCATCATCGAGCCCGAGGCCATCGCCGCGATCGCTCTCATCCTGTTCCTCGCCGTCGCCAGCTTGTTGGTGCTGGTCAAGCGCATGCTCTATGTGTGCCAGCCCAATGAGGTGCTGATCTTCTCCGGGCGTCGACGGGTCGCCGGCAACAATCGAGTCGCGGGGTACCGGGTCATCCGGGGCGGCCGCGCCATTCGTATCCCACTGTTCGAGACGGTCGACCGCATGGACCTGACGAACATGATCATCGAGGTCCGGGTCGACAACGCCTACTCCAAGGGCGGCATTCCGCTCTCGGTTCAAGGCGTCGCCAACATCAAGGTTCCCGGTACCGAGCCCCTGCTCAACAACTGCCTCGAGCGCTTCCTGGGCAAGTCCCGCCAGGAGATCATGAAGATCGCCCGGGAGACCCTGGAGGGCAACTTGCGCGGGGTCTTGGCTGGGTTGACCCCCGAGCAGGTCAACAAAGACAAGGAGGAGTTCGCTGCCAAGCTGGCCGAGGAGGCCGAGCAAGACCTCAGCGAGCTCGGCTTGGTCATGGACACCTTGAAGATCCAAAATGTGTCCGATGACGTCGGTTATCTCGACGCGATCGGTCGGCAGATCAGCGCTCAGATCCGTCGTAGCGCTCAGATCGCCGAGGCCCAGGCACGGGCGGAGGCTGCCGAGCAAAAATGGCGCAACACCATGGTCGGTGAGCTCTCGAAGCTCGGGGCCGAGATCGCGATCTCGCGCAAAGAGAACGAGCGTCGGGTCGCCGATGCGCGGACACGTCGAGAAGCCATGATCGCGCAGGAGCTCGCCGAGGTTCAGGCCAGCGTGGCCCAGGCCACCGCTGAGGTCGACACCCAAGACGCGCGTATCGAACAGGTCCGCCTGCGTCTCGACGCCGACGTGCTCCTGCCTGCCGAGGCGGCGCGCACGGAGGCCGAGGCGAACGCCAAGGGCGACGCGGCGAAGATCGTCGAACAAGGCAAGGCGACCGCGAAGGTGCTCACGGATATCGCCGATCGCTACAACACCTCCGGACGGGCCGGGCGTGACATCTTGTTGATGCAGAAGCTGGTCCCGCTCATGAGCAAGATGGCCGGGAGCATGGGCGAGCTCCGAGTCGATCGTCTGACGGTGCTCGGCAAGGGCGGCGGAGGAGCCGGCGGGGATGAACTCGCTGGCAAGCTGGTCGACTACGGCGAGCAGATCAAGGCCGCTACGGGTATCGACGTGCCCGCCTTGATCAAGAGCAAGCTCGGATAGGCGAGCGACCTCGAACTTCCCCCGGGCGGCCAGCGATGGCCGCCCGTTTTATTTGTCGAGCCCGGAGTCGTCGAGCTCGATGTCGACGGGCACACCCGAGAGGACCGCGACCCCCGAGAGGAGGTCGACCGCCGCAGGATCGCTGATGTCGTTGATGCTGACCCCGGCATGGGCCTCCGCGACGCCCTGCTTGGTCCCTTTCCGATGGTGTCCAAAACCGTGGGGCAGGCTGACCACGCCGGGCATGACCTCGTCGCTGGTCTCCAAGGGGACACACAGCTCCCCCACACGCGAGCGGACCCGAACAGTGTCGCCGGGGCGCAGGGCCAGGCGACGGGCGTCGTCGGGGTGCATGAGTAAGGTGCAGGCCGGTTTACCGCTGACCAGCTTGGGCAGGTTGTGCATCCATGAGTTGTTGCTCCTCAGGAGGCGTCGACCGATCAGCGAGAAGCGCGGCCTGGCAGGCGTGGGCGGGCGCCAGTCTTGGGCGCCCACCGGGTGGGCCCGCAGGAGCCGGCCCACGTCGTCGATGAGCAAAGCGGGAGCGAGGTCCACGTAGGGCCTGGCCGACGGCAGGCGCCGCGCGAGACAGGGCTCGAGTGGGCCGAGGTCGATGCCGTGGGGGTTGGCGCGGAGTTTCGCCAGATCGAGGTCCCCGCCCATCCGCCGACCGATCGCGCCTGGGAGTGCTCGAGCGACCCCGCCCAGGGCCGTGGGCAGGCGCCTGCCGTAGGGGCCGGCGCGCAGCCCCAGATCGAGGAGCCCGTCGGGGCCGAGTCGCCCGAGCAGGGCGTGGACGCTGCGGTCGATCAGGCCGTCTTGGCCCCGAAGTCGGAGCAGGCGGGTCCACAGCCCATGGATGATCTGCCAGTCGTGTCGGGCGTCCGCCGCCGGCGTGAACAGGGGAGGGGACCACTTGCTCGTGTTGCGGACCGCGAAGATGTGGAACACCAAGTCGTAGTGGCTGCGCTCGAGGGCCGAGGTCGGCGGCAGGATCAGGTTTGCGTGGCGGGTGGTCTCGTTGCGGTAGAGATCGATGGACAACATAAACTCGAGGCTGGCGATGGCCCTGTCGAGTCCGGCCCCGTCGGGGGTCGAGAGCACCGGGTTGCCGGCCACCGTGAGTAGGCCGCGGATCGGAGACAGGGCTGGCTTGCGGGATCCGGCCTCCCCCTCTGCGGTGCCCGGCTTCGTCTCGAGCGTCGCGCCCGCGAGGATGTCCTCCGCCAAGGTCGCCACGGGCAGCTCTCCACCAAACTCCGGCAGCTTGCGGACCCGGCTGTGCCAACGACCGAAGGCGCCCGGTCCGATCCCGAGGCCGCGGGGCAGGTCGAGCACGTCGACGGCGGGCTGCGTGAACATGGCCCCGCCAGGACGGTCGAGGGCCCCGCTGAAGATGTTGAGGAGGTTGATGGCCCAGTGGGTGAGGGCACCAAAAACCTGCGTGGCTGCGCCGACCCGGCCGTAGACCACGGTCTTGTCCCTGGCCAGAGCGCGGGCGAGCGCCTCGATCTGTCCCGCGGGGACCCCGGTGGGTTCCGCGGCGTACTCGGGCGTGAACGGCTCGACCGCCTCCCGGATTCGGCCGATGCCACGGACCAGCTTGGTGAGCGGCCCGAGCTGCTCTCGACCCTCACGCAGGATCACACCCAGGACTGCGAGCAGGAGCAGGGCATCCGTGCCGGGGCGGATGAAAATATGCTCGTCGGCGAGCTCGGCCGTGGCGCTCCGGCGTGGGTCGACGACCACGATCCTCCCTCCGCGGGCCTGGAGCGCCCGCAACCGTCGACCGACTCCGGGGGCGCTCATGATGCTGCCGTTCGAGACCAGGGGGTTGGCGCCCACGATCAGCAGGCCCGAGGCCCGATCGATATCGGGGATCGGCAGGAGCAGCTGGTGTCCGAACATCAGGTGGGCGACCAGCATCTGGGGGAGCTGGTCGACCGAGGTCGCCGAGTAGCGGTGTTTCGTCCTCAGCGCGCGCAGGAAGGGCGGTCCGTAGAGGGCGACGGGGTGATTGTGGGCGACGGGGTTGCCCAGATACACGGCGAGGGCGTCTCGGCCGAAGTCGCGCTCGAGGTTGTAGAGCCCCTCGGCGGCCCGATCGAGGGCTTCCTCCCAGTCGAGCTCGCGCCAGCCGGCTTTGGTGCGCAACTGTGGCTTGCGCAGCCGGTCGGGATCGTCGTGCAGCTGAACCAGGGCGGGGCCCTTGGGGCACATGTAGCCCTGGCTGAAGGGGTCATCGCGGTCCCCGCGGACGCGGACCACGACCTCGTCCTCGAGCTCGAAGGTCAGGCCGCACATCGCCTCGCACAGGTTGCAGGTGCGGTGATGGATGCGGCTGGAGCCCATGCCGGAGTATACGGGCCGGGACCCGAGCTCGGGGCTTGGGCTCGGCGCGCGAAGACCGTAGAATTCGAGCCACGCGGCCTGTGTCCGACTCGAGCCACCTCGATCCCAATGATGTCGCTCGTGACGACGAGCGCCTTATCGCCGCGGTCGAACGCATCGGCCCGGCTTTGGATTTTTGGTTCAAGCCCGAGATCCGGGGCCTCGATCGTATGCCCGACGGCCCGGCCTTGCTGGTCGCCAATCACAACGGTGGGTCCATGTCCCCGGACTCGTTTGTGCTCGGCGTGGCCATTCACCGGGCCTGCGGGATCGCCCATGTGCCCTACTGGCTGGCCCATGACTTGGTCGTGAGCCTGCCTGTGTTTCGGCGTGTGGTTCCCTATGGGGTCGTCCGGGCGTCGAGGTCCATCGCCCACGATCTCTTCGTCGCCGGGCGGAAGGTCATGGTCTACCCAGGCGGCGAGGAAGATACGCTGCGGACCTGGGCCGAGCGCGATCGGATCGTGTTTGCGGGCCGCAGGGGCTACATCCGACTCGCGCTGCGAGAGGGGGTGCCGGTGGTCCCCACGGTGGTCGCCGGTGCCCATGAGGTGTTTGTGGTCCTCGGTGGCGGCCAGGCGTTGGCGAAGATGCTGCTCACCAAGCGCCTGTTTCGTGCGAGCACCTTCCCCGTGACCCTCAGCTTCCCGTGGGGGCTGACCCCAGGGCCACCCGTGCTCTACCTGCCCTTTCCGGTTCGCATGCTCGGCGAGGTGCTCGAGCCGATCGTGTTCGAGCGCAGCGGGGTGGAGGCCGCTGCGGATGAGGTCTACGTGCAACGCTGTGACGACCTCGTTCGAGCGCGCATGCAGGCGGCCCTGACTCGGCTCTCCGCCGAGCGCCGAGCCTCTGGGCGCTACACCTTTGGCACGGGGGAGCGCCTGCTCCGGCGTCGGCCCGACCCCGACGAGGATTGACGTGCAGGGCTCGTGGGGCACGCTGGCGCTGCTGGGGGCCGGCGCCGGGTTGGCCTGCCAACCCGCGGCATCGCCCAACCCAAGGGTCGAGCGAGCGCCTGTCGTGGCGGCATCGCCCGACCCAGGGGGCGAAGAGGAACCGGAGGGCCGGCGGATTCCGAGCCTCGACTCGGCGAAACTCGCCGAGTCGAACCCCGATCTCGATCGCCGGTCTGTCTGTGCCCTCGTCGATCCTCCTCCGGGGATGGTCGATCTGGGCGCGCTCATACCCAGCGCCGTGCTCGTCGTCGGGTACCACCGAGCCGACAACTTTACGGGCGCGGCGCTCCCGGGCTACGAGGTGCCCGGTATTTGGCTCGATGTCCGGGCTGCGGAGGCCCTCGTGTCGGTCGCAGCCCGGCTGGCTGCACGAGGGGGCTGGCGCCTGATTTTCTATGATGGGTATCGGCCACGGCGAGCCAGCGTGGCGATGGTCGAGTGGGCCGAGCGAGCGGACCGTCTCGATCTTCTCCGTGACGGTTGGGTCGCCGCGCGCTCACTTCACAACCGAGGGCTGGCCATCGATCTGGGCCTCGCAGATGGAGACGGTGTGCCTCTCGACATGGGATCGGGCTGGGATGCCTTCGAGTCGGCGAGTGCCCTGCGGGGAGTCGATGGTGAGCCCCTGCGTCTACGCCTCAGCCTGAGGGCGGCGATGATGGTGGAGGGCTTTCAGCCCTACCGCCGCGAGTGGTGGCACTTTAGTTATCCGACGCCCACACTGGCGCCGTCTTGGGACCGAGCCTACGCGGGTATCCCGGGCTGTGAGTGACGCGGGGGTCAGAGGTCGTCAGGGGCGACGAGGTCGTCAGGGGCTGCGGCTGTATCTTCGCCGACGGGGACCTCGGGCTTCGGGTCGGGTTCTCCCTCCGCCTGGATCTGAGCGTAGAGCTCCTCCCGGAACACGGGCATGCCCGCTGGGGCCGAAATGCCGATTCGAACCTGACGGCCACGGACCTCTCGGACGACGATCTCGATGTCGTCGCCGATGAGAATCTTCTGGCCGGCCTTCCTGGTGAGCGTGAGCATA
>CAYVJQ010000009.1:36006-45469 GCA_964451725.1 uncultured Nannocystaceae bacterium | reverse complement strand
AGTCGGCGCGAGGCAACCACCATGGCGCATGGCGGCTGCGACGTGCAATCCCGCGCACCCATTTTTCTGGATGCCCGAGCGAGCCAGACGCAAACCAGACGCGATGGGGCCGCAGGCTGTGACCTACTGTGGGGGTGTGAACCCTTCGCAGGTGGTGTCGATGATGTCGACCGCGGCCGCGAAAAAGTCGTCGTAATCTGGAGCACAGATCGAGCCGAACACGCCGTGATCTCCCCACGAGTCCAGGAACTGACGCAGGCGCGCCGAGCTCTCCGCGCCGCCGCCATCGAAGGCACCGCAGATCGGATCGGGTAGGTCTCCGTCCCCGAACAGGCCCAGGGTCACGATGGCGCTCTCATCCCCGCTCTTTGCGGCGATCAAGGCCTGGCGCCAGCTCTCGACGGATCCGGAGGATCCGTCTTCTGCGTCGTCGTCTTCATCGGTGATGAAGGTGACGACCAAGATTGCATCTTCTCGGAGGAACGCGTCGTTGCAGACCCCAGGCAAACCAACGCCAGAGACCGCGGCGACCATGGCCTCCATGGGTCGCTCCGGATCTTCGGTCGAGTCTGTACCGACCCGGGCTGCACACTGGAAGGTGCCCACGAGGTTGGGCTCACCGCTGTCGAAGAAGCGCTTGCCCGAGGTGAAATCGCAGTCGGTGTTGCTCGCGTTCGCGCCCTTGGGGAAGGTCACGCCAGCGCCCAAAACGTCCTCACATTGCTCGGGAAAGGTGACACCACACTCGTAGCCCTGGCAGAGGCCAGGGATCGGGAACAGGCATAGGATTTCGCAGCCGCCGTAGACCCATGCGTCTGTGTCGATGACCATGATGTGAAAATCCTGGGCCTGATCGAGGGTGCTGTCGATCGAGTTGATGAACGAGGGAAAAGACGCCGCGAGGTTGTCTTGCTCCTCGAGCATCGAGCCAGAATTGTCGATGATGAACAGGAAATCGACCTTCTTGCAGCCGTCCCCGTCACCCCCGTCGCCAGCAGTGCCCATGGTGGTGTCTTCACCGATGACGTCGAGTTTGATGCCGCCCTCGTCCTCGCTGCTGCCGGTACCATCATCCTCGTCCCCATCCCCGTCCTCGGCGTCTTCGGTCGCATCGTCGGCACCGCTGCCGTTGCTCAGCGTCACCGAAGTGGGCTCGGCCTCATCGTCGTAAATGGACGAGGTGCCGTCCGATCCACAGGCCGGAAGAAGAATCGCCAGAGAACCCAGAAAACAGAGATTTCGCAACATCAGCACACACATGTAGGAGGAGACAGGCGCACAGCGACCCTATCACGGGGTGGGGAAAGCAGGAGATATGAACCGACTCAAAATGGGGTTTGCGCGTATTCCGCTATATGTGTGATCTGCGTACTACGCGGGAATCGACTCAACATAATCTGACCACCCACAGCGGGCTCGGATTCGCCCAGAGGACGTGGTTCTGCACAGGTGGGCGATATAAACCGGCGATTTGCGCGCATAGAGGGATGCTCGATGGTGCGCGTTGCCCTCGGGTCTGCCCTGAGTCCGTTCACTGCTCGATTTCATTGTAATGGAGGACAAGTCGCCCGCGGAATAACGCCCCACAGTCCCAATACTGCCCGCATGACGAGCGCGTCGAGCACGCTGAACGGACTGGCGGAAGCACCCTAAATAGCCACGCTCGCAGCGCCAGGGCCGGCTGGCCACTTTGTGTACCAATGGACAGTTTTTCGACCGAATTGGCACGCAACGTGCTGATGTATCGGACCAGCGTGTCTCCGACACGCAGGAAAGGAACGCCATGAACACACCGATGAACCCCCTTACCCTGCTGGTGGCTGCCCACGATACCGGCCAGTCCGCCGCGCTCGCTGAGATGCTCCAGGCCGTTCGACCTGGTATTCGCGTCCTCCACTTGGAGTCTGCCCTCGATGCAGAGTCGCCTACGGTGGCGATGGTGGTCGAACCCGTCGACGAGCGCTTTGGTGTGCTGTCTGCAGAGGTCCGCCAGCGTTTCCCGAACTTGGCCCTTGTGATGATCGCTGCGCGTTTCGACGAAGCGGCGATTCACAAGGCGGCCTCTGTCGGTGCGTCGGCGATCATTCCGAGCCCCTGCGAGTCCTCGGCCCTGCTCCGGGTACTCAAGGGCTACGAGCGCGAGGTGCCGTTCCCAGGGCGGCTCAGCGGCGTCGAGACGGGTGACCTTCTGCGTCTGCACGCGGCCGCGTGCAGCAACGGTGTGCTCCATCTGGAGGGAGAGGGGCGTCACGGCGCGATCCACCTCGAAGATGGACAGCCCGTGCACGCCCACGCGGGTGAGCTACGTGGAGGAGACGCTGTGGTCGCAATGCTCGGCTGGGCAGCGGCCTCGGCGACTTGGATCTCGGGACGCAGCGCCAGCGCGCGCACGATCTTGGGCCGCGTCGAGGGGCTCCTCGATCGTGAGCCTGGGGCGAGTCCGCGGCAGGCGACTCGAGATCTGGGCGATGCCCCGCGCGAGGTGATCGAAAAGATCGAGCGCCTCTCACAGACCCCCGACATCCATGCGGCCTACCTCTTGCGCAACGCCGAGATCGTCGTGGGCACGACTACGGCGGCCCTCGACGAGGTCGTGGTCAGTCGAGCGCTGTCTCGTCTGGCACTGGTCTTTCAAGACATGGAGGACCAACAAAACGTCGGGTCGACGGAGATCCAGGCGACCGTCGGTGAGCATCGCTTGGTCGTCGACCGCCTCGGCCCGGTGTCCCTGGGCTTTCAGATCGGCGTGGTGGTTCGGCAGGCCACCCCGATCTGTAAGAGCCTGCGCCGCTTGCTTCGGCAGATCGATCGTAGCTTTCGCAAGACTCTGGCCAAGCAGGCCCAACAGGCGAGCGCCGCGGGCGAGAGCCCCGGGGGACGGCCGGCTCCGACCGCGGGTCCCGGCTTTCAGCGCGTAGCGATCTGAGGTCAGCCAGCCAGGTCAGCCAGTCAGGTCAGGGCGATGACCGAAACAGCCGGCTCTGCACACGCAGAGTCGGCTGTTTCGTCACTGTGATCGGCGCGTCGTGGTCCGCGCTGTGACTCGATTCAGGGGGTCTTGAAGTCGAGATCGAGGTCGATCGCGTGGCGGGTCCCAACCGAGTCGATACGCGTGATCTCGGAGAGCTCCTCCGACGCGCAAGGCAGGGGAGCGACGACCATTCGCGTGCCATCGGCGAGCAGTTCGACGGCTGCCTGGATCTCGGCGGAGTCCTGGCCGAAGTCGAAGTCGATGGCCTGCGCGCTGCTGAAGTATTCGGCCTCGCGCCCACCCTTCGTGGTCCACCAGGACTCGGTGCCGTTCTTGAACAGGAGGCCGATCAAGACCTCAGCGCTGTCTTCTTCGTCCGCGGCCGGACCCTCGAAGTCCCAGGCCGTGAGCGCCCGGATCTGGTTGTAGGTCTTGCTCCAGCTCCAGTCCGAGACCCAAGTCGGCGAGCAGTAGCTCATGTAGTCGAAGGTCCCGGTCGGGCTGAACAACTTGAACTGGCGGATGCCGAAGCCCCACACGCCGATGATGCCGTTCTCGTGGGGGTAGCTCGGGTCTGTGCCGGCCGCTCCGCCACCTATACAGAAGGTGTGGGGGCGGCCTTGGTTGTGGCCGAGCTCGTGTACGAAGGTCCCGTAGGAGTAGGAGTCTCCATCGAGCCAGACGCCCGAGGAGACCCGTTGATAGGCCGCGTCTTTGGTCGGAGGGGGCGTCCCAGGGGCGATACCCGCGGCACCGTCGATGCCGCCCCCACACACATTGATCAGCGCGTAGTAGTAGACGTTGGGGGAGGCCCCGTCGGTGATTCGCTGCTCCTGGAGCGGAGCCCAGAGCTGGGAGAGGCTGGTGAGCGCAGCGTTGACGACGATCGGCGAGCTGCGCCTGAAATCGAATTTGACGTCATGGACGGGGTTGTGCTCGTGGAGCAGGTCGATGAACTCCTGCTCTTCGGCCACGGTCAGGGTCGAGGTGTCGGTGGTGCAGCCGGGCGTGTTGTATTGGACCGGGATGAACACGACCTTGAGCTCCGCGGGCTCGGGCTGAATGCCGATCTGCTGCGGACCGGCGCTGGGCGCCTGTGTGACGGTGGTGGATTCACGGATGTGGGCGGAGGCTTCGCCGTCTTCGAGCAGGGAGATCTGAAACTGGACACCCGGTGGAAATTCTTCGGCCAGGAGCGCGAACCAAAAGTTTCGCTCGATGTCTCCCGCGAACGAGGGGCCTTCGACGAGTTTTGGGTCGGTGAACGTTTTGGTCGTGCCGTCGGCGTAGATGAGCTCGAGTCGGGCCGTGATCTCTCGGGGCTCCCAGTCCTCAGGGATCTCCCAAAACGCGCGGAGCAAAGTGTCCCGATTTGCGACGACGTAGGTGTTGCGGTCGGCCGGGCCGACCCACTCTCCGTTGTTGACGATGGGTACGTCGACGCCCTGGTTCGTGACCACGAGGGTCAGAGCGATGTCTCCACGGGCGGTCACCAGCCCCTGCCCGCTGCCGCCCGTGTCTTGGTCGTCGCTGGTCTCCTCGCCGATGTCCTCGCCGATGTCCCCGCTGGTCGTCGGGTTCGGGGACGGGCTGTTCTCGATGGTGCACGCGGCCATCGGCACGAGCAGGACGAGAGGAATAAACAGAGCTTTAGACCAATCGCGCGAAAGAAGGGTGGGGGACCGCGTCCACATGGCGTCTACGATACATCGAGTGGGTCGGTGCTGGTGCCGATCTTCAGGGCATGCGTGCATCGCGCGGCACGGGGCTCCCCGCAAAACCACCGCTGCGGTGGGCGGTGGTGAGGGTCGATGAAGATGGCCACTGGGCGAGTGACGGGGACTGCGGGCGAGTTCGCGGTCGGCGCGGTGCCAGGACGGGACGCCACAACTGCGTGCTTCGACGCGATGAGATCTCACTCGCGCGAGCCGCTGCTCAGTCGGGGCACAGGGCTGCTTCGCGGGCCGCCGTTTGTTCGTCCCCATCGATGGTGGCGAGCGCCGCGAGGTCGCAGTGGAGGCCGGGGATGAAAGGGTTCTTCCGGACGGCGCGGCTCAGGGCGGCACGGGCCCCGACGTCGTCACCGGAGAGTCGTCGCGCCCGCCCCTCGGCGGCCGCGATGTTGGCGTCTTCAGGGTCGTCCTCCCCGGCCGAGATCAGCAGGGGGAGCGCGCGGGCGGGTTGATCGAGGTCGAGGTAGAGCTCGCCCAATCGGCGCGCGAGCTTGGGATCTCGGCGCACGCTCGGGTCTGCGCTGCGGGCCTTCTCGTACTCGATCACGGCGGCCTCGGGGTGCCCGCGGAGGGTCAGGAGCACCCCCAGTCGGGCGTGTTTGTGGGCTGCCCCGCCGCCGAGGTGCGAGAACACGTCGCCGCTCAGGCTCGGGTCTGCGGACTCGGGGTCTTCGGACTCGGACTCGGACTCGCGAAACGCGACCCCGCGGTGTGCCGAGGTGGACCCACGGCGCGCGTGTGTGCGGGTCGCCATGGTCCGGCGCCAATGCTCGAAGAAACGCTCGAATTCTTGACCCCAGGTGTTGGCGAACGCCGCCTTGGCATCTACGCCGAGCGCGACTTGGTCCATGAAGTCGGCCATGCCCTCACGGCCGCGCTCCTCCTCGAGCAGACCGAGCATAGTCTCCGCCTCGGCGTAGGCGAGGGCGGCCATCTCTTGGCTCGGGAGCATGGCGATCGAGGGGTGCATCTGCTCGAGGGTCACCAGCGTGTCGTTGGTGAGGGCCTCGCTCAACAGGGCGCGGACCGAGGGGGTCAGCTCGCTACGTCCATCGGGGCGCCAGCGGCTCTCCATGAGCTTGGCCATGCCCTCTTGCATCCACACTGGCGCGTTGTTCTGGGTCCGCATGCTCAGCAGGTAGTGCACGTACTCGTGGATGGCGGTGTCGAGCCAGCCGTAGCCGTAGAACATGACCCGGGGCGTGACCATCATGATCCGCCGGTACTTGCAGATACCGACCGTGCCCGTGGTGTAGATGTTGTCCAGGGTCAGGGGAGTGACCAGCGCGAGCTTCCCGGGCTCGTCGTAGAACTCGAAGCGGATCGGATCTTTGGGGCGGACACCGATGTCCTCCCCGAGCTGCTCGTAGGCGGAGGCCATGGCCTCGAACAGATAGGGCGCGAGCAGGGCGTCCTTGGGATCGGCGAACACCGCCTCGAAGCGGCCGTCTTCACTCGTGAGCGTGAGGGCCTCGCCCAGGGCCAGCTGGGCCCCGCGTGCGACCTCGAGGTAGTGTCGCGCTTGATTGGCGGTCGGGTCATCCTCGGCGGCGGTGGCGAAGCTAGCGACGACCCCTGCCAGGACCCCCTCGGCGTCTTCGTAGCGGGCCTCGTAGACCGCCAGAACACCCTCGGCGAGTTCGTGGTCCGGGCCCGGGGGGAGAGCCGTGAGGGCGACCTTCGCACCCTCGAGGTCCCAGGCGTCGACTCGCTCCATGAACCAGCTCAGGCCGGTGCTGATCGGGCGGGCTGTGCGGGTCGAGACCTGGGCCTCACCCGCATCGTCGGACGGTGGTGCGGCCGTGGCCGTCTCAGGCCCGAGCGCAAGGGCGAGGCCGGCGAGGGCGAGGAGCCGCAGCCAGGCGGGCCCGCGGGCCCTCGCCCCTCCGGGCTGTCGTCGATCTCGTCCGAGCTCCGGCCGGCCAGGGAGGGCGTCCCCGTGGGTATCCTTGGCGCGCGTCATCGGAGCAGAGCCTCATAGTAGCGCTTTGTGTCGTCGTCGAAGCTGTCTCGATCGCCCTCGCGCATGGCTTCGACGACCTGATCGCGCAGCGAGCGGTCGCGCTCGGCCTCCGTCGAAGACTCGCCTCCGCTGGCGCTGGCCGGCGGAGGGGCGCTGTCGCGGAGGCTGTCGATGGCCCGCTGGATTCCACGCCAGGCCCGCTGCTCGCCCCCGATCGCGCGTTCGAGGGCGGCCTCGCCGAGCGCGTCGCGGGCGTCTCGCATCCCTTGGTCCGCCGCCCGCATGCCGGCCTGACCTGGCTCGGGGAGCACCGCCGCCGCGGGGTCGTCCAGGAGTCGCTCCGCGCGTTCACGCAGGGTCTGCTGGCGCTTGTCGAGGGCCTCGAAGCGGGCGCCTTCCTCCGGGCTCAGGACCTCGCTGGCGTCGGGGAGGGGCTCGCGCAGGGCCCCGCTCATCTGTGCGGCATCACGGGCGAGGGCGTCGAGGCGCGAGCGTTCGGCGCTGTCCTCGGCCGCACCCGCGCCGGCCCGCTCGAGCGCCGCCGCGGCCTGTCGAGCAGCCTCGAACAGGGCCAGGGCCCCGGCCTCGCCCGCGTCGTCCTCAGTCGCCACCTCGAGCGCTTGCAGGGCCTCGCGGGCGTCGTCCCAGGCTCCTCGCCCCTCCCTCGAGAGGTTGGCGTCGTTGATGTCCTCGAGGGCCTCGCGCAGCTTCTTTGCCCTGGTCTTGGCGCGCTCGGTCTGGGCTGAATCGGTGCGCTGACCAGAGACCTCCTCCCGCCAGCGCTCGCGCAGTCGCTGGGTCTCGCCGCGCAGGCCGGTCTGCTCGTCCTGAAGCCTGCTGAGTTCACGCAGCATCTTCATGCGGTCCCGGTCTTCCTTCGAGAGCGCCGGCACCTCGGCCTCACTCGCGCTCTTTTGGAAGCTGTCGCGCATCTCTCGGATCGCCTCGAGGCCCTCCCTGGCCTGTTCGAGGGCCCCCTCGATGTCGCCCCGGCGAAGCTGCTCGAGGAGGGCCTGGCTCTTCATGCGGGCCGCCATGGCCTTGAACGCGTCGACGTTCATCCACGCGTCGCCGACCTCCTTGCGAAGCTGAGCGCGGGCCTCTTGAAGCCGGCGCATATCCTCACGGATCCGCTGCTCGAGCTGCTCGATCTGCGGCCGCACAGACTCGTCGCCGGCCGCGAGCTGCTCGAGCTTCTCGACCAGTTTTTGCTGGGAGACCTGGAGTCGCGCGGTCAGGGTCTCGACCCGCGCGATGATCTGGCCGTCGACCAGATCGTCGAGGCGAATTACCTCGTCCTCGAGTTGGGACAGGGCGCGCTGATTGTGTTTGCCGAGCTTGCGCAGGGCGGTCTTTGCCGCGCGGTTGAAGGTGTCTCGCTCGGCCTTCGAGGCGCCGAGGCGCAGCCGGTCCGGGGCGTCTTCGAGGCGCTCACTCTCCTCGCGGTAGAGCTCGAGCAGGCGGCTGTGGATTCCCGCGAGCATCTCGACGTCGCGCTCGGCGACCATCGTGTCCATCGCCAGGGCATCGACCGCGCTGGCGAGCATGGTCAACAGGCCGGCCGAGGCGTCGGCGAGACCGCGGGCATCGGAGAGCTTGCCCGGGAGGTCGTCCGGGTCGTCGAGGGCAGTGAAGGCTTCGGTGGTCAAACGCTCGGCCAGGAGGTCGACCGCCGTATCCCGGATGGTCTGGAGGTCCGCGATGTTGTCGGCGTGCTCGGCCTCTTCGTCATGGATGACCAGTGGTTGGTGCGCCGAGGCGGCGACCTTGCCCGGCCCGTCGACGAGGGGCACCAGGCCCAAGCCCGGGTCGTTGTCGCGGACCTCGACCCAGTAGCTGACCTCCCCGCGGTCGTCGAAGGGGATCGCGGCGAGATCCCAACTGATCCGGTGGCGCCAATTTTGGATTCCGCTCCCGGGGGCGTCGCCGGCCGACAACCGGGCCTGCTGGCGATCGTCGTCGGGTCCGTACTCGTAGACGAGTTCGGCCTCTACGACGCCGAAGTCGTCTTTTGCAGTGAAACGCAGATCGATGCTGTCGGTCTCGCTGGCCTCTCGCTGCCACTGTGGCAGGGGGAGGAGTTCGACCTGCGGTGGGGCGTCGGCCTCGATCTCGAGACGCATGGGGGCAGAGCGGTGCTGGGCGACCAACAGGCCCTGCGGATCGGCGCTCGTGTCGGCGTCGTCGAGCAGCACGACGATCCAGGTCCCGCTGCCGCGAACGGTGACCGAGCCCCGCCAGCGGCTGCCGGGCTTGCGCGGGTTCCGACTCGGCCCCCCGTCTTCTGTCTCGTCGGCATCGGCATCGGCATCGGCATCGGGCACGAGATCGACGATCTCCGGAGGTGGTGCCGCTGCGAGCTCTCGCGCGTCGTAGATCAGGACCACCCGGACGGCCTCCGCGGCCTGGCTGGCCTCCATGTCGAAGTGCAGCACGGTGCCCGCGGGGACGCGCAAGCTGCCGCTGGGATTGGGGACCCGACGCGGTGCTCTGTGGGTGTACGCGGGGTAGTCGAGCGTGAGCTCGAGCGAGGTCCACACGGGTTGAGCAGGGGGCGGCGGCCGGTCGTTTCGCAGGGCCAGCATGCGCTCGAGGCCGAGCTGGGCGCGAGGGTCTCGGAGCAGCCCGAACACAGAGGTGGCGGCCAGCAGCAGGATCCCGACTCGGGGCAGCCAGCGGGGTTTGGACAGCGCGAGCCGAGGATCGAGGTCGAGGGTGAGGACCCCGATGCGCCGGCGGTAGGCCGCAGCCAGGGCTGGAGAGGACCCTGTCGTCGAGGTGGTCGTCGAGGTGGTC
>CAYVJQ010000009.1:4975-35906 GCA_964451725.1 uncultured Nannocystaceae bacterium | reverse complement strand
GTCGTCGAGGTGGTCGTCGAGGTGGTCTCCGGGTTGTCCTCGAGCTCCGTCCAGAGCTCCGCGGCGCCGAGGATCTCGAAGCGCAGGCTCTCGTCGAGACGGCGTTCGCTGGGGGTCGGGCGCTCACGCAGGGGCCCGGAGGTCGCGGCGATCGAGCGGGCGACTCTCAGCGGGGTGCCGAGAGCCGCCCGCCGCAGGGAGAAGTGTTGGACCAGCGCCGTACCTCCGACCAGGACCCCGACCGATATCGTCAAGGTCGCGCCCAGATCTCCGCGCAGGGTCGTCGCCGCGATGGTGACCCCGAACACCAGGAGGGCGAGGAGCACCGCCGTGACCACCAGTGCCAAGCTGAGCGCTCCCCGACGTCGCGCCACCGTCCGAACGGAGCGCAGGTAGTCGTGGAGCAGATCGGAGGAGGAGGGCATGGCGCACTCGCGGTATACCCGTGATAGCGCGTGGATACACTCGGCGCAGCGAGCGTGACCGATGTCTGGCCGCGACCTGATCGATGGTAGATCGGCGCGTCGACTGATAGAGTCACGCCTGGCTATGGCTCTGCCTCCACTGCCGCGAACCAGCTCGGAACGGATCATGTGGAGCGTCGTCGAGGAACACCTCGATGACGCTGAGTTCTTGTTTCAGCGCTGGGAGGCGGCCCTCGACGCGCCCGATGAATCTCTCGCGCAGCTGGCCAAGGGGGTCGAGCCCCGTCTGCTCGCCCACCTCGACGGTCTCGTACATGGAGGCATCCCTGTGGTCGAGCGGCTCCTGTTTCCCGCCCTGCGCGAGTCTGGGGTCGACGGTGCGTTTGATGAGCAGGCTCGGCGCTGCGCTGCGGCCCTGGCGATCTTGAGGCAACCGGTGCCCGGCACCGAGCGCTTGATCGCGGCGGCCTCCGAGGACCTCTCGCCCGAGTCCGCCGCTCCCCTGCACCGGGCGATGCAGCTCTGGGATCGACCCGGGTCCGACCGGGCCCTGTGGGCGGCGAGCCTGCGGACCCAGGCCGGATCGTGGCCCGCGTGGCTGCGGACCTTCGCGGTTCGCGGTCAGCCGGCCGACGAAAATATGGTCAACTATTGCCTCCGCGGGGAGGAGCCCTCGGTGTTGGCGGCCCTGTCTGTGGTCCCCGATATGGCTGCGAGTGT
The DNA here is from genome assembly GCA_964451725.1 of uncultured Nannocystaceae bacterium. Classification (GTDB taxonomy): domain Bacteria; phylum Myxococcota_A; class Polyangia; order Nannocystales; family Nannocystaceae; genus Plesiocystis. The sequence continues at coordinate 34,761 of CAYVJQ010000009.1, read as the reverse complement.
CGGGGGACGGGTCCTCGACGTCCTCGACTACTTTTTTTCCAACGACTCGGCGGCCGTCCGGGTCGCGGCCCTCGAGTCCGCGCTCCAACTGGGCAGCGCCAGAGCGTGGGGGCTGTGTCGGGAGTGGTTCGCCTCCCCGGGGGCGCCGGCCCGCATCGTCGACATCATTGCGATGGTCGGGGGAGCCAGCGATCATCGTCAACTCGTCGACTCGGTCGCCAAGGGGCACGTCGACGAGGCCCGGGTCTGGGCTCTGGGCCACAGCGGCCGCCCGCGCGCAGCCCAGCTGTGTGTCGCACTGTTGACCCACGAGAACGAACGCATTGTCCGGCTGGCCTTCGAGGCTTTTTGCGCGATCACGGGGCTCTCGCCCGAGACGGCTGGAGTCAGCGTGGCCGAGCGCAGGCCGGGGACTCGGGACCTCGCAGATCCCTACGGTGAGTACGCCACCGAGGAGCGCGCTAAAGACGAGGCGGCCGACGCCGACCCGAGCTTGGACCCGACCGTTCTGCAGTTGCCCATGCCCGAGGTGGAGGCCGTGGTGGCGTGGTGGGAGCGCGCGCGCCCGCACTTCGACCCGAGCCGGCGCTATCTCTACGGGAAGATGTCGACCCCGGAGATCATGCATGCTGCCTATGTGTACGGGTCGAGCCGTCGTCGCCATTTGCTAGGGAGCGAGCTTCGCCTCCGGGCGCGCTCGCGGGTTCAGCCGAGCACCCGGGCCTTCGGGGCTCGCCAACTGCGTCAACTCCGGGAGCTTCGTACGCTCCGTTCACGGGCCGAGCTCCGCGTCGACCCTCAGCGCGGCTACCTCGAGATCTAGGTCTGACGATGGGTCCTATCGAGAACCTCACAACGTTTGGGCTGGGTGCCCTCCCCAATGTCGATCGCCACGGTGAGGAGATCGCCGTCATCGGTCTCGCCGCTCACTTCGAGATGCCGGGGCCGGGGCGCCCGGGGGCGGCTGGCGACCTGATAGCCGTCGCCGAGCAAGCTCCACCGCACTGGGGTGACGTGTACTGGGAGGACGCCTACCCTCACCTCGAGCTGGGCACGCTCCGCTATGAAGGGCAGGGGGCCTTCGCTCGCCCTGGTACGGACGTCTACCTCAACGGGTCGGCCTGGGCCCCGGGCGGTGTGGCGACCACGGCGATGGACGTCGCCATGATGGTCGGCGGCGTTCGACAATACGCACGTGTATTCGGGGATCGGATCTGGGTTCGCTCGGTCTCCGAGGTCGTGCCCTCCGACCCCACCAACTTTCGTCGGATCCCGCTGCGTTGGGAGCGAGCCTTCGGGGGGGGGAATGTGGAGGCGGGGGGGCGCGGCTTCGAGCCCCGAAATCCAGCCGGGGTCGGGCTCTATGAGTCCATGGGCGCGGCGACCGATCGGCCCCTCCCCAACATCGAAGATCCGCGCGGGCTCCTGTCGCGCCTCGGCGCTCGTGTGCGCCCGGTGGGCTTCGGCGCGACGGGCCGACACTGGCTCCCGAGGGCGAGCTTCGCGGGGACCTACGACGAGGCCTGGAAGCGGGAGCGGGCCCCCCTGTGGCCCGACGACCTCGACGAACGGTTTTTTATGGCAGCCGCGCCGGAGCTGTGCGCTGCACCCCACCTCGGGGGCGGAGAGCCGGTCGTGCTCCAAGGGATGCACCCCGCCGGTGAGATCCGGTTTTCGCTCCCGACCCTGAGGTTGTCCTGCAAGTCTGTATTCCGGTCCGGGGCGACACGTACGACCATGAGCTTGGACGCCGTCATCTTGGAGCCGGACCTGGCTCGGTTCACCATGGTGTATCGAGCGATCTTGACCTTGGGTCGAGCGGGCGCCGAGCACCGCTACTCGGTGGTTCGCGCTCTCGAGGACTGGGAGGCCGCACCCGCCCCGGCGCGGGCGCAGCCGGGGGGGAGTCGGCGATGACCGAAGCGCAGCAGCCGATCGCGCTCGTGGGCGCCGGAGTTTGTACTTCTTTGGGCTTCGACGCCGAGAGCTCGCTGGCCGGGGTCGAGGCGGGCCTCTCTCGGATGGTCAACCTCGAGCCCTTCGGCCCCGATCAGCCGGTCGTCGCGGCCGAGTTCGAGATCTTCAAGGGCGACATCCCCCGGGGCCGTCGGATCAGTTGGATGGTGGCCACTGCCTACCTCGACCTGGTGCGCAGGTTTCCGAGCTGGCAGCGCGTCGATCTGCCCTTGGTCATGGTCGGACCCGAGCCCGCGGCGGACCACGATATCGAGCGTGGGTTTATGATGAGCGCGCTGCGGGAGCTCTCCGACACGATGTTGCCGCGACCCGGCGGTGATTTTTGGTTGGCGGGGGGGCGAGGCGGATGGTTCGCTGGGCTTCGCCACGCGATGGAGTTGCTCGAGGCGGGAGAGCCTCTCGTCGCCCTGGGCGCTGTCGACAGCGACTGTGACTCGCGCTCGCTCCAACGTCTGCACAAGCGCAACGCGCTGCTGGGCGAGCACAACCCCGACGGCCGCATCCCCGGGGAGGCCGCGGCATTTTTGCTGCTCGCGCGCCGGGATGTACCCCGCCAGATCGCTGCCCGCCCGTGGGCCTGGATCCGCGATTGCCACGTCGACGCCGAGCAGCGGCACCTCATGCAGCCACACTCGACCAAGGGAGAGGGCCTCGCCCGGCTCTATAGGAAGTTGCGGGAGGCCAACCCGAATTGGCGCGCGGACGCGATCGACTCGGCCCAGCCCAGTGGCACGCACTGGGCCCGCAGCTTTCAGATGGCCTATCTGCGCAACGCCGAGATCATGCCCGAGCCGCTCACTGTTCGGGGGGTCGGTGACGCGCTCGGAGATTGCGGTGCGGCCACGCCCGCCCTGCTGACCGCGTTCGCCGGGTTGCGCTTCTCTCGAGGTGACGAGGCTCGACGGGTGCTGCTCTACGGCGAGTCCGACGACGGGGGAATGGGGGCCTGCCTTTTGGAGGCCGGTGAACCGAGCAAAGAGGGCGCACGGATCGTGGCCCGGAGGGAGTCGCAGCCATGACCAGCGTGTTCGCCAACGGTCTATCCATCATCCACAAGGGCGATGGCCTGACCCACACCTGTCCGGTACCCGACGTGTGCAAGACGCCTTCCCCCGCGGGGCCGGTGCCCATCCCCTATGTCAATGTGGCGGTGGGAGCGGAGCTCGTGGACGGGAGCAGCTCCGTGAACGTCGAGGGCAACCCGGTCGCTCTCGAGTCGTCGAACATCCCGTCGAGCAGCGGGGACGAAGCCGGCAGCGCGGGCGGTGTGATCTCGTCAAAAAACAAGGGCAAGCTGACCTGGAGTACGGCGAGCCCAAACGTGAAGTTCGACGGCAAGGGGGTGGTGCGGTTCAGCGATGTCGCGCAGCACAACGGCAATACGGGCAACACCTTCACCCTCGCCATGGGCACGCCCTACCTGAGCTACCCAGGGAGCAGCAACGACGAGTCGTGCCCGAACTGCGGGAAGCCCATGTCCGAACACGAACCCTACGAGATATCGGAGGGTCCAGAGAGCCGAGAGGAGGCGGACAAGTGGGGCAAAACCCTCGAGAAGGGAGCGACGCCCACAGAAGATGGCAGCCGGGATCTGAGCGGCCCCAAACAAGGTATGGCAGGTGTCTTGATCTCCGAGTGCCCCGGCCCACCCGAGCATACGGACGTCTACGTCGCGGTCGCCGGCAAGCCGACCGGACGCAGCGCCTTCAAAGGCTGGGCCGACTTGGCAGCCGGCGCCCCTGGTGTGACCGCGGCACAGCCGAGCGCGAGTGTCTCGTCGACGGGTGATCCAGTGACCGTGAAAACCGCTCGCGGTAAGGACATCCAGATCACAAAACCATCGAACGGAAAACACCCGCCCATGCAGTGTGCGGCTCAGAAGCTCGTTCAGGCCGCGCTCGAAAACGGATGTAAGCCCACCCAGATGACCGAGGTGTTCGTGTCGGGGGGGGAAAAACACTCCGAGGAATCTTGCGCCACCTGCAGGGACAACCTCGCGCGTATGCTGTGTCCCAACCCGGGGAGTGACGAATGAGCGAGCAAGCGCGCGGGCGTGCAGAGGTCGCCATCGACCAGCTCGTCGCCATGGTGGAGGGCTGGATCCCCGGCTTCGAGGGCGCGATCGAGGGGGCGCCCAGCGAGCATATCGAGGCGCTCGAGGCCGAGCTGGGCCCACTCCCGGCCGGTCAGTACGCCTTCCTGCGCCGAATGGGGGCCGACCACGGTGGGCTCAACAGCTACGGCGACGATGTGATCGACTTTGGTGCGGAGGCGATGCTTCAGTATGCGAAGGACCCGCTGCTGCACCCCGACCGGAGTCAGTTTACGGTCGCGGGAGCGGCCGCGCCCGGGGTCGAAGGGCTGTTCTTCGATCGCCGGAACGAGCGGGACGGGCGAGGCCAAGGGGGCAATGGGGGCGCTCCTGCGCTGGTCCGACTTGCCACCGGCATGGGTGGACCCGTCGTGATCCCCGAGCACCGCTCGTTCATCGACATGTTGTTCGGGTTTGCGTTTTTGGAGAAGCGCCTGCCGAGCCTGGCGCACGAGCTGTGGCTGCGCTCACCGGGGACCCGACGACCGGCCTTTGGCCACGGTCCACCTGGGACGTGGCGGGACCAGTGTGCCTGGATGTGTGGACAGCTCGGGTTTGTGCTGGTCGAGCAGGGCCCGAGCTGGTGGGTCTGCGCAGAGCGAGAGGACGCTGCGCTGGCCTTGTACGAGGCCCCCGGCTACGCCCCGGATGTCCGTATTGCTGCCGGCGACCGGCTCGAGCTGATGCGCCTGGCCGAGGTGTTGATGGACAACCTCGACCTGACCCTGGTGCCGGGTAGTCTGCGTGGTCCCTGAGCGACTCACTCCCGCCCCCGCCCCCGCCGGGTCGCCTGTTTGCGGGTCGCTCGGGGTCGCTCTTGGCTGGACCCGCTCCGCGATGTGCATCGATTTTTGTGTTGGTCGCCGCTACCGGGTCCGGGCTGGACAGCAGCTGCGCCATCGCGCGGCGTTCGCCGCGTTGCGGATGGACGCAGATGGGGAGGGGACGGAGATCCGACCTGAGCGCGTGCACAGTCGAGGGCGTGTGCTTGCTCAGCACGCTGCCACCGCGGCGACCAGAGAACGCAGCCCAGCACTCATGAGGCCTCGATATGTGGGCTTTGGGGATCCGCGCTCAGGTCGCGGTGAGGGCTCCCCCCCGTTGCACGCGGCAGGATACGCCGCCATTGGGTATAACCCTTCGAGCAGCAAGCCTGATCTGCGTGAAGCTCGCCGAAATCGGTGGTGTTTCTCGCATCTTCCCTCCAGGTTGTTGCGTTGGCCGTTCAGCCATTCCTCCCTCTCTCTCCTGACCGCTGAATAGGGGTCAAGAGCACCCGTCCAAGGGCAGCGATACACGTGGTTTCCACAGACGCCGAGGACCTAGAACTCGTAACCGCCGTCAAAGGCGGTGACGCCCAGGCTTTCAAAATCCTGATGCAGCGCTATCAGCGCAAGGTCTATGCGGTCGCCTTCGGATTCCTCCGCAATCAAGAGGACGCACTCGACGTGGTGCAAGAGAGCTTCATCAAGGTCCACCGCTACATCGGGAAGTTCGAGGGCAACTCGAGCTTCTACACGTGGCTGTACCGGATCGTGGCGAACCTCTGCATCGATCAACTGCGCAAAGCCAAGCGCCACCGGGACGTCGAGTTCAAAGACGGCCTTCGGCACGATGGCAAGGATGAGCCGGCGTCGGACCTGGTCCCGTATCTCGCGCGTTTTGGTGATCCGTCGGACATGCTCCGACGCAAGGAGATCCTCGCCGCTGTCGAGACCAGCCTCGAGCACCTCAGCGACAAACATCGCGCGGTGATCGTGATGCGGGAGCTTCAGGGCATGTCCTATGAGGAGATGGCACAGGCGATGAAGTGCTCCAAAGGCACGATCATGAGTCGTCTGTTCCACGCGCGTCGCAACATGCAAAAATTGCTGACTGAGCACTTGGGTGAGTGTGTTCCGTCCCAGGAACTCGTCGAGCCGAGCTCCCTGGTCGGTCAGCAGACGGCCGAGGCCGTCGGTGGAGGGATATGATGAACAGCGAATCTAGCCAGCGTAGTGAGATCGAAGAGCAGCTCTCCGCCTACTTCGACGATGAGCTCGATCGGAATGCACGAGCGCAGATTGAAGCCGTGATCGACGTCGATGGAGGGCTCGCTGCTCAGTTCTCAGACTTCTCGTTCATTCGGAAGATGGTCGTGGGCGATCTCGAGCACCAAGCCGAGCGTGTTCCCGAGGCTCGTTTCGAGCAGATCTGGGATCGCTTCGAAGCTTCGGTCGAGCGAGAGTCGCGGCTCCAGGAGGCGGCCGAGGCCCCGCCCCCATTTTGGCACCGGCTGCTGGAGTGGACTCGGCCCCTACGCATGCCGATTGCGGCTGTGGGGGCGACTGGAGTGTTGCTCTTGGTCGTCGTGCGCTCGGTCGGATCGCCGGACGAGGTCGACCAAGTCGATGAAATCGCCGCGAATACGCCCGAGGCGCCCACGTCTGATCAGCCGCCACCGACACCTGAGGTCGAGCCTGCCCCCGAGCTCTCGGTCTTGCCCACTCCTCAGATTGCCGTCGCCCCAGACCTGCCCGCCCCCAGCGAACTAGAGACCAACGTGTTCCCTCATCCCGAGCCTGGAGAAGCCGAGATCCGCCACATCGAATTTGGTGGGCGCAGCGGTACGATCTCCCAGCTTCAGGGGACCCGAGGGACGACGACGGTGATCTGGGTGACTGAGGACGACCCGGTCGACAGTGAGCGTTCGTTATGACGATCCGCAGCATGAACTCTAAGATTATCGCCACCGCGCTGTCCTGCGCTCTCGCTCTCCCCGCGCTGTTGGTGGGCTCAGGCCTTCTGGCTCCCTCGGTCGCAGAGGCGGCCGTGACCAAGGCAGCGTGTCGTGTGCACGCGGTCGAAGCGTTGGAGGAGGGGGATGGCACCATCCCCGCGGAGCTCGCGTTCATGGCGGACCAGCTCGAGGCCCCTGAGTTCGGCCGCTACCGCAGCTACAACCTCATTGGGGTCAAGAGCTTCGAACTCGAGCTCGACCGAGAGATCGAGCAGAAGTTCAAGTCTGGCCACAGCGTGAAGCTGACCCTCCTCGGCGGAGAGAAGGGCAAACTCGAGCTCGACACCAAGCTGCTCCGAGGGAGCACCACTCTCGTCGATTTGCAGTTCGCGGTCGGCTCGCAGCTCGTGCTCATTCCCGTGCGGCGGGGCGATTCGATGGTGATCTTCGCCTACCAATGTAAAAAGTGATCACAGGATATGTGTGAGTAGAGCGGGGGACCTTTGGTCTCCCGCTTTCTCGTTGTTTGCTCCGCGCGCTGCGCAGGCTCAGGTGCCGAAGTTCGGACGAACTCGGTTCGGCCGAGCGTCAGGGGAGAGGACCTGAGCTAAGGTCCCCCGCACCATGAGCGCACATCACACGACTCTTCCACCACCACGCGATCATGACGATTTGCGTGGGGTCGGGCGTCGCAGGGGACGGCGAAAAGTCGCGGTCGCCGGTGGGATCATGGGTGGGTTGCTGTTGCTTGGGCTCGTCGCTGTGGGAACTGCGCCGCGTTGGGGAGCCGGTCGGATCGAGCGTGAACTGGAGGATCGGCTCTCGAATAGGCTCGGCTTGGAAGTCGAGATCGCGTCGACTCGGCTCAGTTGGCGAACGGCCGAACTCGGTGGCGTCCGCCTGCGCGGGGACGGGATCGACATGAACCTCGAACACGTCACGGTTCATCTGGATCGTCGGGCGTTGAGGAGCGCAGAGATCAAGGTCACCACGATCGAGGTCGAAGGGGGGCACCTGGAGGCGGAGCGGGGGGCCCTCGAGGATCTGGGGAGGCGGGCCCGGGATATGGTCGAAGAGCCGGCGGACCCGAACAGGCAGAGCTGGCTCCGCCGGCGGACGAAACTGACGCCCCAGCGCTTGAGCATCGACGGTCTCGGGTTTGGGATCGACGACAACGAGCGCCGGGTGACCGGCAGCCTCGAGGCGACTGTCGACCCCGCGGACAAGTCTACCGAGATCGAGGTTCGGGGCCTGCTTGCGGAGCTCGGTCTGGGGACCCCAGTGCGCATCCAAGGGATCACTACGGCCCTGCGTATGGAGGCAGGGGGACTCCGCTTTCCCCTGACGATCGAGGTCGAGGGGGCATCGGCGGAGCTCAACGAGAACATCAGTGTCGCGGGGGTTCACGGGAACCTGACGATCGTCGATGCCGAGGCGAGCACCTTGGAGGTCGAACTAACAGGGGGGTTCTCGGACGTTGCGCCGGCGGCAACCCAGAGCGCCGGAGTCCACAGCCAGGAGCTGTGGTCGATCGCCGGCAGTTTCGCCAGGGATCTGTCCGCTGGCGAGATCGAGGTCGATATGCAGGCCTTCGAACTGGCTCGAGTCCCGGAGGTCCTCGGGCGCCTGCCCCTGGTCGAGTCCGAGGCCGCGACCGTGGGGGGGCATCTCGAGATCGGATTTGGGGGCGGCGTGGCGAAGCTCGAGGGGCGCGTGACGTTGGCCGGACTCAACGTCAGCCACCAGCTGCTGGCCCGGGAGGTCGTGCGGGATGTGGGGTTCAGCGTCGAGATTGACGCCGAGATTGATCCCGTGGCTCGCCGCCTGACCCTCCATCGTCTGACCCTCGGGCGGGCGGGCGTCGAGCTGATCGCCAACGGCGAGATCGTTCACGCCGCAGTCCGGGAGGAGCGTCGTTATCGGGTCACACTGGAGATCCCGGAGGTCGACTGTCAAAAGGTCCTCGATGCGATACCCCATGAGCTCGCTCCTGGTTTGCGGGGTTTTGAGCTCGATGGGACCTTTGGGGCCACCCTCGACATCGAGGCGAACTTCTCCAATCTCGACGATCTGCGCCTGGAGGGGACGGTCGACTCCGAGCACTGCCGGGTTCGGAAGGCACCTCCCCTGGCGACACCCAAGCGCCTGCGTGGCGGCTTCACCCATCGTGTGACCATGCGCGACGGTCGGACCCGAACGCTGCGCCTGTACTCGGGATCGGGGAGTTATACCCCGCTGGCGAATGTTTCGCGGTACATGACCGAGGCCGTGCTGACCACGGAAGACGGGAGCTTTCGCCGTCATGAGGGCTTCAACAGCTCGCAGCTCGAGGCTGCGCTGCGCCGTAACCTCAAGGCCGGGAAAGTCCGCTTGGGGGCCTCGACGATCACGATGCAGATGGTCAAGAACGTGCTGCTCAGCCACGAGCGTACGCTCTCGCGCAAGCTTCAGGAGCTGTTCTTGACCTGGTGGGTGGAGCAGGCGCTGAGCAAGCAGCGAATCATGGAGCTCTACCTCAACGTGATCGAGTTCGGCCCCGGGATCTACGGGGTCACACACGCGGCGAGCCACTACTACGGCAAGCACCCCGCGGAGCTGAGCTCGCGGGAGGCCGCCTACCTCGCCCTGATGCTTCCCAGCCCCGTGCGCCGTCATGTTCACTACTGTAAGGGAGCGCCCAGCGAGCGCTTCGCCAACAAGCTGCGCTGGATCCATGACCTGATGCTGACGCGCGAGCGGATCAGCGAGGCCGAGCACGCCGTCTACAGCACTGGAGAGCTGGTCTTCGACCTTTGGGACCGGGGGGACCCCGATGCCTGTCTCGAAGAGATCGAGACCGTGATGGCGGGAACCGAGACCCAGCGCGCGCTCACGGGTCTGCTGGGAGACACGAGCGACACCAACTGGGAGCGGGCTTGGGTCGACGCGGTGGCGACTGGAAAGTCCTGGGGCGTGCGGCCGCCGCTGCCGGAGCTCACTCTGGAGATTCTCGACGGTCTTGGGCATGACGAGCATGACGAGGTCGGCAGTGACGAGCAGCCAGGAGCTCCTCGAATCGAGGCTTCTGCTCCTGGCGACAAGGACTGGATGGTTCCTTCTCAGCCGGTCGACGTAGACCCGGCGAACGCGGACGCCCCTGGACACCCCGCGATGGACGAGCTCGGATGAAACGCGACGCCTTCGGCATACTGGCGGCCCACTACGGTGCCGAGCAGATTGTTCGGACCCTCGAGCCTTTTGTCAGCGGGCGTCGGCGCGCGCGGATCGAGGCTGTGCTCGGCGCCCGATTGAAGAGCGTGGGGGTAGCGATCGAGGCGCCCTACGATCCCCATAATGCGGCGGCTGTCGTGCGCAGCGCGGAGGCGCTGGGGGCCTGGTCTGTCGATGTGATCGCGGCGAACGAGCGCGTCCTTCGAGCGCGTCGAACGACGACCGGGACCCACAATTGGATAGCGACTCGAAATCACCGCGATCTCGAGGCCTTCCTCAGCGCCGTGGGTCCGGCGCGCGCGGCTGGAATGAGACTGGTTGGGGCGTGCGTAGACGCCACGCACATGCTGGAGGAGCTGCCCGTGGACCGACCGCTGTGCCTGCTGTTCGGGAACGAACACGCGGGCCTGAGCGCGGCCGCGCAGTCGGCCTGTGACCTCCGGTTTCGGATCCCGATCCACGGTTTTGCGGAGAGCTACAACCTCTCCGTGTCCGCGGCGTTGAGCCTCTACTCGGTGGGGACGCGCCGACGCGCTCTGCTGGGACGCAGCGGAGACCTCGACACAGACGAGATGACGGTCGAGCGAGCCCGCTGCTACTACCGCAGCGTAGCGGTCCGCCACGTCGCGGCTGCCTTTCCTGATCCCGGGCTCGGCGCGGCCGGGACGAAGACCGAGTAGAGTGCGTCCCGTGGCTCGCAAGGACGCCGACTCGGCGGGGGCCGACTCCCCAGAGAACACGCCTCGCAAGCCGATGCGTGTGCCTCGGTGGCTCAAGATCACCGTGATCACGGGGGTCGTTCTGACCGTGCTCGCGGGCCTCGCTGGAGTCGGGACCATCGTCGGGGTGCTTTGGTACTACGGCCGCGATGTCGAGGACATCGATGAGCAGGCTCTGCGTGACTATCGACCACCCCAGGTCACCCGGGTCGTCGATCGCAACGGGGTATTGATCGGTGAGATCTTTACCCAGCGCCGGACCTTCGTGGCCTACGAGGAGATTCCACCCGCGGTCGAGAACGCCTTCCTCGCCGCGGAAGACGCTGATTTCTATCGTCACGAGGGGATGGACTACGTCGGTATGGCGAGGGCGTTGGTCGCCAACGTCCGAGCTCGAAAATTGCGCCAAGGGGCCTCGACGATCACCCAGCAGGTCGTGAAGAACTTTCTGCTCTCCCCCGAGCGCACCCTCGAGCGCAAGGTCCAAGAGCTGGTGCTCGCCCGCAGGGTCGAGCAGCTCTTCGACAAGACCGAGATCCTGGAACTCTACCTCAACGAAATCTACCTCGGCCACGGGCGCTACGGCATCGAGGAGGCCAGCCGCTTCTACTTCGGCGAGGGCATCGCCGACATCAATCTCGGACAGGCCGCGCTGCTTGCGACCTTGCCCAAGGCTCCGAGTACGGGGACACCCTACAAAAACTACGAAAAGGCAAAGCAGCGCCAAGTGTACGTGCTCGAGCAGATGCAAAAGCACGGCTTCGCCAAGCCGGAGGAGGTCGCCAAGTACATCGACGCGCCCCTCGAGATTGTCGACCGTTCACCAAACGCCGACGCCGACACCGAGATCGACCCCACCCGCGCGGCGAAGGTTCACCCGGGCGCGGAGGAGTTCGTCGACATCGCAAAGGCCGAGCTCGTGGCCCGCTACGGCGAACAGGCCCTGGGGGAGCTGGGGGCGACGGTGACGATGACCGTGGATCTGAACCTCCAGCGACAGGCGCGACGCGGGCTGTTGGATGGACTGGTGGCCATCGATACACGCAGGCAGTGGGGACACGGGATTACCCCCGCCAAGGAAAAAAACCGGAAACGGGCGACCAAGCGGGGGAAGGGCCCGCACAAGGTCGGCAGGGTCTACCCGGTGATCATCGGGGAGACCCCCGCACAGATCCCGGAGAGCCTGCGTGGTCAGGGTTTCGCAGCGACTATAGGCGGCGGGCTCCAGGTTTGGGTGAGCGTGCCCGAGGGCAGTCGCTACGACGATCCCGAGCTGGGTCACGCAGAGCAGTTCCCCGTCGGAGGGATCACCATGGGCCGGCTGTTGGCGCTGCACGCCGCTCCCGACCGAGGCTTGCCGGCGGACTGGGCGTGGGCGGAGATCGGCTCCGGGCCCGAGGCGGCGACCGTGATCGCGGATGTGGATACGGGTGAGGTGCTGGCGATGATCGGGGGCTACCGCTTCGGGCGGGGGGACTTCAACCGGGTGACGCAGGCCAAGCGTCAGCCCGGGTCGGCCTTCAAGCCCTTTGTATACGGCGCGGCGATCCGCAGCCGCCAGTTCACGGCTGCGAGCTTGATCGAGGATTCGCCCGAGATCTATGAGAAGTGGCGGCCGACCAACTACGAGCGCGACGTCTATCGTGGGGAGATTCGCATGCGTGTGGCGCTGACCCACTCGGTGAACACGATAGCGATCAAGCTCCTCGATGCGGTCGGTGTGGAGGCGACCCATGAGCTGGCCGAGATCTGCGGTGTTCAAGCCGAACTCGGCAGGGACCTCTCGCTGGCGCTGGGGACCTCGGAGGTGACCCCCCTCGATCTGATGCGTGGCTACCTGACGCTGGCCCGCGGTGGTTCTCGCATCGATCCCGGCTTCATTCGTTCGATCGAGATCTCGGGGGAGCCGACCTGGACGCCCGAGCGGGTGCCCGTCCAGGCGGTCGACAGCGGCGTCGTGTTCATCATAGCCAGCATGATGCGCTCGGTCGTGGAGGAGGGGACTGGGGTCCGGGCGAAGCAGCTCGGTGTGCCGGTGGCAGGGAAGACGGGAACCGCCGCCGAGAGCCGAGACGCGTGGTTTGCTGGGTTCAGCGAGAACTTGGTGGCTGTGGCATGGGTGGGCTTCGACACCCCCAAACCGATGAAGCGCGAGAGCGGTGGCCGGGCCGCGCTCCCGATCTGGCTGTCGGTGATGAGGACGGCGATGGCTGGCCTGAACCCGATCGCAGACCCGACCCTCGCCCCCGAGTTTTCCCCCTTCACTCCGCCCCCCTCGGTCAGCGTACGCAGCATCGATCGGGCGACGGGGCTGCTCGCACCTACGACAATACTCGGGGCGGATGGAGTCGAGCTTCCTCCCGACCCCTCGACCGTGCTCGAAGAGTACTTTTTGCTCGGAACCGAACCGACGCAGGTCGCGGCGCGGGCCGGGAGCGATGAGGCCAAGACCGACATCTTGCTCGACCTCTATGACCAGGAACCCGAGGAGCCCGGCGCCGGGAACCCAGAGCCTGAACCCGAGCCCGAGAGTGGGGGGGGAGGCGCGGCTGCGGGTGCGGTCGAGAGCGATGCTCCGGCTGAGGGCGACGATCCGGCGCCCGACCCCGTTGAATACGACAGCCTGCCCGGGCTCTGAGCTCGTCGCCGACAGCCGTCAGACGGAGCTGCCGCTGATGGCTCGTGTGTCGAATTCGAGGGCAGACAAGACCGCCGCCTCGAGTTCTTGTTGCCCCGCAGTCAGGAAATCGACACCACTAAAAAAGCTGTCGTAGGTCTTGAGCACCGTCAGGTTGCGGGGGAAGTTTTCATCTTTGAGTCGGAACGGAGCGCCATTTTCGACCTCGGAGATGTCCAGCTCAGCGGTGACCTCGGCCATGCTGCGGATCTCGAAGGGGACCTCGATCAGCTCGTCGCCCATGCCGCGCCGCGCCGTGCCACGAATGAATATGGTGTGGCCCTCGACCTCCGGGTTGTCCGGGCTGAGGTGTTTCTCGGCCTCGGGGACGATCAGGTAGGGCGCAAAGACGACGTCGAGGCCACAGTAGCTACCCTCGTCGACCGAGACTGCGCCCAGGGGGACGGTGTCGCGGTCGTCTCCGACGATGAAGTTCTCGGGGCAGGGGCCCCAGAACATCTCGATGGCCGTGGTCGTGTCGTTGCAGGCGATCAGCTCGACCTCCGCCGTGGTCACGTAGACCTCGCTCAGGGCGATCTCCCAGCCCATATCGTTCATGAACACGCGGATCGACCCTTTCCCACCGTAGTCGGGAAACTGCTGGTCGGCACCCGGTGTACCGGCTCGAGTAGCGAACACCTGTACGGTCGCTACGGACCGGCTGAACAGGTCACCGCCGCATCCAAAGGACACGAAACTCAAGACCAAGGGGAGGCCCAACAATGAACGTCGGTGCAGGCGTGGCATCGGCGGCGGTGGAGAAACTAGCAGGCCCGACATGGCGGCACAACGGCCAAACCGTAGGCAGTCGGAGCATGACGGAGCATTTCCCGCGCTCTGGGTGGCCCCATTTGGACGAAATGGGCGACGACCTTCCCCACCTTCTTACCCATCTCGGAGCTCGGTTTGCTCTGGTACATTGCGCCGGTGCCAGCGCGCAATCTTGCGGTCGTCTTTGCGCTTGTCTGCGCCCTGTTGAGCCCATCGGCGGCGTTCGCTGGGGGGGACCCCGAGAAGTCAGGAGGCGTCGAGCAGGCGATCGACACCGGCTTTGGGTTGGTCGTCAGGGTGCTCGACAAGGTCCTGTTCCTCCCTTTGTTTGCGGATTCGGAGTCCGTGAGCCGCGCAGATGTGGTCGATGAAGTCGACGAGTTGGAGGAGATGCTCGTCGACCTGGAGGAGACGGGGATCAACCTCGGCAACGCGAGCCTGACGCTGACCGTGCCAGCCGAGGCGTTCACGGAGGCGGAGGCGGAGGCCCTGCAGGCCCGCCTCGAGCTCACCGCCGTTCCGACCGCACCCAAGGGGATACTGACTTTCAGCGTCGTCCGGAGTGAGACCGAAGCGGGCAGCACGCTCGTGGGCAAGACCGGCGGGATCCCGATCATCGCGCTGTGGCTGTTGTTGGGCGCGGTGTTCTTCACCGTCCGCATGAACTTCATCAACCTGCGGGCCTTCGGTCACGCGATCGCTGTGGTCCGGGGGTTCTACGACAACCCCGACGACGACGAAGAGGGCGAGGTCACCCACTTTCAGGCCCTCGCGTCTGCCTTGTCGGCGACGGTCGGGCTCGGGAATATCGCCGGAGTCGCGCTGGCTGTCGCTATGGGCGGACCTGGTGCCGTGTTTTGGATGATCGTGGCGGGCTTCCTGGGCATGTCCTCGAAGTTCGTCGAGTGCACGCTGGCACAGATCTACAGGACCAAGCGCCCCGACGGTCACGTCCTTGGAGGACCCATGGCCTACCTCGACGAGGGTCTGTCCGAGAAGGGTTGGAAGCCCCTGGGCAAGGTCTTGGCGGTCATGTTCTCCGTGTTGTGTATCGGCGGATCGCTGGGCGGTGGGAACACCTTCCAGGTCAGCCAGAGCCTCGGCATTCTCCGCACCCAGATTCCGATCTTCGACACCATGCCCTGGCTCTACGGCTTGGTGATGGCGGTGTCGGTGGCCGTCGTGATCCTCGGCGGTATCCAGCGTATCGCCGCGACGGCCGAGAAGATCGTGCCGCTGATGTGTGGCGTGTACGTGGCGGCCTGCCTGTTCATCCTGCTCATGAACGCGGCGGCGATCCCCGCGGCCTTCGGGCGAATCTTGTCGGAGGCCTTCACCCCCGCGGCCGGCCTGGGCGGCTTCGTGGGTGTGTTGGTCACAGGGATCCGTCGGGCCGTGTTCTCGAACGAGGCGGGCGTGGGCTCGGCCTCGATCGCCCACTCGGCAGCGAAGACCGAGTACCCCGTGCGCGAGGGCATCGTCGCCCTGCTCGAGCCCTTCATCGACACCATCGTGGTCTGCACCATGACGGGCTTGGTGATCGTGATTACGGGTGCCTTCGAGGATGCGGCGAACTTCGACGTGATCGCTGCCAAGGAGGGCGCTGCGCTCACCGCCCGGGCCATGGGCGGCGAGATCAGCTGGTTCCCCTGGGTGCTGACCGTCGCCGTGGTGCTGTTCGCCTACTCGACGATGATCTCTTGGTCCTATTACGGCGAGCGCTGCTTCGTCTACCTGTTCGGCGATGGGGCCTCGACGATCTACAAGATCATCTACGTCGTATTCGTGTTTTTGGGCTCGGTGATCACCGCTCAGAACATCTTGGAATATGGCGATCTCATGATCTTGGCGATGGGGTTCCCGAATATCTTGGGCTTGGTGTTGTTGAGCGGGAAGGTGAAGGGACAGCTCGACGAGTACATGGGCAAGCTGGAGAGCGGCAAAATGAAGCGCTATGAGAAGTCCTGAGACCGCTGAGGTCCACGAGGTCCACGACCCGGCCTCGGGACTGCACGCGTGGATCGTCCTCGACTCGCTCGCGCGCGGTCCGGCCTTCGGTGGCGTCCGTCGCCAGGTCTACTCAGATGCGGCCGCAGGGCTCGCCGACGCGCGCCGGTTGGCGAGGGCGATGAGCCTCAAGTGCGCGTTGGCTGAGCTCCCCGCCGGCGGCGGGAAAACGGTGATCTTGGATCACCCCGGCCTCGACCGTCCGCGGGCCTACGAAGCGCTGGGCGCCGCGATCGCGGCGCTCGACGGGCGCTACGTGTGTGGGCCCGATATCGGTACTGGAGCGGCCGAACTCGAGGCCCTGCGGCGTCGCTGTACCTGGGTGAACCCCGCGCGCAACGACGCCGGGCGCTCGACCGCGCAGGGCGTGCTCGCGGGTCTCCGAGGCCTCTCCGAGGTGGTCTTTGGGGATCGGGACCTGGGTCGGCGCAGGTATGTGATCCAGGGCTTGGGGAGCGTCGGCGGGGCGCTGGCCCGGGCGCTGCGAGGTGCTGGCGCGGAGGTCTCGGCCTGGGACCCTCGGCCCAGCGCGCGCGCTGAGGCCCGGTCGCTGGGGGTCCGGGAGCTGAGCGCCGAGACGATCATGCTCGAGCCCTGCGACGTGTTCATGCCCTGCGCGCTGGGCCAGACCTTGGATCTGGGGGCCTGCCGACGTGGGTCTTGGGAGGCGGTGTGTGGCTCGGCGAACAATCAGCTGGTGGATGGGGCGGCGGCCGAGGTCTTGCGCGCGCGCAAGATTGCGTGGGCACCCGATTTCGTGGTCAATGCTGGGGCGGTCATCGAGGGGGTGCTGAGCGTGGGAGTCGAGCCTCAGGGGCCGCCGGAGCTCACCGCTTTGGAGGCCGAGGTGGAGGCCGCGATCCAGAAAATCGAAGCTCGCTGTGCCCGGATCCTCCGGGTGTCTCTGGACGCCGAGGCCAGCCCCTTTGAGGTCGCCATCGCGGACGGGCAGGCGCGGCTGAAGGTCAGCGACGGCCCGGGCCAGTCTGGGTGACACGAGCGGTGGCGTAGGCTGGCTGGGGCTCGGGAAGGGCAGCCTTGGCGCTGCGACCCACGAGCCCATGAAGGAGCATGAGCAGGGTCGCCAGGGGTAGGGCTTCGGTCAGGGGTAGGGCGCAGTAGATGCCTCCGAGGGCCGCGAGCGCGAGGGCCCGGCGGGTGGGAGCGCCATTGGCGAGGGCCACGACGGCGGTCAGCAGCCCGCCCACAAATACGCCGGTGGCCAGTCCGATTGGTCCGGCAGTGGCGAAGTCGGCGACGTCGATGGCCACGGCAGCGACCAGCGGGCCCCAGCGCACAGCCGCGTCGCTGGTGTCGGCTGCGGCAGAGTCGAGCGCCGCCTTGGTGCGCTGGAGTCGAAAGCCTGGGCGGCGGGCCTGGGTGTCGTCGGAGCGGCTCACGGACCGAAGGTGTGTCGGGGGGCAGGCGCGTCAAGGTGGGGCGGCTACGCCTTGACTCCGCGCCTTGACACGGAAGGGGGCAAACAAGAGCCTGCTGTCCATGCTGTGGCGTCGTCGGGGTATTTTGGGTGGTTTTGCTGCAGCCGGGGCCTGCGCGGCGGTGGGTTCGGGCTGTCATGAAACTGTCGGGGGAGCACCGACGCCACCGGATGTAGGGGGAGTTCGGACCCATCGGTCCCCGCGCGCGATCCCTGGAGAGCGCTGCCCAGCCGCGGATCTGGGCTCCGAGTCGGCCTTTGTTTCGCTGCGGGGGTTCTGTGACGGGGCCGCAGCGATCACGCCCGCTCAATTCGAAGCGCGGGTCGAGGCGCTGCGCCGTCGCATGCGGGCGGCGCAGCTGGGCGGCTTGGTGGTCGAGGCGGGCGCGGGCATGCGCTACCTGGGTGGACCACGCTGGCGACGGAGTGAGCGGCCGTTGTTGCTGGCGGTCGGAGAGACCGGTGATGTGACACTGATCGGCTCGGCCTTCGAGCGCCATACCTACCTGGGAGAGAGTGAGCGACTGCCGCTGAGGGTGGTGACTTGGGAGGAGAGCGAGGACCCCTATGCCCTGGCTGTGGATGCCCTGGAGTGGGGTGGCAAGATGCGGGGAGCGGTGGCGACGACCCCGACGACACGAGGGTTTGTGAACGCAGGGTTGCGGGAGGCGAGCGGGAGCCGGGGGCTGAGGGTCGACAGTGACCTGCTCGATGCGGGGCGCCGCATCAAGAGCGCGAGCGAGGTGGCGCTGATGCGGCGCGCGAGCGAGGCCACGAAGGTGGCGATCGCGGCGGCCTCCCGCCACCTGCGGGCGGGCATGTACGAGCACGAGTTCGCAGATCTGGTCCGGGCGGCGCAGCGCGAGGCGGGCCTCGATGACCCGTGGGTGTTGGCGCTGTTCGGGCCCAACGCCGCCTATCCCCACGGGACCGCGCAGGGGCGTCGGCTGAGCGAGGGAGACCTGGTGCTCGTGGATACGGGTGGCTTCTTGCACGGCTACGCGAGCGATGTGACCCGGACTGTCGCGTTTCCTGATCCGAGCGCGATCGAGGACGAGGGGCGTCGAGCCTGGGACACGGTCCGGGCGGCGCAGACGGCCGCCCTGGAGGCGATCGGGCCTGGGGTTCGAGCCAGCGAGGTCGACGCTGCCGCGCGCGCGGTGCTGAAGGCCGCGGGCTACGACGGGGACTACGGAGACATGACCCACCGCCTGGGTCACGGGATCGGGCTGGAGGTCCACGAGACCCCCTACTTGGTCCGCGGCAACGAGCGTGTGCTCGAGGTCGGCAACACCATGTCCGACGAGCCCGGTATCTATCGCCCCGGGCAGTTCGGGGTCCGGATCGAGGACATCGTGGTGGTCACGGAAGCGGGCGCCGAGGTCCTGGGTCCGCGGGTCGGGGGCCTCGATGCCGGGGCGCTGCCGCTGGGCCTGAACTGATAGGCTCCCGCATGGTCGACGCCCCCGCGATCGAGCTCGAGGGCCTGAGCAAGCGCTTTCGGGTGAGTCGCCGCGACGCGGGTCTGTGGCCGGCGCTGCGGGCCCTGTTTGTACGCGAGTGGATCGAGGTCGAGGCGGTCCGGGAGCTGTCGTTCTCGATCGCGGCCGGAGAGCGGGTCGGGTTCCTGGGTCCCAACGGCGCGGGCAAGACCACGACCTTGAAGATGTTGGCGGGGCTGCTCCACCCCAGCGCCGGCACGGCCAGGGTGCTGGGCCATACACCGGCCGATCGGGAGCCGGCCTTCCTGCGCCGGATCGCGCTGGTCACGGGGCAAAAACGTCAGCTGAGCTGGGACTTGCCGGCCCTCGACACCTTCGCCCTCAACCGGGTGGTGTTCGAGGTCTCGCGTTCAGACTACGAGCGTCGCCTCGCGCAGATGAGCGCGCTGCTGGACATCGAAGAGGTCGTCCGCAGGCCGGTCCGGACCCTGTCGCTGGGGGAGCGCATGAAGTGCGAGCTCGCGGCGGCCCTGCTGCACGCCCCCGATGTCCTGTTTCTCGACGAGCCGACGATCGGTATGGACGTCTCCATGCAGCTGGCCGTGCGCGACTTCGTGCGGGACTACAACGAGCGCCACGGCGCGACGATCGTGCTGACGAGCCACGACATGAACGACGTGGCGGCGCTGTGCGATCGGGTCCTGGTCATCGATGGGGGAGAGCTCTGCTTCGACGGCAGCATCGAGACCCTGGTCCGTCGGATTCGACCGCTGCGGCGGGTGGCCGTGCGGCTCGATGGCGCGCAGCTCGACGCGCAGCTGTGGGCGACCCTCGAGGCGCTCGGCGAGATCGTCGAGGGGACCACCCAGGCGAAGCCGGGCGGGTCCGGTGTGGCGCTCGACGTCGCGCCTGAACGGGTGCGCGACGCCGTCGCGGTGCTCCTGGCGATCCCCGGGGCGGGTGATCTCGAGGTTCACGACGCGCCCCTCGAGGAGGTCATGCGCGAGGTCTTTGCACGCGGGTCGAGGTCGGCCGCCAGCGCCCCGCCCACGGCGGATGGACACGAGTCGTGATCGGAGTGGCCAAGCTCGGCGCCCTGTGGCGCCTGGGGATCGCCGAAGCCACTGCCTACCGGGCCTCGTTGTTCGTGTGGGTGTTGGCGACGACCTTCCCCTTGATCAGCTTGGTGCTGTGGCGCGCCCTCGCCGAGGACGGCCCGATCGGCGGCTACGACCAGGGGGACTTCGACAGCTACTTCGTGATCGCGTTCTTGGTCCGACAGCTGAGCGCCTCGTGGGTGGTCTGGGATCTCGATCGACAGATTCGGACGGGAGAGCTGAACACCTTGCTTCTGCGGCCGGTGAGCCCCATCGCTCATCATGCCGTCCTGAACCTGTCCGCGCTCCCGCTGCGGACCTTGTTGGCGGCGCCGATCGGTCTGGCCGTGCTCGCGGCGACCGGCGGGATCACACTGAGTCCGGATCCGCTGGCCTGGGCCGCCCTGTGTCTGGCGCTGGTCCTGGCCTGGGCTCTGAACTTTCTGACCCAGCTGGTGATCGCCTGTCTGGCGTTTTGGCTGACACGGACGAGCGCGCTCTACGATCTGTGGCTGGGCGCCTACCTGGTCCTGGCCGGCTACGCGGTCCCGACAGAGTTGTTCCCCGCCGGGCTCTCGGCCTTCGCCCGGGCGCTGCCCTTTCACGCTGCGCTCGGCTTTCCGGTGGAGCTGGCGATCGGGCGGCTCTCCGGTGCAGAGATCCTCAGTGGGCTCGGGTTGCAGGTGCTGTGGGTCTCGGTTTTGGGTGGCGGCGCATGGGTCCTGTGGCGGCGCGGGCTCCGGGCCTACGGGGCCTACGGTGCCTGAGTCCGGGTTCGGTGGGTTCGGGATTGGGAGCGGGTTGAGGCGACACCTCCGCCTGGTCTGGGCTGCCCTGCGGCTCTCGGTGTTGCGGGCGCTCGAGTATCGGGTCGGGTTTTGGACCGAGGCGGTCGTCGGTGTGGCCTGGAGTCTCGCGGGGATGGCCCCACTGCTGGTCGCGCTCGAACACCGCCCCGATATCGCGGGTTGGGGTGCGTGGGAGGTCGTGATGCTCACGGGCTTCTACATGATCATGTCGGGGGCCTACGCGAGCTTGCTCGAGCCGGCCCTGTTCGAGACCATGGACAAGATCCGCCGCGGGACCCTGGATTATCTGCTGCTGCGGCCGGTCGACAGCTTGGTCTCCTGCCTGGTGAGTGCGTTTCAACCTTGGGCCCTGCTCGAGGTCGGGGCGGGGATGGCCGTGGTGCTCGTGGCTGCGCTGCGTCTGGAGGTCGATCCTTCGTGGGCGCAGCTCGGATCCATGCTCGCGGTCTTGGTCAGCGGAGGCGTGGCTCTGTACGCGCTGGGGGTGTTCATCCTCAGCGCGAGTTTTCGGGCGATGCAGCTGCAGAACCTCGGCTTCCTGTTGGAGACGGTGCTGAGCTTCGGCCGCTGGCCGATCGACGTGTTCCGCGGGCCGCTGCGCGCGGTGTTCACTTTTGTGGTCCCGCTGGGGGTGATGACCAGTTTCCCGGCGGCGGCCCTGCTGGGTCGGCTGGGGGCGCAAGAGGTCTGCGGGGCCCTGGTCAGCGCGCTGGTCTTGGCGATCTCGGCTCGCCTGAGTTGGCGGCGAGGGCTGTCGGGCTACACCTCGGCGTCGAGTTGAGCGTAAGATGAACACATGAGCGTCCGATTGCGGGACCTGGCGACCGGCGTGGCCGGCTGCGCGCTTCTGACCTCCGCCGGTTGCAGGCGTCCGTCGGCGGCGGTGACGACACCGGGGGAGGGGGAGCCACTCGCGGGGCAGTCCTCGGCGCCCACACCCGAGTGCCCCGAGCCCGATGAACACGCGCGTGCGCCCGCCCCCGGGTCCTCGGGCGATCGACTTTCGCCGCAGGTCGTGGGCGGGAGCTTCGTGGCCTCAGACCGGGTGCGCCTGGAATTCAGCGAAGCCATCGGACCTGTGGATCAGGTCAACCCCCGTCAGTTCCGGATCAGCTACGCCTACTCGGTCGTGGAGATGGACGAGGGCTACGCCTCGGCCTACTACGAAGATCCCGGTGGCACCGACACAACGGAGCTGTCCATGGTCGTGATTGGCCTGGAGACCTACGAGGGGCGCCCGGAGATCCTGGGTCTGACCTTCAATCAGCCGGTCCCGCCAGCTGTGTGCCTGAACCTCGAGGATATGGAGGCCGACGCTGGCGACGTCGATCCCGGGATGAGCGAGGAGGCCGGGTTGTTCCTTCACTATACGGGGCGCGGGAGTGAGGGGGTGCAGGATTTGTCTGGGAACCCGCTGCAAGATTTTGGAGCCGAGTGGGCGCTCCACTTTGGTGTCCGCAACAAGCAGTCCTATGGGGACGACCCTGTGGTCCGCTTCGACCTGCTCGTCGCGCTGCCCTGTCCCGTGGGACTCGCCGGTACGGGGCCGCCGGGTCCCAGCTAGCCACATCTGGGACCTGTTAGCGCCCCCAGCCGTCGGTCTCGAGGCCCTCGGCGATGGCCCTGCCGCGGTGTCCCCAGATCGGGTGGGCCTGGCTGCAGGCCTCGTCTGCGAGCTCGTTGGCCGCCTCCGAGCTCGTGATCCCCCTGCGCTCGGCGAGCTCGAGGATGCGCTTGGTGACCACGAACACGGCGTTGTCCCAATCACGGGAGAAGTGGCGCTCGATCGCCGGGTCTTCGCTCAGCGTGCCGTATTGCTCGTTGGCGCAGTTGACGATGCCCATGCGGTTGGCGACGAAATCGGGCACATAAATGATGCCGCGGGCCGCGAGGGCCGAGTCGTCACGCCGGTCGTCGAGGAGCTGGTTGTTGGCCGCGCCACAGACGATGGGTGTCTGAAGCAGGGGGATGGTCTCGGGCCCGAGGACCCCGCCGAGGGCGTTGGGGGCGAACACGTCGCAGGGCTCCGCAAAGATCGACAGGTCGCCGATCGTGGTCTCGCGGATCTCGACCGGGCGACCTGCAAAGCGCTCGCGCAGCAGGGCGCAGCGCGGCGCAGAGATCTCGGTGGCGACCACCCGACCGACGTCGCGGGCGAGGAGCGCCTCGATCATGAAGGTAGCGACGTTTCCGGCGCCCTGCATGGCGACGGTCTTGCCTGCGATCCCACCTTTTCCGCAGTGATCGAGGGCTCCCTCCATCGCAGACACGACACCCTTGGCGGTCGCCGGGGAGGGGTTGCCGCTCCCGCCGACCGCAGGCGGGACACAGGTGACGTGCCGGGTCGTGGCGAACACCTCCGCCATGTCGCTCGGTCCGGTGCCGACGTCCTCGGCAGTCACGTAGAGGCCGCGCAGGGAGGTCGTGAATGCGCCGTATTCCCGGTAGAGGGTGCGGCGGTAGGCCGGATCTCGGTAGCGATCGCCGTGTTCGGACTGGCGGGCCACGATGCCCTTGCCGCCGCCCCACCACAGCCCGGCGAGGGCGTTCTTGCGGCTCATGCCCGTGGACAGGCGCAGCCCGTCTCGAATCAAGCTCTCGAGTGTGGGGTAGGGCCAGTGGCGGAGTCCCCCCGCGCCCTGGCCCCGGACACTGCTGTGTATGAAGGCAGTGTGCAGGGCTCCGGTCTCGAGGCCGACTCCGAAGTAGAGTCCCTCGTGTCTGTGGAAGTCTCGATCGTCGGCAGCGACGTGCTCGGCCAGGGCTTCGAGCCACGGCTGACTGGCCACGAGGCGGCCGGCCGCGAAGTTCCAGGTCAAGGAGGCTCGGCCTCCGTGGGCCCGCAGGCGCTCGGAGAAGGCGGCAGGGTCGAGGTCCAGCAGGGAGCTCACTGCGCCGGAGTCTAGCAGGCCGGAACATCGGAGGACCCGCCCGCCCAGCCCTCGGGGGTCGTTCGACTGTGCGTTGTGTCGGGTGCAAGCGACTGCACCCGATGTGTTGGGAGAGGGAGAGCGCGACCCGCTCGGTTGCGCGTTATTCGGCCGCCGTCGCGTCGCCTTCTTCGGCGGGAGCAGGTGCGTCATCGCCGTAGCCGGGCAACATCGTGATGTTGATCCGGCTCAGGCCGCTGACCGTCTCGAGGTTCCTCTCCAACACGCCTTCCTTGCCCGCGTACTGGAGCATTCGGTTGCGGCGCCCATTCTTCTCGTCGCCGAGCCGGGTCTGATAGTCGGCCAGAGGCTGGACCTGGTAGTTCCACAGCGAGTCGGCGTGGACCCAATCTTTGGAGTAGATGGTCCGCAGGACGATCGACCCCTCGTCGATGGACAGGGCCTTGACGTTCGTCCGGTACTGCGCCGTGTAGTCGTAGTACTCCTCGGCGTTAGAGAGGTAGAGCAGCTTCACGGGCACACCCAGGTCGGCCGCCGCCTTCGCCACGGTCTGGAAGCCGGTCGGACCGGTGAGGTCGCCGACCAGCATGCGGACCCGGTCGTTGAGGTAGAGCTTGCGGATGTGGGCGTAGTACTCGGGGTTCGAGAGCCAGCTCGTGTTTTCGCCGCCCTGGGTGCGGGCGATGACGTGCTTGAGGTGCCGGTAGATGGTCTCGCGAGCGGAGCGCCAGCTCATCATGGTCTTGCGCAGGATCTCGGGGGAGACCTCGCCCTCGAGGGCCTCTTCGATGAGCTTCGCCGAGGCCTCGGCGTTGCGCTCGTGGAAGCGCTCGTGGAGGGTCACCGGATCCTCGCTGGCCTCGATCAAAACCTCGTAGGCGCGGTGGAGCTCGGTGACGCGCCAATCGAGATCCATGAGGAACACGTACTCCGACTTGGCCACGCCGATGAGTGTGTAGTTTTGGTCGGCGGCGACCCCGACGTAGACTCCCCCCGTATCGGCGATGTAGGGGAACCACACGTCGTGGCGTCGCTCGTTGGTCTTGATGTAGTGCTCGGGCGTGGAGATCCGCGGGCCTTCTTCGCCGGCCAGCATGATCGCGCGCTCGCCCGGGTCGATGGGTCCCCAGGGATCGACCTCGGGCTCGGGCTCGGGCTCTGCACCTTCGGCCACCAATTCGCCCGCCGTGTCACTGGGTTCCTGGGTCGGGTCGGGGGTCCCGCCTACATCGGCGGGCGAGTCCGCCGGTGGCTCCGCGAGCTGGGCCGACTCGGGTGGCGTGCCGCCACAGGCGGAGGCCAGCATCGAAGTGAGGGCGAGCAGAGATCCGCAGAGTACGAGACGATCACGCAGCATGGCCCGGAGTCTAAACATGAGGATGATCGCCCTGCGAGCGTCATATCCATGCGAGAGCGCACGTACAGCTCCAGGATGGGAAGAATCGGCCACGCGGGCAGAGGGTGGGCAATTCTGCCTTGCTGTGCCCGAGGGCTTGGAATAGAACCACCATCGGGTTGTCGGCGGTCCGCCCAGGGCCGATACGCGGCGCCCTCGACGATGCGCTGGGAACCGAGAGCGACAGGGTCTGCCCGGCGTCGAGCCGAGCCCTCGAAAGCGAATTTCATGAGCACGAGTACATCGCAGGGAGCAACAAGCTCTGCACCGGTGACCATCCGCGCCGAGAAGGTGTCGAAGATCTACGGTGACTTCATCGCCGTCAACGACATCTCCTTCGAGGTTCGAAAGGGCACGGTTGCGGCCTTCTTGGGGCCGAACGGAGCGGGCAAGTCGACCACCATGAAGATGTTGACCGGCTATCTGGCGCCGACTTCGGGCCAGGTCGAGCTCCTGGGCATGCGTCCGGGGTCGCGTGAGCACCGTATCGAGCTCGCCCGTCGGCTGGGTTATCTGCCCGAGAACGGCCCCCTCTATCTCGACATGACGCCCCGCGAGCTGCTCGAGTTCTATGCTCGGGTGCGAAAGCTGGGCGCGGTCGACAGGGCCATCGACCGGGTGGTCGAGCAGTGCGACATCAAAGAGGTGCTGCAAAAGCCGATCAGCAAGCTCTCCAAGGGGTTCCGTCAGCGCGTGGGCATGGCCCAGGCGCTGCTCTCGGATCCGGAGGTGTTGATCTTGGACGAGCCTACCTCTGGTCTCGACCCACTTCAGATTCGTGAGGTCCGCAAGCTCATCCGCGAGCTCGGCCGACAAAAGACCATCTTGCTGTCGACCCACATCCTTCAAGAGGTCGAGGCCGTGGCCGACACGGTCGTCATGATCTACGAGGGCCGCCTGGTCTACGACGGCACCGTCGCCGCGCTCGCGGCCGAGGGCGGCGTCGAGCGTCGCTTCTACGAACTCGCGGGCGCGGATCCCGACCCGGACGGCGACAACACCAAAGCAGAGGAGAGCGACTGATGGGTTTCGATCCGAGCGTCATCGCGACTATCGCTCGCCGGGAGATCTCCAGTTATCTGGGGAAGCCCGCGGGCTACGTATTTCTGACCTTGTTCATCGCCGCGACCGGAGCGGGGGCATTCCTTCAGGAGGGTTTCTTCGCCCGCAACCTGGCGGACATGGCCCTCCTCAACCAGGTGATGCCGGGCATCTTGATGCTCTTCGTCCCGGCGGTGACCATGAACGTATGGGCCGAGGAGCGCCGCCGGGGGACCGACGAGCTGCTCTTGACCATGCCGGTGCGCGACGTGGAGGTGGTCTTGGGCAAGTACCTGGGGGCGCTGGGTGTGTTCACGGCCGCACTCGCCTTCTCGGTCGCGCATGTCTTGGTGCTCGAGCGCCTGGGCGATCCGGACATCGGTCTGATGGTCTCCACCTACCTGGGCTACTGGCTGGTGGGCATGGCCTTCGTGGCCATCGGTCTGCTCGGGTCCATGTTGAGCTCGAACGCGACCATCGCCTTCATCTTGGGGGCGGTGGGCTGCGCAGGACTCGTGTTCGCGGGTACGGAGCCCTGGGCCAGCGGGATCGTGGGCGCAGCGCTCATCTCTGGCCTCGCGGCCCTGGTCTGGGTGACCGCCCGCGGCGACACGGAGGGGGCGGGCTACGCCGCGGCCGGCGGGGCGGCTCTGGGCCTGCTGGTCTGGTTGACCGACTCCTGGTCGGGCTTCGAAGACACCTTCGCCAAGCTCGGCGTAGACGCTCATTTCTACGGCTTCGGTGAGGGCGTGCTGCGCCTGGGCGACGTCGTGTTCTTCTTCGCAATCACGGCCGTGGTCTTGTACCTCTGCACCTTCCTCATCGGCCGGAGGCACTGGTAATGGCACCTCGCATGCATCATTTGGTGCGGTTCTTCGCCCTCGTGGCGCTGGCCGTATCCGTCACCTACATGGCCCAGCGCAGCAACGCGCGCAGCGACCTGACCGCCGAGGGGCTCAGCCAGATCACCGCCGGCACGCGGACCTTGCTGCGCAGTATCGGGACGTCTGCGGGTGAGGACGCCGAGGCTGTGCCTCCCGTGGTGGTCACCGCCTACATCTCGAAAGACGTGCCCCGGGCCTACGTGCCCCTGCGCAGCCGGATGCTCAACATCTTGCGCGAGATGGACGCGGCCGGCGGCCCCGGACTGACGGTCCGAATCTACGAGCCCGAGGCCTTCTCCGAGCAGGCCCAAGAGGCCGTGGAAAAGTACGGGATCATCCCCCGTCCACTCATGAGCATGGAGGGCGGCCGGGTCGACACCATGCCCGTGTTCCTGGGCATGGCCTTCACCAGCGGCCCGCGCGAAGAGGTCGTGCCGTTTTTCGACCGTGGTCTCTCGGTCGAGTACGAGATCGTCCGCGCGCTCGAGGTCGTCACTCAGCCCAAGAAAAAGGTCGTCGGTATCGTCCGTGACGACACCAAGATCATGGGCGACTTCGACCTCCAGAATCGACGCCAGATCCCGCGCTGGCGCGTGGTCGATGAGCTCGAGAAACAGTACGAGGTTCGCAGCCTCAACCCGGGCGCACCGATCGCCCCGGACGTCGATCTGCTCTTTGTTCCCCAGGTCTCGAGCCTGAGCCAAGAGAGCTTGGACGTGATCCAGGCCTACCTGCTCGCTGGGCGGCCGACCTTGTTGGTGGCGGACCCGCTGCCATTTTTCAACCCCAAGCTGGCACCGAGCCAGCCGATGATCGCCCCCCCCCAGCAGGGCATGATGGGCGGCGGGCAGCCGACCGAACAAAAGGGTGACTACCGGGGGCTCCTGGCCTCGATCGGGGTCGACTGGGCCGACGACCATATCGTCTTCGACCTCGAGAACCCGGAGCAGCAGCTGGCCGAGGCCCCCCGCAGCATCGTGGTGTTGGGGGAGCGCAACGGCAAAGACCAGTTTGAGGGCAAAGACCCGGTGGTCGACGGCCTGGCCCAGATCATCGTGCTTTTTGGTGGTGACCTTCGACCGCTCATGGGCCACAGCGCCCAGGTCGATCCGATCTTGGTCACCGGTGGAAAGGGAGGCTGGGACCGCTTCCCCGACTTTGTCGACGACAGCAACTTCCTGTTCGGCCTCCAGTTTCGCGGCGTGCCCCAGGTACCGACCACCAAGGTCGAGGACGAGGGCCGAGACGACATTGCGATCGGTGTCCGGGTGAGCGGTGGTGGATCTGGCGGGGACACGGGGGGGAACCGGGACATCAACGCGATCGTCTTGGCGGACCTCGACATGTTCGCCGACAGCTTCTTTCAGTTCCACGAGCGCGGCGGTGACCTCGACGGTGACGGTCTCATCGACATGCGCTTCGACAATGTGACCTTCTTGCTCAACGTGATCGACAGCCTCATCGGTGACGATCGCTTCATCGACTTGCGCAGGCGTCAGCCCAAGTTTCGTCGTCTGAGCACCGTCGACGAGATGACCAAAAAGGCCAACGAGGATCGTCAGGAGCAGCTTCAGGCCGCCAACGATGCCGCCGATCTCAAGATCAAGGAGGCACAGACGTCGCTCGACGAGGCGGTCGAGGCTATTCGGGCCGAGATCGACCTCGACGAGACGACCAAGAAGATCATGATCCGCTCGGCCGAGGCCGCCGAGAACCGGCGCCTCCAGACCCAAACCGAGAAGATTCAGCGCGAGAAGGCCCAAGACGCCGACCGCATCAAGTCCGAGCATGCGCGCGCTGTGGGTGAGGTCCGGGACCGGATCCGTGTCGCCGCGATCTTGTGGCCGCCGGTGCCGGCGATCCTCTTCGGCATGTTGGTGTTCCTCCGAAAACGTCGCCGCGAGAGCGCGACTATCCCCGAGAGCCGCAAGCGGCCCCAGTCCTGAGGAGTTGAAGGATGAATCGCGGAACTGGAATTATGATCGTCGCCGCCGCGCTCGCGGTGGCTGGTGCAGTGGCGATGCGACCGAGTACGGCGCCGCCTCCGAGTTTCGAGGACACGGGAGAACTCCTGTTTCCCGAGTTCGAGGACCCGAACACCGCTGTGTTCTTGGAGGTCGTGGCCTTCGACGAGGACGAGGCTCGAATGACGAGTTTCTCCGTCAAACTCGAAGGCGGTCGTTGGGTGATCCCCAGCCACAACAGCTACCCGGCCGACGGGACCGAGCGCATGGGCAAGGCCGCAGCTTCGTTCATCGGGGCCGAGAAAGACGTCGTGCGTAGCGACGACGCCAACGATCACGTCGAGTTCGGCGTGCTCGCGCCTACCGACGAGGCGGATGAAGAGGAGGCCCGCGGACAGCGGGTGACCATCAAGAACGCCGCAGGAACGGCCCTCGTCGACATCATCATCGGCAAGGATGTGCCGAACAAGCGCGGTTTCAAATTTGTGCGCTACCCCGGTGAGAACCGGGTCTACGCGACCCAGATCGATCCCCAGATCTCGACCAAGTTCACAGACTGGATCGAGGAGGACCTGCTCAAGCTCGACGCCGGGAACATCGTCGCGGTGCTCAGCAACAGCTACACGGTCGACGAGCAGACGGGGAGCGTCAG
>CAYVJQ010000009.1:2231-4875 GCA_964451725.1 uncultured Nannocystaceae bacterium | reverse complement strand
GGAGAGCCGCCCAACCAGCGCCTGTTCGGCAACGAGGGCGAGGTTCGCCTGTTCGCGGCCGACGGTGTCGTGTTCACGCTCTACTTTGGTGAGGTCACCTTCGCCAGTGGAGAGGTGCTCTCGGCTGGCGGTGAAGGCGAGGAGCAAGGCGAGGCCGCCGAGGGTGCGAACGCCCGGGCGAACCGCTACATGTTCGTGGGTGTGGGCTACGATCCGCGTCGCGACCTGGGCGCTGGCGAGACGCCGGATCCAGGCCAACTCCGGGGTCAGGACCGGGCCCAGGCCTTGGCAGAGCGGTTCAACAAGTGGTTCTACGTCATCCCGGACTCGAGCTTCACCCAGCTGCACAAAGACCCCGCTGATTTCTGGCGGGACCAGCAGTAGGGGCCGACGACAGGGCACGAGGGCTGGGTCGAGGACCCGGCCCTCGCCAATTCACGTGTTCTTAGCGGGGCAGGGGAGACGCGGTAGCCTGCGCTCCATGAGCTCCACCGTCGCGTTTTTGGGCCTGGGCACCATGGGCTCGGGCATGGTCCGCAACCTCGTCGCCGCCGGTCACACGGTCCTCGCCTACAACCGAACCCGGGCGCGAGCCGACGATCTCGCGCTCGAGGTCGAGATCGAGGTCGTTGATGAACCGGTCCAGGCGACCCGCCGAGCCGAGATCGTGATCAGCTGTGTGTCCGGCGACGCGGCGACCTACGCGGTGCTCCTGGGAGAGGGAGGGGCGCTGGCAGGGACCAAGCCAGGCAGCTTGGTCATCGACTGTGGCACGACCAGCCTCGGGCTCACCGACAAGCTCTACGCCGCGTGTGAGGCCGAAGGGGTCGAGTTCCTCGACGCGCCGATCACCGGGAGCAAGCTCGGGGCCGAAGCGGGCGCGCTGACTTTTATGGTCGCGGGGCTCGAGGAGATCGTGGCCCGAGCCATGCCCTTGTTCGAGTGTATGGGCCGGCACACGGTCCACGTCAGCGAGCAGCTGGGGGATGGTCAGCGGGCAAAGTACTGCCTGAACTTGTCTCAGGCGGTCGTGCTCCAGGGCCTGCTCGAGGCCTACACCCTCGCCAAGCTCATGGATCTGCCGCTCGAGAAGGTCGGCGAGATCTTCGAGCACAGCGCCGGCAAGACGGGCCTCGGGACCTTCAAGCTGCCCTATCTGCTCGCCGGTGACTTCGAGCCCCACTTTCGCCTCGACCTGATGCACAAGGATCTGCATCTCGCCCTGCGCCAAGCTGAAGATCAGCGCGCGACCTTGCCCGTGGCGACGGCGGTCCGCGGTCTCTACGATCAGGCGGTCGCCGAGGGCATGGGCGGCCGGGACTTCTTGGCTATGGCGACCTTGCTCGAGCGTTGGGCCCGGGTCGAGCTGCGGGCCTCGACGTGAGCCCGAAAGCGCCGGGTTTTCGGTCTCCGCTGGGCTTCGGGCTAGATTAAAGCGTGCGCGAGACGCTGGATCGTTTTCTGGAGCACCTCGGCGCTGAGCGCCGACTGTCGCCGAATACCTCTCGGGCCTATGCCCGGGACATCGAGGCGTTCATGGACTCGGTCGAGGCTCGCCGCGACCGCCCGGCCCGGGTCACGGACCTATGCATCCGGGAGGTTCGCGCCCACCTCGCGCAACTCCATGGTGAGCGCGCGCCGAGCACGGTCGGTCGCAAGCTCTCGGCGCTTCGAACGTTTGGGGAATTTTGTCGGCGCGAGGGACTCCTGGACGAGAACGAGGTCGCCCTCATCCGGCGCCCCAAGCTCGGCCGCAAGTTGCCGGTGGCCCTGCCGGTGGAGGACCTGGGCGCGATGATCGACGGTCCGCAGCGAGCGGGTCCCCTGGGGGTGCGCGACCGCGCGCTGCTCGAGGTGCTCTACGGATCCGGGCTGCGAGTGTCGGAGGTCGTGGGCCTCGACCTGGAGGACCTTCGTTGGGAGCCCGGGGACCGGCTGACGCTGCGGGTGCTCCGGGGCAAAGGGAACAAAGACCGGGTGGTGCCGCTCGGCCGCGCCGGCGCGACATCGCTGCGCGCGTGGCTGGCCGAGCGCGACCAAGTCGTGACCCCCAAGAGCCCTGCTCAGGCCCTGTTCCTCGGCGCGCGAGGGGGGCGGCTGTCCTCTCGCGCCGCGCGCGAGGTCGTGTACGAGAGCTGTCGGCGGAGCGGGGCGCGGGCGACGGTCGGACCTCATGGTCTTCGCCACAGCTTCGCCACCCACCTGCTCCAGAGCGGATGTGACCTCCGGAGCATCCAGGCGATGCTCGGACACTCGAGTTTGTCGACGACCCAGCGCTATACCCACCTCGACATGGGTCGGCTGTTCGAGCTCTACGAGCAGGCCCACCCGAGGGCGAGGCGAGGCACGACCCAGGCTCCGAACTCGGCCCGCCCTGCGTCAGCTGCGGAGGTTCCAGATCAGGGCGTCCGTCGGGACTGAGACCGACTATCCGTGGTGGACCGATCGGGCCAGATCGGGCCAGCTCCAGGGAAGCACGACGTTGCTCGAGCCCGAGTTCTCAGCGCCAAAGTAACGCTGCGCCTGTGTCGCTGCATCTTTCGGCGATCCGAGTCTCGGTTGATGGGCGAGCGCGAAGCCGCGGGCGGGAGTCCGCTCCACTGACTTAGTTGGTGAGCCCAGTTGGCCTGAGTTAGCCTGGGTT
>CAYVJQ010000009.1:0-2131 GCA_964451725.1 uncultured Nannocystaceae bacterium | reverse complement strand
GGGACCCGGGAGGAGACCACGCCCTTCGGGACGAGCGTGGGGACGATCCTCGATATCGTCGCGCCCATCTCCGCCACCGATCCGAGATTGATGGCAGAGCACCCGATCAGCCTCGACCGCCAGCGGCGGATCTTCGCTATCAGCGATCGGATCCGCCAGATCGGTCATTTCGAACTGCTCGGGATCGAGCCCGTCGACGACGAGAGATCGGTGCGTCGGGCCTATCACCGGATCAGCCGCGAATTCCATCCTGATACCTACTACGGCAGAGATCTAGGCATTCTCAAGCCTATCCTCGACGGTCTTTTTCGGCGCGCACGCCTGTCTTACACACACCTGCTCGACCCCGTGCAACGGGCAGTTTTGGTCGCTCCCCATCGGGCGAAGCTCGAGGCGAAGCTCGATGCAGAGCGCGAGCGGCGAGAGGCCGAGGCCCTGGAGCGTGCGCAGATCGAGCAGGCGGCCACCGACGTGATCGAAGGGGCCGCCGAGACCGAGCGGGCCGCCGCCGCGGTACAGCGTGCGGAGGCCCTGGAGCGAGCGCGGGTGAAGCGGCTCGAGCGAGACAAGGC
Organism: uncultured Nannocystaceae bacterium; assembly: GCA_964451725.1. Lineage (GTDB taxonomy): Bacteria > Myxococcota_A > Polyangia > Nannocystales > Nannocystaceae > Plesiocystis. The sequence goes on along the minus strand of CAYVJQ010000009.1, from coordinate 1,559 downwards.
TCGACATCGGCGTGTGCGCGAGCGGGCGGTCTCGGTCCGTCGAGAGCAGGCCAGTTCGCAGGCGGCCAGGGCTCGGGAGGAGCGCGACGCCGGGCGCTTCGGCGCGGCTGCAACATTGTTTCGTCTGGCTTACGAGCTCGACCCCACCGAGGCCGAGTATGGGGAAGCCTGGCGCGAGACCCTCGCTATCGCCCGGCGAAAACGGGCCCAGACGAGCGCTTCAAAAGCTCGCGAGTACCTGCGCAGCGGCCAGGTCCGGGAGGCCGGCCGCTGCCTCGCGGACGCGGCCGAGGCGGATCCGAACGTCCGAAATCTCGCGGATGCCGCGGCTGTGCACGCTGAGTTCAACCCCGAGCGGGCCCGAGAGTTTGCGATCGCCGCGCTGGAGGGCCTCCAGCAGGCCGATGCCCAGGGCCTCGCAGCGGACCCAAAAGAACGTTCTCGGCTGCTCATGGGCTGTGCGAAGGCGTTCCGAGCGGCCGGTCAGGTGGCATCGGCGACCGAGCAAGCTCGGCGAGCTCACGCCTTGGCACCGAGCGAGCAAACCCGCGCCCTTCTCAATCGCCTCAAACTCGCCTAGCCTGGCCCGACCGCGGAAACGCGCGAAGCATCATGGAGAATGTCGTTGGAATCGACCTTGGGACCTCAAACTCGGTCGTGGCGATCATCGAAGAGGGGGGCCCTACAGTTATCCCCAACAAGGGGGGCTACAAGACCACCCCGTCGATGGTGGCGATCTCGGAGAGCGGAAAGCGCCTCGTCGGCCACATCGCCAAGCGGCAGGCGGTCACGAATCCGACCAACACCGTCTACGCGGCCAAGCGGCTGATCGGCCGCAAGTGGGACTCGCCCGCCACGCGCGCGTTTCAGGACTCTTGCCCCTACAGCGTCGTAGAGGGTCCACACGGTGACGTCCGCGTCGTCGTGCGAGAGCAAATCTACTCGGTCCCCGAGATCAGTGCGTTTGTGCTCCAGGAGCTCAAGATGGTCGCCGAGCAGTACCTGGGGAGCTCGGTGGAGAAGGCCGTGATCACGGTCCCCGCCTACTTCAACGACAACCAGCGCCAGGCGACCAAGGACGCCGGCCGGGTCGCGGGGCTCGAGGTCATCCGGATCATCAATGAGCCCACGGCCGCGGCCTTGGCCTATGGCTTCGGCAAGGACTTCGAGCGCCGGGTGGCGGTCTACGACCTCGGGGGGGGGACCTTCGACGTCTCCGTGCTCGATATCGGTAAGGGGGTGTTCGAGGTCGTCTCGACGGCGGGCGACACCTTCCTCGGTGGTGAGGACTTCGACACCCGGGTGATGAACTGGCTCATCCAGGTGTTCCAAGAGCGCAGCGGCGTCGATGTCCGCGACGATCGCATGAGCCTCCAGCGCCTGCGCGACGCGGCCGAGAAGGCGCGCTGTGAGCTGTCCTCGGTCCGCGAGACGCTCATCGATCTGCCCTTCCTGTACACGACCGCCAGCGGCGAGACCCACCATCTGCAGGAGAACCTGAGCCGCGACCAGCTCGAGGATCTGACCCGCGATCTGGTCGATCGTACAATCGCTATCTG
>CAYVJQ010000008.1:77467-80537 GCA_964451725.1 uncultured Nannocystaceae bacterium | reverse complement strand
GAGTTGCTACGCTCTCGCGGGCGCTGCCCACAGCCGCCGAGGTCGAACACGATGGATATGGACAAACTCAAGCCCTTCCTCACCCCGGTGGTCGCTCTGTTGGTGGTCTTGGGGTGGTTCTTCGTCGTCCAGCCGATGCTCGACCAGGGTGCTCTCGACGAGCCGGCGGGTGACGCCCAGGATCCAGCTCCAGCGGAGGCCGAGGCGGCCGTGAAGACCGAGGGCGCAGCTGTGGACGAGCAGCCGCGATAGGCGGGTGTGGCGGGTGTGGCGGGTCCGGTGCGGGTCGCGGTGGACTACAGCGCGACCCTCGAGAGCTGGAGCATCTCGAACAGGGCCCGGGTCGCGGGAGAGCGGTTGAGCGTATAAAAATGCAGCCCCGCCACGCCCGGGGCCGCACGGGAGAACGGCCCCGGGTCGGGGCGCTCGAGCAGCTCGCGGCACTGGTAGGCGGCGTAGCGGACCCCGGTCCAAAACACCTCGTGGGGGTGGGGCCCGGCCTCTTGGCTGGCGATCTCGTCGAGGTGCTCGAGCAGCACGGGGGGGATGCTCGCCCCACACATCTTGGTGAAGCGCTTGATCTGTCGGATGTTGGTGACCGGCATGATCCCCGGGAGGATCGGGACCGTGATGCCCGCGGCTCGGACCTGGGCCTGGAAGTGGAAGTAGGCGGCGTTGTCGAAGAACAGCTGGGTGATCAGGAAGTCGGCCCCGGCCTCGACCTTGGCCCGGGTGTGGCGGAGGTCGTCGTCGGGGCTGCTGGCCTCGGGGTGGACCTCCGGGTAGCAGGCCGCGCCCAGACACAGCTCGGGCCAGCGGTCGTGCAGCCAGGCGATCAGCTCGCTGGCGTAGCGAAACCCGCCCTCGGTGTGCACGAAGCTGTCCTGACCTTTTGGGGGGTCGCCGCGCAGGGCCAAGATGTTGTGGATCCCCTGCTCGAGCAGACGCTCGACGACCCGGGCGAGCTCGTCGCGGGTCGAGCCCACACAGGTCAGGTGGGCCATGGGTTCGATGCCGAGCTCACGCTTGATCCGACCGACGAGCTCGACGGTCCGCGCCCGGGTGCTGCCGCCGGCGCCGTAGGTGACCGAGACGAAATCCGGGCGCAGCGTGCTGAGCTGCACGAGACTGCGCCACAGGGCACGCTCACCCTTTTCGTTCTTGGGCGGGAAAAACTCGAAGCTGAAGACGGGGCGCTTGTGGGTCAGGCGATCGCGGATCAGCACGAGTGGGGGATAGCAGCTCAGGGAGGCGCGAGCCAGACGTCGGCGCTCTCGACCCGGGTCGGCTGGCCGTCCTGGCCGCGGACCAGGAGCGCGCCGTCGTGGTCGAGGCCCAAGGCGGTGGTTTGAAAACGCGGGCCACCGCGGCCGTCGTCGATCTCGACGGCCCGGCCGAGGACCAGACAGTGGGGCTCGTAGCGCGGGCGGATGGCCGCGAAGCCACGCTCGAAGAAGGTCTCGAGGGCGCGCTCGAGAGCGTGGAGGAGCGCAGCCAAGATCTCGGCGCGGCCGAGCGCCGCGTCGGGGAGTGCCCGCGCGAGGCTGGTCGCCCTGTCCCTCAAGCTGGGTTCGAACTGCGCGCGGCTGCGGTGCACGTTGACGCCGAAACCGATCACCAACTCGACGCTGCGCCCACGCCAGCGACTCTCACACAGGACGCCCGCGAGTTTGAGTCCATCGAGGAGCAAGTCGTTGGGCCACTTGAGGGCGAGGCGGTGGCCGGGGAGCTGGGGGAGGGCGGCGAGCAGGCCCTCGCGCAGGCCCACGCCGACCGCGAGCGAGAGGGCGCCGAAGTCCGCGGCCGGGACCCCGGGTCGGCAGATCAGGCTCGCATAGAGGTCGCGGCCCGGGGGCGAGGACCAGCGTCGGCCCATGCGACCGCGACCGGCGAGCTGGGCGTCCGCGCTCACCAGCGCCCCGTCCACCGCACCCTCGCTCAGCCACGCCAGGGCTCGGTCGTTGGTCGATCCGATCGATGTGTGGTGCTCGTGGACGCGGCCGAAGCGGGTGGTGGTCAGGAGCCCCGCGAGGGCGGTGAGGTCGTCGTTGGGAGGGTTCACGTGGGTCTCGGATCGGGAGGTCGCGCTCGGGAGCCCGAGCCGGACCGACGCTCGGTCTCGGACATGGAAACCGAGCTGAAGGCCCGCGTCCAGTCCTGAGGGGCCCACCAGGGCCCTCACAGGGTCATCTCCGGGTCATCAAAGGGCCATGAAATTGCTGCTGGCGAGCTTGGACGCAGCGGCTATGCTCGCGCCCCTCATGTCCCTACGTGAGCTCGTTGTTCTGGGCACCGCCAGCCAGGTGCCCACCCGCTACCGCAACCACAACGGCTATCTCCTGCGCTGGGACGGCGAGGGTTTCCTCTTCGATCCCGGTGAGGGGACCCAGCGTCAGTTGATCCACACGGGGGTGTCGTCCACCGACATCACCAAGATCTGCATTACCCACTTCCATGGCGACCACTGTCTGGGCTTGGCTGGGATCTCCCAGCTCCTGTCCCTCGACGGCTGCCCCCACCCGGTCAACGTCTACTACCCGGCCTCGGGCGAGAAGTACTACCACCGCCTGCGCCGGGCCTCGATCTACCATGATCGGGCCGAGGTCCACGGCAACCCCATCGAGGGACCGGGGGTGATCTGGCGCCAGGACAAGGGCGGCAAGGGCCTGAGCTTGAGCGCCGCCACGCTCAGCCACGGCGTGCCCACTTTCGGCTACCGCCTCGAAGAGGACGCCGGCTGGACCCTGCAACCCGAGAAGCTGCGCGAGGCGGGCCTGCGCGGCCCTGTGATCAAGCAGCTCCAACTCGAGGGCGAGGTCGAGGTCGACGGCAACACCGTGACCCTCGAGCAGGTCGGGGTCCGGCGCCCGGGCCAGGTGGTCGCCTTCGTCATGGACACGCGCCTGTGCAAGGGCGCCTTCGAGCTCGCCCAGGGCGCGGACATGCTGATCTGCGAGTCGACCTACCTCGAGATGGACGCCGACAAGGCCCACGACAACGGCCACCTGACCGCCAAGCAGGCCGCCCGCATCGCCAAGGAGTCGGGGGCCAAGCAGCTCGTGCTCACCCA
>CAYVJQ010000008.1:75983-77367 GCA_964451725.1 uncultured Nannocystaceae bacterium | reverse complement strand
GCCATCGGTAAAATTAGACTCGCGTTCTCCTCCATCCAGTCGCTGAGTTCCGCGAGAACCTGCACATGGTGCTGGGCTTTGCCTGGGACATTGAGGATCTCCAGAAAGACCGACGAGTCGATGAGGACGATGGCCCTTGTCACTTCGACGCGCTCCGGAGGGCTGCGAGCCACCTCTTGTTTGCCGCTTGCTTTGCCCCAGGAGTTTGCTTGATGAACTTGTCGAGGACCCCGTGAGTGACGACGTGACCCAGAGAGCCACGAGCGACGATCTCAGGGAAGCGTTCGATCTCTCCCAGCGCGACGAGGCGTGAATCCCCCCGGGTTGGGTCGCGGTAGCACGCAATGACGTGGGGCAGCTCTTCGTCGGGAAGGGCATCGAGCATCGCGGGGTTGTGAGTCGTGACGAGCACTCGAAGATCCCGCTCCTGAGCGACCTTGCGCATCTGGGTCAGGATGCGACCGACACGGGCGGCGTGTATGCCGTTGTCGACCTCCTCGATGACGACCGTCGAACCCTCGGCGACCGAGAGTAAGGCTGCCGCGATCGCCAGGGCCCGAAGGGTTCCGTCAGAGAGAACCGCGGCCTCTCGCCAGTGTTTTGTACCCCCAAAGGTCTCGCGGAGCTTGAGCATGACCTCCTCGCGCGGGGTCTCGATAAACCCGACTCCGACGATGTTTTGCTCGGGGAGAGCCCTCACGAACTCGAGGATGTTCTCGCGTCGCCCAGTGGCGCACAGGTGAGCCATGACCGCTGAGATGTTTGCCCCATCCGAGCGGAGGTCACGATCCAGCTTGTGACTGTATTTACGCATGCGGCGGGCAGCGGGATCGAGCACGAGGATGGAACGCAGTGCTTTGGAGAGGACTGTGCAAGCTCGAGGGATGCGCCGCTGAGAATGGCCGTGTTTCGCCGCAAACCGGGCCGGTGTCATCAGCTGTGTGAATGCCGGCTGCAGGGCGCTGGCGGAGATTTTGGGTTTCTTCCCACCACGCGCGAAGTTGTCGTAGCGAATGTCTAGCCCGTGCGCGGATCCCGTGAACTCGGCATCGTAGAGCGGAATTTTGGATCCGGAGGCACGTAAGACCTCGGAGACGACACGCGGTCCCAGAGGAAAGTCGAGAGCGAGTTTGAGTTCGAGCCGGAGATTTCCTTCAGAGTCGGGGACACCGACTTCACAGCCGAACTCGATCTCCGAACCTTCCCACGTCAGCTCTGGCAGGGTGCCCCGCAAGCTGAGGTCCTCGTCGCGTACGGCAGACAGGACCTGGCTGAGTTGGCGCCCATCTGCCATCCACGAGAACAGCTGCAGTGCTTCGAGGAGATTCGTCTTGCCAGAGGCATTCGCGCCGATCAGCACAGTGACTGGACGAAAATCGAGGCG
>CAYVJQ010000008.1:55054-75883 GCA_964451725.1 uncultured Nannocystaceae bacterium | reverse complement strand
ACGGACACGAGTGAGCGCTTGGCTCGTCGCTTGCGGTGGTGGGTGATGGCGAAGCGGTGGGCCTCGTCGCGCAGGCGGGTCATGAGGTAGAGCTCGGAGGAACCGTGGGCGAGGGGGATGGCGTCTCGGGCCCCGGGCACAAATACGCGCTCGGGCCTGGTCTCACCCTCGGTCTGGGCCTGGCTGGCCGTGTCGACCACGTAGTCGGCGAGCGCCTCTCCGCTGCTGCGCAGGCCCTCGGTCGCCTGAGTTTTGTTGGCCCGGTTTTTTTCAGCCTGGGCAGCCTCGAGCTTGGCCAGGCCGCGTTTGCTGGCCGGGACGGCGAAGCTGCGCTCTTTCGCCAGGGACACCAGATCCACCCCCTCGTCGCCGAGGGCGATGCCCATGTCCTGCATGGCGGCGATGACCCGGCCGAGCTGGCCCTTGCCACCGTCGATGACGATCAGGTCGGGGAGGGCCCAATCGTCGTCCTCGAGGGCCCGCCGAAACCGGCGCAGGAGGACCTCGTACATCGATCGGAAGTCGTCGTTTTGACGCCCGTCTTGGCTGAGTCCAGGGCCCTGGCCGGTGTCGATGCCCTTGATCTTGAAGTGGCGGTAGGCCGCGTTGTCGGGCTGGCCGTCGCTGAATACGACCATGGAGGCGACCGGGTCGCTGCCCTGGATGTGGCTGACGTCGTAACACTCGATGCGCCGAGGCAGGCGACTGAGGCGCAGTCGCTCGCGCAGACGCTCGAGGGCCGCATCGGCGTCGTCGCGCTTGCTCCGGCGGGTGACGAAGCTGCTCGCGGCGTTGCGCTCGGCGAGCATGGTGAGTTTGCGACGACCGCCGCGCTTGGGGACTTTGAGGGGCACGCGCTTGCTTCCACGCCGCTCGCTGAGCCAGGCGGCGAGCGGCTCGGCGTCGTCCTCGGCGAGCTCGAAGGGCAGGAGGACCTCGTCGGGGATCAGGGGGGCGGCGTCGTAGTAGGCCCCCAAGAAGCTGGCCAATACCTCTCGGTCGGGGAGCTCCATGCCCTTCTCCGAGAACCGCTGGTTGGCGATCAGCTTGCCGCGGCGCACGTGCAAGACCACGAACTCGACGTTGCCGCCCTCCCGGTACATGCCGACCACGTCCTGGTCGAGCTCGTCGGTGCCGACGACCTCCTGGCGCTGGAGGCTGACCTCGATCGCCCGAAGCTGGTCGCGGACCCGGGCCGCGGTCTCGAATTCGAGGGCCTCGGCCGCGCCCTGCATGCGGGCCTCGAGAGTCTGGACGAGCTCGCTGTAGCGGCCGCCCAGGAACAGGCTGACGTCCCGGACCTGCTCGGCGTAGACCGTCGGGTCGACCTCGTAGACGCAGGGGGCCGGGCAGCGCTCGATCTGATATTGGAGGCAGGGCCGCTTGCGATGCTCGAGCACGAAGTCGGTGCAGGTCCGGAGCTGGAAGTGGCGGTTGACCACGCGCAGGGTATGTCGGGCCGAGCTCGCCGAGTGGTAGGGGCCGAAGTAGCTGGCCCGGTCCTGGCGGATGTTGCGGACGACCTCGAGCTTGGGCCAGGGGCCGTGGGGGTCGAGGCGCAGGACCAGGTACTGCTTGTCGTCGCGAAGTTTGACGTTGAAGCGGGGCTGGTGCCGCTTGATGAGGTTGTTCTCGAGCAGCATCGCCTCCTTGTCGTTGGAGGTGACGACCGTCTCGATGTCGCCGAGGAGCTTGCCCAGACGGGGGATGAACTGGCGTGTGTCGTGGCCGTTGAAGTACTGGCGTACGCGCAGACGCAGACGCCGAGCCTTGCCCACATAGACGATGCGACCCTTGCGGTCGCGCATGATGTAGACACCCGGATCCATCGGCAGGCGCTCGACGATCTCGAGCAGCTGATCTCGGTTCCGGGCCCGGGGGGTCCAGCCTGGGGGGATGTCGTCGGCGTCCGGCGTCGCGCGGCGTCGGCGGGCCATCGGCTCAGTCTTCGGGGGCCGGAGCGTCGGTGTCGACGTTGGCGTCGGTGTCGGTGTCGGGGGCCGGAGCGTCGGCGGGTGCCTCGGTCTCGATTTTGATCGCCTCGGCCTCGAAGGTCATGGCCACGTCCAGCCACACCGGTGGATTCTTGGACCGGAGATCGTTGAACACGGTGAACCCGATCATGCTCATCAGCAAGATCATGCCGATGGTGTGGACCCGCTCTTCCAGCATCTTGTTGGGCGGGCGCCGAGCGATGGCCTCGTAGCCCAGAAACACGAGCCGACCGCCGTCGAGGGCGGGGATCGGGAACAGGTTGAACATGCCCAGGGCCGTGGAGATCAGGGCGCTGAACATGATCAGGTCGACCCACCCCTGCTCGGCGCTGGCCTTGATGGCCTTGGCGATGGCCACGGGTCCGCCGACCGAGCCCTTCGACTTGCCGGTGATCATATGGGCGAAGCCGACGAGCTGACGCTTGGTCTGGACGAAGGGCCACTGGACCCCCAAGACCACGGCTGCGCCCGGGCTGATCGGTACGTAGTCGCCCTTGATCGCCAAGGTGGCGTTCATGGCGGGGGCCTCGGCGTTGAGGGCGACAGGGATGGTCATCTCTTCGCCCTCGCGCTCGACGGTGAGCTCGACGGTCGAGCCGAGCTTGGCCTTGGTTGCCTCCATGACGGCGAGCTGGGCGTCGGGGCCCCGGACGTTTTCACCGTCGACAGCGATGATCTCGTCACCGACCTCGAGGCCGGCGGCGGCGGCAGGGCTGCCGATCCCAAACCCACCGATCTCCACACCGATCGGCTCCTGGACACCCACGGCGGAGGTCGCGGCGATCACCAGGACCATGGCGGCCAGGTAATTGGCCAGTGGGCCACCGGCGATCGCAAAGAAGCGCGCCCACAGCGGGCTGTCTCGGAAGTTGCGGTAGCCGGGCGGGGGCGCGGGCAGGTTGCCCTCCTCGTCCATGGCGTACTCCTCGGGCTCCATGCCGACGATATGGACGTAGGCACCAAAGGGGATCGCGCTGATGACGAACTCGGTGCCCTTCCAGGTGAACAGGCGCAGGATCACCGGCCCGATGCCGATGATGCTGAAGCGATCGACGTGCATACCCCCGAGTTTCGCGGCCGCAAAGTGGCCAAACTCGTGGATGATGATCAAGATCGAGAGCGCGAGGATGGCCAGGACCCAGGTCACCGGCGGACTATAGATCGCCGGTGGGTGCAGCACACCCACCCGGGGCCGCGATCGGCCGTGAACCCCTATTTTCGGTCGAAGCGGCCGAGTCCCAGGCCACCCATGCGGGCGCGGACAAACAGCCGGGTCCGGTCGCGGATGCGGCGCTGAGTGGGGGGGCTCCAGGCGGTCCCCTGCCCGTGTTTGGTCAACATGCGCTGGACCTCGCGCTGGGCGCTGACGAGACCCCCGGACAGCCAACCGAGCGCGGCCTGGCCGACGTTGCGGCTGACGGCGAGGACCTCGCCGGGGACGATCGCTGCGGGGTCGCCACAAAACACTTGGCGTGCGGCCCACAGCCCGTGTTCAGGCTCGAAAGGAGCGTCTACGATCAGCCACACCCGGCCGGTGGCGGTCCGGGCGGCCTGCCGGATGGCCGAGCCTCGGGCCAGCTCCTGCATCGAGCGGAGCTCGGGGACCTTGGCGTGGAGGATGCTCAGGACGCTCAGGGTGTTGTCCCGTGAACCCTCGTCGAGGGCCAAGAGTTCGAACCCGAAGCCGGGATCTCGCGCTTGTGAAGCTTCCTCACGCGTCTGGGTGTGCTGTGGTCGGGTCCTGTCCCGCCAGTCCCCAGCCGACAGCTCGGCGGCCAGGGTCTCGGTCACGGCGCGCGCGGACCGGGCCATGCTGGGCAGGTGGGCCTCGTCGTCGCGCAGACACAAGACGATGGAGAGATCAGGCATTCGGGCAGCCAGTGCCCAGCTTGACCCGCGAGATCCGGCCCGGTCAAGTCGGCTGGATCAATCAGGGCCGGCGCGTGGCCGCCGCGAGCGAGCGGTGCAAGAGATGCCGGCGGGGGCCGACACCCAAGCGGCGGCGCGATACCGAAAGGTCGGGGCGGTCTGTGCTTGCCAACTTCAACCTCAACCCCGACCATTCGCAATCTTCCCGCCCCTACATGGGGCGGCCTCCGCCCCCGTTTGGGGGCGGCCCGGAACAAGGAGGCCATCATGGCTGGAATCAACAAAGTCATTCTCGTTGGGAACCTCGGTCGCGACCCTGAGCTGCGCTACACCCAAGGGGGCACGGCGGTCGCCAAGCTCTCGATCGCAACCACTCGCCGCTGGCGCAACAAGCAGAGCAACGAGATGGTCGAAGAGACCGAGTGGCATCGCGTCACCGTGTGGGGCCAGTCGGCCGAGCACTGCAACAACTTCCTGTCCAAGGGTCGCCAGTGCTACGTCGAGGGCCGACTGCGGACCTCGAGCTACGACGACAAGGACGGCATCAAGCGCTACTCCACCGAGATCGTCGCAGACGTCGTCCAGTTCCTCGGCGGCCGTGGTGAAGGAGGCGGAGGCGGAGGCGGAGGCGGCGGAGGTGGCAACTACGGAGGAGGCGGAGGCGGAGGCGGAGGTGGCTACAGCGGCGGAGGCGGAGGCCACGATGGTGGCAACCGAGGCGGCGGCGGTGGCTACGACGGCGGGAACGGTGGCGGCGGCGGAGGTGGCTACGACGGCGGGAACGGTGGCGGCGGCGGGAACAGTGGCGGCGGCGGGAACAGTGGCGGCGGCGGGAACAGTGGCGGCGGCGGTCCTGCTCCCTACGACCCCGGTGACTACTCGCCGGTCGGCCCCGGCGACGACGACATCCCGTTCTGAGCGAGGGGGACAGAACCACGGCGAGAGCGGGGCGCGAAAGCGGCCCGCTCTTTGTCGTTATGGTCCTCGGCCATGGGGTTGTTATGGTCCCCGGCTAATGGGTGCCTTTGTGTTCCGCGACGCGCTGCCCCGAGATGAAGACGCGATCTTGGAGCTCGCGCGTCACCTCGACACGGTCAACCTGCCCCCTGACCGGGCCTTCATCCACGACCTGATCGCACGCGCGCGCGAATCGTTTGCGGGCGGGGAGCACCCCGAGAGCTTCGACCCCGAGCGCCGGTTTTTGTTTGTGCTCGAGGGCGAGGGCGGGGAGGTCGTGGGCACCTCCATGATCCACGCGCAGCACGGGACCCGCCGCGAGCCACACGTGTTCTTCCGGGTGGTGGAGGAGGAGCGCTACGCCGAGATCGCCCTGGCCGAGGAGCGCCGGGAGGTCCACATGGTCCACAAGATGTTGCAGCTGGGCCTGACCTACCAAGGTCCGACCGAGATCGGCGGTCTGGTCCTGCATCCCGATCAGCGCAAACACCCCCGCAAGCTCGGGCGTCTGCTCTCGCTGGGGCGATTTTTGTATATCGCCGCGTTCCGATCCCGGTTTCGAGACTCGATCCTGGCCGAGCTCCTGCCGCCGCTCGAGCGTGGACCCCAAGGTCGAGCGCACTCGCGGCTGTGGGATGCGCTGGGCAGGCGCTTCACCAACTTGAGCTACGCCGAGGCCGATCGCCTCAGCGGCGAGGACAAGGAGTTCATCTGGCGCCTGTTCCCCCAGTCGCCCGTCCACGCCTGCTTGCTGCCCATGGAGGTCCAGGAGATCATCGGCCAGGTCGGCCGCGAGACCGTGGGTGCGCAGCGCCTGATTCAGAGCATCGGGTTCAGCGACTCGGGCAAGGTCGACCCCTTCGACGGAGGACCCCACTGGGAGGCGGTCACCGACGACATCAGTCTGGTCAGCGAGGCCCAGTGGTGTCGCGGGGCTCCGGGAGAGGTCGGCGAAGATGCGGTCGCGGGCATCGTCGCGCGTGTACGTCAGGCCCACGAGCCCGAGGACTACCCCTACTTTCGTGCGGTCTGGACCCTCCTACATGAGGACCTCTCGGAGGCCGAGCTCGATCTGGCCAAGCCCGAGACCTGGGCCCGGGAGGGCGCCGGCGACTGGGCGCTGCCCGGGGCGGGGCAGCCGGCCCATGCTCAGCCCCCGCGGCGCGTGACCATGCCCGCCGAGGACTTCGAGGCCCTGCGCTTGCCCCCGGGCGACGAGCGGGTGCTCGTCGCTCTGCGCCCGCAAAAGCGCATCGCCAAGACCTGAGCGAGCCGTCGCTAACCAACAAAAATGCCCCCGAAACTCGGGGGCATTCTTATTGTCGCCGTCGTCGAAGTCGGCGGGGCCTACTTCTTTTTCCTCTTCTTCTCGGCGTGGGTCTTCATCAGCTCCTCTTGGATGCTGTTGGGGACCTTGTCGTAGTGGGCGAACTCCATGGTGAACTCGGCCTTGCCCTGGGTGGCGGAGCGGAGCTCGGTGGAGTAGCCGAACATGGCGGAGAGGGGGACGTGGGCGTCGATGACCGTGTTGCCGTGGTGGCTCTCGGAGCCGACGATGGTGCCGCGACGACGGATCAAGGTGGTCTGCATGCCGCCTTGGAACTCCTCGGGGCCCTCGACCTGGACCTTCATGATGGGCTCCATGATGACCGGCTTGGCCCGACCCATGGCTTCCTTGAACGCGGCCCGGCCGGCGATCTGGAAGGCCATGTCGCTGGAGTCGACCGCGTGGGCCGCACCATCGCTGATCAACATCTCGACGCCGACGACGGGGGCCTCGATGAGGATGCCCTTGGTCATGGAGTCGCGGAAGCCCTTGTCACACGAGGGGATGTACTCGCGCGGGATGGAGCCGCCGGAGATCTTGTTGATGAAGCGGTACTCGGGGTCGCCCTCGGAGTCCTTGTCGATGGGGCGCATCTCGCCGGCGATGCGGGCGTACTGACCCGAGCCACCGGTCTGCTTCTTGTGGGTGTAGTTGTAGGAGACGGGCCGGGAGATGGTCTCGCGGTAGGCGACCTGCGGCTCACCGACGATGGTCTCGACCTTGTACTCCCGGCGCATGCGCTCGATGTAGACCTCGAGGTGCAGCTCGCCCATGCCCGAGATGATGGTCTCGGCCGACTCCTCGTCGCGGTGGACGCGGAAGGTGGGGTCCTCCTTGGAGAAGCGGTTGAGGGCCTTGGAGAAGTTGGTGCTGGCGCCCTTGTCCGTGGGCTCGAGCGCGTAGCTGATGACCGGCTCGGGCACGTGCATCGACTGCATCGAGTAGCGGATCTTGCCATCGGTGAAAGTGTCACCCGAGGAGCAGTCGATCCCGAACATGGCGACGATGTCGCCGGCCGTGGCCGAGTCGATGTCCGCCATCTTGTCCGAGTGCATGCGAACCAGGCGACCGAGCTTGTGCTTCTTGCCGGTCTTTTGGTTGTAGATGAACTCGCCCTTGGTCATCGTGCCCTGGTAGATCCGGCTGTAGGTCAGCTGACCGTACTTGCCGTCCTCGAGCTTGAAGGCGAGGGCGACCAGGGGCAGGTCCGGGTCACTGACGAGGTCGATCTTGACCTCGTCGGCGTCGAGGTCGAAGGCCTGGTTGGTGATCTCGGTCGGGTTGGGGAGGTAGGACATGACCGCGTCCAGGAGCACCTGGACGCCCTTGTTCTTGTAGGCCGAGCCACAGAACACGGGGGTCAGGGCCAGGGAGATGGTCGCCTTGCGGATGACCGGCTCCATCTCCTCGGCGGAGACCTCTTCCTCGTTGAGGAATTTCTCCATGATCGCGTCGTCGAAGTCGCCGAGCGCCTCGACGAGCTTGGCGCGGTACTCCTCGACCTCTTCTTTGAGGTTCTCGGGGCAGTCCTCGTAGCGGAGGTCCTCACCGTGTTCGCCGTCGAAGTAGATGGCCCTGCGGGTGCGGAGGTCGACCACGCCCACGTGCCGCTCCTCGCTCCCGATCGGGTAGACCACCATGACGGCGTTGTGGTGCAGCTTCTCGCGCAGCTGTTTGGTGACGTTGACGGCGTCGGCGCCCGAGCGGTCCATCTTGTTGATGAAGGCCAGGCGGGGGACGTTGTAGCGCCGCATCTGCCGGTCGACGGTGATCGACTGGGACTGGACGCCCGAGACCGCGCAGAGCACCAAGATGGCGCCGTCGAGCACACTCAGGGCGCGCTCGACCTCGACCGTGAAGTCGACGTGGCCGGGGGTGTCGATGATGTTGACGTCGTACTCTTTCCACTGGACCGCGGTCGCGGCCGACTGGATGGTGATGCCGCGTTCACGCTCGAGCTCCATCGAGTCCATGGTCGCGCCGATGCCCGACTTGCCCTTGACCTCCTCGATTTTGTGGATGCGACCCGTGTAGAACAAGATCCGCTCGGTGAGCGTGGTCTTGCCCGAGTCGATGTGGGCGGAGATTCCGATATTGCGAACTTTGTCGAGGTCCATGGCTTGGGTCGCCTGAGCGAGGTCTTGGTACGAAAAATCGCGGGGCCTGGGCCCCGCAGACGCGCGCGGAGGATGCCACAGCAGGGCGAATCCCAAAGTAGATCAGGCCCCGTGTGACGTGATGCTGCACACTGCGCTTTGCGGAGGACGCTGCGGTGCTCTGGGCTGTGAACGTCACTCGCGGCATGGGTGCGGCTGGCGAGCGAGGTCCTGACCTCAGCGGAGTGCGAGGGTCGGATCCCGAACCAGACGTCCCGCGCAAATTGCGCGTGGTCGGCGAGGCCGTGTGGCCATGGTTCATGTGGCCCGGTGGGCGAGATCAGGGCGAGATCAGCCTGCGACCTGGGCCCAGCGCTCGAGCACGGCCTCGGTCGTGAATCCGAACTTCGTGGCCAGGATCTCCGCGGGCGCCGAAGCCCCGAAGTGATCGATGCCCACGATGTGGTCGGCGAAGCGCTCCCACCCGAGGCGGACGCCGGCCTCGAGGGCCAGACGGCGCTCGCGGCCGACGGCGTGGGGGAGCACCGATTCGCGGTACTCGGCGTCCTGTTCGGCGAACGCCTCCCAGCAGGGCATGGACACCACGCGGATCCGCTTGCCCGCGGCGTTGAGCTGCGCGGCGGCGTCGCAGGCCAGCGTGAGCTCCGAGCCGGTGGCAATGAAGATGCCGTCGAGCTCGCCGACATCGGCGGCGCCCTCGGTGATCACGTAGGCCCCGCGGGCGGTCTTGTCGGGGCAGGTCTGCGCCCGCGTGGGCAGGCCCTGGCGGGTCAGGAGCAGGGCCGTGGGTCCGTCGGTGCGCAGCATGGCGTGGCGCCACGCGCCCAGGGTCTCGCGTGCGTCGCCAGGTCGGAACACGTGCAAGTTGGGGATCAGGCGCAGGCTCATGGCGTGCTCGATGGGCTGGTGTGTGGGTCCGTCCTCGCCGAGCCAGAAGCTGTCGTGGGTGAACACGTGGATCACGGGCAGGCCCATGAGCGCCGAGAGCCGGACGGCGCCGCGCATGAAGTCGGAGAATACGAGGAAGGTCGCATCGAACACCCGCACACCGCCGTGGAGGGCCATGCCATTGCAGATCGCGGCCATGCCGTGCTCGCGCACGCCAAAGTGGATGTTCCGGCCCTCGGGGTGGGCCTTGCTCTGGCCGGGGGTGTCCGGGAGCTTCACGCCGTTGCTGCCGGCGAGGTCGGCCGATCCGCCGAGCAAGGTGGGGTGGCCCGCGGTCAGGGCCGAGAGCACCCGGTGGCCGGCCTTGCGCGAGGCGATCGAGGCGCCGACCTCGAAACTCTCGAGCACGGCGTCGAGGCCCGCGAAGGTCGACGCCGGGAGCTCGCCCGCGATCAGCCCACGCAGCTCGGTGGCGAGGTCCGGGTGGGCGGCGGTGTAGGCGTCCATGGCCGCGCGCCAGTCCGCGTGGGCCTGGGCGAGGACCTCGCGCTGGGCCGCGAGTGCGGTGGAGACCTCGGTGGGGATGTGGAAGGGCTCGCTGGGCCAGCCCATGCCGGCCTTGGTCGCGGCGATCTCTTCGGCGCCCAGGGGCGCGCCGTGGCAGCCGGAGGTCCCGGCCTTGGTCGGTGCGCCCTGGCCGATGACCGTGCGACAGCAGATCAAGCTCGGTTTGTCGGACTCGGCCCGCCCAGCCTCGATGGCCGCGGCGATCGCCACTCGGTCGTGGCCGTCGACCCGCTGCACGTGCCAGCCGTAGGCCTCGAAGCGCGCCGCCACGTTCTCGCTGAAGCTGATGTCCGTGCCGCCGTCGATGGAGATCTCGTTGTCGTCGTAGAGGTAGACCAGCTTGCCCAGGCCCAGGTGCCCGGCCAAGCTCGCGGCCTCCGAGGCGATGCCCTCCATGAGGTCGCCGTCGCTGACGATCGCGTAGGTCAGGTGGTCGATGATCGTGTGCCCCGGCTGGTTGAAGCGCTGGGCCAAGAAGCGCTCCGCGAGCGCCATGCCCACGCCCGAGGCGAAACCCGAACCGAGCGGTCCCGTGGTGATGTCGACGCCCGGGGTGTGGCCGTACTCGGGGTGCCCGGCGGTCTTCGAGCCCCACTGGCGGAAGTTCTTGATCTCGTCGAGGGACAGGTCGTAGCCGCTCAGGTGGAGGAGCGAGTAGAGCAGCATCGAGCCGTGCCCGGCCGAGAGCACGAAGCGGTCGCGGTCGAACCAGGTCGGGTCGGTCGGGTCGTGGACCAAGAACGAGGACCACAGCACCGTCGCCAGATCGGCGCAGCCCATGGGCATGCCCGGGTGCCCCGAATTGGCTCGCTGCACGCTGTCCATCGACAGGCCCTTGATGGTCTTGACGACCAACTCGGCGACGGCGGGCTCGAGGCTGCGGGGGGTCCGTTGGGCTCGGGGGGCGGACGACATGGCGCTTGCTAACACGGGCGGAGCCCCGGCTCACGCAGGCCGCGGCGTCGCGCTCGGGGCGGGCTGTGAACGGGCTCTCGAAGGGACCCGCGCCAGACCCACGTGGGTGGTGGCCGGGTGCCTCTGCGGGCGGCTCGAGATTCGCGCGGCGCGATCCGAGTGCGCCCAGGTCGGGCCGCGGGCGGAGCCGTGAGCCTGCTCGCTCGGAGATCGCTCCGGTTGCGAGCCGGGGTGGGCGCACTCGGAAGGAGAGAGGGAGACGAGAGGGCGACGAGTCGACGGGACAGCTTGGGAATCACGGTCGTCTGTGGCGTGTCGTCCCGGCGACGCAGGTGTCTGCGGTCTCCCCGTCGACTACGCTCTCGCCATGCGCATCTGCATCCTCGGCGCCACCGGCCTCGTCGGCCGTGAACTGCTCACGCTCATCGCCCGCGCCTGGCCCGGGGCCGAGCTGGCTCTCTACGCCAGCCGCGATCAAAGCATGATCCACGCAGCTCACGAGGGTCCGCTCGAGGTCCTCGCCGCCGACCGTCTCGAGCGGGCCGACGCGGCGAGGGGCGACCTGGCCTTCGTGGCCTTGGACGACGAGTTCAGCGCCCGCTACTGCCCGCGCTTGGTCGAGCTCGGATACCGGGTGATCGACAAGAGCAACAGCTTTCGTATGGACCCGGACGTGCCTTTGGTGGTCGGCGGGGTCAACCACCGGCGTGTCGACGAGGCCGCCAAACTCGTCGCCAACCCCAACTGCACCACGATCCCCATGACCTTGGCCCTCGAGCCCCTGCGCGCGCGCTTCGGGCTTGGAGAGGTGACTGTGAGCAGTTACCAGGCGATCTCGGGGGCGGGGGCGGGCACGCTGCGGCGCTTTGTGGCCGAGACCGCCGTCGGCTTCGAGGCCATGCGCGAGGCCGGCCAAAGCGACGCCGGGGCCCTGTTCGGCGCCAGCTTGGACGTGGCGGCCTACCCGGGCAACACCGTGGCCCACAGCGCCAAGACCGACGACTCGGGCTTCTCTTCTGAAGAGCGCAAGCTGGTCGATGAGAGCCGCAAGATCCTCGAGCTGCCCGAGTTTGCGATCTCGGCCCAGTGCTGCCGGGTGCCCGTGGCGGTGGGCCACTACGAGAACCTGTGGGTGGAGCTCGAGACCGGCGCGAGTGAGGCGGAGATCCTCGAGGTCTGGGCGAGGGCGCCCTTTGTGTGTGTGATCCCGGGGGCGGCAGGGGAGGGGCTGAGCGCCCTGGCGACGGTCCACGATCGGGACTCGGCGCTGGTCGGGAGGCTGCGCCCGGATGGGCGAGGGGGGCCGGACGGCGAGGGCAGGCGGACCCGCTGGTGCCTGACCGTGGCCGCGGATAATCTTCGGTTGGGGGCGGCGACCAACGCAGTGCGTGTGGCCTCGGCGTGGTTCGGCGGCGAGGACCCGCTGCTTCGGGTCTGAACAAGAATCCGGACCCCAAGAACAAAACAGGTCTCTCCCCGGGAAGGACCCCTGGACCGTTTTTGGGTTCACGTTTTTGGGTTCACTTCCGAGACGATCCCGGGTTCGGCTACCGTTGTTGTTCTGGGTCCGGCTACTGTTGTTGTTTGTTGTTTTCTCAGGGGGCTGTATTTCAGTACTAGAGCGTAAGCTCCAAATGAAATGCCACCCGACAGAGAAGCGATGAGTGGTGGGCATCCATAAAAATCGTAGGCCATGGGGTGAAATCCATTCCTGAGCCAAAACGCAGCAAAGGCGACTGACGCAACCCACAGCGCGGAAGCCTGTAAAAATAGGCTCGCCCGAGAGTTGAAGCTAAGCAGAAGGATGGATGCGAAAGGGATGATCGCGGCCTCGAGTGCGACTGGGTGTATGTGCTTCGAGGGGGAGGCGTATGATGTGACTTCAGATGCGAGTACTACGAGGGCGAAGAGGGCGATCGTGAATGTCCACTGTTTTCCGGGCTCTCCTAAATATGGGGTGTGGCATCTGTGGCCAGCCGTCAGTGCTCGAGTCGGGGGTTCTTGGGTCATCAGATTTCCTAGTCTTCGTCGCCGAGCCAGAGTATGCCGATGCGCTCAGTGTCGACTGCGAAGAGGCCCATGTCGAAACCCGTGTCGAGTACCGAGGTTCCCGTTGCAGAGTATGTGCCCCTCGTCGAGTCTGTCTCGTATGAATATGTCGAGTAGAAATTGGCGCTATCACCAAACCCTGAGGTGAACTGGTAGGCAAGACGTTTTGCCTCGGGTTTGTCCGCTTGTTCCCGGGCCCAGATGGGACCGATGAGAAGCTCGTATGCGACAAATTCCCCAATCTCGCGCGTGATTTTGTTCAGGTTTGTGGGTGAGGCAAAGAGCCTATAATTTTCGAATAGAAATTCTACTATTCGGTCTCGGTCGTCATGGGGGCCGAGCTCCCGCCGTGGAGTCTCTACACTACGGCAGAGTGCCTTGCCGTGGACGCTGTCGTTCAAGTTGTCTGTGAGTCGTTTGAGGATTGTTTTCATGTCCGTCCAGTCGGATCTGATTGTCCACCCGCATTGCTCTGCCTCACTGGTGGGCAGTGTAGCAGGTGGAACCGCCCATCCTCCATTCTCGTCACTCGTACCGTGATGCTCCAGACTGAGTTGTAACTGACGCTTGCGCATTTAGCGCATGGTCGGAGAGGGTGGTAGCGGGGGGGATTCGCAAACTCTACTCGTCCAGAATCGTCGTCGCTTTGTAGAGTCCCTGCTCCGGTACGAAGCGCAAGAGCCTGACCCGGATGAGAGCGCCGACACGACTCCCAAACCGTACCTTGTTCGATGACTTCAATATGATCGGGTTTGTCGAGCGAGCTTCAGGGGGAGGGCTCTATGACGAGCTCGTTTGCACAGCGTTGCTCGCTCGGTAGATGTCTGCGCGCGCAAGTGGGAAACCCGCTGGAAGAGGGACTGTTCAGCGGTCCAGGCCGCCCTCGAGCGAGCGGAGAATCTCCCCTGCCCGGCGCTCGAGCTCCTCGGCGACCTCCCCGGGGCCCACGATCCGCGCATGCAGTCGAAGCGCCAGGCGCCGCAGGTGCAGAAACCCGCCGTCTCCCGCAGCTTGGGCGGCGAGCTCGACGTGGCGCTGGGCGAGCTGTGGGGGCTCTCCCCGCCGCCACAGGCACCACGCCAGGCCCTGGTGCCGGCGAAACACGACGAAGGCCGGACCGCGGGCGGGGATCTCTCGGTACACACGCTCGGCTGCGGTGAGTCGGTCCGGATGTCCGCGCCAGCCCCGGGCGCGCAGGTAGGCGAGCTGGTCGAGGCGGCGGGCGTCGAGGCAGGCGCGGTCGTAGGTCCCGAGGTCCCCAGGTCCGGACTCGGCAGGTCCAGACTCGAACTCGGCAGGCTCGGGCTCGGGGCTCAGGCAGGTCGCCACCGCCGCGAGCCTGCGCTCGGCGAGCTCGAGGTCGCCGGCGTCGGTGGCCAGCCGAGCCCGAAACAGATCGAGTTCGAGTCGAGCAGCGATCCCCGCTCGCCCGACCCCCAAGGCGGCAAGCTCGAGGCGGCGGGCCAGGGCGTCGGTGTCTGCATCGGCGTGGGCGAGGCTGGCGAGGGCGATGTGGATCCACGCAGCCTCGGCGGACTCGCTGACCGGGGGTCGATCCCACAGTCTCAGCTGATCGCGGCGCAGGGTCAGGGAGAGCTCGCTGAGGCGGCTGTGGTACTGGCCGAGCTCCCGGGCCCAGGTCTGGATCGGGAGCGGGAGACCAAAGTTTCGGACCAGCATGCGGCCGTATTTGTCGCCGCTTCGGACCTCGCGGGAGCGCAGTCGACGGAGGCCGCGCTCGACGGTCAGGGGGTCCGGGGGGAGCTCGCCGGGGTGGACCTCGTAGAGGGCGCGGACGAGCTCGGCGAGGCTGCCCCGCTCGGCGACCAGGGTGTCGACCAGGTCGGCCCAGGTGAACGAGAGCGGAGAGGTCAGCACCAGGAGAAGTCTACCTGGAGGGGGAGGTGGTCCGAGGGCTCACGCAGGGAGGGGATGGGGGTGTCAGGGCTGAGCCCGGGCAGGGAGCGCGGCGTGGGCTCGAGGGTGCCGGGTCGGTGCAGGAGGTAGTCGAGCTTGCGGCGTCGCCCGTTGATCAGAGCGGTGTCCCAGGGTCGGAGCGAGCGGGCAGAGAGGACCAGGCCCGCGCGCTGGGCATGTTCGAGCACGGGGCTCTGGGAGATGGCGTTGAGGTCACCGGCGATCAGCCAGGTCTGGTCGGCGTAGCGGCCTCCGAGATAGGTCAGCAGCTCAGTGAGCTGGAGGGCGCCGAGGTGGGAGGAGGCCGCCGTGCGCTCGGACTGCCAGCGCAGGTGGGTATTGGCGACCGCGAGCGTGCTCGAGGGCCGGCTCTGGTCCCGCAGCGAGGTCACCAGGGCGAGATGGTCGTAGCCCGGTTCGCAGGCCGCGTAGTGGAGGCTGGCGCTGTGCTCGAGGGTGAAGCGCTCGCGCCGAAAAAACGTGGCCGAGCCCTCGGGGCGCCCGCGCTTTTGCTCGAACACACCGCCGTGGTTCGGCAGGGCGGTACCGACGGCCTCGAACACGGCCGGCTCGACCTCTTGCAGACACAGGATGTCGGCGTCGATGGCGGTGATGCGGCGCAGGAGCAGGGCCCGGCGGGCGGTGGCCTCGAGGGCTGCCGGCGCGACGTCCCGGTAGCGGGATGGTTTGACGTAGGCCTGGGCGAGGACGTTGTAGGTCAGAGCAGAGAAACTCGGTTGGTTCATGCCCCTATAAGGAGTCCTGGCGGGCTCCTGGGCCAGGACACGTTTCCGGACACGACGTTTCCGGACACGACAGGGAGAGCGGCGCTCAGTCGTCGAGCACGCAGCCGGTCCGGCCTTCGAAGTGGGCGCTCGCGCTCCAGAACCCGAGCGCGGTCGCGTGGACCCGCTTGGTCTTCCGGTCGAAGGTCGCGCTGGCGACGTTGGGGGTCACCCGGGTCCACGCACTGCACTGCTGCTCGGAGAGCTCCATGACGAACAGGCACGAGCACATCTCTTTGGCCTTTTGGCGGACCGCGAGCTCGGCGTCGTTGTTGTCGTAACCCTCGGGCTCGGCACACCCGGTGAGCCCGAATCCAAGCCCGAGCCCGAGCCCGAGCCCAGACAAAGTCAGCAGACATGTGGCGAGCCGGGCTCGAGCCGCCCGGGCGAGCTGCGCTCTCGAGATGTCCAATAGAGGGCGCATCACGGCGAGTCCTCTGTGGCCAGGTCGAGGGCGAGCCCGAGGTAGCGGTCCTTGTCGAAGCCCCCGAGGGCGCGGTCGTCTGCGGTCCGCACGATCACGAGCTCTCGCGAGGGGATCACGAAGATGGTCTGGCCCCAGTGCCCGAGCGCGGCGTAGGTGTCGGGGGGGGCGCTGGGCCAGCGGCTGTCGATCGCGAGATCGGGGATCGGGGCGTTGATCCACCAGTGTCGGCCGGCGGAGGCGTCGTCGTCTCGGGCCCACTCGAAGGAGCGCTCGGACAAAAATACCGGGTTGGGCTCGACGCTGGTGTCGACCCAGCCCTCGGGCAGGAGCTGCTCTCCGTCCCAGCACCCGTCCTCCAAGAACAGGTGCCCGAAGCGAGCCATGTCGCGCGGGGTCGCGTAGAGATAGGAGGAGCCCACGAAGGTCCCGGCCCGGTCGCGCTCGAAGATGGCGCTGTCCATGCCGATGGGATCGAAGAGGAACTCCCAGGGGTGGCTGATCCTGAGTGCGGCCGGCAGGGCGGCCTCGAGTACGGCTGAGAGCAACACCGAGTCGCCGGAGCTGTAGCGGTAGACCGTGCCCGGCTCGTAGGCGAGCTCGTGGCCGGCGACGAAGGCCGCCATGTCGCGCGAGCCGACGCCGTAGAGCATGGCGATGACCGAGGACAGGTAGTAGGGCTCGTCCTCGTAGCCCTCGTTCCAGTCGTAGCCCGAGCCGAAGCTCAGGAGGTCGTCGACGCTCATGTCGCAGGCGTCCTCGGCGATCGGGTAGTAGTCGCAGACCGAGTCTTCGACCCCGATGTCGCCCCGGCCCACGGCGATCCCGAGCAGAGCGTTGTGGATGCTCTTGCTCACCGACCAGGTCAGGTGGCGGTTGTGTCGAGCGTAGCCGCGAGCGTAGCGCTCGTAGATGATGCGGCCCCGGTGAACGATGACGACGCCGTCGGTGCGCGCGCCCAGGCGCTCTTCGTCGCTGCCCTCGAGGGTGAACACGTAGTCCTCGAAGGCAGCCATGGCCGGGCTCTGCGGGAGCGGAGCCTCGGCCCAGTCCGGCTCGGGCCAGGTCGCGTCTTCGCGGCAGATCGCCCGGGCTTCGAGGACCGGTGCGAGGGTCAAGGCGGCGGCGAAGATGAGGAGGCAGGTGCTCGCGCCGAAGCGACGACCCATGGGATCGCGGGCGAAACGTGGGGTGTGGATTCGGCGGTTCAAAACTCGAACTCCAAGACGGGGACGATGATGTCGAAGGAGAGGCGGCGGGGGCGGGGGTTGGTCCCGGGACCAAAGTTGTTCGGGGGCGCGAGGAAACCCGTCGCGCCGAGGCTGGATTGGGGGCGGCGGGTGAGCTCGGCGGTCATGGTCGCCAGGCCGCTGTTGGCCAGGGCCTCCCCAAATACGATGGCGGTCATGTGGGCGGGGTTGTTGAAGTCGGCCCCCCCGAGGAGGGCACCCGCGAAGATCCCGAGGTGGGCGACCTGACGGACCAGGAAACCGGGCCAGAAGCGATCGCGGCGGGGAGCGATCGCGTTGCCCACGGCCCACTGCAGGGCGTAGTTCAAGATCGGGGGGGCGAAGGCGCCGACGACCAGGGCACCGATGACCGGGCTGAGGCCGCGCCCCGAATGACCGATGTGATTGGTCAGAGCGTAGATCGCGGATTGGACGATGAGCGTGCCTGCGACACCGGTCCCGAGGTGGGCAGCGATGAAGCGGGCGTTGCTGGGACCTCGGCGGGCCCGACGGTGATCGCGAGGACGAACAGGGTCGACATCTCGATCGCTGTCCTCAGGGGGGAGGACCCGGTGCGAGATCCCTGCGGTGCCGGGGAGAGAGATGGCTGTGGCCGGGCCTTCGCGCGCGGGCACGCGCTGACCGAGCTCGGCGGCGCAGCCTCCGAGAGCGAGGCTGATGCTCACGGCGCTCAGCCACGCTCTCGGTGCTCGCGGTGGGGTCATCCGGGAGGCGGACACAGGGGATGGTACCCCAGGGACTGGCACCAGGATGGGCGTGTCGGCGAGTGTGGTGGTGGGATTCGGAGCTGCGAGCGCGCTGCGGTATAGCGTCGAGTTCGCCCGAGATGACCTCGACCTGCACCCGCGCGGGCCTCCGCGCCCGAGCCCTCCGTCGCCTGCGCCGTCCTGCCTATGGTGCCCGGGGGTCTGTGTTCGGGCTTGCGCTCGTGGGGGCGAGTTCCCTGTGTGGCGTGGAAGTCGGGGCGGCGAGCCCCGAGCCGGGCGCAGACCTGGTCGAGTTTATTTGGGACGCGCCAGAGGGGTGCCCCGCAGAGGAGGACGTTCGGACCCAGGTCGAGGGCATGCTGGGTGAGCAGCTCGTCGACGTCGAGGCCCGCCGGGTGTCGGCGATCGCCCGGGTCCGGCGGGAAGGGGAGGACTGGGATCTGCGCCTGTATACGGTCACGCCAGAGGGGACGCGTCAGCGCTCGCTGATCGCGGAGACCTGCGCCGAGCTGGCCGAGTTCACGAGCCTGGTGGTCGCGCTCGCAATCGATCCGGGCCTCGGCGAGCCGAGGCCGGAGCCGGAACCCAACCCGGAGCCAGAACCCAAACCGGAACCGAGACCGAGACCGGAGCCGGAGCCGGAATCGGGGCCGAGCCCGGACGATCGGAGGCGTCCCTTCGGCGGTCTGCGACTGGACGGGGTCGCAGGTTGGGGCCTCATGCCGAGGGGCGATTTCGGGGTCTCTCTGGTCGGGATCGTGGGTTGGGAGCGCTGGCGACTCGAGACACGCGCGCGCGCTTTGTCCGGGCCGCGGGCGCTCGTCGGCGAGGGGGCGGAGGCCGGGGCGAGTGTCTCGTTGTGGAGCGGGGGCCTGCGGGGCTGTCCGGTGTGGCATCCGCGGGCGTCCCTGGAGATTCCGCTGTGCGCGGGTGTCGAGCTCGGCTCGATGCGGGCGCGGCCCTTTGGGCTCGACGACAGCCGGGCCCGGGGCGCCCTGTGGGCCGCGGTGGGGGTGGGGGTCGGCCTGGCTTATGTGCCGGCGCTGCGGCGGTGGCCGGGGCGCTCGGTGCTGGCCCTGGTGGCCAGCGTGGAGGGGCAGGCCAACCTGCTGCGGCCCGCGTTCACCGTCGACGGGGATGTGTCGCTGCACCGCACGACCTGGGGCGCGGTGAGCGTGGCCCTGGGGGTGGAGCTGCGTTTCGGCGATCGGGGCTGATGGGGCTGACGGGGCTGATGGGCCTGACGGGCTGATGGGGTCGGTCGACGAGCCGACTGCGAGATAATCTGCCGGACTCGACGGATCGCGCCGGCTGTGGACACCAACCGTGCGGTCCCCCAGGCTCGCGTCCGAGCCCGAGCCACCGTGAACGCCAGCGCCAAACACGCTCTTCCGAGCTTTGAAGCGGTCTACCGGGCCCACTACGACTATGTCTGGAAGACGGCACGCCGACTCGGGATCCCGGAGAGCCAGGCCGAGGATGTGGCTCACGATGTATTTTTGGTGGTTGGACGTCGGCTGCTCGAGTTTCGGGCCGAGGCCGAGCTCCGGACCTGGCTGTTCGCTATCACCACCAGGGTGGTGGCGAACCTGCGCCGGGCCCAGAGCCGCCGGGAACGTCGAGAGCAGGCCTACGAGGTCCACACCCAGGTGGAGGGGCGGGCGAGCCAGAGCGGAGGCTACGCCCGTGTCGACGCCTCCCGGCTGCTCTACGCCCTGCTCGATGAGCTCGACGACCCGCGTCGGGTGGTGTTCATCCTCGCGGACCTCGAGGGCTGCAGCGCACCGGAGATCGCCGCTCGCCTCGGCGTCAAACTCAACACGGTCTACTCGCGCCTGCGCAGCGCGAGGCAATTGATGACCCAGGCGATGCGTCGGAGGGACCAGCCATGACGACCCCACACGATCTCGAGGCCCTGATCTGCGCCGAGTCCAAGGGCGCCGCACCGGGCCGAGACCGGGTCTGGGAGCGGGTCTCCGACTCGTTGGCTGCCGGCTCGCCCGCGTCGGTCTCGGTCGAGCCAGACGACGCACCGACCGTGGTGGAGCCGGAGACCGGAGGGGGTGGCCCAGGTTTGAAGGTCGTGGGCGGCCCGGGTTTGAAGGTCGTGGGTGGACTCGGCGTGGGTGTGTTGGCCGTGGGAGTGGCGATCGGACTCGCGCTGTGGGCAGGGCCGGGCGAGGAGGTGTCGGGCGAGGCGGGACAGGCCGCGGTGGCCGTGGACCCCCCGTCGCCTGAGGTCGTCGAGCCTGCGGGGGAGGTGGGGGAGGTGGCGATGGTTGCGATCGAGAACCCGGTCAACGGGGAGCCCGCCGCGAGCGCGAACTTCGGGGGGCCGCCCAGCGGCGTGGATCCCTTGGAATTGGAAGGTGAGACCCCGAGGGGGAGGTTGGACAGCCCGGCGCCCGCAGACTCCGAACCTGCGCATTCCGATCCCGATCCAAATCCAGTCCCGGACCCAGTCCCTGTGCCACCCAGCGAGATGAAACTGGTGGCTCGGGCCATCAGGGGGCTGCGCCGCGAGGACTACCGAGAGGTCCTGCGTGCGGTCTCGACCCTCGACGAGACTTACCCTGAGGGCGCGCTCATGGAGGAGCGAGATGGGCTGCGGGCGCTGGCGCTCTGCGGTCAGAGCGACCCCCGGTCTGAGCCCCGTGCGGTCCAGTTCCTGGCAGACTATCCGGCCTCGACCTACGCCCCCCGGGTCAGAGCGACCTGTCTCTAGCGCCGACGACAAAAATGTCGAAGCCCGAGATACATTTCGGCGGTCGCGGACACTGACAGGTCGAGCCATGCAATACACAAACTCGAAGATCTCCACGACCCTCTCGACCCTGACCCTGGGGACGGCTCTTGGACTCAGCCTGGGCGGACTCGCCTGTGTGGGAGAGCCGGTCGATCTGGGCGAGCGCTCCGACACCTCCACCGACGAGATCGGAGACGGGGAGACGGATATGGATGTGGGTACGGACGACAGCGCGGAGCAAGGAGAGAGCGGCGACGAGGTCGAGACTGATTCGGAGACTGATTCGGAGACTGATTCGGAGACTGATTCGGAGACTG
>CAYVJQ010000008.1:51251-54954 GCA_964451725.1 uncultured Nannocystaceae bacterium | reverse complement strand
TAGGTGCCGGGAGTAGGCGCCGGGAGCCCGCAGGCTTTGCCTCGGTGTTCGGCCGCGGGTCGCTGCACGCCGGGCTCGACAGTGGCTACACTGACGAGGGAAGTCGTGAGCGAGCCGGGAGACAGCCGAGCGGAGAGGGGCGAGGTCAGCGTGCGCGAGTGCAGCTGGGCCTACCTGCTCAGCGCCGTCGTCGGGTTGGCCATGGTCTCGCCGGTGCTCCGCAGCCCGCCCGTCGACAGCTTCCCGCTCTCGACCTACCCCATGTACTCACACCCGCTCAGCTCGACCTCCCGGATCGACACGCTCTTGGGTGTCGACGCCCAGGGGGCCCGACACCTGCTGAGTCCCACGCTGATCGCTGGAGACCCCTGGCCGATCTTGGCGGTCGAGGTCATGGGCAAGGCGCGGCGCGGGGCGGGCCCCGCTCGGAGGCGTCTGTGCGCGGGCGCGGCCGAGCGGGTCGCGGCCGCGCCCGGTCAGGGGGAGATCGTGAGCCTCGAGTTCGTGACCGAGGTCTACGACAGCCGGGCCTACTTTGGCCGCGGCGAGACCGAGCCGAGCTCGAGGCAGGTGTTGGCTCGCTGCGAGGTGGAGCGACCGTGAGTGACCCCGAGTCCCCCGCTCTCCCCGGCCCCGCCGCTCGCCCGACGGCGCTGGTCCGCATCGACAGGTGGTGGCGGGCCCCCGCGCCGGCGGAGCGCCTGGCGCTGGTTCGCGTGGTCGTCGGGTTCTATTGCCTGGCCAACTTTGGGGCCCGTGTGCCCTCCCTGCTGCGGGTCGCGAAGCTCAGCCCGGCGCGCTTCGAGCCGGTGGGGATCGCCAGCGTGCTCGCCGAACCACTCTCACCTGGACTGTTCACGGTCCTCGTCATCCTGAGTCTGCTCGGCGCCCTGGCGTTCACGCTGGGCTGGCGACAGCGGCAGCTGGCGCCGATCTTCGCCGTGTCGCTGCTGTTTGTGGGCACCTACCGCAACTGTTGGGGGCACATGTCCCACGCCGACCAGCTCGTGGTGATCCACGTGATCGTCCTCGCCGCGACCCCCAGCGCCGACACCCTGTCGCTCGATGCCCGGGCCGGTCGCCGGTGTGCGGGCCCGCCCGAGCGCTACGGCTGGCCGCTGCGCCTGATCATGGTCACGGTCGCGATCAGCTACATGTTGGCGGGTTGGGCCAAGGTCGACAACGGCGGGTGGGCCTGGGTCAGCGGCGAATCCATGGGCAACCAAATCGCCAACGACGCGCTGCGCAAGCTGCGAATCGGGGCGGCGCACTCTCCCTTCGCGCGCTGGGCCATCGCTCGCCCAGGCCTGTTCACGCTCATGTCGACCGCGACCGTCGCGGTCGAGCTCGGCGCATTTATGGCGCTCATGGACCGCCCCAAGCTGCGTGCAGCCTGGGTGCTGAGTGTATGGTGCATGCACCTCGGGATCGCTGCGAGCATGGCGATCGTGTTCCCATACCCGGTCAGCGGCGCGGCCTTGGTGAGCTTTTTCCCGCTCGAGCGGGGGCTCGCCTGGGCGCAGGGGCGATGGCCGGCGCTGTGTGCCCTGAGCGACGGTTCACACCCCTAAACACGCTGAGCGAGGGTTCGGCTATCCAAACTCGATCTTCGCCCTTGCTCCCACCAAAACGATGCGCTTTGCCACGCTCTCGCGGAGCGTGTATCAGTGCATTGTGGACGCCGAGGACAAGCGGGCCGGCAACAAGTGCATCGAGGTCTGTGAAAAGGTCGAGAAGAGATAGCTCGCCCTCTGCCCACGCCGTTCACCATCTGCGCTGACCCTCACCCCGAGTCCGAGTCATGAAGCCCGAGATCCGACTGCACTTCACCTCCGGCCGCGAGCACTACCTCGCCGCCGAGTACGACAAGGCCGAGCTCCACCTGCGCAAGGTCGCGGCGAGTCACGACGGCTTTGCCGACGTCCACAACATGTTGGGTGTCTCGCTTCAGCAGCTCGGGCGGCCCGCGGACGCGATGAGTCACTTCGAGCGGGCCGTGGAGCTCAACCCCAGCTACACCGAGGCGGCCCTCAACCTCTCGGTTTGCTACAACGAACTCGGCCGCTACGCCGACGCCAAGCGGGTCTACGACGCCGCGGCCTCGACCCGCCAAAACCTGGCCCGTGCGAACGAGGAGCTCGACGGCTTCGTCCGGGGCAAGCTCGCCAATCTGCACCTCGATCTGGGCGTGGCCTACGAGGGGGTCGGCCACTACGACACGGCCGTGTCCCAGTTTCGCCAGGCGCTCGAGCTGTGCCCGACCTTCGTCGACATCCGCACCAAGCTCGGCACGACCTTGCGCGATCTGGGCGACACCGAGGCGGCCCTCGACGAGCTGCGCGCGGTGATCGAATCCAAGCCCAGCTACGTGCCGGCGCGCAACCAACTCGGGGTCACCCTGTGGATGGCCGGGCGTCGCGACGAGGCTCGGGAGGAGTGGCTCGAGGTCCTCGACGTCGATCCAGACAACCGGACGGTGAAGGTCTACCTGCGCATGTCCGAGCCAGACGCAGACGCAGACGCAGACGCCGAGCCCGACTCAGACACCGACGCTGGTGCCGAGACCTGAGCTGTCGATGGGCGAGGCCAGCTCAGAGCGCCCTGCGCTGGGTTCTCCCCTCGATCTGCGCATGGCCGCCCTGGACCCCCCGGGGGGTCTCGAGGCGGGGTCGCTAGCGACCTTTGTGGGGATCGGCGGTCGCCTGCGCTGTCGGCCGGAGGATTTTTGTGTGGACGAGGTCCCGGCCTACGCCGCCGACGGCGAGCCCGGGCACATGCTCGTGCCCATGCGCAAGCGGGGCCTGAACACAGAGGACGCCCTGCGGATCGTCGCCAAGCAGCTGCGTGTGCCTCGGGTCGAGGTCGGGGTCGCGGGTCTCAAAGATCGCCACGCGCTCACGCGCCAGTGGATCAGTGTGCCCGCGTCCGACCCCGGGCCCATGCACGCGGCCCTCGAGAACTTTCGCCACCCGGCGATCACCCTCGGGGCCGGCCAGCTCCACTCTCACAAGCTTCGTCGTGGGCACCTCAAGGGCAACCGCTTCGAGATTGTGGTGCGGGCGCTGGACTGTGAGCCCGAGCAGGCCGTCGCCCGGGTCGAGTCGATGTTGGCGCAGCTCGCTCAGACCGGTCTGCGCAACTACTACGGACGCCAGCGCTTCGGGCATGGGGGCGCGAATATCGATCGTGGTTTGAAGGCGCTGCGTGGGGCCGGCCCCCGCCGCGGCAAGGCGGACCTCA
The DNA here is from genome assembly GCA_964451725.1 of uncultured Nannocystaceae bacterium. Lineage (GTDB taxonomy): Bacteria > Myxococcota_A > Polyangia > Nannocystales > Nannocystaceae > Plesiocystis. The sequence goes on along the minus strand of CAYVJQ010000008.1, from coordinate 51,714 downwards.
CGGTCAGCGCGGGTCAGTCTGTGCTGTTCAACCTCTACCTGGCATCCCGGGCCAGGCGCGGGCAGCTGGGTGTGGTCGGCGTGGGCGATGTGCTCGCCAAGCGGTCCACGGGGGCGAAGTTCGTGAGCACGGATCCGGGCGTCGACCAGGTGCGCATGGACGCCGGGGAGCTGGTCGGGACCGGGCCCATGTTCGGGAGCAAGATGCGCTGGTCGGGAGAGGGACCGAGCCTCGAGCTCGAGCTGGAGGTCGCTGCTGCGGCCCGGCTCACGAGCGCCCGCTTGGCCAAGCTCGGGCGCAAGGTCCCGGGGACCCGCCGGGCGCTGCGGGTGTGGCCCAGCGACATGAAGGTCGAGTTCGCGCCAGCCTGTGATCCGTGGCCCGCGGGCGTCACCCTGTGCTTTGGGCTGCCCGCGGGCAGCTACGCGACCGTGCTTCTGCGTGAACTCGGCGTCTATGCCGA
>CAYVJQ010000008.1:43923-51151 GCA_964451725.1 uncultured Nannocystaceae bacterium | reverse complement strand
TCGTCTGCCGACTCGTCTGCCCCGTTGAGCATGAGCTGAGAACAGCGAACTGCGCGCCCGTTGTCGAGCTCGCCTCAACGCGTGCATTGGTCCATCTGGTCAAGTAAATAGGGCCACCAAACACCGTTGAAACATCACTTTGCCCGCTTGTGCCTGGTGAGGACCCGATCTTTGGGCTACCTTGCGCGCGGCTGGTCCACGTGACCACGCCCGGTATCGGGAGCCCGACAACCCCATGAACCTGCAAGACGCCTTTCTCCAACTCGCCCTGCTCGGCTCGGGTTGGGTGCTCTGGATCCTCGTCGCGCTCAGCATCACCAGCGTGGCTGTGGTGATCGAGCGCCTGATCTTCTTCCGCAACATCAACGGGCTCGACGCGGGCCTGATGAAGCCGGTCGCCGACAGGTTGGCGGACGACGACACTCAAGGGGCGGCGCGGCTGACCAAGGGCGCCGAGTCTCCCGGTGGCCGCATGCTCGGGGCGATGTTCGATGTCGCTGGGCGCGGCGTGGGCTCGGCCAAGGCCGTGTTGGAGGGCAACCGGGCGGCCGAGAAGCTCCGGCTCGAGAAGAACCTGGGCTTCCTGGGCACGGTCGGCTCGAACGCCCCCTTCATCGGTCTGTTCGGCACCGTGCTCGAGATCCTCCGGGTCTTCAATCAGCTCGGCGAGGCCGGAGTGACCACGGGCGACGAGGCCTCCGACATCATGACCGGTATCTCCGAGGCGCTGGTCGCCACGGCGATCGGCCTGCTCGTCGCGATCCCGGCGGTCATCGCCTACAACGCCTTCACACGCAAAGTGAAGCGGAGCCTGGCCGAGGCCGATGGGCTCACGGGCATGGCCCTCTCCCAGCTCGCGGCGGCCGGAGCGGTCCCGAATGAAAAGCGCGAGGCCAGCGACAAGCGCGAGACCAGCGACAAGAGCGAGGCCAGCGACAAGAGCGAGGCCAGCGACAAGAGCGACCGGGGAGAAGACTGAGCCGTGGCCTCCGGTGGACTCGACGACGACGACGGGATCGTCGGCATCAACATCACCCCGATGGTCGACATCATCCTGGTGCTGTTGGTCATCTTCATGGTGACCACCACCACTATCAATCAGATCGAGGGCATGGAGGTCGACAAGCCCGACGCGGCCTCCGGCAAGAACCTCGATCTGCCCATGAGCATCGTGTTGATCTGTCGCGGTGAGAACGAGTTCGCTATCGACGGGACCCCCGTCGAGGGCGCCTCCGCGGCTGAGATCGACGCCAAGATCTCGGCCGCGATCGTCAAGGTGGTCAAGAAGAACCCCGATCTCCAGGGCATCGTGCAGTGCGACACGGAGGCCCAAGTCGGGGCCATGGTTCACCTCATCGACCTCCTGCGCGAGAGCGGCGTCACCAAGTACGCGATCGCTACCGAGCAGCCGAAATAGGCTCGAGCTTCACTCCCACTCTCCCCCAATCCCCGACTTCCCCCCACCCCCTCACCCCCCCCCCCCCCCCCCCCCCCCAACCCCCCCCCCCCCGCGCATGGTCGACCTCCTCGCAGTCCTCGTCGAGACGCCCACGGCGGAGATCGGGCTCAGGGGCAGCCTATTGATCTTGTGTGGGATCATGGTCGGTGTGGCCTACCTCATCGGTGGCCGTGATCAGTGGGCGCGAGGGTTGTTGATGGTCGGGGTGGCGACCATGGGCCACGTCGCCTTTGTCCTGTTTTTCTATCACCTCCCCGACTGGTTCGACCTCGAGGATTCCAGGCCGACCACCAGGTTGATCGAGTTCGAGATTGCCGAGGTCGAGGAGCCCGAGCCCGAGCCCGAGCCCGAACCACCGCCGGAGGAAGAGCCCGAGGAGTTGCCCGAGCCCGAGCTGGTCGAGCCCGAACTCCAGCCCAAAGAACCGCCGCCCAAACCCAAGACCAAGCAGGCGCCCAAGCCCGACCCGAATCCGGTTCAACCCGAAGAGGCGGCGGCGCCCAAGCGCTTCGACATGTCCAACACCACCGGCGGGAGCACGGGTGTGGTCGTACAGGAGGGCTCGGGCGGAGAGTACGGTGGCCAGGGCAAGGCCGACAGCGAGGGCAAGGGCAAGGGCAAACCCAAGCCCAGCGGCGGTGATCCCAAGGGGTCTCCTCAGGGGACGGTGGCCAAGTGGGAACCCCGCAGCGAGCTGTTCATCAAGCACCTGCCCAAGCCCGTGAAAGTGCCGAAGATCCAGTGCCCGGCGACGGCCGAGCTCGGTATCCAGGGCGACGTCGTGCTCAAAATTCAGATCCAGAGCGACGGCAAGGTCCGCAAGGTCAAGGTCATCAAGGGCATCGGCCAAGGCTGCGACCAGGTCGCCGTCAAGGCGCTCAAGCAGGCCCGCTTCAAACCGGCCGTGGGCACCAACGGCAAGCCTGTCGACTTCGAGCTTCGTTATGAGTACGCGTTCAAGGTCAGCAATTGACCCGAGCGACTTCGCCGTGACCGCCCGCGCCCGTCCGCTGAAGTCTGCTCGAGCGTGGAGGGTCGTGCTGAGGGCTGTGGGGGTCTGCGGGCTGTCGCTGTTGTCGCCTCAGGTGAGCGCCGCGGCGCCCCCCGAGACCCCCGATGTGCCCGAGCCCCCCGATGAGCTGATCCCCCCCGAGCTCACCAGCCCGGTCTCGTTCACCTACCCGGCCGAGCTGCTCGAGCTCGAGACTCCGCCCGAAGGCAGGATCGTCGTCGAGTACGTCGTGGGGATCGACGGTGTGCCCAAGGAGATCGTCGTGCTCGAGAGCCCCGACCCGGCCTTGGACGCGCTGGGCTTCGATACGGTCGCCGCGCTCCGCTACGAACCGGCGACCTATGCGGGGCAAGTGGTCGAGGTCAAACTCTCGATCGGCTTCGATGTTGAGGTCCCGACTCCTCCCGAGCCCGAGCCCGAGCCCGAGCTCGAGCCCGAACCGGAGGTCGACAGTGATCCTGGTCCGGGCCGAGACGACGCCAGCGGGCGGGAGCTCGAGCCCGTCGGTCCTGTCCGCATCCTCGGCAGGATCCGCGAGGCCGGCTACCGGACGCCCATCGAGGGCGCCTCCGTGTTGGCGATCCCCGCTGGAGACCTGCCCGTGGGAGAGATCCGCGGCACGCTCTACGAGCAGCTCGGGCCCGAGCCGGCCTGGACCATCCAGGCGCAGACCAACGCCGAGGGCGAGTTTTCCCTGCGCGGTGTCCCCGACGGCAAGGTTCGGCTGATCGTGCTGGCCCCGGGCTACGTCCGCAGCGACCGGGTCCTCGAGCTCGCGCCCGACAGGCAGCTCGAGCTCAAAATCTGGCCGCGCCGCGAGTCCAGCAACCCCTTTCGTACCGAGGTCGAGGTCGACCGGGAGCCCATGCCCGAGATCGTCGAGCGGAGCTTGAGTGTCGAGGAGATCAACAAGATCCCCGGCAGCCAAGGCGACGCTCTCAAGGCTATCCTCAACTTCCCCGGGATCGCCCGGGCCCCGTTCTCGAGCGGCCTGTTGGCGATCCGAGGCGCGGCCCCGGAGGACTCGGCCGTATTTTTCGGCTACCACGAGATCCCGCTCCTGTTTCACTTCGGCGGCCTGCGAAGCGTGTTCGCCTCGGAGATCCTCGCTCAGATCGACTACATCCCGGGCAACTTCGACAGCCGCTACGGCGACGCGATCGGCGGGGTGGTCAACGTTCAGCCTCGCAAGGGTCGCCGCGACGGCTACCACGGCCACATCGACGTCAACGCCTTCGACAGCGGCTTCCTCGTCGAGGGACCGGTGGGCAAGGGCAGCTTCATGATCGCCGGGCGCCGCAGCTACATCGACTTCATCCTGCCCCGGGTCCTGCCCGAGGACGCGGGCATCAACTTCACGGTCGCGCCCCGCTACTGGGACTACCAGCTGCTCTTCGACTACCCCGTCGCCGGTGGTGAGCTCAGCGTGCGGGCCTTCGGCAGTGACGACCGCACCAAGCTGTTGTTCTCGGGCGCGAACGAGGACGAGGACTCGGTCGACTCCGTCCGCGACTCGATCGAGACCGGCCAGTACTTCTCGCGTGTCGATCTGGTCTATCGCAAGCGCAGGGGGCCCTGGGAGTTCTTGATCACCCCGGCCTACCGCTACGGGACCACGGAGCTGAGCATCTTCGACCTGCTCAAACTCGACGTGGACACCAGCGACATCAGCGCTCGCACGGAGCTCAGCCGCCAGATCGGCAAGCGACTGCGCTGGCGCCTCGGCACGGAACTCAACGTCACTCTCTTCGACATCGCCGTGACCTCGCCGGCGATCTCCGGTGGCGGTGGCGGTCAGGGCTTCGACCCCTCGAGCTCCCAGACCCGGGAGATCTCCACGACCTTGTTTCGCGGGGCGTTCTACTCCACGGCCACCTTGGGCCTGGGTGAGAGCGTGGTGCTCTACCCGGGGGTCCGGGTCGAGTTCTTTGCTTCGCCCATCGATCGAGCGGCCGTCGATCCGCGCCTGCGTGGCGTCTGGCGGATCACCGAGAGCACGGCGCTCAAGGGCGGGATCGGCCTCTACTCGCAGGGCATCCAGCAGCCGGCCCAGTTCGACGAGGTGTTCGGCAACCCGCGGCTGGGGCTCCAGCGCTCGGTCCACGCCAGCTTGGGGGTCGCCCAAGACCTGCCCTGGGACAGCTTTGTCGAGGTCACCGGCTTCTACAAGAACCTCTGGGCCCTGGTCTCCCCGTCCGCGGAGGTCGTCCGCAAGACCGACGGGAGCATCGGACCCGAGAGCTACGCCAACACGGGCACGGGTGAGATCTACGGGCTCGAGTTCCTGCTGCGTAAAAACCTGAGCAGCAACCTGTTCGGGTGGGTCTCCTACACGCTCTCACGAAGCGTCCGACGGGACGCCCCCGGCGGAGCGCAGCGCCTGTTCAACTTCGATCAGACCCATATCCTGACCCTCATCGCCAGCTACGCTTTTCCTCGCGGTTGGCAGCTGGGGGCACGCTTTCGCCTGGTCTCGGGCAACCCGACCACGGCGATCCGCAACGGTGTCTACGACGCTCAGCTCAGCGACTTCATCGCCATCACCGGGCCCGCCAACGGCGACCGGTTGCCGACTTTCCACCAGCTCGACCTGCGTCTGGACAAGACCTGGACCCGGCCGCGGCTGGAGATCACCGGCTACATCGACGTTCAAAACGTCTACAACCGGCAAAATGTCGAGGCCATCAACTATGGCTACGACTTTACGAGCTTCTCGACCATCAACTCTTTGCCTATCATTCCGAGCATAGGCTTCCGCCTTCAGATGTGAGCGAGCGATGCGCCCCACCCGAGTCCACCCGAGCGCCGAGACCCCGGCCCCCCGCGAGCTACCTAGGCGTAGGTTGCGGGGGCGTAGGCTACGTGGGCACGGACGCCGGGTATCGGGGACGGCCCTGACCCTCGGCTGCGCCCTGACCCTCGGCTGCGCGTCGGATCTTCCCGATCCGCGCTTGATCATCAGCCACCGGGTGCTGGCGATCCAGACCGTCGTCTCTGTGCCGCTCCTGCCCGAGGACCCGGCGCTCGCCGACCGCCCCAAGGCCGAGGCCCTGCCCTTCGAGACCGTCACCATCGAGCCCTTCATCGTCAACGCCGATGGGGTCGTCGATCCCGAGAGCCTGGACCTGGTCTGGCTGGCCTGCGAGCTGACCCCGGGGCAGGGCCTGTTCGCCTGCCTGCAGGCGGCCATGCCCCTCGCGCTGGAGGACATCCCCATGTGTGAGGCGCCCGACCCCATGGACTTGGCGGGGGGGGAGGGCCTGCCCGAGAGTGTGAGTCCCTGCCTGATCGGCCGCGAGGGGACGCCCGATTTCGGGGTCCCGCTCTCGGCCAGCGTGTTCATCAGCGGCTCGATCGAGCTGACCATGATCGGCGGTGTGCCCGGGGGGACGGACACCGACCGGTGTGCGCGGGAGCTGCTCTCGGGCGAGTTCGACCTGCCCGACGACTGCCTCTACGCGGTCCAGCGTCTCAACGTCGGCCCTCTCGAGCAGCTCGCCCTGCTCGCCGAGATGTTCGGCGTGGAGATCCCGGGGCTCGAGGTGCCGGACCCCGAAGATGTGCCCGAGGCCGATCGTCACCCGCGGATCAGCGAGATTCGTGTGGGTGTGGTCGCCGAGACCGGCGAGCAGCTGGGCGAGGTCCAAGTCCTCGAGTCGGGCGACCTGATCGAAGTCCCGCTCGGCGCCATCTTGCAGATCGAGGTCGACTCTCCCGAGGAGGACCTGCAGACCTATCCGATCCCGGTCAACAACGGTGAGAGCTACGAGGACCGACAGGAGGCCTACTCGGGCGACTGGTACCGGACCTGGGGCACGCTCTTGTCCGGCGGCAGCGACGACCCTGAGAGTTACAACCAGTGGTCGCTGAGTCCGGGCAGCCAAGACGAACTCGAGCAGCCCGAGGGCGGCAGGGCCCGCCTATACTACGTAGTGCGTGATGGGCGGCAGGGCGTGAACTGGTTCTGGTTCGAGGTCCAGACGACCGCGCCAGAGCGCTAGGACGGGGTGCTGGGCTCAAAAATGGGCCTGGTCCTCGGCCTGGTCCTCGGCCTGGTCCTCGGGGCGAAATGACTCAAAAATCTGCCTGGTCGGGAGGGGCTCGGGGGTTCGGGAGAACATCTGACCTTTTGGCCTGGGTGTGGCACCGTGCCGGCGTGCACCCAGTCGGCGAGAGTCCCTTTCACACCCGGGGCAGCACCTATATCGGGATCTGCGACTACGCCAAAGACTGTCTTCCCGGTGGGGTCGCGGCGATCGCTGCGGCCCTCCCCGCGGGTGAGCACCGCACCTTCATCCAGCAGATGTTCGTCGCCACCGGCTGGTACGACGCCCTGCCTCTGCGCCCGATCACCGAGGTCATCGCCAAGCTCGAGGGCCTGAGCTGGCACGACTCGGTGCGTCAGCGTGCGCGCCGGATCGCCAACCGGGACCTCAACATCTTCCGCCGGGTGTTGTTCAAAGCGCTGAGCCCCGAGAAAGTGGTGGAGAAGCTGCGCCTGGCGGCGCTCCAGTACTTCGACTTTGGGGAGACGGAGGTGCTCGTGGTCGAACAGGGCCGCTCCAAGTTCATCTACCGCGCCGTGCCCCAACCCATCGGGGTGTGGTTCGTGCCCATGCTCCAGGGCTACGCGAGTGTATTGATCGAGAGCGCTGGCGGTCGGGATCCGAACATCGCCGGGCGCCTCATTCCGGTCGGCCGGCGCGACGGGGTGGGGTTGGTCGACGTGCACTTCGAGATGGCCTGGTCCCGCTGAG
>CAYVJQ010000008.1:14921-43823 GCA_964451725.1 uncultured Nannocystaceae bacterium | reverse complement strand
CTCGGCCCGGTCCTCGACCGAGCGCACCGTGAACGCCTGGTCGGTGCCCTGGAGCCCGCCGGCGAGCAACAGCCAGGGCTCTGCGCCCTCGGGGGGGGGACCCTGGTCCCCGGAGTCGGGGGGCGCGCGCAAAGCCCAGCTCCCCGCACGCGAAGATGCGTCGATGAGCAGGGACAGAAGCTCGACCCGGCCGCGGAGGGCCCGGCCGCGGGTGTCTTCACTCGCGTGGGTGAGGCGGCAGGCCAGGCCGTCGCTGGACAGGGGCCCGCCGGCCTCGAAGCCCACGCAGACCAGGGTGAGGGCTCCCTGCTCGGCATCGGTATCGGTATCGGTATCGGTATCGGTATCAGTATCAGTATCAGTATCGGCATGCTCGGGCCCGAGGGCGAAGCTGTCGCTGATCCCCTCGTCGGTCTGGCAGCTGATGTAGTTCACACGTGCAACGGTGAGCGAGGCTGCTCCGTCGCGCTCGCGCCAGCGCCCGGAGATCCCGAGCAGGAGCTCCTGTCTGTCCTCGTCGAGGTGATCTTCGCCATCGGCGGAGGCGAAGTGACTGACGCGGCTGCGCTGAGTCCGGCGGGCCCACAGGCAGCCCCGAAACCCGCCCGCGTCGTCGAGGTCGAGCAGGGTGCCGCCGTCGATGTCCGTGCTGGTGGTCCGCTCGGTCGTGATGAAGATGAACTGAGAGGCCTCGAAACCAGCGGCGTAGGTCCCGGCTTGGACGGGGAGCGCAGGGCGAGGGCCACCAAAGGCGGGGCCGAAGGGGATCAGCGTGACCGCTGCCGGAGGGCCCTGCTTGGGCGGGGACGCGTGGGCGGGTTCGACCGAGGTCGGCGGTTTGGGGCGGGTCTCGGTCCGGGTCTCGGGGTTGGTACAGGCGACCGTGAGGGCAAGGAGGGAGGGCCAGGCGCGCGGCCGAGTCCGCCGAGTCCGCCGAGTCCTGGCGAGGGCGGACTCGGGCCGCGAGGCGGGGCGCAACGGCCGGGTCATCGAGGGCCCCGAGCTCACTGTCCGACGACGTCGAGACGTCGGGCGGGCTCGACCTCACAGGGGTCGTAAAACTGGGCGTACCACCGGCGCAGCTTCATGATCGAGCCGTCGCCGTCACAGAGCACCGGGTGTTTTTGGTAGTCCTTGCTCTGCCAGATCCGCATGTCTTCGCGGTAGGTGACCATCATTCGCCAGATCAGGAACTTGCGGGCGATCGCGCTCATGAACGGGATACGCGAGCGCTTCACCCTGAAGGTCAGGCGGTGGCTGACGTGTTCCTCGTCGATCGGGACGATCGAAGAGAACACGTGGGCGGGGGGCCCCGGAACCTCCGGGAAGTGCAGGTAGTGAAAGCCCGGCTCGATCATGTGGAACTCGAGCCGCGCCTTGAGGTGGATGCCCAGGAAGTTCACACCCGTGTCCTGGGTGATGCGCAGCTCTTCGCCCTCCGACTTGAAGCTGTTCACGGGCATGTCGTGGCCGTGGACGGCGGCGAAGTGGGGGCTGTCGACTGAGTTCTCCATGATGTCCTGGCCGTGGATGCGCACGGTGAACTCGTAGGTCGCGGGCTTGGTGTAGCTGTCCTCGTCGAAGTCCTCGATCTCGGGGAGGTCGTAGGTCGGGGGCGTCCCGGCCTTGTTCCGGTACATGAAGATCATGCCGTAGCGCTCGACGACCGTCAGCGCCGGGGTCCGGGCCTTGACCGGGATCGAGTCGGAGTAGGGGATGTTCGAGCAGACCCCGTCGGTGCCGAATTCCCAGTTGTGGTAGGGGCAGCGGATCGAGTTTCCGACCACGGTCCCGCCCTCGGAGAAGTGGGCGCCGAGGTGAGGGCAGACGTCGCCGAGCAGGGCGAGCTCACCGTTGTGCGCTCGGAACAGGACATAGTCCGTTCCAAATTGATGGACCTTGCGGAGTTGGCCGGGCGGGAGGTCCTTGGTCCACGCGATCTGAAACCAACCCTCGCTGTAGAAGGGGATCGGATAACGGGGTTCCTTCACAGCTACGCCCATACAGCTCTCGATTTACACCCATGACAGATCACCCGCAATACGGGATGTGAAAAACCCGACCCGACCCTCACGAGCGAAGCTGGACCGCACCCATCGAATCGACTGAGGGGCGCGTGCCCGGGGCGCTGCGTGCGGTCCACCTGTGAGCGGTCGGCCTCAGTCCGAAAGCAGCGCCCGCAGCTGGTCCAAATCGAGCTTGTCGGCCCGCTCCAGGCCCGCCAATACACCGTCGGCCAAGTCCCGCTTGCTCGCGTGGAGCTCGAGGATCTTCTCTTCGATGGTGCCCTCGGTGATCAGTCGATAGACCGTGACCGCGCGCTCTTGGCCGATACGGTGGGCCCGGGCGGTGGCCTGATCTTCGACGGCCGGATTCCACCAGGGATCGACGTGGATGACATAGTCGGCGGCCGTGAGGTTGATGCCGACGCCGCCGGCCTTGAGGCTCATGAGGAAGACCCCGGCCTGACCGGCCTGGAAGGCCTTCACCCGTTGGGCCCGGATCTTGGCGGGGGTCGAACCATCGAAGCCGAGGTGTTCGATCCCCGCGTGGTCGAGGCGCTCGCGGATGGCGGCCATGCTGCCGAGGAACTGGGTGAATACGAGCGCGCGGTGGCCCCCCGCGTGCAGCTCGGTCAGGCGCTCGAGCAGGGCGTCGAGCTTGGCGCTCTCGGGACCGGCGACCGGATCGATGAGCTTGGGGCTGACGGCGGCCTGACGCAGGCGGGTGATCTCCGCCAGGATCTGCAGGCGCACCCCGCCCGGCGAGCTGTCGAGGCGCTCGCTGGTCTGCTCGACCGCCCGCCTGCGCAGGGCCTCGTAGAAGGCGCGCTCTTCGGGGCTCGGCTCGACTCGGATCGTGATCTCGGTGCGGGGCGGGAGCTCGTCGAGGACCTGGCTCCTGGTGCGGCGCAGCATGAAGGGGGTGATCAGGGCCCGGAGCTGCTCGGCCCGGTCGGGATCACCGAGCGCCATGGGCCGGGTGAAGCGGGTCTCGAAGTGCTTCTCGGATCCGAGCAGGCCCGGGATGGTGGCCTGGAACAGGCTCCAGAGCTCACCGAGGTGGTTCTCCACCGGCGTCCCGGTCAGGGACAGACGGAACTCGCTGACCAGGGAGCGGGCCGCCCTGGCTCGGCGTGAGCGCGCGTTTTTGAGCGCGTGGGCCTCGTCGAAGACGACCGTGCTGAACGACACCTCCGCCAGGGTCTCGGCCTCGTTGACGAGCAGGCCGTAGCTACACAACACGACGTCGCTGGGGCCCAGGCCCTCGAGCAGCGCGTGTCGATCCGTCGCGCCGGCCAGCAGGTGGCAGCGCAGCGGCGGGGCGAAGCGCGTGGCCTCGTCGATCCAGTTGCGCACGACGGAGGTCGGGGCGACGACCAGGGCCGGTCCTCGGCGGGCCCGCAGACACAGGAGCGCCAGAGACTGGATCGTCTTGCCCAGGCCCATGTCGTCGGCGAGCACGGCCCCGAGTTCGGCCTCGGCCAAGCGCGCCATCCACTGAAAACCCTCGCGTTGATAGTCGCGCAGGCTGGCCCGAAAGCTGCGTGGGAGCCGGGGCGTTTTGGCGCCGATCTTGCGCAGACGCAGGAGCCGGGCCCGGGCCTTGGCGTCGGTCTTGAGCCCGCCCCCAGGCGCGCTGATGTCCTCGAGTAAAGGCAGGTTTGTGGGTGAGACCTGGAGCGCGCCGGCCTTGGCCGGGCCGAGGTTGGCGATCGCATCGATGCGTCGCCGCAGGTCGTCGGTGAGGGCCAAGAATTGATCTTCACCGAGCGCGATGAAGCGGCTGTCCCCGAGCCGCTGGCTCAAGAGCACCTCGAAGCTGACGATCGCGTGTTCGTCGAGCTCGAGGGAGAGATCGAGGGACAGCCAGTCCGAGCTCGAGCGCACGTCGACGCGGAGCGAGTCGCTGGCCGCTACGCGCGGGGGCGTGAGGGCCTTGCCTTCGGGCCAGGTCAGGCGGATGGCGTCGCCCTGTGTGTCGAGGTCCAAGAGCAGCTCGAGCGCGTCTTGCATGGCCTCGAGCTCCCAGTGCGCCCGGGGGGGCTCCCCCGCCGCCAGAGGGGGCACACCCAGGAGCGGGGAGGCCTCCGCGAGGGCCGAGAGGGCGGTCCGCTCGTGGCCGAAATCGCGGGTGCAGGACAGCATTTGTCCCTCGACCCGGCCGACGATCTGGTCCGGTCCTTCGCCGGGGGCGAGGTGTGGACCGCCCAGGCCCAGAGGCGCGACCTTGGCTTCGATCGTCAAGATCGCGCCGGTCCACTGCATGCGCAACACCGGGCGCGGGTCGGCTTCGGTGGGCTGGCCCTCGAGGCTCTGCTCACCCTCGATCTTCAGCGCGGTGCGGCTGGCCAGGTTCGCCAAGCTGTCGAGCAGGCGCTCGCGCGCGGCGCTCGGGATTTCGAGCGTCTCTCGACCACCAAACATGGCGTAGACCCGAGCGAGCTCAGGGACCTGGCGCACGACCTCGAGTTTTCCCGGCTCGGCCATGCGCCAGGCTACGAGCGTCTGGGCGATCCCCGGGGGCTCGAGCTCGAGGGTCGTGCGCCCGTCGGACTCGCGGGAGCGGATCGTCGCTTGCGCCTCGTGGATCCGCAGGGCGATCCCCTCGCTGTCGCGGACGTGGGGGTGACCGACGAGCCCGACGAGGGCCTCGCTGTCCAGTCTGTAGCTGCGTTTGCCGTACCAGCCGTCGGCGTCGGTATCGGCGCAGGCGAGGACCCGGGAGTCGGCCTGGGTCAGGTGCTCGAACTCGCCGTCGACGAGCTTGGCCAGCGACATGACGCGGCCTTTCTTGCTGCGCGGGGAGGAGACCAGACGTGGCGTGATCCCGACCTGTGTCTCTTTGACATCGAGCTCCCAGACCAGGTAGGGGGTGAACTGTGGGCCCGAGCTGCGCCCGGGCTTCGCCTCGGTCTCGAGCACCGCGCTCTCGAGGGTCTCCAAGATCCGCTCCCAGCCCTCCCGGGTCCGGTAGGCACACGCGAGGTTGGGGGTCGGAGGTCCCGCGGGATCTTTTGTGGCGAGCGCGATCAGGGCCTCGAACTCGCGGGCGATGCCGGGGTAGCCGTGCGCGCGCGCGCGCGCACGGCTACCCCGGACGTCCTCCATCAGGGGTCCGAGGTGGTCGCGCAGGGACAGGCCCAGCCAGCGCAGGGTCAGGCCGTAGGTCAGCAACAGGTGCCAGGGTGGGGACGAGTAGGTGGTCGGGCGCAGGACCGTGGGCGGGCGCAGGGTTGCCTGGGGAGAGGCTGAGGCCCGCACGAAGCCCGCCAACAGGGCGTAGTCGAGCTCGAAGTCGGCCCCGCTGACCCTCGAGTCGGCGACGCTGTCCCGGAAGCTGGCCGCGCGCGAAGGATTGTCGGTCGAGGTCGCCGCGCGGGTCCAGGCGTGGACCAGGCCCTCCAAGCCCTTGAACTGTGGGTGTTTGCGCTTGCCCATCGCCCGGGTCGCCTCGTCGCCGAGCGCGGCGGCAGCCTCGTAGTCGCCGCGCGCAAACAGGGCGATGAGCGCGGCCCCCTCGGAGGCCCACTTGGGGAGCCGGCGGCGTTTGCCCTCGGACGCGGGGAGCTCGAGATCGTGGGGGAGCCCGCGCATGCCCAATACGCGCATGTAGTCCCCGATCAGGCGGGGGTCTTCGCTCAGCGGGAGGTAGTGGTCGGCCGCCACCGAGATCGGTTCGAGCAGATCGCAGGCCCGCGCGACGACCTCACTCAGGTAGGCGTCGCGGACCAAGGGGGGAAGCTGGTCGAGCCAGGCCATGGGCGGGAGGGGGCCCAGGGCCATCCACAGCCGCTCCTCCAGGGAGGTGGTTCCGTAGTGGTTTTCGAGCAGGGAGGTGAGGCTCTCATCCACCCCCGCGGGTGACTGCGTACACAGGGTCAGGCGCAGCGCGCCTATCTCGACCCCGATGCGGGAATCGATGTCGTAGTGGTACATCCGCAGCGGGCTGTGGTGATCGCGGATCACCCCTCGAATTGCGGACCAGAGCGAGCGCAAGATGCCGCGCCGAAGGGCCTCGGTGACGATGGCCGGGGCATGCTCGAAGGCCGCGTGGAGCTCGCGTGCGTGCCCGACCGCAAACCCCTGTTCGAGGAGCGTATGGATCGAGGCAGCGCAGCGTTTGGCGCTGACTGTGGCGCGTGTATTCGCCGGGCACAGCTCCAACCAGCGCCTCCAGTGGTCGACTTTTTGAGGCGCGCCGAGCAGGGTGAGCAGGGCGAGCGCCTCGAATTCGAACTCGTCGAGCTCGGCGAAGCGCGGATCACCCGGCGACGCTGGAGCGGTCTTCTTCGAAGCGGTCTTCTTCGAAGCGGTCTTCTTCTTCGAAGCGGCCTTCTGCTTCGAAGCAGTCTTCTTCTTCGAAGCAGTCTTCTTCTTTCGAACGGTCTTCTTCGCCATCGTGTCCGACCTTCATGGCCCAGCCCGGAGCGGGTAGACGTTGGTGTATCCGAGAACCAAAGAAAAGAGCGAAGGACCGTGAGGCCCTTCGCTCGTAAATCTTGAACCCGGGGCCGTAAGCAACGCTCTCACGCCACGCAGCACCCCGGGGTTGCCCTCAGACCGGGCGGACGTTCTCGGCGCGGGGACCCTTGGGACCCTCACCTTCGTTGAAGAAGACCTTCTGGCCTTCGCGAAGCTCCTCGAAACGGACCCCATCGAGGTTCGACATGTGGAAGAACATGTCTTTTCCGCTCTCGGTGCCGATGAATCCAAAGCCTCGGTCGGTGAGGCGCTTGATCGTACCTTCTGCCATCTTGTGTGTTTCCCTGAGTGTGTGTTTGGTGAGGTCCGGCGCCAGGTAATTGGCGGGCGAGCCTCCCCGCAGGCCGCCCATGTACCCCGAATTATTGTCCTTGTCTACTGCAAGGAGATGCTTTGAAACGCTGTCTCCGGATCAATTCGGGCGGCTCAGCGGGCCGGCTGGATCCACTCCACGACCCACGTATTCGCCCCCTGAAGCGCGACGAGGGTGCGTAGCGAGTGCCGGACGGCCTGAATCCATGCGCCCTGGTCCGGGCCCGCGGCCCGTGTGAGCTCGTCGACAATCAGCTCCAGTTGGGGGGGGAGGCTGGTGTGAGCTTGGACGGCACCCATCTGTTCGAAGCTGCCCAAGAGGTCCTTGAGGGTCGGGTCTCCCGGGTAGATCTCGATTCCAGGGTCGCCGTCGACGCTGCCGAGCTCGGAAGCGGCGGCCAGCGCGGCCTCGAGCCCGCCGAGCTCGTCCACCAGACCGCGCTGCTTGGCGTCGGCGCCGGTCCAGACCCGACCTTGGGCGATCTCGTGGACCGCGTCTCGCTCCATCTCCCGGCCGGCGGCGACCCGCGAGAGGAACACCTCGTAGGTCTCGTCCATCATGGTTTGCACACTCGCCCGCTCGTCCGGGGTCCACATCCGCATGCCCGACCACATGGTCGCGCGGGCGCCCTTCTTGACCTCGTAGCTGCGAATGCCGATGTCCTCGAGGGCCTTGCCGACGACCATCTTGCCTCCGACGACCCCGATCGAACCGGTGATCGTGTTGGGCTCGGCATAGATGGTGTGGGCGCCCGCCGAGATGTAGTAGCCGCCCGAGGCCGCGACCCCAGCCATGGACACGACCACGGGCTTATGGGTTTGGAGCCGCTCGACCGCGTGCCAGATCTGCTCGGAGGCCCGGGCGCTCCCGCCCCCGGAGTCGACCCGCAGGACCACGGCCGTGACCGCGTCGTCTTGGGCCAGGCGATCGAGGACCGGCACGAGTTGGCCCGAGGCGATCTCCGAGCTCGCCCCGACGGCGCCCTGGCCCCGGCCGTCGATGATGTTGCCGATGGCGTAGACGAGGGCGACGTGGGGCTCCTTGGGGCGCTTCGGGGGCGCCAGGCCGATGAACCGTTGGAGGGCCATCGGGTCGGCCATGAGGTCCCGGCTGAAGCTGACCTTCTTCCATCCCATGGCGCCCGCCTGGCCGGCCTTGGTGACCTGGTCCAGGTAGGGCTCCCACGGGCTGACACCGTCGATGAGGCCGGCTTCTTCTGCGCGCTCGGTGGTGAACAGGCCATCGTCGATCCAGGCGCTGACGACCTCGGGGGACTGGCCGCGACCCGCAGCGATGCCGGCGACCATGGTGTCGTGGGCCTGGCCGACGACCGCCTCGAGGGTCTCGATCATCTCGGGTGAGGGGGCGTCCCGGGTCAGGGGTTCGGCCGCACCCTTGAAGGCGCCGACATGCAGGAAGTCGGGCTCGATCCCGAGCTTGTCGAGCAAGCCCTTGAGGTGGATGGGCGTGGCCGCGGGCCCGGGGATGGAGAGGGCACCGACGGGCACCATCTGAAGATCGTCGCAGGCGCTCAGGAGGTAGTAGCTCGCGTTGCCGAGGCCCTCGGCGTGGCAGTGGAGGCTGTGGGCGCCGTCGCCCTTGAACGCCAGCAGGGCCGCGCGCAGCTCCTCGGCCCGGGCCATGTCCAGACGCAGGTCACCGACCCGGAGGACCAGGCCCTCGAGGGCCTGCTCTTCGGAGAGGGCCTGCAGTTTGTCGAGCACGACCCGGGTCTGGGTGCTGCCGCCGCCGCCGAGACCAAAGGCCAGGAGGTCGAATTGCTCGACCTCCGAGACTCCGCCCGAGAGCGTCATGACCCGAAAGTGGGGAGCGTCGGCGTCGTAGCCCTCGGACTTCTTCGGGGGGTCGTAGGGGCCCGGCTCGCTCAGCTTGTTGCCGATCATGGCCGCGAAGGGGTTGCTGGTCACGCTCGAGAACGGATTGTCGTCGTCGTCGTCGTCGTCGTCATCATCATCATCGTCGTCTTCTGCGTGCTCGGTCTGGGCGGACTCGCCCTCGTCGGGCCTGCAGCCCAGACTCGAGGCGAGGGTGAGGGTGAGCAGGCTGGTGACGATTGCGAGGTCTGTGTTGCGCATAGTTTGGGATCGCTGCGGTCTCAGGGGGGCGCCGAGAGGGGCGTCTCCGAGTTTCGCATGCGAGTGGGATTCAGGACCGGCCTGGGCTGACTTGATTCCCCCAGTCGGCGTGGGCGGAGCGTGAGCCCTCGCGCTCCGGCCAATCGGGCGAGTTGAAACTCGCCCGACTCTGTCCGTCGTGTCGAGACGACAGAGTCGGGCGCTCGCCGGTTTTGGGATGCGCTGCGAGGGGTGTCCGCCGGGGCCCCGGGTTCTCTCCGCTCGGGGGCGCTCGCAGGAATGAAGCTCCCGTAGGGCCGTCTCGCGCGGGAGTGTTTTTTGGCGTACCGGGGCGAGGGGGCGAGACCGAGCGCGGCGGGAGGGATTTCGCGCGGACAATTTTGAGGTGAGCGACGGCTGTTCGAGCTGGGGTGCCCTGATACGCTTCGCCCGATGACCGCCCCGGCGCGCCCCCTGTCTGGAGCTCAACGAGCGATCGTCAGTTGGGCCATCTTGGGCATGTTGGTCCTCTTCGTTCAGGCGATCGTGCGTCTGTTGCCCCGGGCGCTGGAGCCGATTCAAGACGGGAGCCTCGGACCCATGGTCATCGTGGCCTACGCGGCCGCGATGCTCGGGCTGGGCTACAGCGAGGGCTACCGCGGCTTTCAGCTGAGCTTCTCCCCTCGGGCGGTAGTCCGGGCCCTGTACGTGGCTCGAAACCCTCGCCCGTACTTGGTGTTGCTCGCGCCGTTGATGGCGATGGGCCTGATCCACGGGACCCGTCGTCGGCTGATAGGATCGTGGTTGTTGCTCGTGGGGATCGTGGTCCTGATCGCCTTGGTCGGCATGCTCGCCCAGCCGTGGCGCGGAGCGGTCGACGCGGGGGTGGTCGTGGGCCTAGGCTGGGGGACGATAGCGACCTTGGTCATGTTTGTTCGGGCGCTGCGGGGGACGGTGCCGGACATGCTCGCCGAGGTCCCGGGTGAAGAGCCGGGCCGGCCGGGTCCGAGCGGCGAGTCGACCTGAGTGGGGATGCAAGGCGCGGCGGCGAGGGCCGAACACAACGCTGATGTCTCGCGCCGACTTTCCGCACCGCTGTGACCCTCATGCTGTTCTCCCGACGGGAGGTTGTGAGCCCGCGCCTCCAAACGCGAGCTCCTGTGCGCGCTGGAGGGGGGCGACAGCGACGTGTGACGGCGGGGGTGAAGTCCGAGATCTGGCCCGGATCCCGGACACTGTCGGGGCACCGGTGTTCGCAACCAACATCGGGAGCGTCTGGAGTGGAGAGCTTCGACTCGATGCTGATGTTCGCGATGAAAGTGGTGACACGCTGAATGTCGAGTTGCCGATCCACTTGCAGGTGGCCGACTTGCACCGGGCCGTGTATGTGGCCGACCGTTGTTCACTGTCGGATTGGCCCGCAGTACACGAGGATGGCAATGGCTTGGATACGGGTCGAAATTTTGGTCGTCATGTCCGCAGCCTCCGCCGTGCGCGAGGGATGACGCAGGAGGTGCTCGCAGAGCGCAGCGGCCTGTCTGCGGACACCATCCGAAGGCTCGAGCACGGGAGTTTCTCACCGAGTCTCGACACGTTGCGCAAGCTCTGCTCGGGCCTCGACCTCATGCTCAGCACGCTGTTCGAGAGCTACGAGATCGGGGCTCGAAACGAGGCCAGAGAGCTCGTCGACATGCTGACGAGCCGGTCGGTCCGGGAGTTGCTCCTGGCGACCAAGGTGTTGCGCGCCCTGTTCAGCGAGCTCGATATGGCCGCCAACGAGCGCGGCGGCTGACGGGTCGGCAGGTGGCTGGTCCGCCGCCACCCCGACCACATCGCTTGGCCCACGGCGGCACACGCCCACGGCGGCACACGCCCACGGCGGCACATGCCCACGGCGGCACACGCCCACGGCAGCCCATGATGGGGATGGGGGAGATGGGGGGCGGGGGATCACCGCCCCCTTGTCGCCACCACGGGCTGCCCTGTGGGTCGGACTCCGCCCATGCCTGTGGCCAGGCGACGGTTTCGTCGGGGAGCCGCGACACCGTCGGCGCCGGTGTCGCGGCAGGGCCAGCGCGGGGTCCAGACCGAGTGTGTGGACAGCCGGTGGCCGTCCTCCGGAGCTCGGCCAGGCCACACACCGGGATCGTCGCAGGGCTCGGGCGGGCTGGCGCACCGCTGTGGGGGAACGCCTACATCGCGCCCGAGGCCGCACAAGATTTGCCAGGTTGGACCTGGCGGATCTTCTGGACGGCGATCCGGGGGGATGCGCTGAGGCCGGCGAGTGTCCGGGATCCCGGACGGTTTCCAGGCTGTCAGCGCGCTGTGATTGTGAACGGTAGGGACAACTCACCGTCCTGATTCGCCCCACTGTTTGTGGGTATGTGGCGAGGCCGAGGTCCGCCGATCCGGCCGACTTGGCGGACCGAGCTCAGGCCGCCTGCGAGGGAGTGTGTTCGTGGTTCGCCGCGGACGGTTGGTGGGGGGCGGGGGACGGAGAAGACGAAGAGCAAGCCTGCTTCGGGAACTCGTGGGTCTCGAGCAGGCGACGCAGCGCCGCGCGCGGTTTGTCGGGCAAGCTGGCGAAATACGCGATCGCAGAGGGCAGGCCGCCGAAGGTCTCGGCGATCTCCGCGAAGTGTGGGTTGTTGCGGACGTTCTCCCGCAACAGTGGTTTGCATAGGAGCGGGTCGGCCCGAAAGGTTCGAACCTGCTCGAGGAGGCGCGCATGGTAGTCGGGATCTTCGATGATGGCGCCGATCGAGGCGGCGCGCGGGTGGGTTCCGTCGAGCATCTGGACGATCTGAGACTCGAGCGACTCGAGCCCATCGGGGATCGCGGCGAGCAGCTGAAGATCGTAGATCGGGTCGGCGTGGGTGACCTGCATGAGGTGGCCGACGATCGCGTCGCGGTGACTCATGAACCCGGTCGGGTCCATCATCGAGGCTGGGTCGTCGAGGAAGCGGAGCAGGGCGTGGAAGCCAAAGGAGATGCCCTTGCTCTCGTAGTAGTCGGCGGCACAGGGGATGATGAAGAACCGGAACATGTCGAGCGCACCGAAGATGAGCTGCGTCCGGTTTGGATCCTCACCGACGTAGCCGAGGTCCTCGAGCCGGCGCAGGCGGTCTTGGATGCGGCTGGGGAACGCGTAGTTGGCGATCGCGTAGCCCGCCCGCTCGGCCTTTTTACGGATGGCCTTGCGGTCCCCGATGGTTCGCCGGATCAGGGTCAGGGGACGTTCATTGAACCGGGCCAGAGTCGCATCGATCACGATGTGAAAACCTTAGCGCACTACATGCATGGTGTGCAACATGTTTCCCAAATTAGGTTCACTTTTATCTATGGATCTGTGAATTAGGTTCACATTTGTGTGGATTTCCCCGGTTAATGGCTCATGGAACCCATCTGTAGACACTCCAGGATCTCTGGTCGAAAGACACGCGAGATCTCGAGCCGAGTGGAGATAGAACCTGTTGTGTGAAACTAGGTGCGCTCTGGTGAGGGCAGACGCGCATGCATGTACACACCTGGCGCGCCGAGGCAGTCGGCGCCGGGCATCTGTGAACGGCGAATCAAGTGCAAAACCAGTACACTGCCTGCGGCATGACCTCTCGTTCCGTCTCCATCGCGCTTTTGGCCGCTGTCACAGCCCTCTCGTCGAGCCTCGTCGCCTGCAAAGAGAAGGAAAAGGAGAAGGAGGAGAAGGTCGAAGAGAAGGGAGAAGTCGAGCCCTTGCCCGAGCCCGACCCCGGTCCAGCGACGCCTCGCTTCGACCTCTCGGGGCCGCAGCCACCCGAGACCAGCACCGTGGTGTTCGCTGTCGACGGGGCCCTCTCGCCGCTGGCTTGCTTCGACAAGGCCAAGGGCGCGCTCGTGGCTGGGGGCGCCTGTGCGGCCTTGGTGGCCGAGGGCTCCGAGGTCTACATGGAGGACAGCTACGGCAAGAAGAGCCTCGACAAGACCGGCGCCGGGACCAAGGATTCGCTGTGCGGCGACGCTGGCGGGCTGCCGACGGCCGGGCTCGACAAGGGTGAGGCCTACGACTGGGCCGTGTGGCCCAAGTCCCTGGGCACGGCCTACTCTCAGACCCACCCCGACACCTGGTCGGACCGGGGCGCGCGCCTCGAGGAGGTCGAGCAAAAGGCGGTGTTGGGGGCGATCTCAGCCATCCGCAACGTCAAGGGTGGCTTCGAGCCGCGCCAAAAGGCGAGCGTCGACATCGACGGCGACGGCAAGGATGAGCTGTTCATCTCGGCGATCCTCACCCACCCCAGCGACCCGGATCAGTTCTTGTTCTCGGGCCTGTTCATGGCGCCCGGTGGTGATCTGGGCGCGCTCGTGCTGATCGATCGGGCCAAGAAGGGCAAGGTCGACGTGATCCGCCTGCGCGGGGTCGTGGACCTCGATGGCGACGGGACCATGGAGCTGTGGACTGGGTTGACCTTCGATGGGGGCAGCGGAGACCGGATCGTCCAGATCGTGGACGGCAAGCCGAACATCTTGGGCAAGTGGACCTGCGGCGCCTGAGCTGGTGAACCCCCGGGCGAGCCCGGGACGAAAGACGCAAAACGGCGCGCTCGGTCTCTGCCGGCGCGCCGTCTATCTATCTGGTAGCGAACCGCCTGGGCTCAGAAGTTGACGTCGAGGTAGAGGTTCCCGATCGTCAGCCACTGCTTGTAGACCCCGTCGGCGCTGGTCTGGCGAGTCGGCGACTGGAAGTCTGCAAACACGTTGCGGCCCTTGGTGTCGAGGGTCACGTAGATGATCTGACCCACGGTCGCACCCAGGGCGACACGATCGTGGGCCTGCCACAGGACACCTGCGGTGACCGAGATCTTGTCCATGTCGAAGAGCACCGGGTCGACTGTCTCGGCGGGGATCGCCGAGCTGTCGTAGCCGAGGCCGAGGTAGGTCTCGAGCTCGGGGATGAACCAGTAGCCGGCCCCGATACGCACGCCGCCTGCGTCTCGCCAAAACCGGGGCAGGTGCTGGGTCACGCCGACGACACCGTCTCCCTCACTGGAGCCGAAGTTCTCGGGGTCCGTGAGCGCCGTATCTTGGTTTTGGAAGTCGCAGCTGCGGTCCTCGTTGCTGGCGATCAACACACACTGCTTGTCCATGACGGACCAGCGGGTGTAGTCGGCGAACACCCGCAGCTCGAGCTTGGCAATCGGGCGGACCCGGAAGCCGAGGCGGATGATGTCCGGCATGGACTGGGTCAGCTCGATGTCGGTGGTGTCGGAGGACGCCGAGGTCGCAAAGATGTTGGTCAGCGTGCCCTTGAGGGTCATGCCACCCGAGATGCCGGGCTGGCTGGTGTAGGAGGCACCGATCCACAGCACGTTGTCGATGGGCTCGGCGGTCAGGCCGACGGCGAAGCCACCCTGCCAGCCGCTGGCCTTGAGCCAGCTGCGCCCCTCTTTGAGGGCGAAGTTCTCGGGGCTGTTGCCTGAGACGAGGTTGTCGGTGCCGTCGGCGTTGCGGGCCCGGACGGTCTCGATGGTGCTGTAGATCGCGCTGCCGCTGACGCCGATGGTCAGCTTGGCGGCCTTGATTTTGAACGCCAAGGCGCCGGTGATGTACATGGAGCGCAGGGTGCCGTCGATGGCATACCAGCGCTGCTGGCCATCGTAGGCGCCCGGGAACTGCTCGCTGTCTTTGAACTTGTCGTTCTTTTTCCAGCCTGCGCCACCGCCGAAGGGGTAGTAGACGGCCGCCCCGGCGTAGATGAAGTCGGTGCCGAAGTCCGTGTTGACGCCGAAAAAAGGCGCGCCGGCGACGTTGAAGAGCTTGGCCTCACCGTTGTTGGCACCCTCGGCATTGTCGAGGCTGACGTTGGGCGAGCCGGCCAGGTTCCCCTGGGTGTCGACCGCGCTCCGGGGCCGGTTGTAGCTGACCCCGCGCAGGGCGATGAGCCCGTCGGCGAACACGTGGGTGCCCTTGGACAGGGCGATGGCGCCGGGGTTGTAGTAGATGGCGGTCGTGTTTTCGGTGGTCGGGTGGCCGTGCTCTCCACCGAAGCGGGCGGTGGCGATACCCGAGGCGTCGGCCTCGGCGGACCACAGACCTGTAGCGAGGCCGGCCGCAACCATGCTGAGCGCGGGCAGGAGCAGGGCACCCACGCGGGCGGCAGCCCTGGCAGCCCTGACAGGGCTGACAGGGCCGACAGCGGTAGGCGAGAGATCGGGGACGGTCGCGGAGCGAGAGGGGGAGGAGGAGGGAGAGGTCATGGTGCGCTCGGGTCAGCTCGAAGTCAGGGGGGTACCGAAGAGTGGAGATCCGGGCTCAGCCGCCCTGGGGCGGGACTTGATCGCACCTGTAGGGGAACTGGGTGGGCAAGGTGGTGGGGTCGTCGCCGATGTCTTCGAGGCGGACGGCGCCGAAGCTCGAGCCGGCGAGGTCGAAGACCAGGGGACTCATGAGCTCGCCTGACACGGTCCCGCACAGGGCGTCGGGGTGGACGATGCTGCCGGACATCTCGATCGTGGCCTCGATGTCGCTGCCAGTGATCGGGTTGGCCGCGCCGGCGACCTGAATGAGGCCCATGTCGAAGTCGAATTCACCCTCGCTGTCGACCGGGATTCCGTCGTAGCACAGGGGGTCGCCCACAAATACGCGGGGCTCGGTGGTCGAGCCCTGGTCGAGGGTCAGGGGCTGAAAGCACAGATCCATGGTCCCCGAGTCGCCGGTCTCGCTGTAGGTGAAGTCGATCGAAGTAGCGAACTGGAGCGGCGCATCGGGCCCCAGGGAGGTCTCGAGGGCGAACAGGAAGGTCCCGGTGATGTCGGGGAGGGTCGGGTCCGGGGGCGGGACCTGGTCGCAGCGGTAGGGGAACACCGTGGGCAGGGTCTCCGGGTCCGAGCCGTCGTCCAAGAGTTTGATGGCGCCGAAGGTCGAGCCCGCGAGGTCGAAGACCAGGGGGCTCATGAGCTCACCCTCGAGAGTCCCGCACAAGGCGGTGGCGTGGACGCTGCGACCCAAGATCACGAGCGTGGCCTCGATGTCGCTGCCGGTGATCGGGTTGGCTGCGCCGGCCACGTTGACCACACCCATGTCGATCTCGAAGTCACCCGACGCGTCGAACTCGATGCCGGTATAGACCAGCGGGTCGCCGATGAACTCCCGGGGATCCAAGGTCGAGCCCTGGTCGAGGGTCAGGGGTTGAAAGCTGAAGTCCGCGACTGCGCTCTGCCCATCCTCGGCCACGACCATGTCGACGGTGGTCGCAAACTGGAGTGGCGCATCTGGGCCGAGGGAGGTCTCGAGCGCCCAGAGGTAGACCCCAGTCATATCGGTGAGGCCGTCCGAACTCGTGTCCGAGCCGTCGTCGTTGGTCTCCGAGCCACCCTCCTCGGCGACGGGGCGGTCGTCCTCGGTCGCGTCGAGGAACTCGTTGAAGCGGGCCTCGGGGTCGGGGCAGCCGGTCAGCGTGAATACGATAGCGCCGAGCCCGACGACGGAGAGGTGGGCTCGGCTGGGGGCCGAAAATACTAGCTTCGATAGAACCATGGAGAACTCCCGTTGCGAGGCCCGAGACTGGGCTGGGCCTCGATGGTACACGAGCGTCCCAAGGGGCAGGGGCAATTCACCAGGCCGGTCGGACGGGCAGAATGTGGCGAGCCCTCGGGAGTCCGAGCGCTCGGTAGATCACTATTTCAGGG
This sequence comes from uncultured Nannocystaceae bacterium, assembly GCA_964451725.1. Lineage (GTDB taxonomy): Bacteria > Myxococcota_A > Polyangia > Nannocystales > Nannocystaceae > Plesiocystis. Next base: position 27,289 of record CAYVJQ010000008.1, on the reverse strand, counting down.
GCCGGTCATGAGCCAGGCTTGGAGCCGAAGCCCGCCAGCTGGCTCATGAACGCCGAGGCGAGCTCATCCATGGTCTCCTCGGTCAGCTTCTCCTGGTCGCGGACATCGTAGAGCTCGATCGCAGGACCGATCTCGGGCAGCTCGTCCAAGAACCGACTGGGCTGGATCTCGAGCTCGCGGCCGCGGTCGACCCGCGTGGTCGCGCGCGTGATCCACAGTCGATCCCGGGCCCGCGTGATGCCCACATAAAAGAGCCGCCGCTCCTCCTCGATGTCGCCCGAGATGGCGTCGGAGAGGCGAGGGGCGTCGGTGCGCTTGTGGGGCAAGGTCCCCTCTTCCACGCCGATGATGAACACGCAGCCCCACTCGAGGCCCTTGGCGGAGTGGAAGGTCGAGAGCGTGACCTGCCCGATGTTGCTCTCCTCCTCGTCCTTCTTTTTGAGGTCGAGGTTGCCCAGATACTCGCGCCACTTGGGCTTGCCCGAGGGGTTCTTGGCGCTGCCCTTCTCGGCCCAGGCCTTTTGCTCGAAGCGGCCGATGCTCTCGAGCAGGAACTCGACCGAACCCCACTGGGTCTGGGTCGACTTGCCCGAGCCGGTCTCCTTGAGCACGTGGTCGCGGAGCCGGACCTCGCCCAGGAGATCGCGCAGGGCGTCGGAGACCGAGCCGCTGTGGGCGCGACCTTGGGCGTGGCGGACCTGCTGGGAGAAGCGCTGGAGGGCCTGGAGCGGGCGCCCGGTGATGCCCTCGACCTGGTCGGCGTGATAGACGGCGTCGATCATGCGCTTGTCGTAGGACTGGGCCCAGGCGTCGAGGCGCTCGATGGTCTTGCGACCGATGCCCTTGGAGGGGGTGTCGAGGGCCCGGCGCACGGCGAGCTCGTCGCTGGGCATGAGCAGCAGGCGGAGGTAGGCGGTGGCGTCTTTGACCGCCTTTTTGTCGTAGAAGGGCTGCCCGCCGAGCACCCGGTAGAGCAGGCCGTGCTCTTGGAGGTTGGCCTCGATGGCCCGGGCCTGGCGGCTCGAGCGGTACAAAACGGCGATCCGCTCACCGGGTATCTGGCGCTCGTGGACGAGGGTATTGATCTTGTCGGCGACCCACTTGGCCTCCATGGGGCCGTCGCGGGTGACCACGAGCTGGACCTTGTCCTCGCCCTGGCGCGCGGGGATCAGGACCTTGTCGTGGCGCGAGCTGTTGTGGTCGATGACCGCGTTGGCGCAGGTCGTGATCGGGGGGATCGAGCGGTAGTTGGCCTCGAGCTTGACCACCTTCGCACCGCGAAAATAGACGTCGAAGCCGAGGATGTTGGCGACCTTGGCCCCACGCCAGCCGTAGATGGCCTGGTCGTCGTCCCCGACCACACACAGGTTCTGCTCGGGCCCGAGCAGCTCGATCAACATTTGAAACTGGGCCGTATTGGTGTCTTGGTACTCGTCGACGAGCAGGTAGCGGAAGCGCTGTTGCCAGCGGCGCTTGGTGGCCGGGTCGAGCTGGAGCTGCGTGGCCACCCGGCACACGAGGTCGTCGAAGTCGACCGAAGCCAGGCTGCGCAGCCGATCTTCGTAGGCGTCGTAGAGCTCGGCGGCGATGTCGTCGTAGTCGTTCGAAGACACCAGACGTCGGACATCCGCGCCGTCTAGGAAGTCGTTTTTCCACAGGCTGATGCGCTGGACGATGGCGTTGACGTCGAAGCGCTTGCGGTTGTTGGGCCCGTGGAAGCCGTACTCGCGCAGCAGGGAGCGGACGATGCCGTTGACGTCGCCCTGATCGAGGATCTGGAAGCGCTTGGGGACATCGAAGCCCTGCGGATCCTGACGCATCATGCGGGAGCCGAGGCTGTGGAAGGTGCCCAGATTGAGGGTGTCGGCTCGCTTCTTGCCGACCATTTTGGCGAGCCGATGGCGCATCTCTGCGGCGGCCTTGTTGGTGAACGAGAGCGCGACGATGGACTCGGCATCGACCCCCTTCTCGAGCAGGTGCGCGATGCGGTGGGTGATCACCCGCGTCTTGCCCGAGCCGGCACCCGCGAGCACGAGCAGCGGGCCCTCGGTGTGGAGCACAGCCTCGCGCTGGGCCGGGTTGAGAGACGAGAGATCCATACCGACGCTTCGAGGCTCGGTCTTGTAAGGGTTTGCGCTGGGCGCTGCAAGGGGATGGGGTGGGCCTGCGCCTGTCCCCGGCTGGTCTCGACTTGTCTCGGATTCGTGCCTGTGCTGTGTTGAGGGCGTGAATACCAAGCAGGTCGAGCCGGGCTTCGCTGCCCTCGAGATCGTCCAGGTCGAGGTCGGCCTGCTGCAAAATTTCTGCGAGATCGTGGGCTGCCCGCGCACCGGGCGGGCGGCGTTGCTGGACCCGGCCTTCGAGGTCGATCGTTTGCTCGAGCTCGCCCACGGGCGAGGATGGAGCGTCGACACGATCTTGATCACACACACCCACGAGGACCATGTCGCGGGGCTCGACGAGGCCGTCGCCGAGACCGGCGCGGTGGTCCGCTGCCACCCCGCGGAGGTCGAGCTGGTTCAGACCCTGATCAGACAGACCGGACAGACCGGACAGACCGGGCGGGTCGAGGCCGTGGAAGATGGAGGCGACGTGGCCATCGGGGCAGGGCGTGTGCGGGCGATCTTCGCTCCGGGGCACACGCCCGGCTGCGTGTGTTGGCACGCCCCGGAGACAGCGGCGCTGATGACCGGAGACGTGCTCTTTGTCGGCTCCTGCGGCGGGGTCGGCTACCCGGGCTCGGACCCGGCGGCCATGGTCGACACCTTGCAGCGCAAGCTCGGCGCCCTGCCCGAGCACACGCGCCTGTACCCGGGGCACGACTACGGGCCGACGCCGACGAGCACGCTGATGTGGGAGTTTGCGAACAACCCGGCTTTGCTCGCCGGCGATCTGGGGGCATTTTGTGCCTACAAGAACATCCGCAGGCCGGGCTCCACGTAGGGAGTGAGCAAGCTCGCAGGTGATGGGTCGTGCGTGATGGACGGATGGATCGCTAGAGCGACTCCGTCACCATATTGCGGCCCGTGATCGCCGAGACGGTGAGGTAGCCGGAGAACAGGGCCGCGCCGATTCCACAGGTGACCACGTCTTGGCCGGTCAGGTAGAGGTTTGGGATCGGGCTCTGAGGTCGCAAAAAGCGGCCCTCGAAGCGGTTGGGGTCGTGGTCGAGGCCGTAGATCTCACCGTGCTCGTAGGCGGTGAAATGGCGTGTGCTCAGGGGGGTCGAGAGCTCGCTGTAGGCGACCTTGCCCCGGAGTTGGGGCTGGACCCGGTAGAGTTGCTCGAGCATGCGCTCGGCGTAGCCGTCCTTGACCGCCTGGTAGTCGTCGCCGCGCCGCATCCAGGGTTTGTCCTTCCAGGCCGCGAACCGCTCCCAGGGGGCCAAGGTCACGATCTCGACGGTGGCCTTGCCCGGGTGTCGGTTCTCGAAGTCCGGGTCCTTCGCGCTGGGGAAGGAGATGTAGACGACCGGGAGCGGGGCCCGATCGTCGGCCATGAACCGCTCGACGTTGAGGTCGTGGTCGTACTCGTCGGGGTAGAGCCAGTAGTTGGTCTTGGGGAGAGCGAGCGCGGCCGAGTTGTGCTCGAAGCCGATGTAGAGGCTCAGGTGTGAGGCCGAGGGGGCGATTTTGGCGAGCTCTGGGCCAAAGCCGATCTGTGCGCGGGCGGCCGGGGGGAGCAGGCGGCCATAGGTGTTGGGGGCACCCGCGTTGCTGATCACCAGAGGTGCCCGGAGCTCACGACCGTCGGCCATGCGCACACCCACGGCTTTGCCGCCCTCGATGAGGATCTCCTCGACCTCAGCGTTGGTGAGCAGTTTTCCGCCCCCCTTGCCGATCTTGGGCGCGATGGTCTCGGCCATGCGCGCCGAGCCGCCGACCGGATAGTTGCCGCCTTGAAAGTAGTGCTTGGCGACCGAGGCGTGCATGGCGAAGGCGCTGCGTTTGGGTGGCAGGCCGTAGTCGCCGTATTGACCGGTGAGCACGCCGATGAGTTCGGGGTTCGGGGTCAGCTTGCGCAGGGCGTCGTAGGTGCTGACTCGGGTGTGTCTGAGGTAAGCGCGGCGCATCGCGGCCCCGGCGATCCAGGCTTTGACGCCGGTCAGGGCCTTCTCTGCATAAAAACTCCGGGCGGCGGTCGAAGCCTCGAACACGAGGTTCACATAGTCGTCGATAGCCCGGCCGTCGGCGGCGTCGGGGAAGGACTCGCGCAGGCCGTCTTTGAAGTTCTGGACCCCGGCATGGAAGTCGTAGGTGGTGTCCCCGAACATGATGCGGTCGTAGACATCACCCATGTTCGCCCACTTCAGCTCGCCGTCGGTGATGTGGTCGAAGAGCTGGCCGATCACGCTGCGCTCACGGTGGACCTCGCCGACATAGTGCACACCCACGTCCCACTCCCAGCCCTTGCGCTTGAAGGTGTGGGTGAAACCACCGATGACGTAGTGGCGCTCGAGCACGAGCACACGCTTGCCCTCGTTGGCGAGCAGGGCCGCCGAGGTCAGGCCGCCGAGGCCCGAACCGATCACGATCGCGTCCCAGTGCTCGTCGATTTCGGTCTGCTTGTAAGAAGAGCCGACGTTGCTCATCGAGCCACGCATAGCCGATCTGGCCGGGCTCTGCGAGCACGGCCGGGGTCTACGCGCTGCTAGATCCCACCGAGGGGATCGTCGCTGTCGGGTTGATCGATCTGATCGTCGTCTTCGCGGGCGCTGCTGGTCTGGCCCTTGGGATCGACGTCGATGGCCAAGGTCGCGCCGCCCTTGCTCAAGGTGGCAGGGGTCCCGACCTCGACCTCGAGGGTCTGGGTGAGCGGGGGACCGCCATCGATCCGGTACTCGACGGCGATCTCGACCTGGGTCTCGCTGCCGCCGAGGATCGAGATAGCGATCTCGTGGCGCTCGCCCTCACAGGCGATCTCGAACATGCCCTGCTCGTCCTTGGCGATCCGAAAACCGGGGTGCGCGAAGGACTCGCCGGCCTTGGTGGTCAGGGTGACCTTGATGTAGGCCGAGTCGATGGGCTCGGCCTTGTCCTCCTGAGCGGCCTTGTCCTCCTGAGCGGGCGGTTCCGCTTGGGCGGGCGGTTCCGCTTGGGCAGCGCCGGGCGAGAGCAGGGGGAGCACAGCGGCGGACAGCGCGATGGCGAACGAGTTTGCACGAAGTCCCACACCCACAAGATAGTCGATCGACGCGGGGGGGCTCAAGTTCGCGCGGGCTTTCGGGATTGCACCAGCGGTGTCGAGCGAGTCTGTGTCATGGTGCGCCGCGTGAGCGCAGGGGAGATCGAGGGACAGACCGAGGACCGGGCGCTGCGCCAGCGCTCGGTGCGGACCCTGGCGTGGATCGGCGACGCGGAGTTCGAGCGCGAGGTCCGGCTGCGCCTCTCCCGACGCGGCGACTTCAAGACCGACAAGCTCGACAAGATGCGGGCCAAGATCGTCAACGCGGGGGCCCAGGCCGAGCTCCTGGCAGGTCTGCTGGACGCGGAGACGCTCGACGAGCGAGAGCTCAACGTGGTTGGGAGGGGCCGGAACACCGCGCTGCGCAAGGCCGGGCACCGGCGGGGGACCGTGCGCGAATATCGGGCCTCCACGGCGCTCGAGGCCCTGATCGCCTGGTGGATCCTGGGCGGCGAGCGGGCTCGCTTCGATGCTCTGGTCGCGCCTGCCATCGAAGCCGCGATCGACCGCCTGCTCTCGGAGTGAGAGACTCCCGGCCTTGCGCGCCCTCCGAATTCGCCGCTTCGCCACCCCCCTGGAGGCCCTCGAGTTGGTCGAGGAGCCCGAGCCCGAGCCCGAGCCCGGCGAGCTTTTGGTCGAGGTCTTGGCCTCACCGATCTCGCCCATGGATCGGCTGATCGTCCGTGGGCACTACTATGGGGCCCCGGGAATGCCGGGTGGGGCCCCGGGAATGCAGGAGCCGGGGAGCGGGCCCGGGTCGGTCGCCGGCACCCAGGGGGTCGCCCGGGTGTTGGAGAGGCGCCCCGACCGGAGCGGGCGCACCCACGGGCCGGCGCCCGGGAGCTTGGTGCTTCTACCGATCCGCTGCGGAGCCTGGCGCGAGCGCCTGTGCATGGCGGGCGAGCACACGCTCGCGCTCCCACCCGGAATCGATCCGGGTGAGGCATGCACGCTTCGGGTGGAGGCCCTGAGCGCGTCGGTGTTGCTCGACGAACTCGAGCCCGGGGCGAGCTTTGTGTACAGCCCTGGAGCGGGCTCGGTGGGCCGCTACCTCGCCACCCTCGGAGCGATGCGTGGGCATCGTGGGGTCGGTCTGGTCGGTCATTCGGAGCAGGGGACCGAATCCACCCTGGTGCGACGACCGGGGGTCGGCGCCGAGCTTCGGGCCGAGTTCCTTCGTCTGGGTTTGCCCACGCCGCGGGTGGGTTTCGACGGCAGCGGTGGCGAGGCCAGCGAGGCCCTGTGCGCGAGCCTGGACGAGGGTGGTGAGCTCGTGGTCTACGGCGGGGCGAGCCGTCGGCCGACCCAGGTCTCGACGGCGCAGCTCGTGTTCCGAGGCGTGGCCGTGCGCGGGTTTTGGCTCCGCCGTTGGACCGAGTCGGCCGGGCCCGAACAGCTTCATGCGCGGCTCCAGGGCCTCGCGGAGCGAGGTCTGCGCGAGCAGGTGGTCGGGCGTCGGGGCCTCGAGGCGTGGGAGGAGGCGTTTGGGCTGGCCGAGGCGGCGCTTCGCATGGGGCGGGTGGTGTTGACACCCGCGATGCAAGAGTGACGACATGGGAGGCGTAGATTCTACGCTCGATTCAGTACACCAAGGCGGACCGGGACGGGCCCAATAGACTCACCGGCGGCCGGGTTTGGTGCCGTTGTAGGACTCGTGGGACATGACCGAGACCGGCTCGGGGGAGCCTTCGTCGGTGCGAAACAAGATCCGGTAGCGCCGACCCAGGGGCACGCTGACCACGTTGCGGTCGTGCTGGAGTCGCTTGCCGTTGAACTGGTGCCAGGGCGCGCCGCTGCCGACAGCATCCAAGATCATGCGCGCACGCCTAACCAGGCTCTTGTTGGGCAGGTGTTGGAGATCGATGGGATCGGACTCGAAGGCCGCGCGCCACCGCTGCTTGTCGTCCTCACCCTCCGTCTGTTCGCTGGTCTCTGGGGGGGTGGCCTGGGTTCGGCAGACCTGACAGAAGCTACCCTTCCCGCGGTGCCCGCATGCGTAGGTCTTCTTTCTAGCCATCAGAGAGGTCTCCTCGATCTTATGTGCACCAACTGCATCAGGGCTATCTTTACGCGCCTCATTCCTCGCGTGCAAACCTGCGCTCGAATCGCTCTAGTCCACGGTGAAACGCGCCTTCGCGCCCCTCCTCGAAGAGGTGGGGCAAGCTGGCGTCGGTCGAGACACTGCCCTGGGGATCAGGTCCTACGCGTCTCTGTAGCCCGAGTATGACCGTTTGGACGCGTGGGGAGCTTTGACTCGCCGGTCCGTTTTGGACCCACGGACAGCGCGAGGGGGCAACAGTACGCGCATTCGCCGGGCCAGGGGTTCGAATATGCGGCGGGGGCGACGTCGATGCGCTGCATCCGCGGTGTCGCACTGGTCACCCCTAGCAGTCCGTGGTGAAATCCATCGCGTCGCCCCGCGCCGGATTTTCTGTCGACGGCGAGGACCAGTACCGCCGCTGTAGGGCGCTCACCAGCCGCAGCTGCGGCCCTCGTTCTCCGTGGCGAGGTAAGCCTGGAGTGGCTCGAAGTACTCGAGCATGGCGCCGGCATCCATCTCCCGGGTCCCGGCGATGGCCTCGAGGGCGTCGGGCCAGGGTTTGCTCGAACCCATGGCGAGCATGGCCTGGAGCTTGGCGCCGGCCGCCTTGCTCCCGTAGATGGAGCAGGTGTGGAGGGGCCCCTCGTGGCCCGAGGCCTCGCACAGGGCCCTGTGGAACTGGAATTGGAGGATGCGGGCCAAGAAGTAGCGCGAGTAGGGGGTGTTGGCAGGGATGTGATATTTGGCGCCCGGGTCGAAATGCATCTCGGTGCGGTCTACCGGCGCCTCGACCCCCTGGTACTCATTGCGCAGCTTCCACCAAGCGGCGTTGTAGTTCTCGGGTTTGATCTCGCCGGAGAACACGCCCCAACGCCAGCGATCGACGAGCAGGCCGAAGGGCAGAAACGCGATCTTCTCCAGGCCATCGGCCATCTGTTTGTTGATGATCGCCTTTGGATCCTCGCTGACCTCGTCGAGCAGGCCCATGTCGGCCAGATAATTTGGGGTCACGGACAGGGCCAATGTGTCACCAATACCCTCATGAAAACCGTCGTGGGCCCCCTGCTGGAACAAGACCGGCTTGGTGTAATAATTGTTGTAGTAGTAGTTGTGCCCGAGCTCGTGGTGGATGGTGACGAAGTCCTCCATATCGACCTTGATGCACATTTTGATGCGTAGATCGTTGTTGAAGTCGACGTCCCAGGCGCTGGCGTGGCACTGGACATCGCGGTCGTCGGGCTGGGTGAACAAGGAGCGCTCCCAGAAGGTGTCGGGCAGCTCATTGAGGCCCAGGGACACAAAAAAGCCCTCGGCGGTCTCGACCATCTTGTGCGCGTCGAATCCGGCCTTTCGGAGGCCCTCGGTCACGTCGATGCTCGGCTGCCCGGGGTAGGGCTCCATGTCTTTATAGATATTGGGCCACTCTTGAGCCCAGAGGTTGCCCAGGAGGTGGGCGGGGATCATGCCGTCTTTCGAGACCTTGTCCTCGCCGAACTTCTCGGCGAGTTTGGCCCGGGTGTGGCAGTGGAGCTGGGTGTACAGGGGTTTGACCTGCTGCCACAGGCGCTCCATCTCGGCCTCGAATTCGCTCGGGCTCATGTCGTAGCCCGAGCGCCACAGCTCCCCCGTGTCGGCGAAGCCGATGTCGCGGGCGCCCTCGTTGGAGAGCGCGACGAACTGCTCGTACTTTGGACGCATGGCGGGCGAGATCGTCCGCCACCCCTCCCAGGCCCGGAGCAGCTCGTCGTAGTCGTCGCTCGAGGAGATGAGCTCCTGCGCGTCGGCCATGTTCTTGCAGCTGGCTTTGGCCTCGTCGTCGCAGTCCCAGCGGCCCTGGCCGTACATGCTCCCGAGCTTGGTGGTGATCTCGGCGAGCTGTTTGCGCTTGGCCGGGTCGGAGGGGGCCGGGAGGCTGGAGCTGACCTTCAGCAGGTGGAGCTGGCGCAGCGTGTCGGGGTCGGCGGCCACACCCTCGAAGCGGGCGGCGCCGGCGATGGCCTCGTTGGTGTAGGCCATGAGGGCCTCGGTGGCCTCGGCCTCGGCCTGCTCGTGCTCGGGGGTGATGTCGGTGGCCTGGGCCCAGGCGGCCCTGGCTTCGATGGTGCCGAGCTCCCGAAGCTTGGCGTCGACCTCCTTGATGAACGCCGCGGCTTGTTCAGGGCTCGGTTTGACGGCCTGCTCGCGCTCGTTTGTCGGAATGCTCTCGATCCCGCTTTGGCTCGTGTCGGGTCCGGTATTGGTCTTGGGAGTGTCGTCCTTGCAGCCGAGGGTCGCGGCCGAGACGGCCGCCGTGAGTCCCAGTGCGAACAGCGAGGGAAATTGGAGCGCGCGCATATGCGCACGCTACCGAAAGAAGCGGGCGCTTGTCGCCTGATGATTGGGGCGCCGTGTCGGCGCTCAGATCAAGACCGCGGGATCGAGGTCGACACCGACGGGTGCGTGGTCGGAGCCGGTGGTCTCCGATTCGATGAACGCGGCGCGTAAAAACGGGCGCAGGTTGGGTGAGGCCATCACATAATCGATGCGCCAGCCGACGTTGCGCTCGCGGGCGGTGCCGCGCTGAGACCACCACGAGTAGTGCCCGCCCTCGGGCGTGAGGCTGCGGAAGCTGTCGATCCAGCCGGCGTCGAGCCAGCGGCCGAGCTCGTCGCGCTCCTCGGCGAGGAATCCGGAGGTCTTCTTGTTTTGTTTTGGCCGAGCGAGATCGATTTCGGTGTGCGCGGTGTTGAAGTCACCCATGACCAGGACCCGGTATCCACCTCGGCGCTTGCGCTGGACGAGGTCGAAGAGGGCGCGATAGAAGCCGAGCTTGTAGGGGACCCGGCTGTTGTCGCGGTCGCGGCCGTTGCCGTTGGGGAAGTAGGCGTTGACCACAAACAGGCGCCCGAAGCGGGCGGTCTGGACCCGGCCCTCGATGTCGAAGACCGGATCGCCGAGCCCTGGCTCGACCTTGTCCGGGGCGCGCTTGCTGTACAGACCGACGCCGCTGTAGCCGGGGCGCTGGGCCGGGGTGAAGTGGGTGTGCCAGCGCCTCGGGCTGCGCAGCGCATCGGGGAGTTGCTCGGCGAAAGCCCGGACCTCCTGGACACCCACGATGTCGCCGCTCGAGGCCCGGAGCCAGTCGGCGAAGCCCTTCTTGCCGGCGGCGCGCAGGCCGTTGATGTTCCAAGACAAGACGCGCAGAGACTCGGCGGACTTGCGGGGGCGCACGGCCGGATTTTGCCGGTAGCAGGGCGCGCGTCAAGACCCCCAAGCCAGCGTCCGCTCGAGTCGGCCCAGGGCACGCTCGACTCAGCTTCGCCCGCGCTCGAGTCGGCTCAGCACTCGCTCGAGTCGAGGGTCTTGCGGGCCGCGAGGATGGCGTGGATCAGCGAGTCGGGGGGTCGACCCTGGTCGCGCCGCTCCTGGGGATCGAGCTCGGAGCGGCCGCAGCGGCGAACGATGGCGATGGTCTCCCGGTAGCCGTCGAGGTAGTGGACACAGGGCGCGCACTTGCCCAGGTGACGCTCGAACTCCTCGTGGGAGTAGGTATTGAGCTCCCCATCGACGTAGGCCATGAGGAACTCGCTGATCTCCCGGCAGCTGACGTGTACGAGCGTACCCAAGGCGCACGTCTTCTTCGTCTTCGTCTTCTTCGGATCTGGCTGAGCGCTCATGCTGTGCCGGTGAGTTCGAACTCGCGCTCGAGAAGGTTTCGTAGCGCCTGCCGAGCGCGGTGGAGCCGGACCTTGAGAGTGCCGGGTGCGAGCTCCAAGAGCGCCGCGCTCTCCGCGGTGCTGAGCTCCTCGATATCCCGCAAGATCAACACAGTGCGATAATTCTCGGGCAGGCGGTCGATCATCTTTCGGACCTGCTCGCGGGTCTGCTCGCGCGCGAGCAGCTCATCGGCGTCGTATACCCAGGGCTGATGCATGTGGACGGGGTAGCCGTCGAGCTGAAACTGAGGCACGTGGGCGTCGACGTCGATGAGCTGGCCCAGGTTCCGGGCGGTCCGGCATTTGCGCAGGCGCTGGAGGGCCGCGTTGACCGTGATCCGGTGTAGCCAGCTGCTCAGCCCGGCCTCGTGGCGGAACCCGTCGAGGTTGCGGTAGGCGCTGAGAAAGGCCTCTTGGACGACCTCGTCGGCGTCGGCATCGTTTTGCAGCAGGCGCCGCGCGACGGCGCGCAGCCGGCCTACGTCTCGGCGAACCAGCCGTTCGAAGGCCTGGGGGTCGCCGGCGCGCAAGCCCGCGAGGATCTGCTCCTCGTCGGCTGCGGAACCCACGTCTGCGCCGCCTGATGGCGGTTTGGCGGGGGCGCTCTCCGTCACGGGAGCTAAGTAGCACGGCCGGGGGCCAGACCTGTCAGGTCGGCCTGAACTTTGTCCACATTCTCACACCGAGAAAATATTTTTGCCGGAGGCGTAACCCCGCGGGCATTCGCGCATCCAATGACTGTCACCGGCGCGACGCCGCGGGCAAAAGGAGTCGAGATCATGGGCCGGAACAACACGCAAGACCGCTACGAGGGGCTCTCAGAGATGATGGAGCAGTACCTCGATGGGGATACGCAGGCTTTTACGGCGCTCTACAGCCGGCTCAGCCCCTCGGTGCGCGCTCAAGTGCGCGCCAAGATCAGTGATCCGGCGACCGTCGATGACCTGGTCCAGACGATCTTCATGAAGGCCCACGGCGCTCGGACTCGCTTCGTTGCGCCAGAGGGTGCCAACCCGGATCGCGCTGTGGCAGTTTGGTACACGGCGATCGCCCGCAACGCGACCATCGACCACATCCGGCGGATCTACCGAGACCGGGCGGTGAAAGTCGGCACGGCGGGCGAGGACACGACCAAACTCCTGGATGGGTTCAGCGATCCCCGGGCGGGCAGCGAGGCCCGGGCGGTCGAGCACGAGCGTCAGCTGGGCATCGCGGGTCGCATCCGCGCCGCGCTGGCCCAGCTGCCCAAGGGCCAGCGCGAGGTCGTGACCATGCACAAGATCGAGGGCAAGAGCATGGCGGAGATCGCCGATGAGCTGGGGATCCGCGAGGGCACACTTCGTGTGCGGGCCCACCGTGGGTACAAGACCTTGGCCGCGGCGCTCGGGAGCTTCCGCCTGGCCGCGGCCTGAGCGACTGGCCTGGGTGACTGGCCTGGGTGACTGGCC
>CAYVJQ010000008.1:13457-14821 GCA_964451725.1 uncultured Nannocystaceae bacterium | reverse complement strand
GACTGGCCTGGGTGACTGGCCTGGGTGACTGGCCGAGGGCCCTACTGGGGCGTGATCGTGATGTCGTCGACGTAGACCGAGTCTTCGAAGGCGCTCACCGAGCTGTCCTTGTCGTAGGTGAAGCGCAGGGTGTGCATGCCCTGGGTGACCGGGTAGCTGACCTCGGCCCAGGGGTTGTCCCCAGACCACGAGTCTTGTTCGAGGCCGTCGATGGCGAAGTGGAGGTAGTCGAAGCTGTTCTCGCTGGACTCGCGGTGCCAAAAATTGACGTTGGCTGGGCCAGGAAACGCCAGGGTGACCTCCATGAAGGTCGATTCGCTGTTGTCGATGTCCGCGTTGACCGCGGCGAAGCTGCCACCGTGCGGCATGATGGTGGTGGTCGACCACTCCGGCGGGTTTGTGACCCAGGGCCAGAAACTGAGGTCGCCGGTCTCAAAGTCCTCTCCCGTCACGTTCGCCGTACAGTCTGAAGTGCACAGATCATCCTCGATCTCGTTGGCATCGTCACATTCCTCGACACCGATGTAGGCGAATCCATCACCACATACGGCGAGGGTGCAGCCTGTTACGCAGGCGTCGTCGTTGTCGTCGTTGTCGTCGTCACACTCCTCGACGCCCTCTTGGATGAAGCCGTCGCCGCACACGGCCGCGTCACAGGAGGAGGTGCAGTCGTCCGTCTCGACCGCATTGCCGTCGTCGCATTCTTCGGCGCCCTCGTAGATGAAGCCGTCGCCGCAGGTCGCCTCTTGGCACAAGGTCGTGCAGAAGTCGGCATCGTTGGCGTTGCCGTCGTCGCACTGCTCACCGGGCTGGATGAGGCCGTCGCCGCAAGACGGCAGGATGCAGTCGCTCGAGCACTCGTCGTTGTCGATGCCGTTTCCATCGTCGCATTGCTCGACGCCGACGTGGACGAGGCCATCGCCACAGACCGCCGCCAGACACATGCTCGTGCAGGCGCTGTCGTCCGCGTTGCCCGGGCCGTCGTCGCACTCTTCGCCGGGTTGGATCTCCCCGTCGCCACAGGCGGGGTCGCCGGTCTCGGTCTCGGTTTCGGTTTCGGTTTCGGATTCGGTCTCGGTCTCGGTCTCGGATTCGGTCTCAGTGCCGACATCGTCGTCGGTCGACTCCTCATCCGAAGATGAATCCTCGTCTGTCGCGTCCCCGATGTTGGTCGTGAATCCGTCGTCATCACCCACTTCGATGACGCAAGCGACGCTCAGAGCAACGAGTGATAAGGTCGAGATCGTTGACAGCCGAAGGGGCGAGAACATACCCCGGACTGTGCCGTAGTTTCTGCTTGGTTGTCGAGTTTGTGGTGAGATTGGTCCTCTGCCTGAGTGCGGCCTTGGAGCTCGAACTCATCA
>CAYVJQ010000008.1:11249-13357 GCA_964451725.1 uncultured Nannocystaceae bacterium | reverse complement strand
GGGGGGCGTGAGGAGGGCGAGTGGGGGCCTCGGTCGATATGGGCTTGCTGTATCCAGACCGCGAGGGTTCGCCTCTGGATACACTGCACCATCGATTCGAGCCGACCAAACATAGAGAACATCCGAGTTCTGGGAGTTGATGTTCATGTCCAAGCGTGGCGCGCACTATCTCGAGGATTCGAATGCCGGAGCGCGTGATGCTCATTCTGGAACGAAGGCGAAACTCGTCGTTGGAGTGTCGGCTCACGGCAGGCGAGTGTCGGCTCGCGGCAGGCGATGTCGGGTGGTCGAAGGTCGTGTGACGAGACCTTTGTCTATCTCGGGTCCACCGGCGAGGAAGGAGGGAGCGGAGGGGCCGAGGTCTCGCCGAGGTGGGTCCCTCGAAGGGGACCCGGAGGAGGAGGACGGCCGGCGCCCTGGACAGGGGGTTTTCGGGCGCTGAAATACGGTGTCTCAGGCCACCGGAACGACGGGAGTCGACCCTGATCTGCGAGCGCGCCAGCGACACGTATTTTGGACGTGAGCCACGCTTGGAGGCACACCAGGTACATTTCTCAGACAGCGCGGCAGGTCCTTGGGGCCGCGGAGCAGAACCGGGTGAGGCGTGTTATACCTGGCCCCGCCATGGGCGACCCCGGGAAGCCGCAGGAGCCCTGTCCTCACTGCGGGGCCATCCACCCCGAGTCGGTGTTGATCTGCCCGACCACCAGCCGGTTGCTCCCGCTGCCTGGGCGGCTGCTCGACAACCGCTTCCGCTTCGTTCGGAAGCTTGGAGAGGGTGGCATGAGCACGGTTTGGATGGCCGAAAACTTCCGGGTTCGGAAGCACGTCGCCATCAAGATCATGCACCCCGAGTACGCTCGGAACCCGAGGACGCTGCACCGTTTTCAAAACGAGGCGACCTCCGCTGGGCGGATCGGAAACCCACATATTTGCGACATCCTCGATCTGGGGGAGTCGGCGCTGGGGCCCTACATCGTGATGGAGATGCTCGTCGGACAGAGCTTCGCCGAGCTGCTCGAGACCCAGGGACGCATCGACCCCCAACTCGCAGTTTTGATCGTTCGGGAGGCCCTCAAAGGCCTCGCGGCGGCCCACGCTGCGGGTATTATCCACCGCGATCTCAAACCTGAGAATGTGTTCCTCCATGAGCCTGAACCGGGCCGAATGCTGGTCAAACTCATGGATTTCGGGATCTCGAAGTTCACCGAGGAACCGGGGGGAGGTCGCACTGGGGCGAACGTCGTCATGGGGACGCCGGAGTACATGTCTCCCGAACAGGCGGCGGGGGCCGCAAACGTCGATGCCCGGACAGATATCTGGGCGATGGGGGTGATGCTCTATCGGGCGATGAGCGGTGTCGAGCCGTTTCGAGGCAAGACCATGGCCGCGCTGTTGTTGGCTCTCTCGATGGATGAGGCCAAACCGTTGGGGAGCTTCGACCCGAGCTTTCCTCGTGGCCTCGTCGAGGTTGTGGCCCGGTGCCTTCAAAAACGACCCGAGGCTCGGTTCTCGACCGCAGACGAGTTGTACATGGCGCTGGAGCCGTATCAGCAGACGATCGCGGTGGGAGAGCGGCCGCAGGCTCCCGTCCGGACCGGGAAGACGATGGCTCTGGGCCTCGCAGGACCGGCCGCGGCGGCGCTGGCGGCCGGCGCGATGGGGGGGAGCCCTGGGCCGATGCCGGGAGGTGGTGGGCAAACTGCCTCTGGCGTGAACCCACATGCGGGGACGCAAGGAGGCGTGAATGCCGGAACCGGTGCCCCCCCACTCTCGTCTCAGACCTGGTCGAGTGAGCTGAACCCGGCGTCGGGGGCAGAGGACAGCTGGTCGATGGGTCAGCGCAGCGTTGCGAGAGATCCCCGGCGTCGGCGGGGAAGCTCTGGGATGGTCGCCGTTTTTGCGGTGATCTTTGTGGTCGCGCTGCTCGGTGGCGGAATCACATGGGCCTGGTATGCGGGGTTGTTTGGAGGTGAGGACACATCCGACGCCAGCGAGACCGCGCCCGATGAAGGAAGTGAGACCGCGCTCGCAGGTTCCTCCGGCGTTCCGGCATCCGAGACATCCGAGACATCCGAGACATCCGAGACATCCGAGACATCCGAGAC
>CAYVJQ010000008.1:9164-11149 GCA_964451725.1 uncultured Nannocystaceae bacterium | reverse complement strand
CATCCGAGACATCCGAGACATCCGAGACATCCGAGACATCCGAGACATCCGAGACCGGGTCCGAAGGTCTCGCAGAGGGGGACGAATCCTCCACAGAGAGCACCGATTCAGGGGCTGAGACCTCGGGAGACTCGACCACCAGCTCCGAGTCTGCAGACTCCGGCGAAGGCGGCAGTGGGGGTGGGCAAGCGAAGCCCAAACCGAAGCCCAACATGAGAAAGGTGTTCAGCGTCGGCCGGGTTCATACACCGAAGTCACACGGGCCGAACGGCGACCATGCCTCCGCCCGAAGTTACTGCCGCGGTCTGGCTCGGCAAAAGAAGTACGGGTTCACCAAGTGGAGGCTGGGCTCCACGAGTGAAGTCATGAAGTTCCGAAGTTCGGGAGTCAAAAAGCTCCTCTATTGGACCCGGGACACGACCGGCGATCAGGCCAAAGCGGTCAATATGGTCCAAGGAAAAATCATCACCAAATCCCGGTCGGACAAGTCGCCGCGCGCCTTTTGTGTGTCTTCAAAGTAAGCTGGACGACCCATCCAAGGTCGGCTCATGTGGTGTGGCCGAAGGCTGCTAGGGTCTACCGATGTCTCCATTGACTACGCGTATTTTTATTCTTGCTTGGATTCCGGCCCTGGCCTGGAGCGCGACGGGGTGCGGAACAGGCGCGGCGGACGACGAAGGGGGGGAGACGAGTTCGAGCGATACGGAGGACTCGTCCAGCGGTGATTCCGAGGTCGGATCGCAGACCGAGACGGAGAGCGATTCCACCGGGACCGAGACTGAAACCGAGACCGACGCGGATACCGGTAGCTCTGGCGGAGAGGTCCCGCCTTGCCCCTACGAGCCAGTCGACGGTGACCCAGAGCTCGTCCTCGAGGTCGTCGCAGAGGGGCTCTCTGGGCCGACCTTCGTACTTGCGGATCCCCGTGACCCGCAGCGCTTGTTCGTGACCGAGAAGGGAGGGACGGTTCGGATCGTCGAGGCGGGCGCCACGATGCCGAACGCGGAGCCCTTCCTGAGTGTCGATGTCGCGGACTTCTCCGAGATGGGGTTGCTGTCGATGGCGTTCCATCCAGAGTATCCCGATGATCCTCGGGTCTATATTCACTACAATCCTCCTGGAGATCTTCGAACACGAATCTCGGAGTTTGGCGTAGTCGATGGATTCGCCGATTCAGGGACAGAGCGCATCCTCTACGAACGCCCCCAGTCTCAGGGCAATCACAATGGGGGACAGGTCGACTTTGGACCCGATGGCTACCTCTATTTCTCGATCGGCGACGGCGGTGAGCAGGGCGACCCCTTTGACCGCGCGCAGACGCTGAGCACCCACTACGGGAAGATCATGCGGATCGATGTGGAACCGGACGGGGGGGAGCCCTACTCGATCCCTGGTGACAACCCCTTTGTGGGCGTCGCAGAGGCGCTGCCCGAGATCTGGGCCTACGGCCTTCGGAACGCTTGGCGGTTCAGCTTCGACTCGGCCACCGGCGATATGTATGTCGGGGACGTCGGGCAAAATGCATGGGAGGAGGTCGATATCGTGACCGCAGGAGGAAACTACGGCTGGGTGCCGATGGAGGGGAACCACTGCTTCGATCAGATGGATTGTGACACCTCCGCCGCACCCAACACCGCGAACAGCGACGGCTACATCGCGCCGCTGTACGACTACGGCGGGGCCCAGCGATCAATTTCAGGTGGGTATGTCTATCACTCGTGTGAGGTTCCCGCTTGGGATGGTCGCTACTTCTTCGCAGACTACGTGTTGGGGAAAATGTGGGCGTTGACCTGGGACGGGGAGAACACCGACTTTGTCGGGGAGGTCGCGGCTCCGGGTAATGTCGTGAGTTTTGGCGCGAATGCCTGGGGCGACGTCTATGTGGTGGAGTCTGCGTTCGGCATTCAACCACCCCATCCGAGCACCTCGAGGGTGTTTCGGATCGCTCCCAACTGATCAGCTTGATCAGCTTGATCAGCTTGATC
>CAYVJQ010000008.1:0-9064 GCA_964451725.1 uncultured Nannocystaceae bacterium | reverse complement strand
GCTTGATCAGCTTGATCAGCTTGATCAGCTTGATCAGCTTGATCAGCTTGGAGCGGGCGAACACAGTCGCCGGGAGGCGGGGACGGCGAGCAGGAGGATGAGCGTGAGCGGCCCGAGGCGCCCTGGACCGCGAGGCCGAGTGCGACAGCCACAACTCGCGCCGCCCCCGTCATCGAGGGGGCCGGTTTCGGAACCGGTCCCCGTAGCGACGCTGCCCTCGGAGCTGTCTCCACCGGTGTCTCGGCCACTGTCTTCGGAGCTGTCTTCAGTGGACTCGCCTCCCTCCAGACCGGTCAGGGCGACGATCTGTGAGCGTTGCGCGAGCACGATGGGCTCGGGTCCTCCGATCGCCGAGAACGCGTCCTGGGCCACTTCGCCGGCGAGGTTGCTGTTGTTGTCGTCTCTGAGGACCTGGAGGTATTCGGGCGTGTTGATCAGATAGAGGAGGCGAACCGAGATCTCGAGTTCGTCTCCATCCATTCCAGGAGAGCTATCCATCAGGCTCTGACCCGGAAAGCTGTAGCTGTGTCGGTCGCTGTGTGGCCAAGTGTCGTCGTCTCCGAGCAGGTAGCGGCCTCCGACCGGGTCGGTCTCCGGGTTCGGGGATAGGCCCTTGGGAGGAATCCGGCTGTCGAGCAACCAGTGGTCGTTGAGCAGCAGGTGGAGTTGTCGTCCATCGGCCCAGCGCTCGGCGATGGCCTCGTATCGGCGCAGCTGTGGATCGCTCTCGAACGACCCTTGCTGACTGTCCCATCGGCCCGAACTCCAGAGCAGCTGTCCGTCGTAGCGCGCCGTGATCTCGAGCCACATGACGCGCCCCTCGCTGTATCCGCTCGGAAGTTTGTGACCGGTCTCATTGGTCACGGTGACGCTCAGGTCCTGAATTCCGACGCTCGCGTCCACGCTGTCTGGAAACTCGATATCCAAGCTCGCAGCTGTGGCCGCGAACTCCTCTGTCCATAGGATCGACTCCTCGAAGCGCGCGTCCGGAACCTCGCCGGTTCCAGCGTCGCCGTAGAGCTCCTTCATCACCCTCAGCGTGGTGGCGTTGGCACCCACGAGGACGTGTCGCCGTCCTCCATCTTGGTGTGGTGCTCCCGCGAACAGGTTGCAGCCGAGGATCGGTCCTTCGATCGTGGGCATGTGACAGCTCTGACAGGTCGCAGCGTCGGGGCCGTCGCTGGCGTAGGCGCTGCCGAGCCACTCGCTGTAGGTCCGCTGCTCGTTGAAGGGAGCACCCATACCCACACCTTGATCGTCGACGCGCTCTCGCCCTGTGCTGACGTCGTGGCAGGTCCCACACATCGCCGAGTCGGCGAGAAAACTGGTCTCGCCGCTCCACGGGTGAGGAGGTTGAGGCCCGAGCTCTTCGTAGGTCCAGGGCCCGAAGCGGGGGATGGACTCACCTTCGGGAGCATCGGCGAGAGTGAAACGCGCATTTCCGATCAGACCTTCCCCATCGTCGACCATGCGATGACACAAGTCGCACTCGACACCCTCGCGGCCCTCCGCATCGAGTTCGCCGAGCTCGGTCACACCACCTTGGCCCGACAAAAATGCCTGTTGGGCGTGGCAGCGAACACAGTCTTCGGTCTCTCCGGGGTGGTCTTGGTCGGCGAGGGCAACACCGGCCCAGAACACGGGATCGCGGGCCGCGTTGGCCATCATGGACCCACTCCAGGCCCACGGATCGACGCTTCCGCCGTCGATGGCCAGGCTCTCGGGCGTGAAGAAGTCGTGACAGGTCGAGCAGGCCTGCGCGGTCGTGAGAGCTTGCTCGAGATCCCCTGGCTCGGTCGGGCTGGCTGTCGCTGGAGGAACGCTGAGGATCAGCCCGGCGGCGAAGCTGATGCCGAGCAAGGCGCTGGTCCAGGCGAGAGGGTGGGAGCGCTTGTCTCCTCGAGGGCGCCGCATGTCGGCGATGGTAGGCGTTGACGTGGCGCGTGGAGTGCGCGGTCGCGGGGCGTGAGTGGAGCTGCGGTGGGTGCAAAAGTGTCGCCCTAGACGCATCTTTCTGGGCGGCGGTCGGTCTCGGAGCGCGGTGGCACAACCGTCCGTGGACAGCGTGGTGCCGACTCCCCGGAGGGGCCGGAAGGCCATGAAAAGATCCACTCCACCGGGCCTGGAGCGGCCACCAAAAAGTCTGCGCTGGGGATCGTCGAAGCGCCGGGCGCCATGCTATGGTCCGCCCGCCATGCGCCGATTCACGACGGGTTCTCGCCTTTTGTCCTGCGCGCTGGCAGTCGCTGTTGTTACGGCCCCGATCCACGCCGCCTATGCCGGCCCGGTCGAAGACCTCTACACAGAGGGACAAGAAAAATTCGAGGCGGGAGATTTTGGTGCTGCAGGTGAGCGTTGGGCGCAGGCCGTCCGTGCGGTCGACGAGGGGCCTGATTCTGCGACCCGCCAAACCATCATGAATCTGGCGCTCGACGCATTTTTGCGTGCGTACCAGGCAGACGATGACCGGAAACACATCGACGCGGCGGCGGCGTTGTTGGTCGAATACGAGGCGATCCTCGAGGGCAGCGGCGTCGAGTTGAGTCCCGAGATCGTGTCCGAGAAGGGCAAGATCGACAAGATCCTGGCGGAGCTCGACAAACCCGTCGAAGAGGTCGAGGAGGATACTCCGGTCGAGGTCGTCGAGCCGTCCCCGGTCGAGGAGCCCATCGACGACAAGGCCGGCCAGGGCCTCGTGATCGGCGGTGGTGTGATGATCGGTGTGGGTGCTGTGGGCCTCGGTCTGCTCCTCGGGGGAGTGATCGGAGGCGCGTCGGCGCAGAAGGCCTACGACTCGGCCGAAAACGGAACGGATGAACAGTCTGACGCTGAGACACGCGGCAAGACGATGAACATCCTCGCCATCGCTGGTGGAGTGGTGGCACCCCTCGCTCTTGGAGCGGGTGTCGCATTGTTGATCATCGGCCTCAAGCGCAACAAAGAAGCGCAGGGCCGGGCCATGATCACGCCGGCCTTCGGGCCCAGCTACACCGGGCTGACCCTGACCGCTCGGTTCTGAGTTCAGGACTCGGCTGCCTGCTTTAGAGCAGGCCGGCCTTCGTCAGCGCGGCGCAGGCTTCATTGAGGGGATCTCGGGGATCTGCCGAGCCGGCGATGGTGCTGGTCGGACAGAGCATGGGATCGATCCTCGCCCATCGTTTTCGAGCCTGCAGGTAGCGCGACCAGGCTTCCTCGCTGTCTGTGTCCCGCTGGGCGAAGCGGGCCCTCACGAGTTCGTCGGGGGCAGTGACGACGAGCATGTACACGAGGATGCCGAGCTCCGCGGCGGCCGAGACGAAGGCCTCGCGCTGGGCCTGATCGAGGAAGCCTGCGTCGACGATCGTCCGGCCTCCCACGCGACAGATCGCGCGCACACAGTGCAGGCAGGCGTCGTAGGTCTGGGCGCTGTCCTGTCCGTCACCGGGTCGGTCCAGGTTGTTGGCTCCGAGGGATAGGCGCCCGATGTCGTCGCTGTGAACCCAGGCGAAGTGACCGGTCTCGCGCAGCATTCGGGCGAGGTTGGACTTCCCGGTCCCGGGCAGACCCGCGATGATCACCAGACAGGGGCGAGCGCGAGGTGGCGACAGGGAGGTGAGAGCGAGGCGGACGAGCGCCCCGGCCTGGCCCTGTTCTTGGTTTGGATCGGGCGCCGTCGCGGGACCGAGGTGACCGGGCGTGACGCGGGACCGAGGTGATCGGGCACCGACTTGGAAGGTCTCCAAGGAGTGTGTGGCCGCGGTCGCAGCCGCGCGCTCGAGGGCCCGCGCGCCGACTTGGAAGGCGAGGACCTGGTCTCCCTTGGGCTCGTCGTACACGCTCAAGAAGTCGGCGCTGAAGCAGCGCGCGAGCGCCCAAGCTCCGCGCAGCTGGAGGTCGACGACGACGCCGGCGATGTCGGCGATGGGCGTCGTGCATCGTGAACCGGGGTCGGCGATGCGGTCGGTGATCATGAGGTCGCGCGAGCGCGCCAGGTCGACGAGCTGATCGTCGACCAGCTCGGGCTCGATGTGGGCCGCGAGCTGGTGGATGTGGTCGAGTCGGAGGTCGCCGTGGGTCGGGCAGGGGTCTTCGCGCGCGGTGTGGGAGGTCGGAGGTCGTCGGTCGGAGGTGGCGCCGAAGAGGCCCCGAGTCCGAGCGAGCGAGCGCTCGTTGGTGTGACGCAGGACCTCGAGGAGCGCCGGATCGAAGAGCCGGGGCGCCGTGCCGGCTCGGGCGCTGAAGATGATCTCGAGCTCGTCGAGATGGGTGTCGTTGGCGGCTGAGGTCGCTGCCAAGTCCGCCGCAGGGTGCTCGTGACCCGCGTAGAAGGTGGCGAGGGTGGTCGCCAAAGACCAGAGTTGGGGTCGGGCCAAGACGCGGCGCTCGAGCAAGCTGGAGAGGCTGGCGGAGGCCGGCAAGCGCCGCGACCACAGCAACCACCCGAGCACGGGGAGAGCGTGGGGGCGAGCGAAGGGGGGTCGCTCGACCCGGACGCCGGACCTGGGATCGGCGAGCAGGGCCGCGACGCCCAAGTACACCCCGGGCGCCAGCGCCCGGTTGCAGGCGAGCGTGGCCTCGCACCAGCGGCGCTGGGTTTGGGCGTCGGTCTCCCGGAGGAGCTCAAAACGATCCCCACCGATCTGGAGGCGGGTGCCGGTGGCTGTCTGCACCGTGACGACGGGGGTCGTCCGGCCGTGCCAGGGGTAGGCACAGGCGTCGCTCAAGCTGGCGATCAGCTCGGCGTGTCGCACGTCTTCGCCTCCGGCTGCGTCGTGTCCATGGTTCCACTGAACCGACAGCGCGGCCGGAGCGAGGGTAACGCATCCGGTCCCCGGAGAGGGCGGGTCGAGCACCGCGCCAGGACCCGGGCGCTGTTACAGTGCGCGCGTGTCCCAGGACGAAAAGATGCGGAAGATCGCGGTCTTGACCAGTGGTGGCAATGCGGCGGGAATGAACATGGCCATTCGGGCGGTGACCCGCTGCGCGCTGGCGCGGGGGTGGCAGGTGTTCGGAGTCCAGGACGGCTATGCGGGTTTGATCGCCAGGGCCGAGGATGGAGCCGAGGGGGGGGCCGAAAATGGCGCGATTCGAGCCCTCCAGGCCCGCGATGTCGGCGGGATCTTGGGCTCAGGGGGGACCATGCTGGGGAGCGCCCGATGTCCAGAATTTATGGAACCCGCTGTCCGTCGCCGCGGCCTCGACAACCTGGCGAGCTTGGGGATCGACAGCCTCGTGGTGATCGGCGGCAACGGTTCGCAGGCCGGGGCGAACGCGCTGCACTGCGACGAGCCCGAGCTGAGCGTGGTCGGCATCGCCTCGACCATCGACAATGATCTCGAGGGCAGCGACATCACTTTGGGTGCCGATACGGCGCTCAACGTGGCCCTCGACGCGGTCGACAAGCTGCGAGTGACGGCCAGCGCACATCGGCGTGCATCGATCGTCGAGGTCATGGGTCGAGACTGCGGCTACATCGGGCTCAACGTCGGCCTGGCCTGCGGGGCCGAGGCGATCGTCTTGCCGGAGGTCGACATGAGCCCAGCCGAGGTCGCGGCGAGGATCGAAGATGCCTACCGCCGCGGCAAAAAACACGCGATCGTGATCGTGTCGGAGGGGGCGAAGCTGCGGGCGATGGAGCTCGAGCAGATCTTGATGGCAGATCACTGTGAGCGGATCGGGTTCAAGCTCCGCACGACCGTGCTCGGACATATCCAGCGTGGGGGGACACCGACGATCTTCGACCGGATCTTGGGTGCGCGCTTCGGTGCACACGCGGTCGAGTGTCTCGGACGGGGCATGCGGGGGGTGCTGGTCGGCACACACGGTGGTGAGCTGGGGACCACGCCGCTCGCCGACATTGTCGGTAAGATCAAGGCCATCGACATGTCCAGGGTCGAGCTCGCGCGGGTGTTGGCGCAGTAGCCCGCGCGGGTGTCGGCGCGGTAGGTCGACGCCCCGGTCGATTCAGGACCCGAACCGCGCGAAGAGCGGATATCCTCTTGCAGGGTGGGGGGGAAGAACGTGGGGAGGAAAGAGGAGGGGCTCGAGCGAGTGTCGAGCCGGTCGGGAGACGAGTCCCCAGTGGGTGCGGCGGTCTCCGAATACGTCGTGGCTCCAAACCCAGACGATTCGGGGAAGCTGTCCTGGCTCGACAGCGCGGAGGCCTCGGATACGGTGGCGGGCGACAGCTCCTACCGGGCGGCGGCCGACTCGAGCTCCCTGCACCTGGAGGTCGCTCGGCTGGGTCGATATGTGTTGGCTCAGCTGCTCGACCGCGGGAGTTTCGGAGCGGTGTGGTTGGCCTACGATCCCCAGCTCGACCGTCGGGTGGCGATCAAGGTCATGCACATGCGTCGTCGAGATGTGGCCATCGAGCTGCGCCAGATGTTTGGTGAGGCTCAGATGATGGCTCAGATCAGCCACCCGAACGTGGTCGCCGTGCACGACGTTCAGGTGCTGCGGGAGGTCGGCGAGCGTGAGCTCGGGTTGGCCTCGGAGAGCGAGACGAGGAGCGGGAGCGACGACGGCGGTGGGTCCGACTCCGACTCCAGGCCGCGGGGTTTGTACATCGTCATGGAGTTCCTGGCCGGCGAGAGCCTGCGAGATTGGATTCGTGGCAGCCCACATTCGTGGGCGGAGACCCTCTCCGTTTTTGCGCAGGCGGCAGAAGGGTTGGCCGCGGCCCATGCCGAGGGGCTCGTGCATCGGGACTTCAAACCGGCCAACGCCATGTTCGGGGTCGACGGCCGGCTGCGCGTGCTCGACTTCGGCCTCGCCAGACCGACCTCGAGCGCAGGTCTGAGCAGCTCCGGAACCCAACGCCTGACCGTCCGCGGTGAGTCGAATCGGGTGGTCGGGACACCCGCCTACATGTCCCCAGAGCAACATTTGGGGAAATTGGCGGAGGCGGCCAGCGACCAGTTCTCATTTTGTGCGTCGCTCTATGAGGCCCTCTATGGCCACCGCCCGTTCGCGGGCAGGGGGCCCACCGCCCTGGGTCGGGCGAAGCTCGCGGGCGCTCTCGAACCGGTCGGACGGACGAAGGTCCCCGCCCGCATTTTGACGGTGCTGCGTCGGGGTATGGCCCTCGATCCCGAGGACCGGTTTCCAAACATGGTGGGGCTGCTCGCCGCGCTGCTCGATGATCCGAGTCTCCGCCGTCGGCGATGGGCCGCGATGGGCTTGCTGGTCGCAGTGGTCGCGGGCTCGGGCTACGGCTTGGCCCAGATCCAAGCCCAGGCGTCGACCTCCTGCGAGCCGCCTGCCGGGGCCTTCCGCGGTATCTGGGACGGCCAGGTGCGCGCGGAGGTGGCGGAGCGAGTCATGGCGAATACGGAGATCGGGGCGGCGATACTGCTCCGGGTCGAGTCGAGCATCGAGGCGTTTACGCAGCGCTGGCGGGCGACCTACCGCGAGGCCTGTGTGTCGGCGCGGATGCAGGGGCGCCAGTTCGGTGCCGGCGACCCCCAGCATATGTGTCTGGAGCGGGCGCGCCTGAAGCTCGGCGGGGTGACGGCGATCTTGCGTGAGCCCGACCCTGGGGTGTTTGCGAGGGCAGCCGAGGCGACTGGGGGCCTGCCCCGGGTCGCGGCCTGCCTCGAGCTTCGAGCGACGCCGATCGACAGGGCCAACAGGCACAGGCGGGATGCCCTGCTCGCGGTCGAGGGCGAGCTCGCGCGCGCGGAGGCGCTGCGGGATCTGGGCCGCTACGATCAAGCATTGGAGGCCGCCGACGTGGCTCTGGATCACGCTGTCGCAGCGGGGGACGACGTCGGAGCCGCGAACGCCCTCCGCATCGAGGCCCGTGTCCATCATATCCATAGCCACTACCCCGAGGCGCTCGCGGCCACCGAGCGGGCGGCGAGCTACGCGGCGCAGGCCTCCGATCGGGAGACCCTGGCGTGGATCATCCTCGATCTGGTGGACCTCCACGGTCGGGTGGGCGAGTTCACTGCATCGAGAGGGATGGGGCGCTTCGCCGAGGCCTATGTTCGTGAGCTCGGGCCGGAGCTGGATGTGCAGCGCGATTTTGTGCTCGGCAAACTCGAGGGCAGGTTGCACAACTTCGAGGCGGCGCGGGGGTTGTTGAACGCGGCGCTGGCCGACGGGAAGGCGCTGTATGGAGAAGACAGCCCGAA
This sequence comes from uncultured Nannocystaceae bacterium, assembly GCA_964451725.1. Lineage (GTDB taxonomy): Bacteria > Myxococcota_A > Polyangia > Nannocystales > Nannocystaceae > Plesiocystis. The sequence goes on along the minus strand of CAYVJQ010000008.1, from coordinate 947 downwards.
GCTGGCGATTATCCACAGCGCATTGGGGATCTTGTACGCCGACCGGGATGGAGGCGGGGACGAGGCGGCGGCACACTATGTCCGGGCCCTCGCCCTCTACCGGGGCGCCTACGGTGACCACCACCCGAGCGTCGCGGGTTCACTGAACAATTTGGCGACCTTGCGGGCCCAACGAGGGCAGTTTGACGGCGCCCGTGCGGACTTCCGTACTGCCCTCGAGCTCGAGTCGGAGAGCTTTGGTTTGGGGAGCCCGAAGCTCGTCCCTTACCTCATGAATATCGCGGCCCTCGACCTGCTTCAGGGCCGCTTTGCGGCGGCGCTGGAGGGTGTCGAGGCTGCGTGGGTGTTGGCGAAGACAGGGCTGCCCGAGGGCCATCCGCTGCGCGCCCGCGTGCTCTTGTCGCGGGCGAGGTTGCTCCGGATCTCGGGTGATCTGGACCGGGCGATCGCGGATCTTCGGACCGCGCTGGTGAGCTATGAAGAAAAACACGGGACCTCGGATCCGGTCCCGACCACGATCCGGGCGGAGATCGCCGAGTATCTGAGGCTCGCGGGTCGGGGTGACGAGGCGGCGCAGATCGAGGAGGTCGTGGTCGGCGTATTGGCGATCCGGCTTCCGGGGGACGCGAGCATGCGTGGGAAGGCTCTGAGGCAGCTCTCGCGGATCTACGCGCTTCAGGGCGAGGATGAGCGCGCGCTCGAGTTCGGGGAGCAGCTCGTCGAGCATCGACATGCGACGGTGGGCCGAGGACAGCTCGAGTCCGTGCTCGCGGTGACCTGGGTGCTCCGACCCTTGCTCGCGCTGGGCAGGACCCAGGAGGCGGCCCTGTGGGGGGAGCGTGCGCGCCGGGAGCTCGCGCGATCGGAGCGCAAGGTCGGAGCGTGGAAGCTCCACGAGGTCCTCGCGGAGGTGGAGCTGGCACAAGGGCGGAGCGAGGAGGCTCGGC
>CAYVJQ010000007.1:88135-89390 GCA_964451725.1 uncultured Nannocystaceae bacterium | reverse complement strand
CCTGGGTTTTCGGCTGGCTCGAGGTCCCTGAAAAGGAAGCCTCTCGACGGAGGGCCGGGGGCGACTTCGTCGCCCTAAAATCGGAAGCTGTATCCGACCCCGATTTCAACGCGGACCTGGGTCCGCTCGACCACGCCGACGTTGTCCCAGGGACCCTCGCCGGCTTTGCATCTGGATCCGTCGGGCCCGTCTGCAAACACGGACACACTCGGCTGGATGAACAGGCCGACCATGCTCCGCCGACGGAGGCCGAGCAGGACGTTGAACTCTCCGCGTGGGGCCAACATCACGCCCGTGCGCCAGGCGACGGTGGTCCCCGAGTCGACGGCACACAGTACGGCGTCGCCGTTTTGGATGTCGTCTTCGTCGTCGTTCTCGTTGCGCTTGCGCTCGCTCAGGCTCTGCCCGGTCAGCGCCGCGATCCCGCCGATCCCGATCATCAGGCGTCCCTCGCCTCGGCCGAGCACCCAGGTCTGTTCGGCGAGCAGGCCTACGCCGTAGTTGAAGAAGGTCAGGCCGCCACGGTCCGAGCCCGAACCCGAGAGCAGACCCAGGTGCGCGGCGAGCAGGAATCGCTTTTGCCGACCCACGAACCCACCGGCGTGGAGCTCGAGGCCGGTCAGGGTGTTTGCGTCGATCTGTGACGCGGCGATCAGCTGAGGCGCGATGCCACCAATGACGGCGATGCCGATCCGGCCGCGGGTTGGTTTGGGCCGGGCCGGCCCGGAGCTCGGGTACTTGATGTCGGTGTCGGTGTCGGTGTCGGGGTCGGTGTCGGTGTCAGCGGTCTCAGCCTCGGTCTCAGGTACCGGCGTCCGCTCGAACACGGGGTCGATCAGCGTGGGCATGGTCGAGGGGGTGCCGCCGAGGTTGCGGATGGTCGCGGCGACGCTGAGCCGGTCGTCGGCCCGCGGGTTGAGTTCAAGGTAGGCGTTGTAGCTGTCGATCGCCGCGTCTCGCTCCCGGGTGCGCTGCTCCGGGCTCTCGGCGGCGAGCGCCAGGCGCTGGTGGCAGACCCCCATGTTGAAATGGAGCTTGGTCGCGGGGAGGATGGCCATGGCGGCCTCGTAGTGGTCGATCGCGGTCTGGTACCCGCCTATCTTGAACGCCTCCCCGGCGGCGTGGACCTCTGCCTTTGCCCGGGCCTTGAGCTCTTTCGCAGCCGTGGACCCGGGGTCGGCAGATCCGGCGGGGCTCTGTGTTTCGAGACTCGCCCCCTCGCTCGGTGGCGACCCGGCGAGGGCGAGGCCCGAGC
>CAYVJQ010000007.1:64437-88035 GCA_964451725.1 uncultured Nannocystaceae bacterium | reverse complement strand
CGGGGCCGAGTGGGCTGTGGGAACCGGGCGGGGCACTGACTCTCAGGTTACTGCACGCGACAGGCCAACACGCGACGGGCCCCCACTGCCGGTGTGCGCAGGTCCAGGCGGTGTGACTGTTGGACTCTGCAACGCCCGTGACGCCGCACCGTCAAAGTTCGACCTCAGTCCAGGCTCGGCAGCGCGCCCGGGATCGGTGGCAATACGACCGGCTCCTCGGGCTCCTCGGGGGCGGTCGGGGGGACCTCGGGGGTGTTCACGGGGGCCTGGGCGATGAGGGCCCCGGTCTCCGGGTCGCGGGCGGGGAGCGAGAGCTTGTCGAGGCTCAGGCGGGCGGATCGGGCCTCGGCGATCGCGTCGCGGCGCTCGAAGTAGATCTGGATCAGGCGCCGGGCGGCGTAGTGGGCCTTGATCCGCCACTTGCTCGGGTTGGCGAGGACCACGGCGAAGGCGATCTCGGGCCGCTCGGCGGGGGCGTAGCCGATGAACCAGTTGTAGTTGAGGACCGGGTCGCGCTTGCCGGTCAGGCTCCCGGTCTTGCCGGCTACGCCGACGCCGGGGATGAACTGGACCCCCTGTGGATCCCGGAAGCTGTCGCGGGCCGTGCCGCTGCGGGTGGTCCCCTCCATCATGGTGCCGACGCCCCTGGCCACGGACTGGGCGAGGGCCCGGGTCTGCTCGGGGAGGGGGGGGGTCAGGTCGGCGCCGTCGGGGGCGATGATCTGCGAGATGATGTGGGGGGGCTGGTAGATGCCGCCGCGGGCCAAGATGCTGGCCAACACGGCGCCGTGCAGGGGGCTCAGGTCGACGTGCCAGAACCCGGCGGCGACCTTGGCCCGAGAGTTCGCGTCGCCGGGGATGTGGGCGGGGGAGGCCTCGACGGCGAACTCGAAGGGGATCTCTTGCTCGAACTGGAGGCTGGCCGCGGTCTGCTCGAGCATGTGCTGGTCGAGGTTGGCGAGCGCGAGCTTGGCCAGGACGAGGTTGTAGCTGTGGGCGATGGCGCTGCTGAGGGTCTCGCAGCGCGTGTCCAGGGCGGGGTTGTCCTTGAGCAGCTCGTCGGTGATGCCCTTGAAGCCGCTGTGGAAGCAGGCCTTGGTCTCGGGCGTGGCGGCGCCGTTCTCGAGCAGGGAGGCGGCGGTCACCAGCTTGAAGGTCGAGGCAGCGGGCGCCCAGGCGGTGGTCAGGATCTCGAGCGGGTCGACCTGGGCGTCCATGCTCGAGTGGCCGGCGAAGGCGAGCACCGAGTTGTCGCGCAGGTCGATGACCACGGCGGCGGCGTAGGGGACCTCCCGGTTGCGGAAGATGGTCTTGGCCGACTCCTGGAGGACCGGGTCGAGGGTGTAGAGAAGTCGGTGGCCGTCGGCGAGGTTCTGGACGTAGCGGGCCTTGGCCGGGTCGACGTTGAGGGCGTCGGTCGGGGTCCCGGCGGCGGCGGTGGGGGGGGGCGCGCTCGGGTCGGTCTCGAGCACCGGGGTCAGCTCGATCGCGCCGAGGTCGAGGCGGTCGCGCCAGGCCAGGGGCGGCGGGGCGTTGTCCTCGATGACGTCGGGGAGGGCGGTGGCCGGCTTGCGCAGGGCATCCCGATCCTCGGGGATGGCCTGATCCTGCACGTAGTAGGCAATCCCACCGAGCGTAGCCAGGAAGAAAATAGCGCCCAAACCGCCAAATCGACCGCGCGCGTCTCGCTCATCGCTCATCGCCGACCGCCATAGCATCACGGGATCGATTCGGTCAAAATCGTGGCACGTGAGCGGCCCTCAGCCCCAACCCTCCCCGGACGCGCCGACCACGGTCGAGCTCGGCCCGATCCCCGACGGTGCGCCGGAGCTGCCCCTGGCCAGAGCCAGGACGGCCATCGCGGCGCTCCTGGAGGCGCCGCCGCCCTGGCTCGAGCTCGAGGCTGGGATCGTCGATCCACAGCGCATGGGGCAGGTCCCTCGCGGGCCCACGCTGGTGCTGGGGCTCGGCGGCAGCGCCCTGGGCACACGGGCGGTCCTGGCTTTCGCGGAGGTCGCTGGCCTCGCGCCGGCCCGGGTCGAGGTTCTGGATGCGGTCGACCCCCGGGTCGTCCGCCCGATTTTGGACTGGGCCGCGGGCGCCCAGGCCAAGGTCATGGTGGTCTCGAAGAGCGCCCGCACGGTCGAGGTTCTGGCCCTGCTCGAGGCCTGCGTGGCCCGGGGCCTGGAGGTCGCCACGCTGATCTCGGACCCGGTGGACTCGGCCGAAGCCGAGGCCGAGGCCGCCCCGGTCCGCGCTCGGATCCGCGCGAGCTCGCCGGATTGTGTCGAACTTTCGATTCCGCCGGCCGTGGGCGGTCGCTGGTCCGTGTTCACGGCGGTCGCCCAGGCGCCCCTGTGGGCGGCGATGCTCGATCCTCGCCTGCTCGTGGACGGGGCGATCGCGGCCCGGGATCGGATGCGAGCCGACCCGGGGGCGGCCAGCTCTCTGGCCAGCTCTCTGGCCTGGCGCTGGGCCAACCCCGGCCCGATTTCGATACTCTGGTGTTACTCGGAGATCTTGATTCACCTGGCCGCCTGGGTGCAGCAGCTCGAGTGCGAGAGCTTGGGCCGGCTGCGCGAGGATGGATCCCGAGTCGGCGAGCTCGTGTGTCCGCTGCGCGGTCCGGCCGACCAGCACAGTGTGGCCCAGCTCCTGCTTCACGGCCCCCAGCATGGGCGGGTCAGCTTTTTAGACTTCGACGGCCCGAGCGCGGCTGAGCTGGAGGCGCACGGGACCGACCCGCTCATCGCGCTGACTCGGCTTCGGATCATCGAGCGGGAGGCGACTCGAGAGAGCATGACTTTGCCCACGCGTCAGCTGCTCATTCGTGACCCTGGGCCGGCGACCTTGGGAGCGGTGATGCTCGAGCACATGTTCGAGACCGCAATTGCTGCGGAGGCCCTGGGCGTCAGTCCCTATGGACAGCCGGCGGTCGAGCTGATCAAGCAGGGCATCTACGCGCGGATGTGAACTGGACCCTGTGGTCCATCGAGGAGCGGGAACTCGTAGAACGCGCGCCGAAGATTGGGGGCGACGTAGGTGTGCCGGTGCCGGTGTAGGAGAGCATTCGGGGCGGCTCTTTGTTACCCTGCGAGCGCGTCGACCCGGCCGCTGACCCGGGTTCATCTCTGGGGCGCCGAGTCCCCGCTTCAGAATTCGACCACGCCCCGTTGATTGAGCGCCAAATGCGCGACGAAAACCAGGACACGATCGTCCATGCCAAGATCGACGATTCGCTAGGCCCAAAGGCCAAGCGCAAGGACGCGTGTCTGGTGGTCATCTACGGTCAGGACCTGGGCCGTAAGTACAACATCATCGGTCGTGAGCTCCGCATCGGCCGGGGCACAACTAACGACATCTGCATCAGCCAAGACGCGGTCTCTCGCGAGCACGCCCTGCTGGTCGTCGATGAACTCGGCATCAAGATCCGAGACAACGACTCGACCAACGGCACCTACATCAACGACAACAAGATTCACGAGGCGTATCTGCGCGACGGGGATCTGGTCAAGGTCGGGCGCTCGATCTTCAAGTTCCTCTCCGGTGACAACATCGAGAGCAGCTACCACGAAGAGATCTTCCGGCTGTCGACGGTCGACGGCCTGACCCAGGTCTTCAATCGCCGCTACTTCATGGAGACGCTCGAGCGCGAGCTGTCCCGGGCCCGGCGCTACGACCGTCCGCTGGCCCTGCTGATCTTCGACATCGACCACTTCAAGCGCTGCAACGACACCTTTGGCCACCGGGCTGGAGACTTCGTGTTGCGGCGGATCGCCGAGCTGGTGACCATGCGCGCGCGCAAGGTCGACGTCGTGGCCCGCTACGGCGGCGAGGAGTTCGCGGTCATCCTGCCCGAGATCGACATCGTCGGCGCGGCGAGCTTCGCCGAGAAGGTCCGTGCACTGATCGCCGATGAGACCTTCACCTTCGAGGGCCGCCAGATCCCGGTGACGATCTCGATTGGGGTGGGTGACCTCGACAGCTCGGCCGCCAGCGCCGACGCCATGATCCAGACCGCGGACCGGCGTCTGTACGCAGCCAAGAGCGGCGGGCGTGACCGCGTCGTCTCGGTCGACTGACCGAGAGCCTGGTCTCGATTGATCGAGAGGCCGACGCGGGTGGGGAGCCGGCTTGGGGCTGGGGCGCAGGGTTCGAGCGCCTGGGATTGACGGGGGCTCGGGGCGGGTAGTAGCCAGGTTGGGAGCGATGGGCTCGAGCGAGGTGACGAGTACAGACACAGACTCCGGCGACTCTGGTGCGACCGCGCTTCGAAGCGACGCTCGGATCGCCGTCTTGGCTCCGGCCCTGGCCGATCAGATCGCCGCGGGAGAGGTCGTCGAGCGGCCTGGATCGATCGTCAAAGAGCTGGTCGACAATGCCATCGACGCGGGCGCGAGCAGGGTCGAGGTCGAGCTCGAGGCCGGCGGGTGTGAGTCCATTCGGGTCACGGACGACGGGGTCGGGATCCATCGCGACGATCTCGAGCTCGCCCTGACTCGGCACGCGACCTCGAAGCTGCGCGATCCGGCGGAGCTGGTGGAGGTCCGGACGCTGGGCTTTAGGGGCGAGGCGCTGGCCTCGATCGCGGCCGTCGCCCGCGTGGAGATCCGTAGCCGCCAGCGTGGGCAGTCGCTCGGACATCGGCTCAGTTCGGTCCCCGGAGAGGCGCCCGTGATCGAGCCGGCGGGCATGCCCGAGGGCTCCCAGGTCAGCGTCCGACACCTGTTCGCCAACGTTCCTGCGCGCCGAAAATTTCTGCGTAGTGAGGCCACGGAGGTCGGGCACTGTGTCGACGCGCTGATCCGGGTGGCCCTGGTCCACCCGGAGGTTCACTTCAAGCTCCGCCACGGCCGGCGGGTGCTCTTGGATCTGCCGGTGTGTGCGGCGGAGGGAGCCGACCCGGGCGCGAGCGAGGATGCGCTCGGTCGGCGGGTCGCGGCGGTGCTCCAGCGCCGGGGCGGGGGCGGGCCGCTCGTGTTTGTCGGGGGGGAGCGCCGGGGAGTTCGGGTCCGGGGGTGGTTCGCCTCTCCCGAGGCGGCCACGCGCCAGCGCAACGGGAGCTTCGTCGTCGTGCGCCGCAGGGTGGTGCGCGAGCGGACCTTGGCGGGGATCCTTCGGCAGGCCTACCTGGGCGCACTGCCGGCGGGGACCCACCCACTCGCCTGTGTGTTCGTGGAGCCGCCGCCGGGCACGGTCGACGTCAACGTGCACCCTCAAAAGTCGGAGGTGCGATTCTCGGAGGCCCAGCATGTGTTCGCGGCGACCCGAGAGTTGATCGCCGAGGGCCTGGCCAGCGCGCCCTGGGCAAAGGGCGAGGGCGAGGGCGAGGAGGCGGACACCTGGTCGATGCGAGGGGGGTCCAGGGGGTCCCCAGAGTCGAGGGAGGGCGAGGGCGAGGGGCACGACTGGGCGCAGGTCGGAGGTGGAGCCGAGGGGACCCGGGCCGCGCTCGCCGGCTGGTCCCGGCGCGAGGGCCTGGGCGATGTCGGGCTCGAGGCCCGCGACGAGCGGGTCGGTGGGGCCGGTGACTCGGGCGCCCGCTATCGCCTGGGCACACGCGCGGCGGGGTCGAACTACGCCGCGCAGAAAGAAGATTTTCGGGGTCAGGTGCAGCGCCTGCGCTCGAGCCTCGCGGATCGGGGGGAGCCGGGCTACGGGGGGTCGGGGCGAGTCCAGAGCGGGGGGCCGGGGGGGGCACGAGAGCCCCGGCCGCTCGTGGGCCCGCGCTTGCCCTTCCCGCTCGAGCACGATCAGGCACTCGAGCATGATCAGGCGCTCGAGTCAGGGCCGCACACGGTGGGCACCGATCACCCGGGTTCACAGGTCGAGAGCGCAGGTGTCGACGCGACCGAGGCCTGGCCCCATTTCCTGGTCTGCCTGCCCGGGCCGGTCGCCGTGTTCGAGCTCGGCGGGGAGCTCCTCGCGCTCGACCTTCGACGCCTGCGCGCGGCCCTGGTCCGGCGTCGCCTCGTCGGCGAGCTGGCCGAGACCAAGGCGGGCGAGCGGATCCCCGCCCAAGGTCTGCTCGAGCCCGTGGTCCTCGAGCGCCGCGCCGACGAGCGGGCCCTGCTGGTCCGCTCGGCGTCGACCCTGGCAGAGCTGGGCCTGGAGCTCGAGGGTTTTGGGGACGATGCGGTGATCGTCCGCGCTGTCCCGGCTGCGCTGCGCAAGCTCTTGGACGCCGCGCCGATCGGAGCGCTCCTCGATCGGCTGTCGCCGTGGCTGCGGCTGCGCGAGAGCGGGGGCCGAGCGGGGGAGGGCCCCGAGGCCCACGGCGGCTTCGTCGATGCGGTCGCGGAGGTCGTGCACGACCGAGAGATCGACACCAGCCCGCGCCTCGCTCGGCGGTGGTTGGCCGAGGCTCTGCGCGAGCACGACGGCGACCTCGACGCGGTCCCCGGGCTCCGGCGTTGGAGCCCCGACGCTCTGCTCTGAGGCCGGTAGTTGGAGGCAGTGGAGGTCGTTTGGGCAGCTCGGCGCGGGCTCGTACACTGGCGCCGTGCCTGGATCTGCGCCTGCCTCCGCGACCGTCTCCGCGACAGCCCCGAGGCTGCCCCGCGCCGTCGCTGTGGTCGGGCCGACCGCGGCGGGCAAGAGCGCCCTGGCCCTCGAACTCGCCGGCCGCTTCGGGCTCTCGATCCTGTGTTGCGACTCGGTCCAGGTCTACCGGGGCCTCGACATCGGATCGGCGAAGCCGAGCGCGGCAGAGCGCGCCCAGGCCCCGCACGCGCTCGTGGATCTCGTCGATCCCGACGTCGTGTTTTCTGCCGGCGACTACGCGCGCGCAGCCTTGCCTCTGGTGTCTGCAGGACCGGCGATCATCTGTGGGGGGACGGGCCTCTATCTGCGGACGACGGCGCTCACGTCCTCAGGATCGGCGGGAGAGGGCCCGCGCAGTGATGATCACGGTGAACGACGGGTAGCGTTCGAGGCCGGCTGGGAAGCTCGTGAGCGCGACGAAGGGGGTGCTGTCCACCGGGCCCTGGCGACCCGCGATCCGAGCACGGCAGCCGGGATCCACGTGCACAACGTGCGACGGGCCCTGCGAGCGCTGTGGCTGTGCGAACTCCACGGTGAGCCGATCAGCGAGGTGCGTCGTCGAGACCCGCCGCGACTGCGCATGAACTTGCTCATGTTGGTGGTCGATCCGGGGGTCGAGGCGGTCGACGCGGCGATCGATCGTCGCTGCGAGGTCATGCTCACCCGAGGGTGGTTGGCCGAGGTGGAGATGCTCCGAGCCCGCGGCTATGATTCTCGGCACAAGGCGATGCGGAGCCTCGGCTACCGGGAACTGCTCGCGCACCTGCGTGGGGAGACGACCCTGGAAGAGGCGGTCCGGGACATCAAGTCCGCGACCCGCAAGTACGCCCGCCGACAGCGAACCTACTTTCGGCACCAGTTTCGAGACCTCCTCCCGATGGCGCAGATCGTCCACATCGCACACCCAGACGCATGTCCCAACACGCGCGTCGAGGCGTTCCTGAGCGCCCCAGCTCCAACCGCCGAGGTGGACTCATGAGTGAGACCAGGGTCCTCGACTTCGAGCGGCCGATCGTCGAGCTCGAGGGCAAGATCCGCGAGCTCAAGCTGTTGCTCGCTGGTGGCAACGCCGACATGGCGACCGAGATCGAGCGCCTCGAGGCCAGGGCCTCCGAGCTCCAGCGGGAGCACTACGCCCAGCTCTCCCCCTGGGAGCAGCTCCAGCTCGCCAAGCACCCGGACCGGCCCTACACCCTCGACTACATCGGGGAGATGACCACCGACTTCGTCGAGCTGCGCGGCGATCGGAGCTTCTTGGACGACCCGGCGATCGTCGCCGGCCTGTGTCGCCTCGACGGGCGGAGGATCATGATCCTCGGCCACCAAAAGGGGCGAAACACCAAAGAGAACGTGTTCCGAAACTTCGGCATGGCCAGGCCGGAGGGCTACCGAAAGTCGCAGCGGCTGATGCGGATGGCGGAGCAGTTCAAGCTCCCGGTCGTGTGCCTGATCGACACGGCGGGGGCCTACCCGGGGATCGGCGCGGAGGAGCGCGGCCAGGCCGAGGCCATCGCTGCGAGCCTCGAGCTCATGGCTGGGCTCAAGGTCCCGACGATCTCGGTCGTGATCGGCGAGGGGGGGTCCGGCGGGGCGCTGGCGATCGGCGTGACCAGTCGAATCCTGATGCTCGAGCACGCCGTGTACTCGGTGATCTCGCCCCGGGGCTGCGCGTCGATCCTGTGGAAAAATCCCGAGGCCGAGCAGACCGCCGCCGAGCAGCTGCGGATGACGGCCGAGGACCTCCTCAACCTCGGGGTGTGTGACGGCATCGTCCGCGAGGCCGTCGGCGGGGCGCACCGTGGACTGACGGTGACCTCCAACTCGCTCCGGGACGCCCTGACCGCGAACCTCGATGAGCTGTGCGCCATGTCGGTCGAGGACGTGGTCGAGGCTCGCTATCAAAAATTTCGGGCGATCGGCCACATCGAGGGCAGGTCGGCCGGGACTTCGGGCGGCTGAACACGATCCAGCCATGACCTTCGCTCTGGCGAGCCTGCCTGTGGCCCACCCGCCATTTCCCTTTCTCTCCCTTCCCTCTGCCCTTCCGCTCGCTGAGATCGGCGGGCAGATCGCGCTCTTCGATCACTTCTTGTTGCTCGCCGCGGTGTTCTGCGCGGTGACCTTGGTCAAGCTCCTGCGTGGGGAGAGGGTCGGTCGGATCTACGCTGTGGTCGTCGGTGTGCAGCTCGTCGCGGCCGTGTTGGCCATGGGCGCGAGCCGCTTCTTCGGGGTCCTCGTACTCGGCCTCGTGACCGTCAGCGTGGCGATCCCCTGGGTGCTGGAGCAGGCCTCGCGCTGGGCCTTTGGGCGCGGCCAGCTGGCCTGGATGGCGCGCCTCTCCAGCCTGCGCGTGATCCTGATGCCGGGTTCGGGGCTCGAGCCTCAGCTGCCCATCCTGGAGGGCCTGGCCCTGCTCGAGCGCGAGGGGGTGGACGCGGCCTTGGTCCACTACCGGCGCATGGCGGGCGAGGCCGAGGAGGGGCGGGACGCGGCCATGATCCACGAGCAGATCATCTCGATGCTGTTTCACGATGAGCGCTGGGACGAGGGCATCGCCCACTATGAGCGCCGCTTCAAGCCGGGCTACGCCGCACTGCGCCCGAGCCTGGCCCTGGGCCTGCTGCGCGCCTACGGCGAGTCTGGTCGGCTGGAGATGGCTGCTGGGCTGTTGCGGGCGCTCGAGGATGGGCCCGTGGGCGACGACCCCAAGGCGGTCGAGATCCTGGGTCAGGCCCAGCTGACCTTTCTCGCCTACGCCGGCGCCACCGGAGCGATCGCAGCGCTCTCCAAGGAACGCGGGTACCCGTCCGGGTTGGGCATCAGCGAGGCGACGGCGGCCTTGTTCGAGGGCATCGCCCAGTTTCAGGCCGGCGACCCACAGGGAGCGGTCGCTATCTTGAGCCGGGTCGAGTCCCTGGCTGGCCCCCGAGATCGACGGGTGCGCGAGGCGGCCGACGCCGCGCTCACTCGGGCCCGGGCGAGCGCGGCGTCGGTTCCCGCCGCCGAAGGAGCCTCGGCTCCAGTCCCCACCCCCGCCCTAGCCCCAGCCGAACTCGGGGACGCCCCGACCAGCCCCGACCAGCGCCACGGTCTGGAGCTGTGGGCCTACGTCGAGCTGGTCGCGGAGCGGCTGCAGACGTCGGTGTGGCTGACCCCCGAGCGGCGTCGGCGGGCCACGCCCTGGGCGACCTACGGGCTCGTGGTCGGCCTGTCGATGGTCTACGGCATGCACGTCTTGCTCGGGGGTGGGGGCGTGGGCCTGCTCGAGCTCGGGGCGCTGAGTGAGGACCTGTGGAGGAGCGGAGCGAGCTCCCGGATCTGGGCGCGGACCTTCACCTCGGTGTGGCTGCACGTCGATCTCGTCGGCCTGCTCTTCGACGTCTACGCGATCTGGCTGGCCGGACAGATCGTGGAGCGCGTGCTCGGTCCCGCCCGTCTGCTGGTGGTCACCGTGGGCGCGGCGATCGTCGGTATGGCGGCCTCGGTCCTGGCTCAGCCCTTGCTGAGGACCCTCGGCATGGACGCGATAGCGACCGTAGGTGCGACTGGGGGCAGCCTGATGGCGGTCGGGGCGCTCGTGGCTGGACTGTGGCTGCTGTTGCCGGGCAAGACCCCACAAATCGAGACTCGGGCTCGGCGCAATTTATCCATCACCTTGGGCCTGCTGCTGCTCGCGGACCTCTTGCTCGGGTCGCCCAGCGTGTTTGGTGCCGGGGTCGCGCCGGTGGGCTTGGGAGCGACGATGGCCGTGGCCAGCCTGGTCGTGTTGGCGGTCCCCATCGACCAACCGCGCTGGCTGCGGGCGGGGTTCGGCGGGCTCGTAGCCGCGATGTTTGTGGCCAGCGGTCTGGGTTTCGTCCTGACCCTGCCCGAGGACCCGGAGCAGGCCCTCATCGACCATCGGGTGCGGACCTGTACAAAGGCGGGCATCGAGTTGCGCGCACCCTTGGCACTCAGGAAGCTACGCACCGATCTCGAGCTGGGTTTCGCCCTGCCGGTGGTTCCGAATGGGCTCGTCGACACGCTCGAGATCAGGGCTGGGGGCCTGGTCCAGATATCCGTGTTCGAGGGCCTGGCTCCCACGGGCGAGCCGGCTCTGCTCTCGGCGCTGGGAACCGAGGCCGGAGGCCTCTCGGCGACGGCGGTGGAGGTGTTGCCCGAGCCCTTCGCGGGGATCGTGGCCGGCGACCTCGGCGAGGGCCGATGGCAGGCCTTCGACCTGTGGCGCGACGGCGAGCGGATCGGGCGGGTCGTCGAGCGCCGCATGCCGATCGGCGCGGACTCGAGTGCGACGTTGACCGTCTCGGCTGCGCCGGCCGAGGCCCTCGACCACGCCGCCGGGCTCTACGCCGCCATCTTGTCCGAGGCGATCTGGGTCGGGGCCGGCAAGGGCTTTGGATTGCACTGTCGCGTCGCCGGGTGAGTCGGGCGACTCGGGCCTACGGGCCCCGCTGGTTTCGCTTTCACCCCTGGACCCAGGTTCTGCCGTCCCCTGAGGCTAGAGCCGTGTTTGAGGTCCTGCAGCCGACCTGAGTTGGCCCGGTGTTCGGGGCCTCCTATACTCGGGTCGAGGTGGGGGTGGCTCGCGAGCGCGACAGGATTCCAGCGGCGATGTGGCTCGGCTTTTTTGTCGCTGCCGTACTTGCGCATGGGGTCATGATCGCGCCGAGCAGCGCCGCCCTGACTCGAGCCATGCGCAGCTCTGCGGACGACGAGCCCAGCGCGAAGATCACCGAGTTCGACTTGGTCGAGGTCCCCGAGGACGAACTGAGCGAGAGCGACGAGGATTTTATCGACCAAGACCAGGCCAACCGTCGGCGGCCTGAACACACGACCCGCCTGGCCGAGGTCGACTCGAGCGTCGAGCGGGAGACCAAGGCGCCCAATCGGCCCGACAACCCGGGCGGGCAACCCAGCGTCGAGGGCCGACCCGGGAGCCAGCCCGTGGAGGTCGGTGACCCCGACGCGGCCGCCTCGGCAGAGGGGGAGGGCACCCACAGCGCTGAGACCCCAGCAGACGCCGAGGCCGATGGAGAGGACGCGCATGCGGATCACCCCCTGGCCGAGTCGGCCGACGGGAGCGAGGCCGTGCTCGGGGGCGGCGACCAGGCCCGCCGAGGTCAGCCGGGGGAGCCCAACCTGGCCGGTTCACCCGGGACCCTGCGCCAGGCCTTTGGCCCGCCGGGGACCCTCGACCCGCTCGTGGACGTGGACGAGGGCACGGAGAACATCCTCGACAGCAAGCGCCACCGCTTCGCCTCGTTCTTCAACCGGATCCGGGATCGGGTGGGCGACGAGTGGCGGCCCCAGAAGGCCCACAGCGCGGCCGATCCTCAGGGCAGCAGGTTCGGGGACAAGCGGCGTACGACGGTGCTCATGGTCCGCCTGGACGAGACCGGCGAGCTCCAGAAGGTCATCGTCGAGCGCAGCAGCGGGGCCAGCCACCTCGACGACGAAGCTGTCCGGGCCATGAAGCTGGCCGCGCCCTTTCCCAACCCACCCCAGGGCCTGGCCGAGCATGGCCATATCGATTTCCGCTTTGGTTTCATCCTCGACTTCGACGGCAGCTTTCGGATCTTCCGGTATAAAAAATAGGCCCATGTCTCCCGACAATCAGCTCCTCGACACCGAGACCCTCGACGACGCGCTGGCCGGCCTGGTGGGCTGGCGCTGCGAATCCCAGCGCCTGCGCGCCCGCTTCGAGTTCCGCGATTTCCCTGCCGCCATGGCCTTCATGGTCCGCAGTGGCTACGCGGCCGAGCGCCTCGGCCACCATCCCAACTGGTCGAACGTCTACAACCGCGTGGAGGTCGAGCTGTGGTCTCACGACCTGGGCGGGGTCTCCCGTCTGTGTGTGGAGTTGGCTCGGGCCATGAACCACGCCGCCGGCATCGAGGGCTGAAGTCGGCGGGCCGGAGGAAGCGGCGAACAGGAAGGGAGAGCCGGGGTGAGCGAAACCGGATGATCAACCGACCGCCTGGGTCGGGCGGTTGACGATCTCGTTCACGTCGACGTCCCGCACTTGCTCGATGGCGTAGCGCACCGCTTGCGCGATCGCGTCGGGTCGAAGGGCGATCGCCCGATAGTGCGTCATCATCTCGGCGGTGATGGTGGCGGTCGACTCGCTCTCGACGACACCCGGGTGGATGCAGGTGACGCGCAGCGTCTCGCTCTCCTGGCGCAGGCCTGCGAGCGAACGCGCCGCGTTAGACGGGGCACAAAGACGAACAGCCGCCCCGACCAAGGTCGAAGCGGCTGTGGGGGAGTCGGGCCCGGGGGACCCGCGTCAGGGGTCTAGTTTTGCTGGTCCTTGGGTGGGGGCAGGCTGTCGAGCACGGCCTTGAACTGCGGGTGATCGGGGATCATCTGCAGGGCGGCAGTGCAGATCTGCCGGGCCTCTCCGAACATGTTCGCGTCGCGCATGCAGGTGGCCAGGTTGATGACCGGATCGACGTCGCGGGGGTTGAGGGCGACGACCGAGCGCAGGTGCTCCACGGCCTCGCGGGGTCGGCCCTGCTTGCGCAAGATCGCGGCGATGAGCTGGCGGATCTGCGGGTCGTTGGGACGCAGGCGGACCGCGTTCATGAGGTGGCTCAGGGCCGCGGCGTCACCCTCGGCCTCGCGCACGGCGAGCGCCAACATGAGGTAGGGCTGCCAGTAGCGCGGGTCCTTGGCGATGATCTCGCGCAGGAACTTGGCGGCCTCGGTCTGCTTGCTGGCCTGGCCCGAGTTGACGTTGTCGATGGCCGTCTCGTAGCGCGACTCGAAGTCCTCGATGTCGAGCGAGAGGGTGGCCCGGCGCGCAAAGGCGTCGTCGTCGAGGCTCCGGCGGGGCAGGGCGAGGAGCTTCTCGAGCCACGGCCGGGCTTGGTTGGGGTCCTCGTCCTCGAGCCGGTAGGTCGCCAGGGAGGTCAGGACCGTGGGGTTGCCGGCGTGGTTCTCACCGGCGAGCTCGAGCAGGCGCACGGCGTCCTCGTTGTCGTCGTCCGAGGCCAGGTCGAGGAGCATCTCGAGGCTCGACTTGGCGACGTGCTTGAGGCCGACGGCGGTCTCGAGCAGAGCGATGGACTCCTCCCGATCTTCCTTTTGCTCGGTGGTGTCGTCTTCGGAGCGATCCCACAGCACGTTGCTGAGGTCTCCGTAGGCGCTCGGGATCTGACCCTCGTCCACGGCCCGGCGCAGGAAGGGCTCGGCTGAGTCGAAGTCGTCGGACTCGATGAGCAAGCTGCCGAGCAGGGCGAGCACGGGGGCCGCTTCGTTGCCCTGCTCGACCGCGTGCTGGGCAACCTTGAGGGAATTCTCGTTGTCGCCGGCGGTACGCAGGGTCTGGATGAAGTTGACGACGATCTGGACGTTCGCGGGGTCCAGATTGAAGGCCTGGTTGAAGGCGTTGATGGCCGTGGGCAGGTCGCCGAGGCGGCGGGCGACCACCGCCAGGTGGTGCCAGGCTTCAGGGTCGGTCTTGCGGCGCTGAGCGGCGATCGAGAGCGCCTGGACCGAGAGCGGCACTGCGCTCTTGTCGGCCTGCATGGACAGGAGGATGTCGGTCATGGCGTGGAGCCCCTCCATGGCCGCGTCCATCTTGGGGTCGCGGTTGATCGCGTCCATGAGCGGGTTGAGGAGCTGGTCCGCGGTCGCCGGCACGGTCCGGCCTTGGAGGGCCGAGAGGTTGCCGAGACCGACGAGGAAGCTGAGCAGGGCTTGGCTGTTCTCGGTCCCGAAGGCCGCGGCCGCACTCTCGTGGTCGACACTCTTGTCCATGGCCTCGGCGATGGCCTGGAGGCCCTCGAAGATCTTGTCGCCGAGCTCGCTGGCCTGGCACTCGGTCTTCCAGCTGGAGACCTCTTCGAGGTGGCCGTCGACGATCGTGGGCTCGTCCGAGGTCTCTGCGTCAGACTCGGACTCTGCGTCGGTCTCGGACTCGGCGTCGGTCTCGGACTCGGCGTCGGTCTCGGACCCGGCGTCGGTCCCCTCCTCTGCGGGGGCGGGGTCCTCGGGGTCCTCGGGGCGCTCGACGACAGTGGTGCCGTCAGCGTGGACCGTGGCCAGGCGCAGCTCGAGCTCGAGCTTCTCCTCGGACACCGAGAAGTTCGCGGTCACGACGTGCTTGGCGTTGGGAAAGCGACCGGCGCCCTGGAGCGCGCGCGAGTCGGTCCACCGATCCTTGTAGATCATCAGGGCCGGGACCTGGCGGCCCTGCTGTTCGGTCATCGCCGTGAACACGGGAGCCGCGGCCTTGAGTCCCGTGCGGGCGAGTTCCTGGGCGAACCAGCGCTGTACGCCCATGGACAGAGGCGCGCCCTTGCCCTCGTTGACACAGGCCAGCGGCAGGACCACCAGCTCGATCTCCGAGGCCGCTTTTTGCAGGGCTGCGATCTGCTCCTGCTCGGCGGGGTTTTGCGTGGGTTGCTCGTTTGTTTGGTCCTCACCGGCCATGGGCGCGCAACCTTGCACGATGGGAGATGGGCGCGCAACCGGACCCGGCGACCGAGCTGAGCGCTCGAAGTGGGGGGATCGAGCGCGCCGCCGCGACGGTCCGTCCGGTCACCTGAGGCCACCCCCCGAGTCCCGCGCGCAGTGCGCAAATGCCCTGCCCCCAGGGGGGGGCGAGGGTGAGCGTTGGCCTCTCCTGGCCCCCGGCCTACACTTGGGCGGCTCCCGCGTCGCTCGAGGGCCCGTCTATCCCATGACCATGCAACTGCCCGGGTACACGGTGGGTCGACTATTGCGCAGCTCGGCGCAAGGGCGCGTCTACGAGGTCGAGCGAGCGAGCGACGGCGTCCCTTTGGTCGCCCGCTTCATCGCCCTCGATCCGCGCCTGGTCGCGCGCGTGGAACACGAGGTCGGCCTGACCCAGGAGCTCGACATCGAAGGAGTGATCCCCGCGATCGCTGTGCAGCAGCTGGGGGATCAGATCGTCGTGCTGCGCGAGCGGACCTCGGCGGTGCCGCTGGATCGCTTCAACCAGGGCAGCGCCCTCGACCTCGGGCGCTTCTTTGCGCTCGCCCTGGATCTGAGCGCGAAGCTGGCGAAGGTCCACGGTCGCGGACTCGTCCACGGCGACCTCAAGCCGGCGAGCGTATTGGTGAGAGAGGGAGGACAGCGGGTGTTTCTGGTCGACTTCGGGGTCCCGTCGATCCTCGACTCCCAGCGCCGTGGTCGGATCGCGCTGCGCAACAGCGACGACGAAGGCGACGTGGAGGAGTCCCTGCCCTACGCCTCGCCCGAACAGTCGGGGTGGATCAAGCGGGCGATCGATGCCCGCAGCGACCTCTACTCGCTGGGGGTTCTGTTCTACGAGCAGCTCACGGGTCGCCGACCCTTCGAGGGGTCGAGCTCCACCGAGTTGGTCCAGGCTCACCTGGTCCGTCGGGCCCGGGCGCCGATCGAGCTGCGCCCAGACATGCCCGAGCTGCTTTCGTCGCTGGTCATGAAGCTGCTCGAGAAGGCGCCCGAGCACCGCTACCAGTCGGCCGCGGGCCTGCTCGCCGACCTGGAGACGATCGCGGCGAGCGACCGCTGTGGGGAGGCTGTCTCGACCGAGATCGGCCTCGGCCGCGGCGAGCGGGCGACCCGGCTGCAGCTCCCCTATCAGCTGTTTGGGCGCGCCGACGCCCTGGGCGTGCTCGAGTCGGAGCTGTCGGCGGCCCTCGAGCATAGACAGACCCGGACGGTGGTCGTCTATGGCGAGGTCGGGTCGGGCAAGTCGGCCCTGCTCGAGGCCTTCGAGGCGCCGGTCGCCGGTCGCTGGGGCCTGCTGGGCACGGGGTGCTTCGACCCCCTGGACCGGGCTCGGCCCTACCAGGGCTTCGTCGAGGCGGCGACCGGCCTGGTCGCCCAGCTGCTCGGCGAGAGCGAGAGCAGGAGGCGCGAGTGGGTCGGTCGCCTGCGCAGCTCGCTGGGTTCGGTGGCCCAGGTGATGGTCGATCTCGTGCCGGCCCTGGCCCCGCTCATCGGACGTGGCGAGCCGCTCGAGCCCAGCGAACCGGATGGCGTAGAGAATCGGCTGCGCCTGGGCCTGGTCCGCTTTCTCGCTGCCCTGGGTGAGCGGGGCCCCCTGGTCCTGGTCCTCGACGATCTGCAGTGGGCCGATCCGGACAGCCTCGCCCTGCTGCGCTTCCTGGCCGGCGCGGGCACGGGGGCGCCCCTGCTGATCGTGGCCTGTGTACGGGGGAACCGAGACGCGGCCGACGCGATGGCTGCTGCGATCGAGCCCAGGCGGCTGCGGACCTTGGGTCTGGGCGCGCTTGGCCGCCCGGAGCTCGAGGCGATGTTGACGGCGACCTTGGGCGAGCCCCGAGAGGTGCTGACTTCGCTGACGGACCAGGTCGAGGCTCGGACCGGGGGCAACCCCCGCGCGGTCCGCTTGCTCTTGCACGAGCTCGCGGCCAGGGGGCTCTTGTGGGTGGAGGACGGGCGTTGGAGCTGGTCTGAGGAGGCCCTCGAGGAAGCGGTGCTGCCCGAGGACGGACCCGGCTTCCTCGACGCTCTGGCCGGCCGGCTCGCGCCCGAGACCCGGGCTCTGCTGTGGCGGGCGGGGTGTGTGGGCCTGGCTTTTGAAGTGCCCGCGCTCGAGGCTGTGGCCGGGGTCGACGGTGCCGCGGTCGCCGCTGGCCTGCACGAGTTGGGGCGAGCGGGGGTGCTCGTCGAGGTCGGCCATGGCTACCGCTTTGTCCACAGCGCCGTGCGGGAGCTGGGCTTCGAGCGCCTCGCTGAGGCGGGGGAGGCCGTGCGCCGCGCCCTGGTCGAGCACCTCCTGAGCGAAGTCGGGCTGGAGCTCGACTCCTGGCCTCGGCCCGGCGACGAGCTCGCGCTCGAGGGCCTCGGAGACCGGCTGTTCGAGCTCGTCCACCACCTTGAACATGTCGAGCATGTCGAGCATGTCGAGCGAGTCCCGAGCGAACGGATCGCGTGGCTGTTCGCGCGGGCCGGTCACCGGGCCATGCGCGAGGCGGCGTGGTGGGCCGCGCGGCGATACCTGGGCCGAGCCGTCGGCGTGCTCTCGAAGCGCGGGGCTGAGGGGGCTGGGGGGGGAGACAGGACCGAGGGAGTGGACAGGACGGAGGGGGCAGGGGCCTTCGAGCTGCACTTCTCCCACGCCCAGGCGCTGGCCCTGACCCGGGAGAACGCCGGGGCCGAGGCGGCCTTCGAGGCCCTGCTGGCCACAGCGCTGACCGTCGTCGAGCGTGCGCGGGTGGTCGCTCGCCGGTGTCGAATCTCGGTGCTGCTCGGGCGCCCTGAACAGGGCCTCTCTCAGGGCCTGGACGAGCTCGAGCGGATGGGGTTTCGCGTGCCTCGGCCCTGCACCCGCTTTCACCAGCTGCGCCGGATCGGGGCGGGGTGGCTGGCGACCCGCAAGCTCTCGCGGGCCGCTTGGATGGCGCTGCCGGAGGCCCGAGATCCAGATGGTGTCGCCGCAATGGAGGTGCTGACCCAGGTCAAGCGGGCCGCCTTCGTCACCGATCACCCGATCTTTCTGGCCCTTTGTGGCCTGCACGCGTCGCTGGTCGTACGCCATGGCTTTCACCCCTCGGCGCCGATGGCCCTGGCGGAGCTCGGGCACGCGTCGGTGGGGGCGCTGCGCGAGCCTGGGGGGGCGGGGGAACTGTGCGCCCACGCCGTCGCGCTCAACGCTCGGCTGCGCTCACCGGCGGCGAGGGCATACGCGGAGATCGTCGCGTGCCTGTGTGTGTGGCCTACCTGCCGCCCGTGGGCCGTGAGCGCGGAGCGGGTGCCCGAGCTGGTCCGGGCCGCCCTCGAAGCCGGCGAGATGGGGCTCGCCGGGCGCACAGCGGCGAACGGCCTGGGACTCCTGCTTCGCAGCGGCGTGCCCCTGTCGGAGGTGGTCGAGGCTGGTCGAAGCTGGCGCGCGGAGCTCGAGCCCTGGGCTGGGCCCGAGCTCGAGGCTCTGGCAGACGCCTCGCTCGGGCTGGCGGAGGTGTTGATCGGCGAACCGGAGGCCGGGCAGAGCGAGATCGAGGGCATCGCTCTCAGGCCGGCGTCGCGGTCGTCGAGCGACGCCTCTGACCGGCTCGCCCGGCTTTCGACCCAGAGCTTGGCTGGGCTCGGCGGCCTCGGCCTGATCACCATCTACGGGATCGCCAGCGCCCAGATCACCGGGCTGTGGCTGCTCGGGCACCGGACCGAGGCCGGCACCTTGCTCGACGAGCTCTCCGATTTTGAGCGCGTCCTCTCGGGGTCGTGGTACGCCCCGCGGCTCACCGTGTTGCTGGCGGTGTCGAGCGGGGTCCGCCACGCTCAGGGGGATCAGGTCGCGCGTCTCCAGGCTCGAGCCGCCCTGCGTGGCTGCCTGCGGACGATCCGCCGCTGGGCGGAGGGCTGCAAAGCGAACTTCGGCGCGGCCGCGACCTTGGTGGAGGCCGAGCTTGCGCGCGCCCAAGATCGCTGGGATCAGGCGATGGCCTGCTACGAGCGGGCGATGATGGGGGCGCGCGAGCGGGGCCAGCGGGTGATCGAGATCATCGCCGGTGAGCGCTTGGCCGAGCTCGCCGATGCCCGAGGACGGACCTCCTCCGCCGTGGGCGCCCGGGCGATGGTCGTGTCCAGCGCCCAGGTCTGGGGGTCCTCGGTGCTCGCCCTGCGCCTGTCCGAGCTCGAGGTCGGGGTGTCCCAAGACGGGGTCGGAGACTTCAGCGACAGCGCCACCGGCGAGTTTCATGTGAGCCCCTCCCAGAGCGTGGCGGGGGTGGTGCTCGGACCGACCGTCGCGTCCGGGAGCGGCGCGCTCATGATGGGCGCTGGGGGCTCGGGTTCGACCTTCGATGTCGACACGGTGCTGGCGATGTCACAGGTGATCACCGAGGACCTGCGTCTCGAAGAGGTCGTCGCCCGGGTTCTCGATACGGCTCTGGCGAGCAGCGGGGCAGATCGGGGCCAGCTTTTGCTCGAGCGGGAAGGTGCGATGAGCCTGGTCGCCGAGGGGACCCCAGAGTGCATCCGAGAGTTCATGGGCGAGCCCGTGTTGCTCTCCGAGGCCAACAGCCGGGTCCCGGTCAGCGCGGTGCGCCACGTCATGCGGACCGGGAGGCCGCTGGTCGTCGATCGTGCGCGTGTCGACCCGCGCTTCGCCAGCGATCCCTATGTCCTCGACTCGCCCCTGCGCTCACTGCTGTGCATGCCGATCGCCGGCGCCGGAGACCTGATCGGTGCGGTCGTGCTGGAGAACCACCGCAGCGACCTGGGCTTCGCCGCCGACGCGGTCGCCGTGCTGCGCATGTTCATCGCCCAGGCCCGGAGCGCCCTCGACAACGCCAGCTTGTACCAGGCCCTGCAGCGCAGCGAGGCCCACTGGCGCTCCCTGGTCGACGGTGTGCCCGACATGATCTGCGTCCTCGATCCGGGCGGCCGCATCGAGTTCGTCAACCACCCCGAGCTGTTCGGCGACGGTGATGCGAAGGAGGGCTCCAGCTGGCTGATCGGACGCAGCGCCGCCGAGTTCATGGCGACCAGCGAGGGCCCAGCCTGGTCCAGGGTCGTCCAGGCCGCGGTCGAGCGCGGCGAGGCGCTCCAGGTCGAGGCCGCGCTGACGCCCCAGGGCGGAGGTCCCCCGCGGGCCTACGACGTGCGCCTGTCCCCGATCCTCGTCAGCGGCGAGGTCGGCCGGGTCATCAGCATCGCCACCGACGTCACGCAGCGGCGGGCCATGGCCATCGAGCGCGCCAACCTCGAGGCTCAGAGTCGGCAGCAGCAGCGCCTCGAGTCGATCGGGACCCTGGCCAGCGGCGTCGCGCACGAGATCAACAACCCGGTCCAGGGGATCATGAACTACGCCGACCTGATCTCCTCGCGGCCCAAGGACACGCGGCACGTGCTCGAGTTCGCGGACGAGATCATCGTCGAGGCCAAGCGTGTGGCGACCATCGTCCGCAACCTGCTGTCCTTCTCCCGTCAGGAGCGGGAGGTGCTCGAGCTCGAGGCTATCGAGGTCTCGGTCCTGGTCGAGTCGACGCTCTCGCTGATCCGCGCGGTGCTGCGCCGGGATCAGATCGATATTGTGGTCGACGTACCCCCGGGCCAGCTCAAGATCCGCTGTCGCATCCAGCAGATCCAACAGATCCTGCTCAACTTGGTGACCAACGCCCGCGATGCCCTCAATGAGCGCTACCCGAGCTTCTCGGAGCAAAAGCGCATCGAGATTCGGGCCCAGAGCTTCGCCCGAGGTGGGGGTGTGAACTGGCTGCGGTTGAGCGTTCAAGACGGCGGGAACGGAGTCCCCGCCCAAATTCGCGCGCAGATCTTCGACCCCTTTTTCACGACCAAGGGGCGCTACGACGGGACCGGCCTGGGTCTGTCCGTGAGCCACGGGATCGCGGCCGAACACGGCGGCGAGCTGCGCTTCGAGACCGAACTGGGGATCGGGACCGTGTTTCATCTGGAGCTGCCCGCGGAGTCGCCCACACCGCCAATGGAGACGAGCCGGGGAGACCTGGACTGAGACCGGCTCGAGTTCACGGCGCCATGTACGTCCAGGATCGCCCCCGCCGTTGTCGCGGTCGCCGGATGCTCCGTTCGGTCGTGATGGATCTCGTCTGGAGGTCGGTGGTGAAGGCCCTCACTGGTTCTCGCCGGCCGCAGGTCGCGGAGAGCTCTGAAATCCAAGCTAAACCCCTGTGGAGCCCCGTTCGACGGGGAGGACCGGAGCTGGGGACAGGTGGAGGACGGCGGCGAACTCCCCGCGACCTGTCCCAGGCCGAGCACGGTCGGGGTTCGGCTGTTAGCCTGTCGCGCCGATGCCCGATCCTGGACCACCGACGATCTCGACCGATCCTGCGCCCTGGGACCGGCTCGCGCTGGGCATGATCAAGGACCCGCGGGACCTGCCCTTTGTCCACCTCATGGTCGCCTGCTCGGCCACGGCCCTGTTGGGCGTGGCCTTGTTTCCGATCAGCAAGCTGGTGCTCACGGGTCCGTGGTTTTGGCTCGCGGCGGGGGTGTACCTGCTGACCTGGGCATTTTGGACCCTCGATCGTTTCATCTTGATGCTCCACTGCACCTCGCACCGGATCCTTTTTCGGCGCGAGTACAACGTTCTCAATCAGGTCATCCCCTGGGTCCTGGGGCCGTTCTTCGGTGAGACTCCCCAGACCTATTTTTGCCACCACATGGGGATGCACCACCCCGAAAACAACCTGCTCGACGATCTGAGCACGACCATGCCCTTCCAGCGCGACCGCTTCACGCACTGGTTTCGCTACTACGCGCGCTTCATGTTTCTGACCATGATCGAGCTCGCGCTCTACTTCAAGCGCCGGGGCCAGGGCAAAATGGCGGTCCGCCTGTTGGTGGGGGAGTTCGGGTTCTGGGCCGTGGTCGCGCTGTTGGCGATATTCGTCGACTGGCGGGCAGCCCTGGTCGTGTTCATCCTGCCCGTGATCATGGTCCGCACCCTGATGATGGCGGGCAACTGGGCGCAGCACGCCTTTGTGCACCCCGATCACCCCGAGTGTGCATACCGAAACTCGCTGACCTGCATCGACTCCCGCTACAACCGGCGCTGCTTCAACGACGGCTATCACATCTACCACCACGTCAAAGCCCGGGCGCACTGGACCGAGCTGCCCGGTGAGTTCGAGGCCAACCGGACGACCTACGGAGAGAAGGACGCCGTGGTCCTGCGTGGGCTGGACTTCTTCCTGGTCTGGGTGCTGTTGATGACGGGTCGCTACGAGACCCTGGCCAAGGCCATGGTCCAGCTCCCGGGCGCCCCCGAGCGCAGCATCGAAGAGCGCATCGAGTTCATGCGCAGCCGGCTGCGCCCGATTCACGGCTGAGCACAAACCCGGTTTTGTGCTCAGCCGTGAATCGGGGCCGGGATCAGGGCCGGGCCGGGATCAGGGCCGGGCCGGGATCAGGGCCGAGCGAGGGCGACGATCCGGTCCATCATGGCCTCGACCTCGGCCTCGGTGCTGTAGAAGTGAGGGCCGATGCGCAGCCCACAGTTCGGCCGCCAGTCGAGCTTGAAGCGCTCTTCGATCAGGACCTTGCTCGCAGCCTGGCTGCCCTCGAAGTCGACGGCGACGAAGCCCGCGCGCCTGGCGTCCTCGGTGGGTGAGTGCAGGGTCAGACCAGCAGCCTGGGCCCGGTCGATGATGATCCGGCACAGCCCCAAGTTGTGGGCCCTGATCCGCTCGACCCCGATCTCGAGCAGGTTCTTGTAGGCGTTGCGGGCCACGTAGTAGGCCGACACGGAGGGGGTCCCCGACACGAAGCGCCAGGGGCCCTCGGCGTAGCGGATCGGCGCAGGCGCCATCTCGAAGGGGTCCTCGTGGGCCATCCATCCGGTGGTCATGGGCTCGAGGCGGCCGCGCAGCTCGGGTTTGACCCACAAAAAACAGGTTCCAGGTCCGCCGCAGAGCCACTTGTGGCTCCCGCCCACGAGCATGTCGAGGTCCCACTGGGCGACGTCGATGGGGACGACCCCCGCCGTCTGGTAGACGTCGCACATGACCAGGGCGCCGACCTCGTGGGCCCGCTCGCAGATCGCCGCGACATCGAGCAGAGCGCCAGAGACGTAGACCGCGTGCGAGATCGAGACCAGGGCCGTGCGCTCGTCGATGGCCTCGAGCATGCGCTCGGTGCGGATCGACTCGCCGTCGTCGCTGGGCACCAGCTCGAGCTGAGCCCCCAGCCGCTGGGCTCGCTCCCAGACGTAGATGACGTTGGGAAACATGAGCTCCTCGACGACGACCTTGGGCCGCTCGCTATAGTCGAGGGCCGAGGCGATGCGGGCCTGAAAGGTCGCCACGTTCTCGCCCAGGGTCGTATTGCCCGTGCCCCCATTGAAGAACCGGGCGGCCATGTCGGCGGTCTCGTCGATGAACGCCGGCCAGTGATCCCAGGCCTCCACGCCCTCGCGCGCCCACAGCTCGGTGTACTCACGCAGGGCCTCGGCGCTGCCCCGGTGCATGGCCCCCATGCTGTTGCTGTTCATGTAGGTGCTGTCCGCGAGGATGGGATACTCCTCCCGGTAGCGGGCGAGCCCAGGATCGATGCGAGGACTGGTGCGAGGACTGGTGCGAGGACTGGTGCGAGGAC
>CAYVJQ010000007.1:61254-64337 GCA_964451725.1 uncultured Nannocystaceae bacterium | reverse complement strand
CCAGGATCGATGCGAGGACTGGTGCGAGGACTGGTGCGAGGACTGGTGCGAGGACCGATGCGAGGACCGGTGCCAGCGGGGGGCGTTACGCGGGGTTTCGCCACCGTGTTCAGCCCTCGTCGATGAGCTTGGTGTAGGCCCCCGCGTCGAGCAGGGACTCGAGGGTGACGCCCTGCGCGGGGGTCATCTCGACCATCCAACCGGCGCCGAAGGGGTCGTCGTTGATCGACTCGGGGGTGTCCTCGAGGGCCTCGTTGATCTTGGAGACGGTGCCGCTGATCGGCGCGTAGAGATCGGAGACGGCCTTGACCGAGTCGATGTCGCCGAAGCGGTCGCCGGCCTCGAAGGTGTCGCCGACCTCTGGGAGGCTGACCGCGGTGATGTCACCGAGCTGCTCGACGGCGTGGCCGGTGATACCGATGACGATCTTGCCGGCGTCGTCGCGGGTCCACTCGTGGTCGTTGGTGTAGCGGAGGTTGTCGGGGATGTCGCTCATGTCTGGGTTCCTATTGGGGGCGTTTGTAAAACGCACCCTTGACGATCTGGGCGCGGAGGGTCTTGTGCTTGCTGCGGACGGTCAAGATGGTGCCCGACTTGCTCATGGACTTGGGCACGTAACCCATGCCGATCGCGCCGCCGACGGTGGGCGCCGGGCCGCCGCTGGTGACCGCGCCCACGGGGGTGTCCGAGTCGGCGGCGCAGATGTCCCAGCCGGGGCGGGCCGTGCCCTTGCCCTCGATGCGAAAGCCGACCAGTTTGCGTTTGATACCGGCGGCCTTTTGAGCCGCGAGAGCATCGCGGCCCACGAATTCGCCGGCGTCGAGCTTGACGACCCAGCCGAGGCCCGCCTCGTAGGGGGTGGTCTCGGCGTCGATGTCGTTGCCGTAGAGGCAGAGCTTGGCCTCGAGGCGGAGGGTGTCGCGGGCGCCGAGGCCACAGGGGACCGCGCCGGCCTCGACGAGCGCGGCCCAGACCGCCGGGGCGCCCGCGTTGGCGACAAACAGCTCGAAGCCGTCCTCGCCGGTGTAGCCCGTGCGCGCGGCGACCACGGCCTGACCCGCGATCTCGGCCGAAGCGAAGTGGAAGCCGGCGATGTCGAGCAACCCGGGGCCGCCCAAGGAGGCGCTCAGGTCTCGGGCCCCGGGGCCCTGGACGGCGATCAGGGCCTGGGTGTCGGAGCAATTGACGATCTCGCAGAGGTCGCCGGCGTGCTCGCGGAAGTGGGCCTCGTCCTTGGTGATATTCGAGGCGTTGACGACGATGCGAAAGTCCTCTGGTCCCCGCCTGTACACGATGCAGTCGTCGACGATCCCGCCGCTGGGCAGACAGGTGACCGTGTACATGGCCTGACCGTCGGCGAGCTTGGCAGCGTTGTTTGTGACCAGGCCCTGGACCGCGGCGAGGGCCTGTGGACCCAGGAAGTCGATCTCGCCCATGTGTGAGACGTCGAACAGCCCGGTGCCGCTTCGCACGGCACGGTGCTCGGCGAGGATGCCCTGGTACTGGACCGGCATGTGCCAGCCCGTGAAGTCGACCATCTTGGCGCCAGCGGCCACGTGAGCCGCGTGAAGGGGGGTCTTGGCGAGCTCGGACATGGGCGACTCACTATCGAGGACTCGACCCAATGGTGCAAGCGAGGCCGCTAGAGCGGGGATCGCTGGTGTGTTAGATATCCACGCCGTCAGCGATGAACCCTGTGATGCAGCGCCTGTGTTTACGCCCGAGGGCGCTGGTCCTGTCGGCGATGGCCTGCCTGGGTCTGGGCGTCCTGACCTCGAGCGCCGGGTGCAACCGCGACCAGCTCGCAAAAGAGGGGCGGGTGACCCAGCTCCAACTCGACAACTACCTGCGCGACGCCGTGCACATGTCCTCCGAGGGGATCGTGCTCGAGCCCTCGGCCAAGGGCCTGAGCAGCATCGAGCGTGCGCGGCTGGGGGAG
The DNA here is from genome assembly GCA_964451725.1 of uncultured Nannocystaceae bacterium. Classification (GTDB taxonomy): domain Bacteria; phylum Myxococcota_A; class Polyangia; order Nannocystales; family Nannocystaceae; genus Plesiocystis. Next base: position 62,398 of record CAYVJQ010000007.1, on the reverse strand, counting down.
ATCGCTCAGGATCTGAGGCGGCCTGCGGCGGTCTGCTTCGTCGAGCGCGCCATTGTCACCATGGAGGCGGGCGAGGTCGAGGGTGAGACCGGTTGGATCCATATCCCCGAGGGGCAGATCAAGATCCGCGCGAGGACCGGGATGGACGGGAGGGTCTTGACCACCAACGTGCTCGAGTCGGGCTTCGACGATCCGAAGATGGAGGCCTGTCTAAAAGAAGTGCTCCAAAATCAGCGCTTCCCCGAGAGCCGCGACGGGTTCGCCTATTACGTGGACGTCTATTACTGGGTGAGCCTAGGTCTGTTCCGAGAGGCCAACAGCGAGAGCTTCGTGCACCTGATGCGGCGCCAGCAGGCCGAGGCCGGGCTGCGCGCTCGGGGCTGCCTCACCGGGCGTGTGCCGGCTGGGACCTATGTGGTCTCGGGTCTGAACTTGTTCGGCCGAGATGGGCGCACGCTGATCAACCGCGTTGATCGCGGCAAACTGCCAGGGGAGGTCAGCCGCTGCGTGGCCTCGGCCTTCAAGGCGATCCATATCCACGCCGAACCCGATGCCTTTGTGCGCCCGGCTGCGCCCATCGTCGAGTTCGAGGTGTCTGCGGATGGCCAAGTGACGCTCTCGGAGGAGCGCTGGCTGGAGGTCGTCAAGCTCGAGGAGCGAGCCGAGCGCGAGCGCAGGCAGGCCGAACTCATGGGTGAAACGCCCGAGCCCGACGGCTTCGAGACCGATGGGCCGGTCGACGGACCCTCGATCGCGGACACGGTGGTGATCCCATCTGGAATGAGCCTCGGACCCCGAGATTTCGGCGAGCTTCCCCTGTCTGATTCCTCTGATCAGCGCGATTCGCCCGACCAGACTGACTCGACTGATTCCGAGTCCCCGGACTCGGGGACCGAGCCCGGCTTGGACCCAGGGACCGAGCCGGTCCCCACGGCGCCTGGAGCGGACCCCAGCAAACCTGGGGTGAAGATCGACCTTTCACCATCTCGGGCTCCATCTCGGGCGCCATAGCGAGAGGGCCGAGATCGATCGCATTGCACCACGCGTGTCGGCAATCGAGCGTTGGCACCCTCCGTCGTACTGGAGCCGATCCTCGCTGGCTTGAGTCGCTGAGGCGGCTCGGATACGGTTTGAGCATGACTGA
>CAYVJQ010000007.1:33598-61154 GCA_964451725.1 uncultured Nannocystaceae bacterium | reverse complement strand
ATCCTCGCTGGCTTGAGTCGCTGAGGCGGCTCGGATACGGTTTGAGCATGACTGACTTCGCTTTGTTGTGTCGCCCATTTGCGCGCGCCGGTGTCCGCAGCTTGGGAATCGTGACGCTGGCTGGTCTGGCGATGACCTTGGGTTGCACGGGGGACGACGGCGAGCAATTCAGCGCCGGCCTCGACTCGGTCGACACCAACGAGGACGATTCGAGCAGCGAGGACGAGGTCGGGTCCGACCCGGAGTGCGGAAATGGAGTGGTCGAGAGCGGCGAGGAGTGTGACCTCGGCGAGGACAACGGTGAGACCGAGCAGTGCACACCCGTGTGCAAGATCGCCGTGTGTGGCGATGGTTACGTGCACAAGACCTACGAACAGTGCGACGACGCCAACGACAGCCAAAACGACTATTGCCTCGATGACTGCTCGGCCAACGTGTGCGGGGACGGGATCGTCAACGAGGGCGTGGAGCCCTGCGACGACGGCAACGACAACAACGACGACGACTGTACCAACGCCTGTATCTTGAGCACCTGCGGCGACGGGGTCATCGACCTCAACGAGCAGTGCGACGACGGCAACAACGACACCTCCGACGCCTGCCCTGCCTGCCAGTTCGCGTTTTGTGGGGATGGCTACACCTGGCCCGAGCACGAGTCTTGCGACGACGGCAACCTCGAGGACGACGACGCCTGCCTCAACATCTGTGAGGCGGCCGCCTGCGGCGACGGCATCGTGTGGTTCGGCGAAGAGACCTGCGACGACGCCAACAACAACGATGGCGACGCCTGCCCGGGGTCCTGCCAGGACGCGACCTGTGGCGACGGCTACACCTACCTGGACGGCGAAGAGACCTGCGACGACGGCAACAACGTCAGCGACGACGGCTGCGACGCCGAGTGCCTGGCCGAGTTCTGCGCGATCCTCAGCAACGACGAGGAGGAGAACCTCGAGGGCAACGATTGGTTCGACACCTGCGTGGACACGCCCGGAGACCTGATCATCGTCAAGCTCAAGGATCCGGAGGGCAACATCGTCTACCAGGCCGAGGGCACGATGGTCGGTGACTGGACCCAAAACGAGGTCACCTCGACCGGCGCGAGCACGATCGAGTACAACGAGAACTCGCACAATCGACTCGTGGATCTCGACAACGGCGATGTGCTTTTTGTGGCCGGCAAGGACGCCGATGCGGGCGTCTACACCTGCAACACGGGCCTCGGTGACGGCTACGGGATCGTCATCTACCCGAGCAACCCGAACTGGTACATCAACCCGAAGATGATCGTCATGGGCCACCGAGGCGGCATCAGCAATCAACCCCGGAACTTCAGCAACTGGGGCCCGGAGTACGAGATCTCCTGGAACGACGGCGAGTCGATGAACTCGTGCACGGGCGACGTCGGCGGCCTCGTGCCCTACACGGGCGAGTTCACGCTGCGGGTCAAACCCCAGTAGTCGGCCGGCGGCAGGCCGAGCAGCAGCGGCGGGCTCTCGAAATCCAGAGCTCGCCGCTGTCGCGTTCGGCCCAACACAGACTCGAACACAGATTCAGTCGAGCTCGGTAGTCGCCCGGACCCAGCGGGTGATGACCTCGAGCACGGCCGGGTCGAGGGTGGTCTCGATTTCACTGTACTCGGACAGGGCACCGGTGGTCGCGGGCTGAAACAGGTGGTTGAGGCCGGGGAAACGGACGACCTTCACATGCCGGTTTCGACGCAGGGCGGCCTCGATAGGCCCGAGGTTTTGCTCGGGCTCGACCTGGAGGTCGAGCTCACCTGCGAGCACGAGCACGGGGGCCTTGACCTCGCGCAGGGTCGGGGCCGGGTCGAAGCCCAAGAAGTGCCGGAGCCAGGGGCTCTCGAGCACCTCTCGCTGGGTTCGGATCTCGGTCTCGAGTTCTTCGGGGCTCATCTGTTGGTCTGCCGGGAGGGCCGCGGCGCCCTCGCGGACGGCGGTCTCGATGGCCGCGTCGAGGTTCTGGGGGTCCTCCCGCAAGGTGCGGAAGATCGTCTCGCTGGTAGCGACCTGGGTGGCGATCTGCTCCTCAGTGGCGCCGGTGGACCGGAGTTGGAGCGCGGTCTGGCGGAGGATGAGGGTGTCCCCGCGTACACCCGTGCCAGCCATCATCACGACAAAGTCGACGGCCTTGGGGTGGGCGGCGGCGATCATGGGTCCAGTCACCCCGCCCTCGCTGTGGCCGATGATGCCGACCCGCTCGGCGTCGACCTCGGGTCGATCCGCGAGGGTCTGGAGGGCGGCCCACCCGTCGCTGGCGAAATCTTCCATGGTCGCCGCCGCCGGGTCGCCGGTCGAGGGCGGGAATCCGCGATCGTCGTAGCGGAGCACAGCGACGCCGTTGCGGCTGAGGTGATCGGCCAACACCCAAAACGGCTTGTGTCCCATCAGGCTCTCGTCCCGGTCCTGGAGCCCGGACCCAGTGAGCAGGATGACACCTGGGTGGGGCCCCGGGCCCTCGGGGATGGTCAGCGTAGCGGCGAGGGTAACCCCCTCGGCGTCGGGGTTCTCGAAGCGCAGCTCCTCGACCGCGTAGGGGAAGGGCGGCTTGGGCTGTTGGGGCCGGGACAGGACCGTGTACTCCGCGAAGCTCTGGGCGTCGATGGCCTCGACGTCGCAGTCGAGTACGGCGCCGGCCTGGGTGAAGCTGCAGCGTGGGGCGTCACCAGAGACGATCACCCAGCTGGCGCCGATCTCCGCCCAGTCGAAGCGGAGGCCCTCGGGATCTGCGAGCTGGGGCTCGGCGAGGCCGATACCGCGAACCTCCTGCTGCGGGATCCAGATTTTGGCTTCGAGTACTCCGTCGTCACCCATTTCGACCGCGATGATCCACTCGATCGCCGGGCCGTTGGGGACCTCGATGGCGCCCTGCCAATAGCCGGGGCTGTAGTAGGGCTCGGGGCTGGTCGAGGCTGTCTCGCCAGTCGAGGCCCCAGCCAGGGGTTGTTCGGAGCTGCTCGCCTGGGTCGGTGTGCAGGCCGCCAGACAGACCGCGAGAGGGACGAAGCGCGTGAAACGCATGTCCGAACTCTCGGTGAGGGGCGCCTCGAAAGCAAGCCGGTGCGCAGTGGGGGCGAGCGCTCAGGGGGTGAACCCGCAGCCGTCGCCCTCGCAGCCCTCACAGATCCAACGGAAGTTGTCGAGCAACACGACGCTCCCAGCGATCGGCTCAGTGCCGTCGGCGAGAAAAAAGGTCAGCTCCATGGGCACGCCAGGGGTTGCGGGGCCCCTGGCCAGGCGCCAGCCGGTGCCGGCGTTCTCCTCGAAGCCGGTCCAGTCGAGGGCCGGGTTCTCGGGCAGAAAGTCAAAGCCGCCTGCGTCGGTCAGTGAATTGGAGCTCAGGGGCAGGTCGTCGACAAAGGTCAGGTTGCCGGTGTAGCCCTCCGACGCGACCCAGACCACGAACATGTCGACGTACTGGGTGCCGATGGACTCGGGGTACTCGGAGCTGAAGTAGGCGAAGTCGAACAGAAAACCATGGACCCCGGGCGGCGGGGTGACGGTGAACTGCATCCACAGCTGGTCGTAGAACTGGTCGACGACCAGCTCGTCCTCGTCGACCTCCACCCAGAGGTTGTAGAGGCTCTCCGAGCAGTCGCCGATGCCGTCGCAGTCTTTGAAAGGGGTCCCTCCGGCGCCGAAATTGGAGCCCTTGTCCGGGGTGATCGGCGCGGGTGGATAGGGGTTATCCCCGCTCCAGTCCGGGTTGTCGTTGTCCTCGTGGTTGAACTGGGGCTCCTCGACCAGGACGGCCCCCATGTTGTCGGCCTCGGGCAGGTATCCCGTGCTGAGGATCAAGATCGACGCGGAGGTGTTGGCGGGGATGTCTGGAAACCCATCGCCTCCAGAGACGGCGCTCTCGTTGGCGGCCCACAGTTTGCCGCCGTGGTTGGGGCCCGGGGCGACGCCGAAGGTCTTGGCGACGCGGTAGCTGGTCGGATCCTCGGCCGAGAAGGCGACCAGTCCATCGCTGTGGATGGTCGAGTCGAGGGGGCCGTTGCAGTTGAGCCCGAAGGCGAGCTCGGGCTTGTCGCTGAGCTGCAGGCCGGCGACGTCACAGTCGATGTAGTTGGTGGGGGCCTGACACTCGGGCGCACCCGTGTCGGTCTCGTCGCTCTCGTCTGTGTCTGTGTCTGTCGCCTCGGCCTCGTCGCTGGTCGACTCGTCGTCACTGGACCCGACGTCGGTCTCCGATTCGTCCGAGCCGAGGCTGGCCGCTTCCTCGCCCCCTGCTTCGGTGTTTTGGGCGAGGTATTGGGGGTTGGCGGTCGTGCACCCGAGGATCGAGAGCGCCGCGCCGATCCACGCCCAATGAGGAGTCCAAGTCGATCCAGTACGCATTGAATGCCACCATTATCTCACGGAAAACTGCGCGGTCGAGGGCTCCGTGATCCGCGTGGAATCCGCTGTGCGACCTCCTGTGGCAATTGGGGGCGCGGCGAGAGCGGACGCTCGTCGCCGAAGGGTGCACGCTGGCGAATAGGCTCACCGTGGGGCTTCCCAGACAGCAACAGGTCGCGGCTCGGCACGGCCGCCGTGATCACGATCGGCCCCTCGCTGGGCGGGAGGGCCGGACCGCGGACGAGGCGCTGTCCGAGCAATCCGACCTCTCCCTCGGGGACAAAGGTGATCGCGCTGTGTCCGCTGGGCACTCGAGCCCCATCGCCGCGCCGGCGGGGAGCTCGAGCTGGGCCTCACTCGATGAGCATGTCGAGCTGGCTGCGGATATGCGGGAGCTTGGCGAAGCTGGTCTTGTCGAGGGCCTTGTCGAGGGCCGCCTGCGCGGAGATCCGCCCGTCGCGTGAGAGCGCGTCCAAGGTCGCGTCCATGCCCTGCATGCCGTCGCGACCGCCGGCTTGGATCAGGCTGTCGATCATGGAGGTTCGGTTCTCGCGGATGCAGGTCGAGACCGCGTTGGTGCCGATGAGGATCTCGTGAGCGGCGATTCGGCCGCTCCCGTCGGCGCGCTTGAGCAGCTGTTGGGCGACGATGCCGGCCAGGGACTCCCCGAGCATGCCCCGGATCGCGGGTTGTTGGCCCGCTGGGAACACGTTGATGAACCTGTCGATGGTCGCCGCGGCCGAGTTGGTGTGCACGGTGGCGAAGATCAACACGCCGTAGCTGGCGAGCTGGAGGGCCAGGCGCATGGTCTCGGGTCCACGCAGCTCACCGACCAGGATGACGTCGGCGTTCTCTCGCCCCGCCGAGCGGATCGCGTCGGCGAAGCTCGGGACGTCGTCGCCGACCTCGCGATGGGTGATCAGGCTCTTGGCGCCCTGGTGGACGAACTCGACCGGGTCTTCGATGGTCAGGATGTGGGCGGCGCGGTTGTGGTTGATCCACGAGATCATCGCCGCCAAGGTCGTGCTCTTGCCGCTACCGGTCGGTCCGGTCACCAAGATCAGCCCCGCTCGGCGGCGCGCCAGGTCGATGACCTGGCTGGGGAGGCCGAGCTGCTCGGCGCTGAGGATCTTGGAGGGGATGGTTCGAAACACGGCCCCGGGGCCCGTGTGTTTGTAGAGATAGTTGCAGCGGAAGCGGGCCTTGGCGCCGCCTTTGCCGTCGGGAAGGGAGTAGGCGAAGTCGAGGTCGTGCTCCCGATGAAAGGTCTCCCGGGCGTCCTCGCTGAGGAGCTCGTCGAGCAGCTTGCGCAACTTGGGCTCGTCGAGGGGCACGCGGCCATGGGCGACGAGGTCACCCTTGAGCCTCAACATGGGCGGATAGCCCACGGACAGGTGGAGGTCCGAGGCTCCCTCTTGAAGCATGACCTCGAAGTAGCGGTCCAGGGCGGGCATCAGTCGTCTCCCTTCTTGTTGCGGCCGAACATGTTGCGCATGGCTCCGAGCGCGCTCTTGCCCAGGTCCAAGCCGGGTTCGGAGTCGGGCTCGGAGGCGGTTATCCGTTCGTCCGAGGGGGTGCCCACGCCGCGGGCGTCGTCGGCGTTGGCCTTGGCGGTGGCCTCGTCGATGAGGCCGCGCTGGAGCAGGTCGTTGAGGGAGTCGTCGATGCGGATCATCCCGTAGTTGCGCCCGCGCTGGAGCAGGCTGGGCAGCTGGAACAGCTTGTTTTCACGGATCAGACTCCACAGCGGGATGTTGCCCGTGATGAGCTCGGCGGCCGCAACCAGGTGGGTCCGGTCGGCGCTCGGCAAGAGGCGCTGCGAGACTACGATCTTGAGGGCCCCGGCGAGGGTCGAGCGGACCTGGCTCTGGTCGTCGGGAGGGAACATGTCGATGAGCCGGTCGATGGTCTTGGCGCCCGAGGGGGTGCTCATGCTGGCGATGACGAGGTGGCCGGTCTCGGCGGCCTGGAGCGCCATCTCGACCGTCTCTCGGTCGCGCAGTTCGCCGATCACGATGACGTCCGGGTCCTCGCGCAGGGCGGCTTTGAGGGCGCGGTGGAAACTGGCTGTGTGCAGGCCGACCTGGCGCTGGCTGACCACGGCCTTGGCGATCGGGTGGATGACCTCGATCGGGTCCTCCACGGTGATGATGTGCACGGGCTTGTTGCGGTTGATCAGGTCGACGAGTGCCGCCATGGTCGTGGTCTTGCCCTGGCCGCTGGGCCCCGAGACGATCGCCAGACCCTGGTGGTACTCGCCGACCTTGCTCAGCTCGATGGGCAGGCCGAGCTCCCCGAGGGTCGGCGGTACCCCCACGATCAGGCGAAAGCAGCCCTTGAGGCCGCTGCGCCCGCGGGCGAAGTTGACCCGGAGCCGGCCGGTGCTGGCGAAGGCCACGGCGAAGTCGACGTAACCCAAGGTCTCGAACTGCTCGCACAGCGCCGCGCCGGCCTGGTCGAGCAGGGGCATGAGCATGCCCTCGACGTCCCGGGCAGAGACGGCCTCGCCGACCGGGATCAGCTCGCCCAGGCGGCGCAGGCGAGCTGGCTGTCCACCCACAAGGTGGAGGTCGCTGCACCCCGACTCGCGCGCCTCCGTCAGCAGGGCGAGCATGCGAGATTGGGGGCTGCCTTTGGCCCAGGTGCAGTGGGGGAGGCGGCTGGCGAAGCGCCCGCCCCCGGTGGCCGCCGAGGGAACAGAGGAGGGCGTGACCGATGCTGCAACCGGGGCTGCAACCGATGCTGCAACCGGGGCTGCAACCGGGGCTGCAACCGGGGCCGCAACCGGGGCGGCCGACTTGCGCGGAGCCTCACTCGGGAGGTCCAGGTCGAGGGCCGGGCCGGCGTTCGAGAGGACGATGTCGCTCGGGCTCGAGGGCGGGCGGACCCTCGAGGTCTGTGGGTGAGCCGCGCTGCGGGGGGGCGCCTCACTCCGGATCTCTGGCTGGGCTCGAGACGCCGATGGAGACGCCTCGGAAGGGCGGGGTGCCTGCTGTTCGGAGCCAGGGCGGGGGGGCGCCTGCTGCTCGGCGTCGGGTCGGCTGAAGCGCAGCTGGAGCTGGTCTCCACGGCGCGCGACTCGGCAGAGGTAGGGGCGCCCACCAATTTGGACCGAGCGGGGCGCGCCGGGGGTGTCGCTGGTCGGCAGGAGATCGGGGAGCCCTGCGCCCGCCAACAGGGCGACGATGTGGCCCGCGGCCAAGGTCGCCTTGGTCAGCGGGTGATGGACGCCGCTGGTCAGGAGCAAGGCCGCGACCTTGCCGGTTTGGAGGACGAGCGCGGACACGTCGTCGCGCTGGAGGTACCGCAGGTAGCGGTCGAGATCTGCCACCGCCCGAGGATACCGCCGCTCCCTGTCGGCCGCGGGAGCGAAATCGTGGGCCCCCGGTCAGACCCGCCAGTCTGTGGCCGAGCGTGCGCGTTCCCGGCCAATCGGAGTCTGGGCCGGGCTCGATCGGGCCAGGCCAGTAAATCGTCAGTCGTCAGTCTCGGCGGGGGCCGGGAGCAGCAGGCTCGCCAGTACCGAGAGCACGAGCACTGTGGCCACCAGGCCCAGAGACAGGCCGATGGGGACGTGGACAGGGTCGAGCCACGCGGCGTGCGAGACCCCGAGTTGGTACAGGCCGATGCCACCGATGCCCTCGGCGAGGACCATCTTCACACCGACGAAGGCGAGCACCACCCCGAGCCCATAGGGGAGGTAGTGGAAGCGGTCGATGACCGTCTCGAGCAGGAAGAACATGGCCCGCAGCCCGAGGATGGCGCACACGTTGCTCGTGAACACCAAGAAGGGATCCCGGGAGATGCCGAAGATCGCGGGGATCGAGTCGAGCGCGAAGATGACGTCGGCGGTCTCGACCATCAACAAGGTCACGAACAAGGTCGTGACGAACCAGTGCTCGTTTTTCCTGACGAAGAACTTGGGACCCTCGAAGTCGCGGGTCACCCGCAGCCACTTCTCCGCCTTGCGCTTGACCCAGGAGTCGCCGGCCTCCTCGTCGGGCTCTCCATCGCCGGTGATCAGCAGCTTGACCCCCGTGTAGATCAAGAACCCACCGAAGAGGTACAGCGACCAGCTGAACATCTCGATGAGCCCGAGGCCCACCAAGATGAACGCCGCGCGCAGGACCAGCGCCCCCAGGATGCCGGCGAACAACACCCGGTGGAGGTGGTCCCGGGGGACCTTCATGTATCGGAAGATGACGATGAAGACGAAGATGTTGTCGACGCTGAGCGACTTCTCGATGACGTAGGCGGAAAGCCACTCGAGCGCGTGCTCCGAGCCGAAACGCCACCAGATGAAAGCGTTGAAGAGCAGCGAGAGGCTGACCCAGATCGCGGACCAGGTCAGCGCTTCGCGGGTCGTGACTTCCTTCGTCTCTCGGTGGAACACACCGAGGTCGAGAGCCAACACAAGGAGGACTCCGACCAGGAACCCTCCCCACAGCAACGGGGAGCCTACGCTTTCAATGCCCAAGTTCGTCGTCGGGGGGAGGCTGGCGCGATGGAAGCGCCGCAAAGAGATCGGTCGGAGACCGGGTGGATGGGTGAGGCTAGCTCAGGTCGACGGGACTGCACTTCGCCCGGACCCTATTTGCTGTGAGCCGGCTGCTCATTTTTTGAGGCGGGTGAGGTTCTCGTCGACCTGGACCGTGGCCGTGATCTTGCGGGGCTTGTCTTGGTCGAGGAACTCGAACTCGACCAAGGTCCCGCTGAACTCGAGGAACGAGCCGCCCTTGAGTGGGCGGCCGAGTTCACGGTTGGTGTAGAGGTAGTACTTGAGCTCGATGTCGAAGAGCACCGTGCCCGCATCACAGGTGAGCTTGTAGTCCCCATACTTGGACTCTTCGTAGTCACCGGTGTTGGAGCCGCCCGAGCACTTGGCCTGGCCCTTGAACTTGCCCTTCGCCTTGAGCTCCTGGACGAGGGCGTCGCGGGCCTCACCCTCGGTGAGGGTCAGGGCGTCGAGTCCGGCCTTGTTGAAGGTGAGCCCTTTGGTCTCGACCGGGTCGTAGCCCGCCGGAGGCGCCAAAAGATCGTTTTTCTTGGTGTCGCAGGCAACCATCGACAACACGAGGGTCGCCGCACAGATCAGCGAGAGGCTGGTGCGCATGGCCGGCATCCTATCACGCTGGGTACGCTGGCCGCGCTACGGCTCTCGACTCAGCGCTCGAGGCTGGCCGCGAGTGCGTCGCGCGCAGACTCGGCTCGCGCGTGCTCCCCGGCCTCGAAGGTCAGTTTGACCCGAACTTGGAGGCGCCCGTCCTCGCCCGGATCCCAGCGCGGGTAGGAGCCGATCTCGACGTCCGGGAACCCAGCGACCACCTTGTCGAGGTGCGGCGCGAGGGCGCTCTCGTCGATCTCGGTATGGAACTCGACGAGGGCCCACTCGCGCTGCGCGGGGAGTTCGTCGGCGAGCGTCTCGAGGGCTTCGACCTTGGCTCGAAGCAGGGCGGGGATCCCCGGGAGGATATAGATGCGGGCGTCGTGGGGCTGTGGGGCCCGCGCACCGATGACCTCGCCGGCCGCGATGTCGAGGCGCATGACGGGCCAGCCCGGGAGAGCCCGGAGCAGGGTGCCCTCGGGGACGTCGGCCATGCTCAGGGCGGCCTCGGTGAGCTCGCCCTTATAGTGTTCTCGGAGCAAGGCCTCCATCTGGGGATCCCTGACCACGGCGCGCCCGGTCGCCCGGGCGACCGCCGCGATCGTGAGATCGTCGTGGGTCGGGCCGACCCCGCCGGAGGTGAACACGATGGGGGTCGTCGCCAGCAGCCGGAGGAGGGTCGACCCGATGACCTCGATCTCGTCGGGGACCACGCTGATCTCGCGCAGCTCCATGCCTCGGCGGCGGCAGACCCCGCTCAGGAACCACCCGTTCTCGTCGCGGATTTTCCCGGACAGGAGCTCGTTGCCAATGAGCAACACCGCCGCCTGGGCGCGGGCTTGGCTGGGCTCGACCATGGCCGACACGGTAGCGCTCGCGGGGCTTGCGTGCGAGGGGTTTCACACCAGCGCCCGTGTTTTGTGTGGGTCCACAGGCCGGCCGCTCTTGTGGTATCGGCGGCACGTGGACGACCCCCGCTATCACGGTCCCGCGCTCTTGGTGCTCGCAGACGGGCGGGTGTTTCAGGGTCGGGGCTTCGGCGCCTCGGGCACGGCGGTCGGCGAGTTGGTGTTCAACACCTCACTCTATGGGTACCAAGAGATCGTCAGCGACCCGTCTTACGCAGGGCAGATCGTGTGCCTGACCGCGCCCGAGATCGGCAACGTCGGCACCAACCCGGAGGACGACGAGTCCGGGGCGCCCGCGGCCGTCGCCCTCGTGATCCGCTCGCTCTCTCCGGTGGTCTCCAACTACCGCGCGACCCAGAGCCTGGGCGCTTGGATGGGGGATCGGGGGGTGGTCGGGATCGGGGAGATCGATACCCGTGCCCTGACCCGGCACCTGCGTGAACACGGGGCCCAGATGGCCGCCGTGAGCCACGACTGTGACGACGTCGAGGCCCTGCGCAAGCTCGCTCTGGACGCGCCCTCGATGGCCGGGCGCGACCTCGTCCGGGAGGTGAGCACGGCCTCCCCTTATACGTGGGACGAGGGCAGCTGGCGGGCACCGGCACCCTTGTCTGGGACCGGTGCCGAGCCTCAACCTCTGCCGGAGATCCACGCTCACGTCGTCGCCTACGACTTCGGGATCAAGCGCAACATCCTGCGAAAGCTCCGCGACCAGGGGGTGCGGACCACGGTGGTCCCCGCAGGGACGCCCATCGCCGAGGTCCTCGCCGAAGCACCCGACGGCGTGTTTCTCTCCAATGGTCCAGGTGATCCAGGGGCGGTGCGCGACGTGATCGAAGAGCTGCGCAAGCTGGTCGCCGACCCGCGGGCGGCGGACCTACCCATCTTCGGGATCTGCCTGGGTCACCAGCTGTTGTGCCTCGCCCTGGGTGGCCGAACCTACAAGCTCAAGTTCGGTCACCACGGCGGCAACCACCCGGTCCGCGATGAGCGGGACGGGTCGATCGCTATCACGGCTCAAAACCACGGCTTCGCGGTCGACGTTTCGAGTCTGGGGGACGGCGCCGAGCTCACCCACCTCAACCTCTTCGACGACACGGTCGCCGGCGTGGCGCTGCGCGGTCGGCCCGTATCCGGGGTCCAGTATCACCCCGAGGCGAGCCCCGGCCCCCACGACTCGGACGCCCTGTTCGAGCGCTTTGCCCGGCAGCTGCGCGATAGGGTCCGTTCGACGGCGGCGCCGGCCGAGGGATGAGCGTCGAGTCCGATCTCGAGTCGGGCGAGCGACCCATCGACGCGGCCGGAGTGCCCGCTCGACCTGCGCCGACCTCCGCGGAGCCGACACCCACGGAGCCGACACCCACTGGGTCGGGGCGGGCGCTCGAGCTCGGCTTCCTCGAGCGAGATGTGGGCCCGACCCGGCCGAGGGTCGAACACGTCGAGGTCCCGACTGGCGCCCGGGCAGGGGTCTCGGCACGGGTCGAGGGCGCCGAGACCCTGCCCGCGGCTGAGGGCCTCGACGCGCTCGCGGCGGCTGTGTTCGAGGGGTCCGCCGGCCGAACTCGACTGGCGCCGCTGTTGGCCCGCTACGCGCGCGAAGTCGGCGAGTTGGCCCTCGACGATCCCGACTTCGATCTGCTCTCGGTCACACGCATGGACTGGGCGCTGTGCGAGGCCCAGGCCACCGACCCGCGCTGGCGGGGAGACACCTGGGCGTGGCGAGCTGTCCGCGGTGAGATCCCCGGCGTGGTGCTCGGCCCCGAGTCCACGTCGTCGGACGCGGGCGCGGGCGCCCGGCGGGCTGCCGCGACCTCCATCGTGGGGCTGTTCGAGGTCTATCCCGGAGATCCGACCTGGGTCCGCGATCGCCTCAGCGGTGTCGTCGCGCGGGTGTTCGACAGCGTGGGCCCGTGGCCGGGGGCCGATCCGCTGGAGCCCGCGGCGCTCTGGGAGCTGCGCCTGATCCCCGATCAGGCGGGTGGCTTCCACATGGCCCGGGCGCCTCTGGACTACCCGACGACCCTGCTCACGCGCCTCGAAGCCGGCTTTCATCGCCGCTTCGAGACCCCGCCTTGGCCCGCGCTCCAAGACCTTCGCCGGGCCCGGCTGCGCCACCTTCGGGCGGGAATGCGCACCTCTATCGAGCGTATGCTCGACTGGACGTGAAGCGTGCTCAGCCTCCGGCCGACTCGGGTTCGGCGCGGGGTTCGTTGGGGGGAGGCGGCAACTCGCGGGTCAGGGCCGGCCACCGATGCAGGGGTCGGCGGATCACCAACAGGGGGTCGATAGCGACGCCGTCCACCCTGACCTCGAGGGTCAACGAGGGGCCAGCCGCGAGGCCGAGAACGACGCCACGGGCGATCGGGAGCCCCTCGTGCACGGCCTCCTCGGACAGGGGCCCGGTGCGCGTGATGATCCCCTGTCCGTGGTCGATCACCACGAACGCCGGGGCGCCCGAGTCGGCCCGCTCGACAGCGCTGACCCGGCCGTCGGCGATCGCCAGCGTGAACGCCCCCGGCTCCGCGCGGAAGACCAGGCCCACGACCTGCTCGTACCCGCCGTGGACGGGGTCGATGCGCCAACCCGGGTAGCGCTGGATGTCGATGTTTTCGAGCGGCCATCCCGCCCGGGCGCCCGGGCGCAGATGCTCGAGCGGCCCCTCAAAGGGAGCGCCGTCGGCGGAGGACGGCCCGGGGGGCGAAGCTGGTCGTTTGTTCCCTGGGCTGCCGGCGGAAGCAGCGTTCGATCCCGCCTCGCTCTCGTCGGTCTTTGGATCTGTCGGTCGCCCACATCCACCGATGAGGCCGGCCACACCGACCACCGCGAGCAGAGCCCGCAGCCCAGGCCCAGGCCCAGTTCCAGGTCCAGGCCCAGGTCCAGGTCCAGGTCGGCGAGCGCGGTCGCGCTTGGAGAGGGGAGGGGACAGGCGCGGCATGGTGGACGCCGGCGAAGCGGCGGAATCTAGCAATTCGCACTTTGTACGGGGGATCCGCAAGCCCAGCCCGGACGCAGTGCTTGTAGGCCCCGGATTGGATCGTCTAAGCTCCACGGCGTCTTGAGCAACATCGAGCCCACGCCCTTCGGCGACAAGTACTTGCTCGTCGAGCACATCGCCACCGGTGGGATGGCCGAGGTCTACCGTGCCCAGTACACGGGCATCGAGGGCTTTGCCAAGGAGCTGGTCGTCAAGCGTCTGCGCGAGGAGTTCGTCGAGCGCCCCGAGATCGTCGACATGTTTCTCGACGAGGCCCGTGTCGCAGCCACGCTGACCCACAACAACGTCGTTCACACCTACGACCTGGGCGAACTCTACGGCGAGTACTTCATAGCGATGGAGCTGCTCGTGGGCGAGGAACTCGTCGCCGTGCTCCGCCGGGCGGTCGGCACCGGGAACATGATCCCGATGGACCTCTCCATCGGGGTCATCATGCAGGCGCTCGAGGGGCTCAACTACGCCCACAATCGCAAGGCGGAGGACGGAGAGCCGCTGGGCCTGGTCCACCGGGACATCAACCCCACCAATATCCACGTCGGCTACGACGGGCTGGTCAAGATCGTCGACTTTGGGATCGCCGCGACCCGGGCGACTGCGGTCTCGAAGGGTCCGAGCCAGTTCGCGGGCAAGCTCTCCTATATGGCGCCCGAGCAGGTCTTGGGCCAACCCTTGGATGGACGCGCGGACATCTTCGCGCTCGGGGTGGTGCTCTACGAGATGTGTCTCGGCACGCGTCTGTTTCGGGGCAAGCCGGCCGATGTCCGCGAGCGTGTGCTCTCGGGCGACGTGCCTGCGCCGACCTTCGTCGACTCGGAGTTTCCGCCGGCTCTCGAGGCCGTGATCATGCGGGCGCTGGAGATCGACGCCGGTGACCGCTACCAAAACTGCGATCACATGTATCGCGAGCTCGACACCTTCATGCAGGAGTCGGGGTGGTCGGTGAGCCCGCGGCGGATCAGCGCGTTCATGAACGAGATGTTCGGGGAGGGCTCACCCGCCGAGCTCGACTACGACGATCTCTACGATGATCTCGAGGACGAGGCCCTCGACTTCGATGCCTTCGACTCGCTTGGAAACGACCCCGAGGACGACGCCCCCGAGTGGGCCCGGAAGCTCGATCCGGCGGCCAGCGGAATCGGCGCCGCCCCCAAGCGCCGTCGGTCGATGACCATCGGCAACCTCGAAGACCTGGTCGCGGACATGAAGAGCGCGCCGGAAGAGACGGGGAAACACCTCGCCGCGCGTGCGGGCCCGACGACGGGCAAGCGATCCGTGGCCCGGGCCGAGTCCGCCGAGGCTGAGACCAAGACCAAGACCAAGACCAAAAGTAGGACTAAGACCAAGACCGGGAAGGGTCCCAGGTCGGGCAAGCCGGACACCGGTAGCCGGCGCGCCCGCGGTTCCCGCACCAGCTCGCGCCCGCGCGCCGCGGGGACTTCGCGCCATTCGATGTCGACCACGGGCATCGAGAGCACCGTGACCGGGTCGTTTGGTCAGGGGATCGTCACTGAACAGACCAAGCGGGGCAACCCCCTGATCTGGATCGGTCTGGTCGTGCTCCTGGGTGCGGTGATCTACTTCGGCTACACGATGTTGACGGCCAACTAGAGCGGCGACCCGGTCGAGTTGGTGGCCCCGGGCGTCTCTGGAGCCGTCTACCCCGGCTTCGGCCTCAAACTGATCGCCGCTCTGGCGTCGGCGTGTGCGTCGGCGTTATTGTTTCGGTTCATGGCCGTGCAGTCCTCCTGGAACGCGTTCTCTGCATTTCAGGTGTTCGGCGACCACGTCCCGATGGACGGGTTCTCCCTCGTCGTCAGGATCGTCGCCGACACCCACGTGCTCGACCGCCTCGTCGAGAGTCGGGCGAAGTCTCAGTCGCCCCTCGATCCGGCCTTGGGCCAGATGATGCTGCGCACCAGCCTGGGATTGATCACCACGGGCATGGTGTCGTTCGTGTACGCCAACATCCACGAGGCGATCGTCGTGATCCGCAGTGAAGTGGTCAACGACGTCGGCCAGTCGCTCGTCGTTCACGACAAGCTGATCTCGACGTGGGGGGGCCGCATGGCGCGGATGAGTGGAGCGGTGGTGCCGATCGTCGGGCGTGTCTACGAGTTCTCCGACATCGGGGTGGTCCGCACGGCCGTCCAGGCCTGCGTCGACCACCTGGAAGACACCACGCCGCTGCGTTCCGCCCACCGGCTCGGGCTCCAACTGCGGGGCCGCGGCGAGCCCTTTCACCAGTCGATGATCGAGAGCATCGAGGAGCAGACCAGTCTGCTCGATGCCCACGGCATCAACATGGATGGCCTGCCGACCTGGTGGTGGCGGGGGGTCGCGGCCAAACTCGGCAACGCGGCCGCGGGCGAGGTCGAGCTGTGGCCCGAGCTTCCCAACAGCGATGAGCTGGTCAGCCACATCGGGTGAGCGGGCTCTACGTTCACGTCCCTTTCTGCGAGCGGGCCTGCCCCTACTGTGACTTCGACTTCGAGGTCGGACGCCGTCCGGGCCTCGATACCCGAATCGAAGCTTGGCTCGCCGGTCTCGAGGCCGAGTGGGGGCGCCGTGAGCAGGAGCTGCGAGAGGGCCTCGAGGCGGCGCCTTTCGACACGCTCTACCTGGGAGGGGGGACTCCGAGCGCGCTCGGAGCTGTGGGCTTGGGCCGGGTTCTCGACTGGCTCGGCGCGCGGGTGGGCGCCGCCGCGGAGGCGATGCTCGAGACCACCGTGGAGCTCAATCCCGAGCACGTCGGGCCCGCCCTGCTCGAGGTGCTCGTCGCTCGGGGTGTCGACCGGGTCTCGCTCGGGGTCCAGAGCCTCGAGGCGCTAGGGCTGCGCGAGCTGGGCCGGGGGCACGAGGCCCGCGAGGCCCTGGCCTGCGTGATCGACTCGGTGGCCGCGGGACTGCGGGTCAGCGCCGACTTGATCGTCGGCTGGCGTGGGCAGAGCGCGGCCGGGTTGGAGGCGGAGATCGACGCGCTCGTCGGCGCCGGGGTCGAGCATCTCTCGGTGTACGGGTTGAGCATCGAGCCCGAGACCCCGTGGCTCAAGTTGGTCCGGCGTGGGCTTCGGGTGCTCCCCGACGAGGATGGACAGGCCGACCTGCTCGAGGTCGCGGAGGCCCGACTCGGGGCGCTGGGCTTCGCCCACTACGAGGTCGCCAGCTACGCTCGGCCCGGCGCCGAGGCGATCCACAACAGCAAGTACTGGCGCTGGCGGGACGTGGTCGGTCTGGGTCCGTCGGCGGCCTCGGTCCATCATCGGGGTCAGCGCGTGGGGGAGGCCAGCGTGGTTCGGCGCAGCAACCCGCGGGGACTCGAGGCCTGGCTGGGCGGAGAGCGACCCACCCACGAGTGCCTCGAGGGCGACCAGGCCGCAGGGGAGGGGCTGTGGCTCGGGCTTCGGCGTCTCGACGGTGTCGAGGTCGAGGTCTACCTCGCGCGATTTTGTCGAGATCGTCCGTGGCTCGAGGTGCGCGTCGCCCGACAGATCGCCCTGGGCAACTTAGAGTGGCGGCAGCGCGACGGGACCGAACTCCTGCGGGTCGCCCCGGGGCGCTGGTTGTTTCACGACACCATCGCTCAGGCGGTCCTCTGAGCCCGGAGCGACGACCCTTTTGAATTCACGGGGCCACGCACCCCTGGCACCGCCCCTGTCCCTCTCCTGTCCCCCTCCTGCGGTCGGCCCGACCTCGGTGGTCGGCTCGCCCCCGCGCAGGAACGTCCCCCCAGGGGCGACCGACGATGCTGGAGCCGGGATGCGTCCACCGGCGAATCGGCGTACAACGGGTGTGTGTCCCAACCCCGCGATGGCCTGAGCTCGCGACAGCGGCGAGTCCTGGTCGCCCTGTGTCGCCAGTATGCGCTCACGGGGCGTCCGGTGGCCTCGGGGGCCCTGGGCCGGGCGCACGGCCTCGATTGGTCGCCGGCTACCATCCGCAGTGAGCTCGCCGTGCTCGAGCGGGTCGGCCTGGTCTACAAGCCACACGCGGCCAGCGGTCGAGTGCCGAGCGCCGAGGGGTGGCGAGACTATGTTCGGCAGCTTCCGCGCAAGCGCGCGCGCCCGGAGCATCGCCGTTTGCTCGACGTGGGCATGGGCACGCCGTCCACAGATCTGCGTCGCGGGCTCCGCTCGACAGCCCGCGTGCTCTCCGAGCTCGCGGGCTGTGTGGCGATCGGGTTCTTGGGGGCCCCTCGACCCGGCAAGGTCGAGGCCCTGGAGCTGGTCGGTCTGGAGGGGGCGCGGGTGCTGGTGATGTTGGGCCTCGAAGATGGGGCGAGCACGGTGCGGACCGTGGACCTCGATCAGAGCCTGGTCGAGGGCGAGGGCGAGCTCGGGCGGCTGCAGGGGCTGCTGCGCGAGTTGACCGTCGGCCGGAGCCTGGCCCAGGCCCGCGACGAGCTGCGCGGGCTGCTCGCCAGCGAGCATCGGCGCGTCGATCAGTGCATGGCGGAGGCGCTGCGCGTGGGCACGCTGATGTGTGTCGCGTCCTTCGATCCTCTGTGGATGCAGGTCGCGGGTCACGGGAGCCTGGTGGTCGGAGAACAGAACTCGGCCGACGCCGGCTCGCTCGCGGAGATCCTGGACTTGCTCGAGGATTACCAGCGCCTCGCCGAGATCTTGTGTCAGCTGCTCCCGGCGTCGACCAACGGAGACCTCGAGGTCTCTGTGCGCGTGGATCTGGACCTCGAGCTCGATCACTTTGGATGTGGGCTTGGGCTGGGCCTGGGCCACGCGACCGGATTGACCCTCGTGGGTTGCCGGCTCGGTTGGCCTGGAGCGGACCAAAGCTCCAGTGGGGGGAGCCCAGCCACGGGTGCTGTCGCCTTGCTCGGTAGCCCGCGCATGGATTACGAGGCCGTGATTCCTCTGGTAGAGTACGCCGCGCGAGCGATGGTGGCTCGCGCCTAGTCCAGAGCCACCGACTCCACGCGCCGACGAGCACCAGGATCCCAATGAGCGGAGAACAAGACGCACCCGTGTCCGACCAAAACGAAGAGCTGGAGCAGGTCCTGCGCGAGGCTGAACAGGCCGTCGACATGGTCCGTGGTCAAGACGAGGGAGGACAGGGCGAGGTCGTCGATGTCGAGATCGTCGACGAGGACGAGGACCCGGATCTCGAGGCCGAGCTCGCCGACGCCAGGGCCGAGTCCGAGTCCCTGCGCGACAAGTGGTTGCGGGCCGTCGCCGACCACGAGAACTACAAACGTCGGGTCAAGCGAGACATCGACGATGCCATCCACAGGGCCGTCCAGAACTTGTTGTCGAGCTTCCTGCCTGTCGGCGACAACCTGGAGCGGGCCCTGAGCGCGGCCCCACCCGATCTCGACGAGCAGCTCCTCAAGGGTCTCGACATGGTCAAGCAGGAGTTCTTCGGCGCGCTCAAAAAGCACGGCCTGACCATGGTCGAGGCGGTGGGTAAACCCTTCGATCCGGCCTTCCACGACGCTCTTCAGCAGATCGATTCTGCGGACTTCGCTCCGGGCATCGTCTCCATGGAGTACGAGAAGGGCTACATTCGCAACGGCAAGTTGCTTCGCCCAGCCCGGGTGATCGTCGCCGGCCCCGGCTCGACCGGCGCCCCCCCCGAGCCCGGACCTCCCGGACCCCCCGGGGACGCGGCCGAAGGGGGGAACTGAGCACCCTCGCGGGTGTTCGGTCCAGGTAGCTCGATGGCGGATCGCGTTATTGGCATTGATCTCGGGACGACCAACTCCTGCGTGGCGGTGCTCGAGGACGGGGAGCCCCGGGTGATCCCCAACCCGGAGGGCGCCCGCACGACCCCCTCCGTGTTCGCGGTCAGCGACAAAGGGGAGCGCCTGGTCGGTCAGATCGCCAAGCGCCAGGCGATCACCAACCCCACCAAAACCATCTACGCTGCCAAGCGTCTGATCGGCCGGAAGTTCGGTGACCCCGAGGTCGAGCAACTCGCCAGGTTTCTGCCTTACGAGATCGTCGCTGCCGACAACGGAGACGCGTGGATCGCCATCGACGATCGTCGCCACTCGCCCAGCGAGATCGGTGCGGCAGTCCTGCGCATGCTCAAGGAGTGCGCCGAGGACTACGTCGGCGGTGAGCCCATCACCCGCGCCGTGATCACGGTGCCGGCCTACTTCGATGACGCCCAGCGTCAGGCGACCAAAGACGCCGGGAAGATCGCGGGGCTCGAAGTCGAGCGCATCATCAACGAGCCGACCGCGGCGACCTTGGCCTACGGGCTGGGCCGGGAGGACCAGACCGAGACCATGACCGTGGCGGTCTACGACCTCGGTGGGGGGACCTTCGACATCTCCATCCTCGAGCTTCGCGCGGGCGCCTTCGAGGTCTTGGCGACCTCGGGCGACACCTTCCTGGGTGGAGAGGACTTCGACAACGCGATCGTCGATTGGGCTGCGAGCAGCTTCAAGGCGGAGCACGGCGTGGATCTGCGGGACGACAAGCTGGCCCGTCAGCGCCTCAAAGAGGCGGCCGAGAAGGCCAAACACGAGCTCTCGTGGTCACTCGAGACCGAGATCAATCTGCCCTTCATCGCCGCAGTGAAGGGACAGCCCGTCCACCTCGAGCAGACATTGAGCCGGCACAAGCTCGAAGAGCTGACCCGCGCTCTCATCGAGCGGACCTTGGGGCCCTGCGCCGAGGCCCTCGCCCTGGCCGAGATCGGGCTCGAGGACATCGACGAGCTGCTCTTGGTGGGGGGACAGACCCGCATGCCGCTGGTTCAGCAGCAGGTCGGTGCGTTCTTCAAGCGCGAGCCGAGCACGGGGGTCAACCCCGATGAGGTCGTGGCCAGCGGGGCCGCGATCCAAGGAGGGATCCTCGAGGGCGAGGTCAAGGGGGTGGTGTTGCTCGATGTGGTGCCGCTGAATATCGGCGTCGAGACGGCGGGCGGCGTGTTCACGACCTTGATCTCGCAAGGCACGACCATTCCCACCCGCAAGTCCGAGGTCTTCAGCACCAGCGTCGACAACCAGCCCACCGTCCCAGTGCACGTGCTCCAGGGCCTGCGCGAGATGGCGGAGGACAACAAGAGCCTCGCGCGGCTGCAGCTCACGGATATCCCGCCGGCGCCGCGGGGAGTCCCGCAGATCAAAGTCAGCTTCGACATCAACGCCGATGGGATCTTGGCGGTCTCGGCCCAGGATCTGGGGACCGGGAAGTCGGCGAGCATGACCGTGGAGCCGACCTCTGGCCTGACCCAGACTCAGCTCGACGAGATTGCCTCGGAGGCCGAGTTGAAGAAGTCGGAGGACGGGGCTCGCCGCGAGCTCGCCGATCTCAGCAACCGGGCACAGACCCTGCTCTATACCTGCCAACGCTCGATGGAGGCCTTCGGCGACAGCCTCTCGGCGACCGATCGAGCGGACATCGAGGCCGACATCGAGGTGCTCCGGGCCTGTATGGACGGGGAGGTCGACACTGTGGTCATGCGCGAGGCTCTGACCGCGCTCGAGGGGTCGTCACACCAGATCTACGAGGCCATGCTGGCCGACGACGGGATTGATGGGGCTGGCGACGGGACTGGCGACGGGACTGGCGACGGGACTGGCGACGGGACTGGCGACGGGACTGGGGCCTGACGGTCGATGGCGCGCCCGGACTACTACGCCCTGCTCGGTGTTGCCCGCAACGCCGACGTCACGGAGATCAAGCGCGCCTATCGGCGGGTCGCCCTCGAGAGCCACCCCGATCGCTTCCCCGATGACGAGCAGGCTCAAGAACGCTTTCGTCTGGCCTCCGAGGCCTACGGGGTACTCAGCGATCCAGGCAAGCGAGCTCGCTACGACACCAGTCGGCTGCTCCCCGAGGGCCTCGACCTGACCAAGCCGCCGACTGTTGCGACTGCCCGCGACTTGTTCGGCAACGTGTTCGGTGACGTGTTCGGCACCCGTCGCAACAAGCGACGCAGGGGCAGGGACATCCGCTACACCCTGACCGTCGACCTGATCGACGTCGTCTTGGGGTCCTCCCACACGATCAGTTTCGAGGGCCGTGGGGCCTGCGAGGGCTGCGGGGGGAGTGGGGCCGAGCCCGGCAAGCGCGAGCCGGTCGAGTGCCCCAACTGTGGAGGCGGCGGAGAGGTCAAGACCGGCGGTCTGTTCTCCCGTCGCAGCCGCTGTGGGCGCTGCGACGGCCTGGGCCTGATCCAGAGCGATCCGTGTAGCGCCTGCCGTGGGCGCGGGGTGATCAAGCAGCAGCGTTCCTTCGACGTGCGCCTGCCGCAGGGGACGGAAGCGGGCAGCGAGAAGGTGCTGCGTGACCAGGGCGAGCCCGGCCGTTTCGGTGGAGAGCCCGGGAGCTTGCGCGTGACCATCAACGTCCGGCCGCACCCCTGGCTCAGGCGCGAGGGCACCTCGTTGATCGCCCAGATTCCGGTTCCCATCTCCCACTTCGCCCTCGGTGGCAAGATCCCCGTGCCGACCATCGATGGTTGGGTCGACATGGAGTTGCCCGCGGGGGTCGCCAGCGGGACCAAGCTGCGCTTGCGCGGCAAGGGGGTACCAGACGGTCGCGGTGGACGTGGCGACCAGTTTGTCGAGGTCACGGTCGAGACTCCCCGAGCGCTCGCCGGGACGCAGACCCGCGAGCTCCTGATCGAACTCGAGCGCAGCCTCGCCCGGGAGCCCGCGGTGCACCCGGGTTACGCCGAGCTGCTCGCGGCCCTCGAGCGCTACGAGTCGCGCGCCAAGACGAACTAGAGCGGGCAGCCGGAGGACATTTCGGTCGGGCGATAGCAGGCGTTCCCAGCCGCTGCGAGCGCGCGTGGGGTGGGCCGCGTCATCTTCCCCACGAGCAGGTCTGGCGCGGTACAGTGGGCGCGGCGTCCATGGTCTACATTGATATTCAGCATCGTGAGGTGACCCTCAAGCTGGTCTATTACGGCCCCGCGCTGAGTGGGAAAACGACCAACCTGCAAAAGCTCCACGAGTGCATGGCGGGGAACACCGACAGCGAGTTGGTCACCCTCGACACGCGCGACGATCGGACCTTGTTCTTCGATCTCCTGCCGCTGCAGTTCGAGACTCAAGGTGGGTTTCGCATCCGCCTCAAGCTGTTCACGGTCCCCGGTCAGGTCATCCACAACACGACCCGGAAGATCGTGCTCCAGGGCGCGGACGGGGTGGCATTCATCGCCGACTCACGGGTTTCGCAGACACGCTCGAACAACGAGTCGTTCGCAAACCTGAAACAGAACATGCGCGAGCACGGTCTCGATTTCGACAACACGGCGTTGGTCATCCAGTTCAACAAGCGTGACCTCCCGGGGATCCGCAGCGACGCCGAGGTCAAGCGCATCGCCACCAAGGGCAGGGAGCCCGTGTTTACGGCCGTGGCGACTCAGGGGCTGGGAGTCGCGGAGACCTTCCGGGGCCTCGCTGAGCTCACCTGGAGCCGGCTCGAGGACAAGTACGGCTTCGCCGAGCGCTTTGGTGTGACCCAGGCCGACTTCTTGGGTGAGATCGATGCGCTGTTCAAGCCGGGGGACCCATGAACGAGGCTCTCGACGCGACCAACGCCGAGCTCGGGGCCCCCGATCGACGTCCGCCCTTGGAGCGCCTGCTGCGGGTCGACGACCTCGAACGAACCCTGCGTCCCTTCCTCGCGGCCGAGCTCGGGGCCTTGGGCCTCGACGGGGTCGCCGTGTTCGACCACCACGGGTCTCGCTTCATGAGCACCGGGTCGGGTCCGATGAGGGACTGGGAGCAGCTCGCCCCGGAGGCTGCGGCGGCGCTGCACGCGGGGGAGCGCGAGTTCGGCATCGCCGACCACGAGTTCAGCGTTCGGCCCTGCTTCGCGGGCGCCGACCGGGTCGGGAGTCTGCTGATGTCCACGCCCGCGGGCGAAGCTGGTGAGGTAGCAGAGGCCCGGAACTTTGGGCCGATCAGCGACGCCATCGCCGGGGTGCTCGGGACCGTGCTCCAGGCTGGATTTGCGACCTGGGTGACCTCGGAGATGCACCTCGCCGCGAGCGAGAGCAACCATCGGGCGCTGGCCCTGCGCAACGCCGAGCTCGAGCGCGCGGTCAGTCACCTCCGCGAGGTCGACCAGCTCAAGAGCAATTTTTTGGCGACCATCAGCCACGAGCTGCGCACCCCTTTGACCAGCATCATCGGGTTCTCGGAGATGCTGGCCAAAGGTATCGCGGGGCCGCTCAACGAGGAACAGACCGAGTATGCCAACACCATCTTGGATCGGGGGGAGGAGCTTCTGCGTCTGATCACCCAGGTGCTCGAGATGTCCCGGATGGAGATGGGGACAGTTCGCCTCGAGCTCCGCGCCGTGACCTTGGACGATGTCGTCGACCGGGCCTTCGCGTCGGCGGCGATCTCTGCCGATCGTGCCAAGGTCGCCCTGGTTCGGGATTTCGCGCAGGACCTGCCGCCGGTGCTGATCGACTCGGACAAGATCCTCCAGGTGCTCATCAACTTGATCACCAACGGGGTGAAGTTCAACCGCCCAGAGGGCCACGTCGCGGTTCGGGCCCAGCTCGCACCGATCCAGCGACCTTTCGAAGAGGATTTTTTTGGCGAGGAGCTCGCGGATGCGCTCCGGGTCTCGGTCAGCGACACGGGCATCGGGATCCCCAAGGACCAACTCAACCGGATCTTCGATGCCTTTTACCAGGTCGATTCGAGCTCGACGCGGGAGCACGGGGGCGCCGGGATGGGTCTCTCGATCGTCCGTAAGCTGATCGAGGCTCACGGTGGCGAGGTCTGGGCCGAGAGCATCGCCGGCGTTGGAACGACCTTCAACTTCACCCTGCCCCTGGCGCGCGGGGATACCCCGCCCTGTGGTGAGGGCTGCTAGAGAGCGGGCTGACAGGCAGCTGGAGATCCTGCGAAGCGATCGCCGGGATCGTTTGAAAGCAGACCTGTGGCGTGTCTTTCTGACGAGGAACACGGCCCCTGCTCGCGTTTCGGGCTTGGCTCGATCGCTGCTTTGGGGCAACCTCCGACGCCAGCCAAGCGATGAACGCAACAGAACAGCTCTCCGAACTCGAGCGCCTCGCAGACGAGCTCGAGGTGAAGGTCTCCTACGAGCCCATGGCCGGCTTGGTGCAGGGGGTAGGCGGGCTCTGTCGCGTCCGCGGCCACTACCGGATCATCATCGATCGCAAACTCAAGGCGCCGGAGCGGCTTCAGGTCGTGGCCGATGCGCTGCGCCGCTTCGATACTCAGCGACACTTCGTCTCGCCCCAAGTCCGCAAGCTCTTGGATTGAAGGCGCGCGGGGGCAAGGGGGATGGCCCCGGTGCTCGGATACCTCAGCGGCCTCGAAGCAGAGCCTGGAGCGCAGGATCGCCGGCCAGCAACTCCCGGAGTTCACGGGTCGCGCGAGCGAGCAACTCGGGGGACGTGTCTGCGGGCATCTGTTCCGCGATGACCTGCTCGATCAGTACGGCTTCCACGCGCGCAGGGGGCAGCGTCCCATCCGTGACCAGGCCGGCGATCGTCGCATCAGGGCTGAGCTCGGCCGCTTCGACGGGGTTGTCGGCGATCGGGGACACGGGGCTGGAGCCCGCTGGACCCTGCGCCCCGCCGATCCTCCCGACGTCGATGTCATCGCTGCCAGCCATACCTTCAACCTCGCGGCAGCCCAGAGCATATCACCGTGAAACGGTGGAATTGTTCTCGAGCTGAACCCGCACTGAGCAAACGATGCCCTACGATCCTACGGTTCCTCGAAAACATTGACTTTCAGTGCTGTCGAAGGTGTGATCGGGCCCTCGCTGCGTGCTGTGTCGCGCGACGTCCGCGGGAGCGTATTGCCGTTGGAAGTGCCCAAAAAACTAGCCAAGTACGAAATCCTCGGTCGCATCGCACTCGGTGGGATGGCAGAGGTCTACAAAGCCGTCTCCAAGGGTGTCGAGGGCTTTGAGAAGATCGTAGCGATCAAACGAATCCTGCCGCATGTGGCGGAGGATGAAGAGTTCATTACGATGTTCAAGGACGAAGCGCGCATTGCGGCGCAGCTTCAGCACTCGAACATCGCCTCGATCTATGAGCTCGGATCCGAGGGCGACAGCTTTTACATCGTGCTCGAATACGTGCCGGGTCGAGACCTGCGCAGCATGTTCGATCATGGGCGCAATGCGAAGCGGCCAATGCCCCTGGCCCAGGCCTGCTACGTCATTATGCAGATCTGCGAGGGCCTCGAGTACGCCCACAACAAGAAGGACAGGCACGGTCGCCCGCTGGGGCTGATCCACCGCGATGTCAGTCCACCGAATATCCTCGTCTCCTACGAGGGGGAGGTGAAGCTGATCGACTTCGGTGTCGCCAAGGCTGCGGGCCGGGCCTCCCAAACCCAAGCCGGCATTCTCAAGGGCAAGTTCGGGTACATGTCGCCCGAGCAGGTCCGGGGTGCGTCCATCGATCGTCGCAGTGACGTGTTTTCCCTCGGGGTGGTGCTCTGGGAGATCCTCTGCAATCAACGTCTGTTTCAGGCCGAGACCGACTTTGCGACCCTCGAGAAGGTCCGCACGGTGGATGTCGATCCCCCGAGTCGGATCAACCCTGCAGTTCCGACCAAGCTGGAGCAGATCGTCATGCAGGCCCTGCACGCCGATGTGAACCAGCGCTATCAGGCCGCGGCCGAGCTGCACGACGCGCTCCAGGCGTTCATGTTCGAGGAGGGCTTGTTCTACAGCCGCAAGAACCTCTCGGAGTGGATGCAGAGTAACTTCGCCAAGGAGATCGAGGCGGAGAAGCAGCTCGCGCGCCAGGTCCCGCCCCCGGCACCCAAAGTCGGTCTTCCTCCCGCGCCAGGAAACAGGCCGCCGCCTCCTCCCCCCGGAGCCAAGCGTCCGCCCCCACCCCCGGGAGCCGCCCGGGCGCCCGCGGCTCGCCCCCGGGTACCGGTGCCGACGCCCAGCTCGGGACCCGGGAACCCCGCTGCGTCCCGGCCTGGACGGGTGCGCGCCAAGACTATGGTGATGACCAGCTCCAAGCCCGATATCCCGGGTATGGGGAAGCAGGCACCGCCCCGGCCCCGTCCTGCGCCGCGTCCGAAGGCTCCGAAGCCGGCGATGGCAGCGGCTGGGGGGAACGACTTTGATTGGGACGACGACGAGCTCGAGACTCGTCTGTTTGCGGGCCAAGAGGACGAGGCGCTCGGCGGAGGTGCTGCGCTCGGTGGCGGGGCGCCCAAGCCCAACGCAGCGCCCGCGGCTCCGGTCGTTCATCGTCCCAACCCGGCCAGTGCGCCGCTGCCAGGGCCGGGAGGTCCCGCGCGGGGGCTTCCCACGCCGGGGGCACGGCCGCTCCCCGGGCCGGCGCGGCCGGGGTTGCCCAGCTCTCCGCCTGCGTCGGCGCCCGCGAGCCTCCCTGGGCCCGGAGGCCCGGTCCCTGTCGGGGGGCAGCAGCAGATGCAGCAGCAGCAGATGCAGCAGCAACAGATGCGGCAGCAACAGATGCAGCAGCAACAGATGCAGCAGCAACAGCTACAGCACCAACAGGCTGTCGCGGCACAGCCTCAGGAGCCCTCGCGGCGCAAGCCCATCGGTCTGATCATTGGAATTATCGGTGGTGCGATCGCATTGATTACGGTCGCCACGTTGATCATCGTGCAGCCTGGTAGCGGCGACGCCGACCGTGCCGAGGACGAAGGCGATGCAGCTGTCGAAGCGGTCACCGCCGTCGGTGGACTGAGCATCGAGTTGAGCCCACCGAACGCGACCGTGAAGGTCGACGGTGTGGAGTACAAGGGCGCCTCACCGCGCTTGGTCACGGGGATCGACGAGGGAGAGCACGAGCTGGAGATCAGCAAAGAAGGGTTCATCACCTTCTCTCAAAAGCTGACCATCACCGGAGGACAGACCCTCTCGCTGCCGCTCAAGCTCCAGTCCAGCGAAGTGACCTTGACCGTCAAGGTCGACCCGGCCATCGCAGAAGTGAGCGTGGTGGCCGGCAAAGAGAAGACGGCGCTCGGAACCGGGAAGAGCAGCTACGCGCACGCGCTCTCGCGCAAGGATGGGACCTCCTACGAGATCGTGGTGACGGCGCCCGGCTACGAGGACGCCCGTGTGTCTGTGGTGTTCACCGGGGACGCGAGTCAGGACGTGGCCGTCACGTTGGTGGCCGAGGGCGATGCGGTGGTACCTGCAGACCCGGTCGTCGATGTCGAGCCGGCCACCGATGTCGAGCCTGCCACCGATGTCGAGCCGGTCGTCAAGCCGAAACCCAAACCGAAACC
>CAYVJQ010000007.1:0-33498 GCA_964451725.1 uncultured Nannocystaceae bacterium | reverse complement strand
CCGAAACCCAAAGCCAAGACCGCCGAACTCAAGATCGGAGTTGCGCCTGGGAGCCCGCCTGCGACCGTGTATGTCGACGGTAAAAAGCAGTCGAAGAAGACCCCGGTGTTCGTCAAAGTGACCCCCGGATCCCACACGGTGAAGTGGGCGTGGGACGGTGGGAAACACGACACTCAGCGGGTCAAGGTCGCCGACAAGCAAGTCAAGCTGCTCAAGGGCAGCCGGTAGTCCTCCGCGCTGTTCGAGGTGCATGGCCGAGCGAGGTCAGGTGTCAATCCGGCACATCCGGCGTATCCGGCGTATCCGTAGCACCCGGGGCAGGGTGCTCGTCCATCACCGGCTCCTCGATGAGGACAAAAAGATCGGGCGGCAGGTACGGGTAGGCATCCACGTGGCGGTCGGCGAATTCGGAGCGCAGGCGGTCGACCGAATCGAAACCAGCCTCGCCCACCAGCTGCTCGAGCTTGCGCTTGAGTAGGCGCCGATGGCCTTCGTCCTTGGTCTGGAGGAGCTGGGCCTCCAGGAAAGAGATCGCCAACTGGTCACCTCCTTCGCTGACCAAGGTCGCAGCCAACTCGCGGACCAAGGGTGAGGCCCCAAAGGCCGCGGCCCTGCGGATCAAGGTGATGCCCTCCTCCATGGCCAGCTCGCGCTCGGCCTCGTCGTAGCCCGGGATCGATTGTACGTCGCGAGTCAGGAGCATACCGAGGGCGAAGAGCAGCTCGTGATCCTCCGGGAAGTGGGTGATGCCGCGTCGGTAGAGGGCGATGGCCCTATCGACCATGTCCTTGTCGATGTTCTCACCGCTGTAGATGAACGCGACGCCACCCCAGGCGTAGGGCCTACGAAACTGAGGCGCCAAGGTGTAGATGGCCTCGAGGTACTGAATGATCCATTCGTGGTTGGTCGCGCCCTCGCGGTCTCCCGCGAAGATCACCGCACGGATCCAGACCAGATCCGCGAGCGCCTCCCGGTACCCGACACTCATGGTCTGCAGGTGTCGGGGGGGCGGAAGGTAGAGCACGTCCGCGTCGCGGGGAAACTCGGCCCGTTTGGCGTGGACCTCCGAGTGGGTCACGACCATCAATGTGGCGAAGGTGGGCAGCACCAGCGCGAGGATCAGCTTCTGGATCGCGGCCGTGTTCCGCATGGCGGGGATTATAGTCGGCAAATAGAAAGGCCGCCGGAGAACCGGCGGCCTTCTTCGAGCGGCCGGATGACCGGCCGTTGGATGAATCGAGTCGGGAGCTACTCGACCTCTTGGTTGATGTAGAGGCCGATGCCTGCGTTGACGCCCTGAAGATCGGCGGCGCCGCTGCGCTCGTAGGTCGAGAAGATGGCATCGTCATCGAGGTCGGCGAAGGCCTGGGCCGTGAACTGGCACGCGCCGTAGCCCGTGACTTCGTTGACCGCGATGAAGTTGTAGTGGAAGTAGTGGGCCTGCTCCTGGAGGAAGTTGAGACCGTTCCAGACCGGGTTGTCGTTCCACTCCGAGATCTCGTAGTAGGCCGCACCACCGCCGCCGACGGCGGGCACACAGCGACCGCCTGGGCCCTCGTTACAGTTGAGTCCGAGGTCCGGGGTCGCGGTCGCCTCGCCGCCACCGGGCGAGCCGTCCGGGTGCGGACAGCGGTGAGGGGCCAGATCCTCGACGGCACCACCAGCACCCAGGAAGCCGGTCGCGCCCCGGTCGGCGTGCTCACTCTTGAAGAACGAGGAGGTCGCGTCGTAGAGCTTGGCGAGCTGAGTCTTGGCCTCGGCGGTCTTGGCCTTGCGCATGTACTTTTGCAGCGCGGGCACAGCGACGACGGCGAGGATGCCGAGGATCGCGACCACGATCATGAGCTCGATGAGGGTGAAACCCTTGGCGTTCTTCTTGGCGGCTTGGAGGCGCTTGATATCGATGTGCATTGTCCTGTCCTTCGTCTTTTGTGGTTGGTGGGAGATATTGAGTGGAGGGTTCACTCACCGAAGTTCGCGTCTCCCATGGAGACGTCGCTGGTGAAGTGAGCCGTAGTGAATTCCCAGAATGTGCCGTCGCGGTCGAAGTCACATTTGGCGAATGCGTAGAACCAGTCCCGGGCGTAGAAACGATCGAGGCCGGGACCATTGGGGAAGACCTCGCTGCCCAGGGGCGTGGCGGGGGGCTCGTCGCCGAACTCCCCGTTGCTGCCGTCGCCTGAGATGACGCCGTACACACAGTAGCTGTGGCCGCCTTCGGGCATGAAGTTCAGCGCGTCGAAGCCGTGCTCCATGCCGCCGGCGCGGAAGTAGGGCGAGTCGACAGCCATGGCGTCACGGGTGAAGCCCTCGTCGTCGACGCCCCATTGGATCGCGCCGTCTTTGGAGGCGAGGTCGCCAGGTGGCACGGGGTAGGTGTCGTTCTCGTTGGTCGCGGTCGAGGCGTAGTGGCCACGGAGCGAGAGCAGGCTGTTTTCGCGCAAAGAGAGATTCGAGAGGTTGCCGATGACCTCGGTGCGCCGGGCGTTGCGGACGTTCTTCGTGTACCCGACCAGAGCCAGCGTGGACATGATTCCCAAGATCGCGAGCACCGCCATGAGCTCCACCAGACTGAACCCGTGAGAGCGGCCGGCCGGGCGTCGGGAGCGGTTGCATGTGGTGGGTCTCGCCATCGGTACACGCGAAGACGTAGCAGGTGTTGTGCCGACTGGTCGAATCATAGGAACTAAATGATCTCAGTAAGTTAGGTCGTGCGCAATCGCGCAGAGGGGGCGTATGGCCGCAGAATGTCGATTCGCAACCGACGATTTACGGCATGCGGTCAAAAAGTGTCACCGCTCTCGGTGCTGCTGTTTGTTTTGGCGGCTTCACAGCGGCCGAGGCCTGTCGACATCGCGCCTCAGGCGATCTCGCCAGCGTTGCGCGTGCCCGCACCAGTTGGGAACACGTCGTCCTCGACCACAATCCGACAGGGCGAGAATCGATGGGTTCACGGCGGGCTGGCGGTTTGGCCGTCAGCCTTCATCGAGGCCGCGGCCGACCTCGATGCCGAGCTTCTTGAGTCGGTAGCGGAGCGAGCGGAAGCTGATCCGGAGCAACTTGGCGGCGTGTTTTCGAACCCCCTTGGATTGCTTCAAGGCGGCGAGGATGAGAGCCCGCTCGAGGTCCGCCAAGCTCGCGTCGATGTCGAGGCCCTCGGGCGGGACGATCTTGCTGTCGGGGTGGGCTCCGCTGAGGGTTCGTCCGGTGCCGCTGGGGGTCGGGAAGTGTTCGGCGCTCAGCATGGCGCCGCCTTCGAGGGCGACCGCGCGCTCGATGAGGTTCTCGAGCTCGCGTACGTTGCCGGGAAACTGGTAGCTCAGCAGCCAGTTGAGGGCCTCGGGGGAGACGCCCTCGATGCTCCGGCGCATCTCTCGGTTGAAGCGGTCGAAGAAGCGCTCGACGAGCAGGGGGATGTCCTCGGGGCGGTGGCGCAGGGGCGGGAGCACGATGCGGACCACGTCGAGGCGGAAGTAGAGGTCGGAGCGAAACTCGCCCGCGTCGACGGCCGCCTCGAGGTCTCGGTTGGTGGCTGCGACGACCCGACAGTCGACCTCGAGCTCCGTGTTGGCACCCACCGGCCGAATGCGGCGCTCCTGCAAGACCCGCAGAAGTTTGACCTGGGTCGCCGGGTCGAGCTCGCCGATCTCGTCGAGGAACAAGGTCCCCCCCTGGGCGACCGCGAACATGCCAGGGCGGTCTGCGGCCGCGCCCGTGAACGATCCTTTGACGTGACCGAAGAGCTCCGACTCCATGAGCTGCTCGGGGATGGCCCCACAGTTGACCGGGACGAAGGGGCCCTCGGCCCGGTCGCTGAGCTTGTGCAGGGCGCGGGCGACCAGCTCTTTGCCCGTGCCCGACTCCCCTCGGATCAGGACGTTGGTGCGGGTGGCCGCGACCCTGCGAACGAGCTCGAAGACCTTCTGCATGGCCTCGGAGCGCCCGATCATTCGATCGAGGGTGTGGACGCCCTCGAGCTCGTCTTTGAGCCTTCGGTTCTCGCTGCTCAGGGCCCGGCGCTCGAGCGCGCGCTGAACCACGACTTGGATCTCATCGACCTTGAAGGGTTTGATCAGATAGTCGTAGGCGCCGATCTTCATGGCCTCGACGGCGGTGTCCGTGGTCGCGTAAGCGGTGACCATGATCACCTGGGGCGCAGAGGCGAGGGCGCAGGCGTGGCGCAGGACCTCCATGCCCGGGACCCCTGGCATGGTCAGGTCGGTGACGACCACGTCGAAGCCGTGGTCGTCGTCGCTGAGCATGCGCAGGGCGTCGGCCCCGGACTTCGCCGTGGTCACCACGTGGCCGCCTCGGCTGAGGCACACCGCCAGGAACTCACGCATGCCGACCTCGTCGTCGACGACCAGGACGCGCCCCGGGATCAGATCGCTGCTTGCCACCGGGGACAGCTTAGCGGACCGGACTCAGCCCTCGGTGCGGGCCCGAGGAGAGATGGCGTCCAACAGACTCGAGGATAGGGTCGAGCGCTTGGGTCCGCCGAGTTCGGCGCTCGGATCACTGCGGTGGAGCCGACGCAGGACGACCAGGAGCTGGGCACCGAAGCGCGAGATCACGCCCATGTCGCGCAGCCGCCACTCCAGACTCGCCAGCAGGTTGCCGAGCAGGGGGACCTCGAGGGTGGCGTTGTGGGGAATGAGCACACCCAGCCCGTGGGCGCGGACGAATTCGAGCTCCGGGGGCAGAAAACGGAGAAAGCGGGGCAAGGTGTCCCACCGGGTCAAGCCGTAGCGGTCACCGAGGATCATCCGCCGTCGCGAGACCACGGTGATCGGGTTGCGGATCCCCTCCACGATCCCACGCAAACTACGAGGGTTGGCGATTTGGACCAGGATGGTCGCACCGTCGACGGCCACGCGCGCAGCCTCTCGCAGGAGCTC
The DNA here is from genome assembly GCA_964451725.1 of uncultured Nannocystaceae bacterium. GTDB lineage: Bacteria > Myxococcota_A > Polyangia > Nannocystales > Nannocystaceae > Plesiocystis. The sequence goes on along the minus strand of CAYVJQ010000007.1, from coordinate 28,600 downwards.
TCGAGAGAGGCGCTCGGAGGTCTGCGTGTCGTGCCCCAGGTGCGGAAACGTCCGCATACAATAGATGACGTCGAAGCTCGCGTCGGCGTACTCGTTCAGCCTCAGCACGGGTTCGCCCTCTCCCAGGTCATCCCCTTCGTCCCGGGGCGGGAGGAGGTTGCCGTCGGCGTCCAAAAATTCGCTCGCTGGGAGGAACCCCGACTCCTCGGGGATCTCCATGGGGACCTGCTCGAGCGCACCCTTTTCTACGATCGAGAGGTGATCGGCGATGCGCGCTTTAGCCCACTCGGCGATCTCCGGGCTGCCGTAGCCCAGATCCAAGACCCTGCAGCCGGGCACATGGCGCAGGATCACGTCTCCAGCGAGGGAATCGACGAGCCGGGACCACTTCGAACCGATGGCCAGGGGCCCAGTCATGCTGGGTGTGCGGCTGGGGAGCGCAGCCTCGCGGCTCCCCGAGTCGGCGCTGGCCATCCTCCGGCGCAGGTCGATGGGGGCAGGGATGGCCATCCGAGGGGCTTTGGGCGGAGGCTCCGAGTTTCCCGGGGGGCTCGGGTCGCCGCCCGCCGCAGAGCCGAGAGTTTCGGGTCCCGCTTTCGGCGGCTTCGTTGACCCGCTCACGGACGCCATGGTACGCCTTTGGCCGTCACACCCAACATTCGGGGGACCCGCAAGACATGCCCACCAAGATCCTAGCGATCGACGATTCCAAGACGATGCGCTTGGCCATCAAGATTACCTTCGCTGCCGAGGACGCGAAGGTGACAGCGGTGAGCAAGGGTTCTGAAGCCGTTGCTCGCGCCAAGCAGATGCAAGCCGAGGTGGTCCTCGTGGACCACAGTCTCGCGCCAGGGGAGCCGACCGGCTTCCAGGTCGTCGAGGCTCTCAAGTCCAACCCGGCCACCAGCCACATCCCCGTGATCTTGCTGATCCCCGCCAAGGGCAGCATCACAGAGGCGGATGTTCAGGCTGCCGGGGCCGACGGCTACATCGGTAAACCATTCGATAGTCAGGAGCTGATCGACAAGGTCGGGGCCGCTATCGGTCGGGGGGCGTCCAAGCCCGCTGCGAAGCCAGCGGTGCGACCCGCGGCCAAACCCGCCGTTGCGCCGGCCGCAGCCCGGGTTCCGGCGCCGAGGCCCAAGCCGGCCCCAACCGCCGCCAGGCCAGCCCCAGCGCCAGCCCCGAAACCCGTAGCGAAGCCGGCTCCACCGCCCACGTCTCGTCCAGCGGCGGCACCGGTTCGTCCAGCGGCGGCACCGGTTCGCCCAGCGGCGGCACCGGTTCGCCCAGCGGCGGCACCGGCTCGCCCAGCGGCGGCACCGGCTCGCCCAGCTGCCCGCCCCGCTGTAGGGGCGCCGGTTGGAGCATCGACAGCTTCGGCGATCCCGATAGCGATCCCGATTCCGTTCACGGCCGCTGGCTCGCCGACCTCTGGGATGCTCGACCGCATCCGCGCGGCCGCGGGCAACAGCGAGGCCGCCGCGGGTCTCGACCCGGCTGCGGTCCAAGCCCTGCTTCAGCTCAGCCAAGAGGTGGTCGAACAGGTGGTCTGGGAAGTCGTGCCGGAGCTCGCCGAGGAGCTCATCAAGCAGCGCGCGCAGGGCTGACCTCTCGGTTCGCAGCTAGGCTCGTGTACCGCTGATTTCAGCGGGACGCGAGCTTTCGCACGTCTGGTATCCAGGCCGCTGATCCTCGCTACCGAGGGACGCCTGTGGCAGGTTGGGCGACCCAGATGAGCGCTCCGAACGAATTCGCCAAGGTCTACGACCCCGAGCAGGTCGAGGGCCGCCTCTATGCGCACTGGCGCGAGCAGGGCTACTTCGAGCCCGCCGATACACAGGGGCCGGCGTTCACGGTCGTCTTGCCGCCGCCTAACGTCACGGGCCGGCTGCACATGGGCCACGCGCTCACGGCCACCATCGAGGACACGCTGGTCCGTTGGCACCGCATGCGGGGCTTTCGTGCCCTGTGGCTGCCGGGCACGGACCACGCCGGCATAGCGACCCAGATGATGGTCGAGCGTGCGCTCGCCAAAGAGGGCAAAACTCGGGTCGGGGTCGGCCGAGAGTCGTTCCTGAAGCGGGTCTGGGAGTGGAAGGAGGAGCACGGCGGGATCATCGACAGTCAGCACCAGAGCCTGGGTGCATCGCTGGCCTGGAGCCGCTCGCGCTTCACCATGGACCAGGCCTCGTCCCGGGCCGTGCGCGAGGCTTTTGTGCGCCTCCACGAGCAGGGGCTCATCTACCGAGATTACCGGCTGATCAACTGGGACCATGGCTCGCAAACGGCGATCTCCAACCTCGAGGTCGAGTACAGCGACGTCGCGGGCAAGCTCTGGCACCTGGCCTATCCGGTGGTGGGCAGCGAGACGGGGGAGCGCCTGGTGGTCGCTACGACCCGGCCTGAGACCATGCTCGGCGACACCGCGGTGGCCGTACACCCGGATGACGAGCGCTACCAACACCTGATCGGCAAGTCGATCGCCCTGCCTCTGAGCGACCGGGAGATCCCGATCATCGGTGACCGGATCCTGGTCAAGATGGGCTTTGGGACCGGAGCTGTGAAGGTCACGCCGGCCCACGACAGCAACGACTTCGAGACCGGAAAGCGCCACGATTTGCCGCTGATCCAGGTGATCGGCACCGAGAATCGTGTCGTCGCCCCGGCCCCCGAAGCCTACGTGGGGCTGACCGTGAAGGAAGCCCGCAAGGCCGTGCTCGCCGATCTCGAGGCAGCGGGCTTGCTGGTCAAAATCGAGGACCATGTGCTCAACGTGGGTCGCAGCCAGCGCTCGGGCGAGATCATCGAGCCCCTGCCCTCGACCCAGTGGTACGTGAAGGTCGGGCCCATGGCCGAGAAGGCCCTCGACGCCGTGCGCAAGGGCGACACGGTCATCTACCCGGAGCACCGGACCGCCGACTACTACCGGTGGATGGAGAACATCCGCGACTGGTGCATCTCCAGGCAGCTGTGGTGGGGCCACCGGATCCCGGCGTGGCACTGCGGAGCCTGCTCCGAGATCACCGTGGCCCGGGAGGATCCTGCGGCCTGCTGCAAGTGTGGGAGCACCGACCTGCGTCAAGATGATGACGTCCTCGACACCTGGTTCTCCTCGGGGCTGTGGCCCCTGACCACCCTGGGCTGGCCGTCCGAGGACAACGAACTCGAGCATTTCTACCCGACCTCACTCCTGGAGACGGGCTGGGACATCCTGTTCTTCTGGGTCGCCCGCATGATGATGTTTGGGCTCCAGTTCACCGGTAAGGTGCCCTTCAAGACCATCTACCTCCACTCCATGGTGCTGGGGGAAGACAAGACCAAGATGTCCAAGAGCAAGGGCAACGTGGTCGATCCGGTCGAGCTCATCGACGCCTACGGGGCCGACGCGCTGCGTTTTTACATGTGCACCATGGCCGGCCAGGACGCGGGCATCGTGTTTTCGCGGGCCCGAGTCGAGGGCTATCGCAACTTTTGCAACAAGCTGTGGAACGCGGCTCGGTTTGCGAGCATGCGCCTCGAGGGCCTCGACCTCGAGCGCTGGCGCAGCGAGGTCTTGGACACGGAGGGCGGCCTCGCGCGCCTGTCTGTGGCCGACCGTTGGATCCTCGGCCGGGCCCTGTCTCTGGCGGAAGACTTCGCCGCCCAGCTCGGGCAGTGGCGCCTGGATCTGGCCGCCCACGCGGCCTACCAGTTCGTGTGGCACGAGCTGTGTGACTGGTACCTGGAGCTGGCCAAGCGCCGGCTGGCCAGCGACGCGGATCCCGACGAGCGGCACGCGACTCAGGGCACGCTGGCGACGGTCTTCGACCTGGTGCTCCGGATCCTGCACCCCATGATCCCCTTCATCAGCGAGGAGATCTGGCAGCGCCTCCCGAGGCCCGAGGGGAGCGCCGAGTCGCTGGTGATCGCCGCGTGGCCGAGCGTGAGCGGGGAGGGGGCTGAGCGGACCATGGCCGGACCCGTGACCCGAGTCGGGGCCGTGTCGGCCGACCTCAGCGTGGCCGCTGCGCGCGTCGACATCGAGCGGATGATCGCGCTGGTGACGACCCACCGCATGCTCAAGGCCGAGTCCAAAGTCTCGCCTGCGCAGCCGGTGGCCGTGCTCGTGCGCAGCGACGACGCCGAGGCGACTGCCTCGCTTGCGCGGATCAGCGAGGCCGCCCAGTTTGTGGGCCGGATGAGCTCGCTGACGATCCTCGGCGCCGACGAGGCCCTGCCCAAGGCCTGTTCCGTGGCGTTGGTCGAGGGTATCGAGGTCGGCCTGCCGCTCGAGGGACTGGTCGATCTCGACGATGAGCGCAAGCGACTGACCAAAGAGGTCGGTGCAAAGGAAAAGCAGGTCGCGGGCCTCGAGCGCAAGCTCGGCAACGAGGGCTTTCTGGCCAAGGCACCCGCCGAGGTCGTGGCCAAGGAGCAGGCACGACTCGCCGCGCTGGGCGACGCCCTGACCAAGCAGCGCGCGCTCTTGGATCGGATCAGCTGAGTGCTGCCCGCCCCGACCAAGGTCGCGGTCTGTTTCGTGTGCCTGGGCAACATCTGCCGCTCGCCCACGGCCGAGGGCGTGTTTCTCGGCCTGGTCGAGGCCGCGGGGCTCAGCGCCCAGATCTCGGTCGACAGCGCGGGCACGGGGGCCTGGCACGCGGGCGAGGGTCCCGATGCTCGCAGCGCTGCCGAGGCCGCCCGCCACGGCGTCGCCCTGCCGAGTGTCGCCCGTCGGGTTCGGGTCGAGGATTTCGAGGACTTCACGCTGCTCGTCGCCATGGATCAGGACAACGCGAGGGCGCTGCGAGCCCTGGCCCCGACCCCCGCGGCGGCCGAGAAGATCGTGATGCTGCGGGCTTTCGAGCCCGGGAACCGAGCGCTCGAAGCAGGGCAGGTCCCAGACGTGCCCGACCCCTACTACGGCGGAGAAGACGGGTTCGCCGAGGTCTTCGAGATCTGTGAGCGGGGCGCCGCGGGGCTGCTCCAGCACCTGCGCGCGAGCTTCGAGCTGTGAGCAGGCCCGAGCTTCGGGCCGCCGACAGCCCGCGCTGAAAACTCCTCACGACGCCTCGCTCGGCCGTTCCACCGATGGGGTTGCCGCGGGCTGATAGGGTCACCCGAGATGGCTTCCCCTTCGATCGCGCCCCTGTCGTTCCTGCGCAACGTCGAGCTGTATGCGCCCGAGCCCATGGGCCGCCGAGACCTGTTGATCGCGGGAGGGCAGATCGCCGCGCTGAGCGAGCGAAACGAGGCTCTGCCGAGTTTGCCCGCGGGCCTCGCCCACGACAGCATCGACCTCGAGGGGGCGCGCGTGGTCCCTGGTCTCGTCGATGCTCACGTCCATCTCACAGGAGGGGGCGGCGAGGGAGGCTACAGCTCGCGGGTCCCACCGCTGAGCCTCAGCGACATCAGCCTCGCGGGGGTCACGAGCGTGGTCGGTCTGCTGGGCACGGACAGCACCACCCGAACCATGCGCGACCTGGTGGCCAAGACCCTGGGCCTGCGCGAGGAGGGGCTCAGCGCCTGGTGTTGGACGGGCAGCTACGAGGTCCCGGTCGAGACACTCATGGGATCGGTGCGCGACGACATGGTCTTCGTCGATCCGATCCTCGGCGTGGGGGAGCTGGCGATCAGCGATCACCGCTCCTCTCAGCCGAGCTTCGAGGCGTTCACGCGGATCGCCGCCGACGTCCACGTGGGCGGGATGATCAGCGGCAAGGCCGGGGTGCTGCACCTGCATTTGGGGGACGGACCGCGGGGGCTGGAGCTCATCCGGCGGGCCCTGATCGAGACCGAGCTGCCCAGCCGGGTGTTCCATCCCACCCATCTCAACCGCAACGGAGAGCTGTTTGCCGAGGCCCTGGCGCTGGCGACCGAGATGGGGAGGAGCGCGCCCTATCTCGACCTCACCGCGTTCCCGGCCGACGATATCGGCGACGGTCTGTCGGCGGCCGCGGGGGTGCTGGCCTGGAAGCGCGCCGACCTGAGCCTCGATCGGCTGACCTGCTCCTCCGACGGTGGCGGGTGCATGCCTCACTTCGACGACCAGGGGCAGCTGCATCATTACGGGGTCGGTCAGTCGACGACCCTGCTCGAGACCCTCCGGACCCTGGTCGACGAGGAGGGCCTGAGCCTGGGCGAGGTCCTCCCGCTGGTCACCCGCAACCCCGCCACCTTGCTGCGTCTGTCCGGCAAGGGCGAGATCGCCGTGGGTGCGGACGCGGACCTGCTGATCCTCGACGCGGATCTGGAGGTCTCGGGGCTCCTCGCTCGGGGCCGGTGGCTGGTCGCGGATGGGCAGGCGATCGTCCGCGGCCCCTTCGAGTGAGGCCGCGGGACAGTCGGGCAGTGGGGGATGGTCAGGCGTACCCACGGCTGCTACCAACGGCCCATGTCCAGCACCGTCCGCGCCTCCCACATCCTGCTCATGTACGCCGGATCTTCTCGTTCTTCGGCGACCCGCACCAAGGTCGAAGCCGAGGCGCAGATCAAGGACATGCATCGCCAACTCGGCGAGGGTGCCGACTTCGGCGAGCTCGCGCGCACCCACTCGGACTGTCCCTCTGGGGCCAAAGGCGGCGACCTCGGCAGCTTCGGCCGCGGTCAGATGGTCCCCGCCTTCGAGACTTCGGCCTTCGGTATGGAGGTCGGTGGTGTGAGCGACGTGGTGGAGACCGACTTCGGCTACCACCTGATCACCCGCACTGCGTGATCGCTCGACTGTTGGATCGGCGTGCGGGCTGGAGCTGCGCGCGCGCTGCACTCTTGTGTCTGGCCCCCGCTTGGGTCAGACATCGCACTCTCGGGCCTCGGTTCGAGCGAGCGCCAGTCGGGTTCGACTGGGCCCACCAAAAACGAGAACAGACGTGTCCCCGGCCAAGACAGAGAAGAAACACGACAAGCGCGGTTGGATCGTCCCCGTAGGCGGAGCCGAGGAGAAAGACGGCGACCCCATCATCCTGCGTCGTTTCGTGGAGATCTGCGGTGATGAGGCGGCTCGGATCGCGATCATTCCCACGGCCTCTCGCCTCGACGACACGGGCGCCCGCTACGAGCGAATCTTTGGTGAGCTCGGCGCGGGCGAGGCCCGTTCGCTCGAGTTCAAACGTCGCGAGGATGCGAGCAACCCGGAGTGGCTGGCGTACCTGAGCCGAGCGACGGGCGTGTTCTTGACCGGGGGCAACCAGCTGCGGATCTCGACGATCCTGGGGGGCACGGACGTCGCTCGAGCGATCCGCACAGCCAACGCGAACGGGGTCCCGGTCGGCGGGACCTCGGCCGGCGCGGCGATCCTCTCCGAGCACATGATCGCGTTTGGAAAGTCCGGGTCCACGCCCCGGGCGGGCATGGTCTCTCTGGCCCCCGGCTTCGGGCTCACCAACCGGGTCGTCATCGACCAGCACTTTCGCCAGCGCGACCGCATCGGCCGTCTGCTCGCGGCCCTGGCCTACAATCCCTTCGCTGTGGGCATCGGCCTCGACGAGGACACGGCCGCGTTCATCGACGGGGACGAGCGCATTCATGTGATCGGAAGCGGATCGATCACCATCGTCGACGCCAGCGCGCTCGAGCACTCGTCCATGGGCTCGGCCGACGACGGAGACGTCATCTGCATGACCGGGATCAGGCTGCACATCTTGAACCAGGGGGCCAGCTTCGATCTGCACTCCCGGGTCGCCGTCCCGCCGCCCCGCTACGGCGACGAGGCCTGATCGGCCGGCTTAAATACCGCCTCTAGAGCGGCTTTTGTCGACGCGAGGACCCGGCTTTGGGCATGCTTGCGCCAGGTGTCGAGGGCGACTCGGCACGCTGGTACGCGCCATGAAGATCCTCGAGCAACGCATCTACCGCGGTCCCAACCTCTACGCCCATTTTCCGGTGATCCGCCTGCGCCTCGCGCTGGGCGAGCTCGAGCGCTGGCCGAGCGCCAAGATCCCCGGCTTCGTCGACGCCCTGCTCGCGGCGGTCCCGACTCTGATCGAGCACGGCTGCTCCTACGGCAGTGAGGGTGGCTTCATCCGTCGACTCCAGGAGGACGAGGGCACCTGGATGGGGCACGTGCTCGAGCACGTGGCGATCGAGATCCAGAGCCTCACCGGCTCCGAGGTGACCTTCGGCAAGACCCGGGGGGCGGGCGTCGAGGGCGAGTATTTCGTGGTCTATCAGTTCGAGGAGGAGCACGTCGGCGAGGCGGCCGGCAAGCTCGCCCTGCGCCTGCTGCACTCGCTCCTGCCCGACGACCTGCGTCCAGAGCACGCCGAGGTCGGCCCGGACTTCGACTTCGCGGAGGAACTCGACGAGCTGATCACCTACGCCCAGCGCCGCCAGCTCGGGCCCTCGACGGCCTCTCTGGTCCGGGCCGCCGAGGCCAGGGACATCCCGTGGTTGCGCCTCAACGACTATTCACTCGTCCAGTTCGGCCACGCCCGGTTTCAAAAGCGGATCCAGGCCACGGTCACCTCCGAGACCCGCCATATCGCGGTCGAGATCGCCTCGGACAAGGAAGAGACCAACCAGATCCTCGCGGACTTGGGTCTGCCTGTTCCGCGCCAGTACCTGGTTCGCAGCCCCGAGCGGGCGGCTCGGGTCGCCGAGCGCCTGGGCTACCCGGTGGTCGTCAAGCCCCTCAACGCCAACCACGGCCGGGGTGTGTCCATCAACCTCAATGACAACGAGGCCGTGCGTGTGGCCTTCGACAAGGCCCGGGAGCACTCGCGCACGGTCATCGTCGAGACCTTCATCACCGGCTTCGACCATCGCATGTTGGTCGTCGATGGCCGCCTGGTGGCGGTCGCCAAGCGCGTGCCTGGACATGTGGTCGGCGACGGCGAGCGCACGGTCGCGGAGCTCATCGACATCATCAACAGCGATCCTCGCCGGGGTATCGGCCACGAGAAGGTCCTGACCCGCATCGAACTCGACCACCAGGCCAGGCGCCTGCTCGAGCTCGAGGGCGAGAGCGGAGACTCGGTGCTCGAGCCCGGCCGCGTATTTTATCTGCGGTCCACGGGCAACCTGTCCACCGGCGGCACGGCTGTGGACATGACCGACGTGGTCCACCCGGACAACCGGGAGATGGCCCAGCGCGCGGCCCAGGCTATCGGCCTCGACGTCGCCGGCATCGACTTCATCACCAGCGACATCTCGCGCTCTTTTCGCGAGGTCGGGGGTGGGATCTGTGAGGTCAACGCCGCGCCCGGCTTTCGCATGCACGTGGCGCCCACGGAGGGGACCCCCCGCGACGTCGCCGGGCCGGTCATCGACATGCTGTTTCCGCCCGGCACACCGACGCGCATCCCGATCGCCTCGATCACCGGGACCAACGGCAAGACCACCGTCAGCCGCATGCTCGCCCACGTGCTCAAGATGTCGGGCCACCGGGTCGGGCTCACGACCACCGACGGGGTCTACATCGACGGCGAGCGCACGGTCGCCGGAGACATGACCGGCCCCGTGTCGGCGCAGATGGTGCTGCGCGATCCCACGGTCGACGCGGCTGTGCTCGAGACTGCCCGGGGCGGGCTGCTGCGCGCGGGCATGGGCTACCGCTCCAACAACGTCGGGGCCGTCCTCAACGTCGCCGCCGACCACCTCGGCCTGGGGGGCATCGACACGGTCGAGCAGCTCGCCGAGGTCAAGCGCATCGTCATCGAGGTCAGCCGCGACTGCGCGGTGCTCAACGCCGACGACGAGCACTGCCTCAAGATGGCCGACTACACCCGGGCCGAGCGCATCGCCTATGTGACCCTCAACCCCAAACACGAGCTCGTCCGCGAGCACATCCGAGCGGGCGGGGCCGCCTGCGTGCTCGAGGAGGGCATCAACGGCGAGATGATCACCATCTACGACAAGGGCAGCCACATGCCCCTGCTGTGGACCCACCTGATCCCGGCCACGCTCGAGGGCAAGGCCATGTTCAACGTCCAAAACGCCATGTTCGCGGCGCTCATGGCCTGGGTCATGGACGTCAAGATCGACAATATTCGGGTCGGGCTGCGGACCTTCGACACGACCTACTTTCAGGCCCCTGGGCGCCTCAACGTCTACGACGAGCTGCCCTTCAAGGTCATCTTGGACTACGGCCACAACCCGGCAGCGGTCGGGGCCATGGCCGAGATGGTGCGGCGCATGGACGTCAATGGCAGGCGCCTGTGCGTGCTCTCGGCTCCCGGAGATCGGCGCGACGAGGACATCGAGGCCATCGCTCGAAACGCGGCCGGTTCCTTCGATGAGTTCATCGTTCGTCGCGACGACGCGCGTCGCGGTCGGGCGATCGGCGAGGTCACGGGTATGCTGCGCGCCGGGTTGATCGCCGGAGGGGTCGAGGAAGGCAAGATCACCGTCATCGAGGACGAGCAGGAGGCCATCGATGCGGCGCTCGCTCGCGGCCGCGCCGGGGACTTGCTGGTGATCTTCGGTGACGAGATCAGCCGTTGCTGGAAGCAGATCGTCGGCTACGGCGGCGGCGAAACCCGAACTGGCGAGCGGTCGGGGGGTATCGGTGGGATCGGCGAGCTTGCGGGTCCCGCATCGGTGGACGACAGCGCCGCGGACGACGACAACGGGGAGACCGATCCCGATCCGGTCCGCGACGACCGTGACCACGCGCCTGCGATCGCTGGCAAAGACGTCATCGTCGACGCCCGAGGCGTGCGCTTGGCTCGGGAAGAGAACGACTGAGTGGAGCTGGTCGACTCCCGGCGCCTGACCGGTCCCAACCTGCACACGACCCGCCCAGGGGCGGTCGCGGAGGTCCGCTTCGAGGCCAGCGGCGAAGCCGAGCCCGAGCAGGTCGTCGCGCGTTGGCGAGCGGCCCTCGAGCTGGCCGTCGCCGAGCTCGGTTGGGAGGCCCAGACCTTCGCGCGGCGATTCGTCGATGGCGAGGGCCGGGCGGGCGCCGAGCTGATGGTGACGGCGGAGGTCGACCAGCTCTACGTCGCCACAGACCTCAACGAGTGGGCGATCGCCGTGGCCAGCGGTGTCCTGCCGGCGCTCGAACTCGACGCGATCGCCGAGCGTGGTAGCGACGAGCGAGCGGCGCGGGCGGGGGCCCTCGACCTCGTTCTACGGGCCGACGCCGAGGGGGTGCCCCGGCTGATCGATGATGGGCAGCTCTCGATCGGGTATTTCGGCGAGGCGCAGATCTGGGCCCTCGGTGAGGACGCCCCCGCGCTGCCGACCCCGGACGAGGTCGAGTGGGCGCGCTTCTCCGATCCCCCGGTGGCGATTGTCACCGGAACCAACGGGAAGACCACCACCACCCGCCTGCTCGCTCGCATGGTCCACCGCGACGGCCGGCGGGCGGGCAACACGTCGACCGACGGCCTCTATGTCGACGAGCACCTGGTCGAGGCCGGGGACTGGACGGGGCCGGGGGGCGCGAGGGCGGTGCTGCGCCATCCAGAGGTCGACCTGGCCGTGCTCGAGGCGGCTCGGGGCGGTCTGTTGCGCCGGGGACTCGCCGTCCAACGTTGCGACGTCTCGGTGATCACCAACGTCGAGGCCGACCACCTGGGGGAGTATGGGGTCTTCGATCTCGAGGGCATGGCGGAGGCCAAGGGGATCGTGGCGCGGGCGACCAAGTTCGACGGCCTCGTGGTCGCCGGGGCGGACAGCCCCGCGTTGCTGGCCTGGATCCAGGCTCGGATCGCCGCACCCCGGGGGAGTGAGTCAGGCCTCGACGCGCGTGTGGCCCTGTTCTCGCTGGACCCCCAGCTGAAGGCACTCGTGGCTCACCACGACGCGGGCGGCGAGGTCTGGACGGTCGTCGACGGATGGATGGTGCGCCGGCGCGAGGGTGGTACGCGCAAGCTCGTGCCCGTGGCCGATATGCCCTTGGCCATGGGCGGGCGGGCTCGACACAACGTCGCCAACGCGCTCGCGGCTGCGGCCGCGGCTCGCAAGCTGGGCATCGAGGAGCGGGCGATCGTCAGCGCGCTGCTCGAGTTTGGCCGGGAGCCCGAGGACAACCCTGGGCGGGCGCGGCTGTGGTCTGTCCCGAGTCGCGGTCCCGACAAGGTCGACGTGCTCGTGGATTTCGCCCACAACCTCGCGGGTCTCGAGGCGCTCGCGGTCATGGTGGGAGAGATGGCCGAGGCGCGAGGTCGCGCTCCAATTCTGAGCTTCGCCATGGCCGGCGATCGCAGCGACGACGAGCTGCGTGCCCTCGGGAGGGCTCTGCGGCGTTTTGCCCCACGGATCTTGGTGTTGCGAGAGCAGGTCGAGTATCTGCGGGGGCGGCCAGCCGGTGAGGTCTCGACCTTGCTGGCCGCGGGCTACGGCCTCGATGGGGTGGAGCTCGCGGCCGACGAGCCCGCGGCCCTGGATGTGGCGATGCGCCTGGCGGAGGCGGGCGACTGGGTCGTCCTGCTCGCGCACACCGAGCGCGAGGCGGTCGCCGCCTGGATGCGAGAGCGCGGCGCTCGATAGCGTCCCCCCGGTCACGCGTTGTTGTGGGCGCAGCTGTGCTGGTAGAACGGCCAGGTGTCTCTGAAGCGAGTCGTAGATTTCAACGCCCTGCCTCGGGAGAGTCGAGAGCGCTTTGTCGCTGCGGCCAGCGGCGAGGGGACTCCCAAGCCCCTGTTCGAGGACACGGACTCGGCGGTGGCCTCGAGCCTCGGCAATATCTTTTTGATCGCGCTGGGTCTGGGCCTCGTGTTTTGGGTCGGCAAGGCGGGCTTTGGAGAGTCTATCGATGGACCGGCTTACATCGCCCTGTACGCGATCGGGGCGATCTTGGCGATCGGTGGCCTGTCCGGCCTCGTCCGAGCACTGGCCACCGCCAAGCGCATGCCCTACGCCGAGGGCACGTATCTGTTCCCGGTCGATCTGGTCCAGGCCAAGGGCAGCCAGCTGACGATCTCGCCGCTGTCCGAGGTGACCACCATCAACGGCGTGCACCACCATCAAGACAACAGCTACCAGCACACGGAGCTGCGCCTGATGTTCAACCATGGGGCGGTGGAGGTGCTGACGATTCACGATCAGGCCGAGGCCGAGCAGGTCTTGGCGAGCCTCAACCACGCTCAGGCGACCACGGCCGCGGCTGTGGAAGCCGGTACGCTCGAGGTCTTCGAGGACCTCGATCCCTTCTACGGTGCGCGCAACGGCGGTCAGTGGGATCTCTACTGCGCGAGCAAGGACGCCAAACCCAGCGATGGGCCAATCGCCAAATCGCTGCCGAAGGCCTTTCAGTGGATCTGGGTCGTGGCTCTGGTGGTCGGTGGAGTCGGTGGAGCCGGGGCCTGGCAGGCGCGCAACAACGGGTCCGACGACGCGCTGTTTCAGAGCGCGAGGGGGAGCGGGGTGACCTGGGAGCTCGAGGGTTATCTCTACTCGGGGGCGACGCGGCACGTGGATGAGGTCCGGGATGTGCTCCTGCCCAAGGCGGAGTTCGAAGAGGCGAAGGCCGTCGGCTCGGTCACTGCGCTGCGTGAATTTCTCGAGCTGCACCCGGGGTCGGTGCACGAAGGGGACGCCCGCGACGCGATCCACCTCCTGTTCGAGTCGGCGCTCGCAGACTTCGAGCGCAAGGCCGAAGGCGCCAACGAGGCGGTGCTCCCGCTCATGCGGGCCATGTTCACCTGGCTCGAGGCCGCCGAGTCGCCCCCAGTGGAGGTCCGCTTTCGGCCCCCGGACCCCTCCTTGCTGCACGACGTGGATGAGCTCGTCACGACCTTGCCCAGTGACGAGACCGGGGGCGTGCCCCTGGCGCCCGTCTCTCCGAGTTTCGACGACGCGCGCTCCCGCGCGCGGGAAGAGTGGATCACGACGGAGCTCGAGAACGGGTTTCGTCAGGTCATTCCCGCCGACATCCTCGATCTGAACACGGGGGAGCACCTCGACCCGAGCGTGGACCTCAGCAGCGATCCACCGACCAGCCCGACGATCGCCGTCAGCTACACGGTCGACGCCTCCGGTTCGATCTACACCAACGAGGAGAACACACAGGGCTATGTGGGTATCCAGATCTACTTTGTGGTCAGCATGCTGGTGCCCGGCACCAACGGCGAGCCCGGTCCGGAGCCCCTGACCTTCATGCTCGACGTCGAGCCGCCGTCTGAGTTCAGCGTGGACACGGGCGGGATCGCTATCGAGCCCTCGGACTACCTGGTCTACGATGTCATGGCCAAGAAGGCGTTCGAGAACCTCGCCAGTTCCCTGGGCGCGGCCCTGTTCGCCGATGGCGACATGGCCGGCCTCGAGATTGTCTCGGGGGAGATTCCGGAGCTCCCGGGGCTCGAGTTGGGTGGGGATGATGAGGATGAGGGGGCCGACGATGAGGGTGCCGACGATGAACTCCCGGAGTAGGTGAGCGGCCGAGGCCCGGCCGGGGCGCGTGTCAGGCTGGGCCTTCGGCGTCGCTCTCGGGCAGCCGTGCGCGGGCGCCAGGTCTCCGACCTGCTACGCTGGCCGTCTGTGTTCGAGGCCCTCGTCACGGTCGTCATCTTGGCGGCGCTGATCCTCGGTGCCTGGCTGCCCGCGGACCTCCTGCTCTGGGTCGGGGTCTGCGTGGGTTCGGTCGGGGCGGTGGTCGGTGTCCCGGCTGGCCTCGTCTATCACGCCCGACTGTGGCGGGCGCTGCGGGCGGGCGGGCACACGACCGAGGGGATGTGGCTTCGGCCTCAGGCGCTGCACGGGGTGCTCGAGGGCGAGGAGGGGGAGCGCGTCCGGGCCTTGTTCGGGCTCGGTGTGCTCGGCTTCAGCGCGACGATGTTGGGTGCCGTCGGGGTCGTGGTCGCGTTCACCCGGATCACGCTCTAGAGCTGCGATTGGTTTGAAGGCGTATAGTCAAACCAATCGCCGGTCTCGCCGCCCGTGGTGAAACGCCAGGTCGGGTTCTGCCAGCGGCGGCTGGCTGGCGAGCCGGGGGCAGCGCAGGCTAGCCAGGCTCGGCGAGGCTCTGAAAACGTCGGACCTGACGCTTGAAGTAGGCGCTGCCGGGCTCGAGCGCGGCCGCTCTCTGGATCGCGCTCAGGGCCTCGGCGGGTTGGTCGTTGAGGTGGCGAAGCTCGGCCTCGAGGTAGTGGAGGTCGGCGAGTTTTGGATCTTGTTCGATGCCCGCGAGCACGGCCTCGAGCCCGGCGTCGGGGCGACAGCGCTGGCGGAAGGAGAACCATCCGTAGCGAGACTTGAGGTTGGGGTCGTCCGGATCCTCGGCGACCATCGCGTCGAGGGCAGCGACGGCCCTGTCGTCCTCACCCAGCTTGCAGTAGGCCCTGCCGATGATGCGGTAGGCCTGGCTGCGTTTGGGGCTGTCGGGGAAGCGGGCCTGGAGGGCCTCGAGCTCGACGATCGCCCGTCGCGGGTCGGCGTCGAGCTTGAAGGTCAAAAACAGGGCCCGGTCGTAGAGGACCTTCGCCGCGACGCCGCTCTCGTTGTCCGGGTCGCGGGCGAGGAGGTCGTCGAAGATGGCCTCGGCCTGTTCGCGCTGAGCGGCGAGCACGTGGGCGTGGGCGAGGGTGTACTGGGCCTCGAGGTCGTCTGGAGCGGCCGCCGCCGCGGCCGTGAGCTCGGTCAGTACATCGCCGCCCTCCGCCAGGGCCTCGAGCCCGGCGATCAGAGCCTCGGGGGGCAGGGCGTCGACCAGGCGTCCCTTCTCGAGCCCGCCCGCCTCGAGCAAGAGCAAGGTCGGGTAGGCCTGGACGTGATAGCGCTCGACGATCTCGGGACCCTCGCCCTTCTCGGCGTCGATGTGCAGCGCCAAGGTGTGTTCGCGCAGCCAGTCGCCGACTGTGGCCACTGTGAACACGGTCTCGTCGAGCCTGTGGCAGGGGGGACACCAGTAGGCACCGATGTCGAGGAAGATCAGCTTCGACTGATCCCGGGCCTGGGCCTGGGCCTGCTCGAGGCTGCCGTCGAACCAATCGACGGCCGAGACGACGCTGCCGTCTTCACGCACACCCGGGTCTCCCGTGGGGTGGCCGAGGTCGGGCTCGGGGGGCGCTGGATCTCGTTCGCTGCTCGGCTTCGAATCGGCCTGCCCGGGTCCTGGGCTCGGGGTCTGCTCGGTCTGCTTGGTCTGCTTGGTGGAGTTGCAGGCGGCGAGGGTGAGCGCGAACAGGACCCCGATGAAGCCGGTGAAGCGGATGCGGCGGATGTGGCGGATGTGGCGGATGTGGCCGATAGTCACGTCGTGGGGATCCGGGGGCAGCAGGGAGAGACCTGGGTCGCGGTCAGGGGGCGTCCGTATATGCGGAGCCGAGGGTGCACAGGCGGTTGAGGGCGCGGGCGAACAGGGCATAGGCTCGGGCGAGCTGCTCGGGATCCGCCAACAACCCGGCACAGCTGAAGAGCAGCTCATCGAAGCGCGCACCCTCCTCTGTGGGGTGGTCGAACTCGCCCTCGTCGTCGTGGAGTCTGAGCTCGCACTCGGGCATGGCCATGATCCCGTCGCGGATTGGTTGGTCTTCGAGGAACACGCGGATCTTGGCGGGAGAGTTACTCTGGATCACCCAGGCGTCGTCGAGGGGGGCGTCGCCGACCTTGATGTCCTGCGCGCCCAAGAGCTTGCCCAGCCAGGAGAAGGCGCCCTTCTCGTAGATGTTGAAGCGAAATCCCTCCGGGTTGAGGTAGGGCGCGCTCATCCGGGTGTGGCCGGCCTTCCAGTCGTCGCTGCTGATGTTGTAGCTGTCCATGACGAGCGACCACGGTCCATCGTCGATCCGGACTTTGGTGCCATCCCAGCTGTCCCCGAGCCGAGCCGAGAGCTGGGTCCAGATCGCCTCTTGGTGCGCTGCGAAGGTCGGGTAGGTGGACATGTCGCTTCAGTCGTCGTCGTCTTCGGGAATGCCAGTCGGGTCGGAGGTGCCGTAGCGGCCGCTGGTGTCGGAGCCGAGGTTGGCGAGGGTGATCGTGCGGGGCTTGCTGCGGGGCACGGGGACGTCCGACTCCGGTTCGGATCCAGCTCCCATCCCTGGGCCCGGATGCGGGGAGCCGTCGGGGACGGTCTCGCGCTCGTATGTGTCCTCGGCCTGCTCCTCGGCCTGCTCCGCTGCTGGGTGTTCGACCTCGGGCCGCTCGAGCTGCCTGGGGAGGGCGCTCGCGCGTGGGTTCGTGGGCTCGACTTCGGCCGCGTCGGCCCCGGTATCCCGGATCGCGGCCTGAGACATGTCGTCGCTCGACTCGCTGGCGAGGAGCTCGTCGCTGAGGTCGAGGATCTCGTCGCTGTGGGCGAGCGAGAGGTCGAGGGTGGTCTGGCGCAGCCGTTCGCTGAGCTCTTGGACGAAGGCCCACAGCAACTTCACGGCCAGGGGAGCCTCCTTGCGCATGATCTCGCCGAAGTCTGCCCGGTTGATCACCAGCAGCTTGCCGCCGGTGCTCGCGGTCGCGGTCGCGCTGCGGGGAGTCGCGTCGACCAGGGCCATCTCCCCGAAGTGTGAGCCCTGGGGGAGGGAGGTGATCGGCGCCCCGTTGGTGGACAGCTCGATCTCTCCGCGCAGGATCACGAACAGCTCCTCGCCGATCTGTCCCTCCTGGCAGATGACCTCGCCCTGGCTGAAGGGCACGACCCGGGTCAGGTTCATGATCCGCACGAGCTGTTGGTAGGTCAGCTGGGTGAACAGGGGGATGTTCTTGAGGGTGTCGAGGGTGAAGTTGATCTCGGCCGCGCGGTCGCTGCCGTCCGCGTTCTCGGGGATATGGATGATCAGCGCGGTGATGTTGTCCTTGCCACCGCGGGTGTTGGCCATCTCGATCAGGCGGCCGGGGATGTCCTTGATCTCCGGCAGGGACAACATGCGGGAGATGTCGGCGTCGTCGAGGTACTCGTAGAGGCCGTCGCTGCACAGCAAGAACGCGTCCCCGGGGATCATGTCGAAGTCGAGGGTGTCGACCTCCACGGTCTCGTTGGGCCCCACAGCCCGGGTCATGGCGTGCCTGAACTGGGCGTAGGGGCTGTCGTCGAAGGCCTCGGCGGTGATCTTGCCCTGTCGAATCAGCTCGTTCATGAGCGAGTGATCCTCGGTCAGCTGGTAGACGATGCCCCCTCGAAGCAGGTAGATGCGGCTGTCGCCGACGTAGGCGATGTAGCCCCGGTCTCCGGTGATCAGCAGGGCGACCACGGTGGTGCCCATGCCCTTCTTTTCGGGCTCCTGGACACCCTTGCGGAAGATCTGCTCGCAGGCCGTGTGCACGGCGTGCTCGAGCAACATGCAGACCTCCATGTGCCAGCTCGGGTCGTCGCCCGGAGTCTCGAACAGGTCCGCCTCCCCCTGGATGATGCTGCGGATGGTGTGGACCGCCATCGCGCTGGCGACCTCGCCCGTCGCGTGACCGCCCATGCCGTCGGCGACCACGAACAGGCGCAGGTTCTTGTCGATGAGGTAGTTATCCTCGTTGTGGGTGCGCTTGCGCCCCACGTCTGTCGCCGCCCAGTAGGTCAGGTCCATGGGTGGCGCAACGATAGCCAATTTCTGGGGCTCCCGAGCGATGGCCGCGAGAACGGTTTGCTGCTGTGGTGGGGCCTCAGGACCCGAGCGACTCGGATTCGCCCAAATTGGCCGGCTGAATGAGCCAGTCGATGATGCTCGGCGAGGGTTGGACCTTCAGCTCCCACTCGAGATTTTCAAGGTCGCCTTGGTTGACGGGGCGGCCGTCGAGCCAGGCGCCCCGCGGGTGTCCGAAGTCGGTGCCGCTTTGGGTGGATTCGTCCGTGAGCGGCTCGTCGTCGCTGCACCTGTCGGAATCGGCGATCGGCTGGAGGACCGCATCGATCTCGGCTTCGTGGAGCCGCCGGGTCGCGGGCCACTGTGCGAGGTAGCCGAGAAACTCGACCTCGAGCCCCTCGCTCCGGGCTGCGCACAGGCGTCGGCGCATTCGGATCGCCCGTGAACCCACGCCCGCGGCGATCACCTGGACTGAGAGGGAGCCGGGGTTCTGAGCGCGGTAGGCCATGGATGGGGCCAACCAGCCCGGGAGCTTGCCGTGTTCTTCGTCCTCCACGAACAGGACCAGACGATGGGGAAGAGCGGCGCCTCCGACGACGACGCCGGTGTCTGGGAACACGCGATCCAGGCGCGTGGCCTGAGCCGGCAAGCTGGGCCCGAAGGGGATGAGCGTGATCTCTGGGGTCGCCACAGGGGCGACCTTGAGGCTGCGGTCGAGCTGGGCCCGGAGCTCGCCGAGCTCCGGGTCGATGTACTGAGCGATCTCCACACCCCGGCTGTCGACGATGCCCAGCATGACCGCGGGTTGGCCCATGGTCTGCCGGGCCATGCGGGCGGCGTCTCGATCGAGGCGCCGAGCGAGGCACTCGCCGCTGTGGCCTTGAAGTCGAGCCGTGACCAGGGCCGGGTCGAGCCCGAGCGCATCGGCGAGCTGGGTGTGCCCCTCGCTCGACCTGAGCAAGCTGGCGACCCGGGGCCACCCCCGGTATTCGATCAGCCGCAGGGCGGCCTCGCTCTCGCCCATGGCGCTCACGGCCATGAACCACAGCCGGAGCAGCTCGGCCGTGGATCCGGGGTCGCCCTCGAAGCCTCCACCGCGGGTCACGCGCAGCTCGAGGCGCAGTTCACCGGGGCGCTCACCGGCGAGCCGTCGGACCTCGAGCCAAATCTGGAGCTGGTCGACCTGGGTGGGGTCGATGTAGGCGATGAGCGTGGTCAGGGCCGAGCGGGGGCCGAAACTCGGCAGGCCTCGATCGCTGTCGCTACAGCTCTCGGGGCCCGCCGCGGAGTCGCGCTGGCCCGGAGCGAGCGAGAGCGAAGACAGGGCGAGGCCGAGGGCGAGGCTCGTCAGCGCGGACAC
The DNA here is from genome assembly GCA_964451725.1 of uncultured Nannocystaceae bacterium. Lineage (GTDB taxonomy): Bacteria > Myxococcota_A > Polyangia > Nannocystales > Nannocystaceae > Plesiocystis. Next base: position 8,869 of record CAYVJQ010000007.1, on the reverse strand, counting down.
CAAGCGAGTCTGACTCTCGGCTCGGATCGGCGCAAGGGCACACGCTGAGGCGGGAAGCCGGCTCGTGTTCACGCCCCGAGACCGTCTCCAATGGTCTGCCTAGGCCAGCCTTGCTAGGGTCTTCGCTGTATGCGGACTTCCATTCGCACCGCGACCATCGTGGGTCTCTCACTGGGTCTGACCCTGGCCCCGGTGGCCGGGGTGCGTGCCGCGGTGGGCCCGGAGCCCGACGCCGAACCGACGGACACGGAGTCGGTGTCTGAGACGGCGGCCCCGGAGGGCGAGGACGCTTCGAACGAGAGTCGAGACCCGCGGGTCTCGACCACGCCTGCGGAGCTCGCGGAGCCCGCCGGTTCTGAGCTTGCGGAGCCCGCCGGTTCTGAGCTTGCGGTGGCTGTCGATGGCCGCGCCGACTCGGGTCTGGACCCGGAGGTCGAGGCCGATCTCGAGGGAGACACGGACATCGACGGTGGCGAGTGGGAGGCGAGCACCGACGACTACCTTCGCCTGCGGGACAGCCCCGAGGCCCACAGGGCGCGCCGCTGGGTCGACTCGGGGATCGCGGCCACGGTGGTCGGGGGGGTGTTGGTCGGGGGGGCGATCGCCATGGGGGTCTCGGACCCCTGCGCGCCCAACGGGGGAAACAACTGTTTTCAGGACGGGCGCGATCGGGCGGCGGCGAGCATTGGGATCCCCGGTGGCGTGCTGTTGTCGGGGGGCGTGGCCATGGTCGTGGTCGGTGCGCTCCAGCGTCGGCGCCTGTGGACCCTGTCCCCGGCGCTCGCGGGTGGACGAGTCGGGGCTGTGCTCAGCGGACGCTTTTGAACGCCGGTGACTCGCCCTCACCACGGCCGAGGTCGAGCTCGATGTCGATGCGGCGCTCGAGCGCCGGGGAGCCGGGGCAGGGGAGGGTGGTCCTCGACCTCCCGTTCGTCTGGGCGCTCTCACTCGTGCCGCGAGCGGCTCGGTCCGCGCTCGAGCCCCGTCGTGCGGATCGGCGCTCGAGGATGATGGCGATCACGCTGGCGGTCAGCGCGACTCCAGCGCTGCCGACCGCACCCATGCCCAACCCGCGGCGCTGAGGGGCGGGCAGCGTCGGTGTGAGCGCGGCTGCCCCGAGCCCCACGGCGAGGGCTCCCGCGCCGATGCCCACGCCGATGCTCGCGGGCAAGCCTCGGGTCTTGGATGGGACTTGTGGTCGCGCGGTCTCGGGGTCGAGGAGCACGACGCGACGCTCGCCTGGGCCGAGCCGGACAGAGAGCTGGCGATCGTCGATCTGGAGCTGGTGGACCCCGGGCTCCAGCGCGATCTGCCGATGTGTGGGGCCGCGCTCGAGGATGTCGAGGCCATCGATGCACAGGCGTGTCGGGGCTGCGGTCGACGCGACCTCCAAGATAGCGATGTCCGCCGCGATCGCGCTCATGTGTCGGCGAATCTCACGGGTTTCGGCCTTGCTCTCGACCGCGTCGACGAGGGTGTCGAACACGGTCCAGGCCTCCGGGAGGCGCTCGGCCTTCTCCAGCGCGAGCGCGAGGTTGAACAGGGCCACGGGGTGCGGTCGAAACTCGTAGGCCCGTCGAAAGGAGATCACCGCGTCGCTGTAGTCGCCGCGCGAGACCGCACTCAGGCCGTGATCGAAGGCTTCTTTGGCCGCGGCTTCTCTGGCCGCGGGCTCGGGTTGTGTGGCGTCGGGCGCCGTTCCAGGCCCGAGTCGGGGAGCCGGGGGATCGACCGGCGGATCCGCTGGAGAGCCCGAGTTGGGCCCTTGGGCCAGAACGGCCTGCGGGGGCGCGAACCCGAGGACCAGCGTGATCAGCAGGCTCGCCAAGGGCGAGAACGAGGCGGGGGACATCGCGGCTCAGGTCAGTAGGGGTTGCTCTTGAACCCGTCGAGCTTGTTGTTCCGGCCACCCCTGTGGGGCCTGCGGGGCTCCCTGGTGGTTGTTGCCTCACCCGGGGCTGAGGGTGCGAGCGAAGGGTCGTCGCTGGGGACCGCGAAGGTGTCCACGCCGAGGGCGTCCCGGGTGTCCACGGGTGCGGGCTCGGGCAGCTCGGTCGCCTCGGGGGTCGCTTCCACAGTCCCCTGCTCGCGCGGCTGCAGGGGATCGGGAGAGGTCGGTCGGTCCCAGGGCCGACCGAGGGCGACGATGACGGTGATCGCAGTCAGGCCGCCGGCCGCCGCCATGCCCAGGCCTCCCGCCCACCTGCGCAGCCAGGCCCGGGGCGCGGCGACCTGTGGGTGGGGACTGGTGTCCTCGGCCCCGATCAGCACGGGCAGGGGTTCCGCACTCTGCTCCGGCCGGAGCTTGGACTGGAGGGTGGCGACGCGGGTGGCGAGCTCTCGGCGGACAGTGGACTGGATGATGCCCGCGCGCCGCATGCCCTCGTCGAGCTCGTGGGCGAGGGCGGCCGCGCTCGCGTAGCGGTCGTCGGGCTCCGGTCGGAGACAGCGCAGGACGACCTGGCACAGCCAGCTAGGGAGCTCGACCTGAGCCATCATGGTGGCGAGCCGCTCGGGGTCGCAGATCCGGAGGTTGTCCAGGGTGCTCGGGGTGTGGTCGTCGCCGAAGGGAGGGACCCCGAGCGCGAGCTCGAACAGGACGCTGCCGAGGCTGAACACGTCGGAGCGGGCGTCCAAAGGATCAATGCGGCTCTGCTCCGGGCTCATGTAGGGGAGCTTTCCGCACAGGACTCCGGTCTGTGTGTGGCCCATCTGTCCCCGCGCCTTGGCCAGCCCGAGGTCGATGAGCACGCAGTTGCCCTCGCTGTCGAGCATCAGGTTGTGGGGAGAGATGTCCCGGTGGACGACGCCGAGGGTCTCGCCATCGTCGTCACACACGCTGTGGACGGCGTGCAGACCCCTCGCGGCATCACAGACCACACGCGCGGCCTCTCCGGGGGGCAGCCGGGTGAGACCGGCGACCTGCATCTGCCGCAGGGTCAGCCCGTCGACCAGATTCAGGACTAGAAAGTGGTAGCCTTGGTCGCGGTCGGAGTCGACGGTCGCAACCACGTTTGCGTGACGGACCCGGGACGCCACACGCGCCTCATCGAGGAAGCGCTCTCGAAAACCCTCGGCGGCCGCGAGGTGCGGGTGAATGACCTTGATGGCAAAGTCGCGGGCAAAGCCGCCCTCGCTCTCGAGGCGCCCCCGGTACACCGTCGCCATGCCGCCGCTGGCGATCCGGCTGACGATATTGTAGCGGCCGAGCTTGAACGTCGCCTCGGCCGAGCGCCCGGTCTCACTCGGATCCTTCGGGTTGCTCAGCGCGGGGAGACCAGGCATGACCAAAGTGATGGGGCAACGCCCAATGTCAGCCTACCAGGCCGACGCCTCGATGCCGAACGCTTATCTGGGCTTACGCCGATGAGCACATATGAACAAGTGCTCGCCCAGGCCAGCGCCGTGCTCGCCCAGATGGGGGGGGAGGCCCGCGTGGGTCCACAATGGGAAAATCTGTGTCGGCGGGCCCGCCCGGACGAGCGCAGGACCGGATCTGGGCCGGATTGGATCGTGGAGAGCGAAGGTCTGCCGAACCTCATTCACGAGCTCGTCCACGCCCTCTTTCTGGGGGAGTTGGCCGATGACCACGGCTTCGACTACGGGCAGATCCCACTCGATTTGAGGGTCCCGATCCACCGTGGGATCCTGTGGGAAGAGCTGACCTGTTGCGTGGTGAGCGCGGCTTGCTGTGCACCGCTGGCGGCCGACCCCCGGACATTTCAAAGCGCGTGGTTCGCCGAGCAGTTCGAGATTCAGGGTGTATTTCACGGTCTGGAGGCCGACCTGCCCGAGTTTCGAGCCCACATCGATGCTGCGCTGGGTCGCGAGGAGTGGGCCAGGGAGCGCCGGACTACGCTCGAGACTGGCTATTCGCGGCTCGCCGACGCGCTGGTGTCCGTCGGCGGGGAGCCGTGGCCACGGCTCCGGCCGTCGATCCTCGACGTCTGGCGGATTTACCGCAGTGCCTGTTGAGTCCAGAACGGCACTGCTCGCGCGCTCGGTGTGCGTGCGCTAGCAGTCCGTGGTGGGTTTCACCACGGGGGCTGCTAGGACAAGAGACAATGCGAAACAGGTCGCGAGGCAACGGGGTCTGGTCTGGGTCGATGCTGCGGGAACAAAAGAAATTTTGGCTGACTCAGGGATTGGCTGCGGGTACGGCGCTGCTGACCTTTGGTGTCGCCGGGCGGGCGATGGCGGCCGATCTCGGGTCGGGGTACCTGCACTCGGGCCGACAGTTCGCGCTGGGTCCCCTTGTCGACATGGGGGTGAGCGACCAGGGCTGTACAGGCGTCTTCGGTCTCGCCCTCGACTTCGACGCCGTGTTGTTCGAGGCCCAGTCCCCCTGTGAGGGGTTTCAGGCCTTCGATCTCGCGTTCCTGGCGATCGTCGCCCTGATCGTCATCTCCACGATTCGCTTTCGCCACGCGACGGCTCGGCGCCGTCTCGAGCTCGCCCGGCGCATGGTGGAAAAGGGCCTCGAGCCGCCCCCGGAGCTGCTCGGGGCCCGTCGAGCCAACGACCTGCGGCGCGGTTTGGTGCTCGTGTGTACCGGGGTGGGCCTGGTGCTCGCCTCGATGTTCGGCAACGGGGATCTTTCGACTGCGGGCCTCATTCCGGGCTTTATCGGGGTCGGGTATCTGATCAGTCATCGCTTCGCCGTCCGGGACGGAGGTCCACAGTGAGCGCCCTGTCACAGGGCTGGCGGTCGGCCCACATCGGGGCCTCGGCGCCCGCGCTCCCCGGGCTCGAGGACTCGGCCCTGGTCGAGCGCGCCGGCAAGGGCAGCGACAAGCTGGCCTTCGCGGAGCTCGTTCGTCGCCATCAGGGGAAGGTCCGGGGTCTCTTGATTCGGCTGACCTCAAACCCGACGCTGGCCGACGACCTCGCTCAAGACGTGTTTCTGCGGGCCTATCGGGGCCTCCCGGGCTTCGAGGGGCGGGCCCAGTTTTCGACCTGGCTCTACCGCATCACCTACAACGTATTCGTCAACCACCGGACCCGCAGCAAGGTGCTCTCGGCCCTGCCCCAGGGCTTCGAGTCCTCCGCGGCCGCGCCCGAGACGGAGCTCTCGCCCGGGCGCAGCGATCTGCGCAGCGACCTCGCCGCCGCGATCGCCCAGCTCCCGGAGCGCTACCGCGCCGTGGTCACGCTCTACTACCTCGAGGACGTCTCCTATCCCGAGATGGCCGAGGTCCTCGGTCTGCCTCTGGGCACGATCAAGACCCACCTGCATCGGGCCAAGAAGCTCCTCCGGCAGCAACTGCGGGAGCCCAAAGTGATCGACGGAGCTGCCGCGTGAGTGGGCCCGAGTCGGTCGTCGATGCTTTTCTCGAGGCTCTGGTCGAGCTCGAGCCCAGCCCCGAGCAACTTCGGCGCGATCCCGAGGGGCGGGGGTGGCTGCCGGCGAAACTGCGCGCCGAGGCCGAGGCCGACCCGGACTGCGCCGCCGAGCTCGCCGAGTTCGTGGCGATGGAGCTCGCCCTGTTCGATGTTCACGAGCCCTGTGACGCGTTTTTTACCCGCCGTGTGCTCGACCGGCTGCCGGAGATCGAAGCGGTCGATCAGCGCCGACGGACCTGGATCTTGGCGTCTGCCTACGCCCTGGCGATCGGTGTCGCGTACCTGATCTTGGGGCCGCTGCTGAGCGCGGGAACACTCTCGAGTTGGATCGCCCCGGTGGTCGACTGGGCCGGAGGACAGGCGCTGGCCGAGAGCGGCGGCGTGTGGATGGCCCTGGCGCTGCTCACGGTCGCAGGGGCGCTGGTGTTCATCCCTGTCGGTGAGCGACGTATTCGAGCCTGAGTGGGCGAACCGAGTGGGCGAATAGGGGGTTGTGAGATGGGGCACAAATCCAAGGTGAGGGAAATGCATAAGTTGGGGGGCGCCCCGTCCAAGCGCACCGAGGTTCCCTTGCGCCAGAGCACCCGTACCGCCGCCGTCGTCCTCACTCTCGCCGCCATCGCCCTTGCCCCCGTCGCCGCAGACGCGGCCGGCGAGGTCAACGTACTCATCCTGAAGGAGCACGGGGGCGGCAGCTCCTCCAGCGCCCAGCAGTACGTCGACAAGCTGATCGCCGGGGTCGCCGAGCAAAATGGTTGGGCCGCGGCGCAGGGCAAATATCAGACCAGCCGCAAGCTGGCGAAGACCTGGATCAGCGAGAACGATCCCCACTACGGGATCCTCTCGCTGGCTGCATTTTTGGACCTCCGCGACCACGCCAAGCTCGAGGTCCTCGGTTCGGCCGAGGTCAGCAAGGGCGGCGGGCGTCAGTACTTTTTGGTCAGCAGCACCGAGACCTCGGTCGACGGTTGCAAGGGCAAGACCCTGGGCACCGACCACGGCGACGACCCCCGCTTCATCGACAAGGTGGTCGGTGGACAGAGCTTCGTGCTCTCGGACTTCGAGGTCGTCGACACGCGCCGGCCGGTCAAGACCATCAAGGCGGCAGCTCGCGGAGAGGTCGCCTGTGCGCTGATCGACGACGCCCAAAAGGCGAGCCTGGCCAAAGTAGGTGGCGAAAACCTCAACGTCGTGTGGAGCTCGAGCTCACTCCCGGGGATGGTCATCGTCGCGTTCCCCTCGGCGCCCGCCGCTGAAAAGAAGGCCTTCAAGGCCAGCTTGGGCAAGGTCTGTACGGGGGCCGGTGCGTCGGCCTGCAAAGAGGTCGGGCTCGCGTCGATGGGCGCCGCCAGCGAGAGTGACTACAGCACGGTCATCCACGACTACGACAGCTGAGCGGACCCGTTCGGCCTCGGCGGAGGGGTGTGTTATCCATCCGCCGTGCGCACGCTCAGCTTGGTCGCTGTCTCGGTGATGTTGTCAGGAGCGAGCGGCTGCAGGCCCCAGGGGACCGTCGACCCGACGATTCTCGAGGCCGAGCGAGAGGGCGCATGGTCGATCTACGAGGCCCTCGAGCTTCGAGTCGCCAGCGGTTCGGTCAGCGATGCCGATCGGCTCGCGGCCCTCGAGAAGCTGCGTGTGGCCGAGGACGACCACACGGCAGCCTACGCCTATGCACGGGCGGCGGTCGCCGGGCGTGTGGCGGAGCTGCGCGGGCTCAAGGCCCTGAAGATCTTGGAGGAGATGCGGACTTGGTCGCTCGAGAGCATCGCCCGTGATCCGGGGTTCGAGGACATGGCCGCCCAGCGCATGCTCGGCACGCTCTACGTGCTCGCTGGGGATCACCTGGACGCCGGCGATTCCGAGGACGGCCTGGAGCTGTTGGAGGCGGTCGTCGACAGTTTCCCAGACCGGGCGGACAACCAGCTGCGGCTGGCGGAGGCCTACATCGCGCTGGGCGACCCCGATCCGGGCATCGAGCCGCTGTGCCTGGCGGCCCTCGGTCGCGCGGCGTTGAGCGGAGAAGAGCAGATCTTGCTGGCGAGCCTGCTCGAGGAGCTCGGTGGTCAGGACTCCCTGTGTATAGCCCTGTGAGCGGCGCCCGACGTGGCCGCACGTCCTGGGCAGCCCTGACCCTCGCTGTGGGCCTCGTGTTCGCTGGTTCCAGCCTCGGGGGCTGCGGCGGTCTGGTGCAGCTGGCCAAGGCGGAGCAGTGGCCCGAGCTCGACTCCCGAGCGCGGGCCATGAAGCGCCCGCCCCGGGGGAAGGCGGCGAGGGCCTGGGCGAGGGCCCTGATCGAGCTGGACAAGGCCGACGAGGCCCGGGCGCTGTTGCTGCGAGATTTTCGCCATGGCGGCGACCTCGGGTCGCTGCTCATGTTGGCGCAGTTCGAGGGCAGCAGGGGGCAGCGCGGGCTCGCGGCGGCCCACTATGGCCGGGTGCTGGCCCTCGATGTCGACGCGCTTCGAGACGCTGGGGCGGGGGAGCAAGCGTGTGTATTGCTGCGGGCCCGGGCGCTGGCCTCGGCGGTTCTCGGTGAGAGTCTGGCCGCCGACACGGACATGCGTCGGGTGGCGCTGGCCTGTCCCGAGGCGATCACCGGTGACGACCGTAGGTTCATGGCCGAGCTCCGTCCTCGGGCCGAGGCCCAGGCTCGGGGCCAGCGAGCGATGGCTCCGCTGGCCGTCGATCGGGCGCGACTCGAGGGACTCGAGGCGGAGCTCGATCAGGCGCTCGAACTCGCTCGTCAGCGGAGCCCCCGGGCGGTCGCCGAGCTCGCACGTGCGCGCGGGATCTCGCTGACTCCCGAGGACATCGCCGTGCTCTTGGCCACCGAGTTCAACGGCGGCCTGGGCCCGGGCCTGACCCCGACTCGCCGGCTCTCGGGGTGGATCGGAGATCGGGACCTGGGCGCGGTGCTCGAGGCTGTGGACGCGCTGCCCGAGGGGGCTAGGGAGTACGCGCTGTTGCGGCTTTCGAAGGTCCGCCCGGGGGCGGTCGAGAGTCGCCAGTCGTGGATCGTGGCGGCAGTGGATGCCCTCGACGGACAGGGCCCACAGGAGGCGGCCAAAGCCTGGCGCGTGTCGGCGAGTATCGGAGACGCGGCCGGGGCGGAGTTCGCCCTGAACACGAACCTGCGTGATCTGATCCCTGTTTCGGAGCCGGCCGAAGGTGGCGCGCGGGGTCTCGGGATGGGTCCGCACTGGACCACCGAGGTCCCCGTCGATCGGCGCAGCTTCGACCTCTTGCTGACCCTCGCGCGCCTGTTCGAGCTGCGCGACAAACCCGTGTTGGCCCTCGAGCTGCGGCGCTCGACCATCGTCGGAGGCTACGAGGCGGGGCTCGTCCAGGTCGCCGCGCTCGCGGTCGAGGAGGTCCGTCGTCAGCTGGTGCTCGGGCACCCCTGGCAGGCGTTGGCGATCGCCGAGGTCGTGCCCGGTCCGCTGGTCGACGAGGTCCTGCCTGCGGTCGCCTCGGCGCTCGCGCTCGAGCGCGCAGCGGGTTCGGGTTCGGGTTCGGGTTCGGG
>CAYVJQ010000006.1:85845-101213 GCA_964451725.1 uncultured Nannocystaceae bacterium | reverse complement strand
CTCGGGCAGCCCAGCGCGGGGCTCTCCCAGTCGAGCACGATGCGCGAGTCCTCCCCGCTCACACTCGAGTCTGTGGCGGGAGTCGGTGGGGCCGCGAGGGCCGTCGGTGCTCCGAGCACCCAGGTCAGGGCCGCTGCGCCGAGTCCGACGGCCCACCGAGCCAAACCGGCGTTGACCCTGCCCCGCATGTGTCGCCAGCATCCCAGGAAGGCCGGGCCGCGTCTACATGGCGACCCCCAGCTCGCTTGCGTCCAACCCCGCCCCCTGCTTGGATCAGCCCTGCCCGTGACCCACCGATTCAGCAACGCCATCGGTATCGACGACGCCCCCTTCGACCGGGCGCACCGGGGCGAAGTAGCGATCGTCGGCGTCGTGTTCACCCGCGGCCGCCTCGACGGTGTGATGACCGGCACCCTCGGCCGCGACGGCGACGACGCGAGCGAGGCGATGGCGACCATGATCGCGGGCACGACCTTCCTCGAGCACGCGCAAATTCTACTGTTGGGAGGCATCACCTTCGGGGGGTTCAACGTCGTCGACCTCTCCGGCCTCCACGCCCGCCTGGGCCTGCCCGTGTTGATCATGGCCCGGCGAGAGCCTCGCTACGACGCCATCCGCGAGGCCCTGCTCACCAAGGTGCCCGGCGGCGCCCGCAAGTGGGCACTGATTGAAGCAGCCGGAGAGATGCAGCCCTGCGCGGGACTCTGGGTCCAGCGCGCGGGCCTCGACCTCGACGACGCCGCCCGAGCGATCACCGACCTCACTATCCACGGCAAGCTGCCCGAGCCGATCCGGGTCGCTCACCTGATCGCGGGCGCATTCGTCGACGGGGTCAGCCGGGGCCGGGCCTGACCCCGATCCCCCCCGCCCCATCTCACTCGGACGCGGACCCAGACGCTGGCCCAGCCGCAAGCTTACGCCGGGACCACAGCCAAAATACGGGCACCCCCGTGGCCACGATCGCCAGGTTGATCGCGAACTTCCCGGGCTCGCGCACGGCGTAGTTGCTCAGGAGGTAGACGGCCGCGAGCAGAAACACGATCGGCACCACCGGGTATCCCCAGGTTCGGTACGGGCGCTCGCGCTCGGGCTCGCGCCGACGCAGGACGATCACGGCCGCGACCGCCAGCGCATAGAACGGCCAGATCCCAATCACGAACTGGTCGGCGAGCTCCGAGAAGCCCTGGTAGGACACAAAGCCGACCCCCAAAAGCACCGACAACACGATCGCCCCGCCCGGGGTCCCGTGCTCGGGGTGAACCTTGGACAGGCGCTTAAAAAACAGGCCGTCCTCGGCCATAGCGAAGAACACCCGCGGGCCGGTCATCATCGCGCCGTTGAGCGTGCCGAAGGTGCTCAGAGCAACGGCCCCAGCCACGAACACCGCGCCCACCGGGCCGATCAACGCCTCGGCCACGTCGGCGGCGATCAGCGGTCGCCCGGGCATGTCGCCGATCGGCACGACCCGGAGGTAGACCGCGTCGACCAGCAGGTACAAGACCACCACGATCGCGGTCCCGCCGATGAACGCCCGGGGAATGTTCTTGGCCGGATCCCGGATCTCGCCGCCCACGAAGCCCACGTCCGACCAGCCGTCGTAGGCCCAGAGCACCGCGACCATGGCCAGACCGAAGGCCGCGAGGCTCCCGGGCTCGGCCGCGTCGGGGGCTCGGGGCTCGAGCGCAGTCGCGGGTGGGAGCGCACCGGGGACCAGGCTCAGCCCCAGCAACACGAGCACCAAGATGGCCGCGACCTTGAGAGCCGTGGACACGTTTTGGATGATCGCGCCCAGGCCCACCCCCCGATAGTTGACGACCCCCACGATCACGATGAACACCGCCGCCAGGCCCTGGGCGATCGACACCTCCCAGGTGCCCGTCAGGGGGAGCAGGACCTGCCCTGGGTCGTGGCCCAACAGCCGCCAGGTGTACTCGGCCGAGGTCACGGCGATCGCTCCGTAGGCCGCCGGGCGCAGGATCAGCAGCTCCGCCCACCCGAACAAAAACGCCGGCAGCGGCCCGAAGGCCTCGCGCAGGTACACGTAGATCCCACCCGTGCGCGGGAACATGCCCCCGAGCTCGGCGAAGGTCAGGGCCCCGGCCAGCGCCACCAGCCCGCCCACGACCCACGCGAGCATGAACGGCACGACCGTGTCGATCTCGGCGGCCACGGACGCGGGCGAACGGAAGATACCGCTGCCGATGGTCGAGCCGACCAGGACCGCCACGGCGCTGAAGGCCCCCAGGCTCCGGGGCAGTCGCTCGCCCCAGGCATCCCTGGCCTCGGCTTTGTCGCTTTGGCCGGCGCCGGTTTGGGCCCCGTCTTTGTCCGCCTCGCTGCCCGCCACCGGTCTGCCGTCTCCCTACTCGAATTTGGAGAAGTCGGGCTCGCGCTTTTGGAAGAAGGCCTGCATGGCCTCGGCGGCCTCGGGCGACTTGAGGCCGGCCGCGAAGACCTCGAACTCCGCCGCCATCGCCTGCTCGACCTGAGCCCTGTAGCCCGCGCGCAGCAATTTTTTGGTCGCGCGCACTGCCGCGGGGGGTTTCTTGGCCAGGCTCATCGCCACTGATCGGGCCCGATCGAGGACCGCGCTGTCGGCCAACACTTGATTGACCAGGCCGTAGTCTCGGGCCGTGGCCGCGGAGAAGGGTTCACCCAAGAGCACCAACTCGGCCGCCCGGGGGTAGCCCATGACCCGCGGGAGCAGGAAGCTCGACGCCGCCTCCGGGCACAGGCCCAGGTTCACGAAGGGCATGTGGAAGCGAGACTGCTCCCCGGCGTAGACCAGGTCACAGTGCAGGAGCATGGTCACCCCCAGGCCCACGGCCGGGCCCTGGACCGCCGCGATCATGGGCTTCTCGCAGCCCGCGAGGTGGAAGAGGAGCTGAGCGACCGGGCTGTCCTCTCCCAGCTCGCCGGCGCTCATGAAGTCCATCAGGTCGTTGCCGGCCGTGAACACGCCCTCGCTGCCCTGAAGCAAGATCACCCGCACATCGCTGCGCTCGCGCGCCTCCTTGAAGGCCGAGACCATGCGCACGTACATGGCCACGGTCAGCGCGTTCTTCTTCCGCGGGCGGTTGAAGGTGATCGTGCAGACGCCCGCGTCGAAATCGACGAGGACGTGCTCAGAGCTCTCGGCCTTGTCTGCCATGTCGGCGCGAGTATAGGGCCAGGCGAGGCGAGCGCGAACGGCTCGACCCCCAGGCCCCCGAGAGCCCCCCGAGACCCCGAGAGGACCCCGAGAGCTCGCGTTCGTCGGCCCGGACCCCGCTCAGGCCGAGCCCAAGACCACGGGGATCGCCGTCGAGCGGAGGTAGCGACCGTTGATGTCGTCGAACATCATCCACACGGCCGCGGACGCGGGAGGAGTCTGCGAACCGTTGAGGGTGATGGTCACCGAGAGCGTGGTCGTCGAACTCAGCGGGAGCGTGGCGTCGCCGATGTAGACGTTCTCGATCGACCCGTCTGCGAACTCCATGCGCAGCCAGATCCCCGCCAACAGGGCCGGGTTGTAGGCCTCGTCGAGAGACAAGATCAACAGCCCCGAGGTCGAGGAGCCGCTGAAGTCGAGCTCGCAGGAGGCACAGCTCGGATCCGAGGGATCGGGGATGTAGGTCTGAAGCGAAGAGCCGCCCGATAGGGGCTCGGCCTGACCCGAGGGGAACACGACCGTCGCGGGCTTCCCCGAGCAGCCGTCCACACACAGCGCGATCTCCTGATCCCCGATGCCGACCGGCGTGACGAGCGTCTCCCCACCGAGGAGCCCGTCGACCGCCAGCTCGAGAGTGGTCAGGTCGGGATTCCCTGGGTCGCAGCTCAACGCGCAGCTCAGGCCATGTTGACTGCAGGCCATCTCCAAGCCCGAGCAGATCCCGACCTGCCGCACGGGCACGGGGCCGCCCAGGCCGTAGTCACTGATCATCGGCACACCTTGGGCGTCCTCGAGCGGCGCTGCGCTGGCGTAGATCAGACGCATCACGTCCGCCGGCGGGAGCTCGGGAAAGTAGGACCAGATCAGCGCCGCCAAACTCGAGACCACCACCGTGCCCACCGAACTCCCAGCCAGCGCGTCGGTGTAGGTACCGGCCTCGAGCGCGACCCCGTATTGACCAGGCGCGGCCAGGCGCGGCATGGCGTCGATGCGCGCGTTGGCCAGCGGCAGACCTCCGTAGCCCACAGCCCCGACTGAAAACAAGAGCGGGTCGTAGATCCCCGGCCCGCTGTGGTTGGGCAGGAGGTACGACCGCTTCGTGTGGACGGCGAAACCGTACTCGACACACTGCGCCTCAGTCAGGGCGGGGAGCTGCTCCCAGCTCCCGGGGTACTTCGGACCGAGGTCGCAACTCTCGGGCACCCGGTTTCCGGCCGCGACGACCAGCAGCCCGCCCGCACAGCGGATCGCTACCGCGACCGCATGGATGGCTCGGCTGCGGGGCCCGAAGTCGGCCAGGGTCTGGCCCCCGAGAAGGTCGAGTTGACCCAGAGCGGTGAGCTCTGGCGAGTACTCCCACCCACCGCTGAAGTTGATGACCGAGCGCTTGGCGGGCGACTGCAACATCCGGTGGTAGGCGTCCTCGAGACCCCGGGCGAGATCGCCGACGCTCCCGAAGCTCCCACCATCGGGATCGTGGAGGGACTCCCCGTCGGAGTTGAAGTAGCGCGGCATGGCGAGCTCGAACCCGAGCTCGCGCACACAGCCCGGGGCGCCGTCGCAGATGATGTCTTCGACCAGCGCGCCCATCACAGCACCGTGACTCGAGTGGGTGTTGAAGCCCCCCTCGACCTTGTTGTCGACGATGATCACATCGACTCTGCTCGCCGGGGTCGGGATCGCTGTGTCGGGGTCGGCGACATGGTCGATGTGGTCCCGGAACACGGCGAAGAGCTCGTCGTCGATGGCCTGCGACCAGCTCGACCCGTCGCCGATCACCCCCTCGCAGTCGATTTCGTGTTCGGCGACGGCGTCGAGCTGCCAGGGTTCAGGGCTCGCGGCGACGTTGGGCGACCAGGCGTATTTGCAAAACCGGGCCAGGTAGGGGTGCGGGCTCTGGAACAGGGGTTCGGCGAGCCAGCTCCCCTTCCCACCTGGGACGTCCACGCAGGCCGCCTCCTCGTCGATGAGGAACCCCAGCTCTCGGTTGGAATCGCAGTGTTCGAGCTCGAGGGGAGCGGCGGACTCCTGGCACCACGCGGCGCCCGCTCCCGTCTCGCTCCCGCCCCCGCTCTCTCCCGTCTCCCCCCCGCTCTCTCCCGTCTCCCCCCCGCGAAACTGCGGGCCCTTCGCACCGACCTCACTGCCCCCCTCTTCGAGGGCACACCCGGACACAGACAGAGGCAGGGCCGTCGTCGCCAGCAACGCAAGACCGATCGAGGGAAGGCTGTAGTTATTCGTCCACATCATGACGAGCTACGCGAGTCTGGAGCTCGATCTAACGGGAGCCGAGCAAACTATTTTGCCAGGCCCGAAACGCCGACCAGGTCTGCGAGCGTGCCTCCCCTCGCAGCCGGGTCCGCGCCCGCCACAGCGTGCCCGCCCCATCCTCGACGTCGAGCGAGCGCATCAGCTCGACGCTGAAGCGCTCGGCCTCGTTGTCGGGGATGACCGCGGTCGAGGCGATGACGCTCTGCGATCCCGCTGTCACAAAAGCCTGGGCGAGGTTCCAGCGGGCCCCCCGTACAGCCTGCCTGGCCGTCGCGCCTCCGGTCTCGCAGCCCGAGAGCACGACGAAGCTGGGGACCTGCGGCAGGGCGAGGATATCCCGAACATCGAAGCCGTCCGTACCCGCGAGCTGGAGGCGGCTCTCCCATCCCCCGAGGCCCCCAGACTCGGCGTGACCCGCATAGTGAAAGAGGGTCGCCCGAGAGAGGCCCGCGGCCAGGGCCTCGGCAGTGACCGCCGCGCCGGCGAGCTGCTCGACCTCCCAACCGGACTGCCTGAGCACCGCGGCCACGAGTTCGGCCTCGCTCCGGGCATGGCGGAGGTCGCCCAGGGGATCCGATACTACGAGTGCCCGCCGTCCCCCCAGCCCAGAATCCAGCCTAGAATCCAGCCCAGAATCCAGCCCAGAATCCAGCCCAGCATCCGAGACCGGGCGTGTCTCGAGGCCCCAGCCGTAGGCCAGGGCAAAACGCAGGTCCACGCGGACCCCCCCGAGCAGCACGCCCTCGAAGGGCAGACCAGAGGCGCCCGGGTGAAGCTGGAGGACCAGTCGGGGCGGCTCACCACCGGGCTCGATCCCCGCTTTGGACAGGTCCTCGAAGGGCTCGAGCAGGGCGCGCGCGAAGCCCCGATCATCCATTTCAGGTGTGCGCGTCACCCTGGCCACACGGGTACTCGATCCGAGCCCCGACCCGGCGATCAGGAAGCTCACCCAGCGCCCCCGCCCCTCATCGAGCGGAAACACGAGCAACCAATGCTCGCCCGCGCTCGACTCTGGAGTCTGCTCCGCGCACGCCGGTAGCCGGCCCTCAATCCCGCCAAAGGCCTCGTCGAGCAGGGCGTGGAGGGCCGCGACCCGGTGGCCGCGGGACACTCGGATCCGCTCTCGCTGTGCGAGGGTCAGGGTCCAGTCGGCGGCCCTCGCCTCCTCGAGCGCCTCGCGCTGCTCCCGATAGCGCACCAGCGCTGCCAGCCGACCGCCAGCCCCCTGTCCCCACTGGCGCTGACGCTGGACGAGGCGGTAGGGGCGAGCCTGCGCACGCCCGGCCACGCAGGCCGCTGTCGCCGGTCGGCCGGCATCGAGGAGCAGGCCGACGTGAGCTGCGGCGACCTGCGAGCGGCCGGCCAAGAACAACTCCCGGCCGGCGTCGAGGGAGACCTGCGCGACCAGCCCCTCGAGCCTGAGGTCGGCCGCCGCGTAGCGCTCCAGCGCAGCCGAGACGTCTCCCCCCGCGGCGAAGGTCTCGGCCTGGCCGACCGCCACCTGCCAGAGTAGATCACGGTCGTCACCCAAGGTCGCCGAGCGCTCGGCGACCTTGAACGCCGAGCGAGCTCGACTCAACTCCCCGCCCGCGAGCGCGTGGCGCCCCTCCAAGAGCGGGAGCCACGAGCGCTCCCAAGGTTTGAGCTGCGCCGGGTCCACGGCCGAGAGCAGCTCGCGGGCCGCATCGTCGTCGCCCGCGAGCAGCTCCGCGTAGGCCAGGTTGAGCTGGGCGCTCGCCGCTCGATGGGGGCGTGGACAATCCAGACCTGAGAACCCCAAGAACGCTTCGCGCAGCGCCGGCCTCGGGTCCTCACCCCGGATCCCCTCGGCCATCAGCAAGGTCCGCGCCCAGCCCACGTTGGTCCACGCGCTCGCCTGCTGACAGGGCTCGCCTCCCTGGCTGCGCGCGAGCTCCAGGGCGGCCACAGCGTAGCGCTCCGCCGCTTCTGCCCGGCCCAGCTGCGCGGCCACCTGGGCCGACATCTCGAGGGCCTGGCGGACATAGGCGGGCCGCCCCAGGGGCTCGGCCAGGGCCAGCGCCGCCTCGAACTCGCGCTGCGCGGTCCGCAGATCGGCGAGCCGATAGGCCAGCAAACCACGCTGATAGGGCGCCGTAGACCTCGCCGAAGGATCTTCAGGGATGCGCTCGATCCACGCCCGAGCCTGTGCGTAGTCGGGCAGCAAGAAGGTGTGAATGTAGACGGCTCGAGATGCCGCCGCGTTGGCGATGTCGACCCGGCCCAGCGGGCCCGCCGCTGTGTACACGTTGCGTGTGGCCTCCAGTGCCGCCGCGTACTCCCCCTGGTTCAGGTCGATCTTGCTGATCCCGGCCTCGAGCTGGAGTCGCTCCTCGGGGCCGACCTCGGCCATGCGGGCCCGCAGCAGGTTCAGCGCGCGAGTGTGCTCGCCCGCCTTCGCCAGGTCCATGGCTTCCCTGTAGGTCGGGCCGCGGTAGCCCTCGCCCGCCGGGAGCAGGCCGAGTTGCCACTGGCGGCGGGTCTGGGGATCGTGAAGCAGGAGCATCCCCGGCCCCGACTCGGCCCCCCCGAGACTGTCGAGGCCGGTCAATACCAGACGCTCGCCCCCCCGCACAGCCGTGCGGCGATGTGGCTGAAGGGCACGACCATCGAACGCCACCTCGATGGTCCCACCCTCGACATCGGGCACCCAGAGGGTCAGCTCCGCCCCATCGGCGAGCGCGCAGCGACCATCGAGGTACACCGCGTCACAACCGGAGAACTGGAGTCCCCGTGCCTCCGCGCGTCGCCTCAGCTCGAGTTCGGCGACCGAGCTTCTAACATCGTTGCCCTCGTGGTCCACCTGGGGCCCACACCCCAGCGCCAGCAACACCAACACCAACACCGAAGCTGGAGGAGCCGCCGGCGATCTATCAGCAAGGTTGCGCCTCGACGCCATTTCGGACCGACTTCGCCACCCGCCGACGATCGCCCTAGTCTCCCAACACAATCTCGAGTCGGAAAACCTGGAGAGCTCCGGCTGGATCCCCCCCGAGGTCATCGAGGGTACGCAGCGACAGGGACGTCGGCAGGTCGTCCCTGTCCGGCGCCAAGATCAAGCCGAGGGTCCACGGGCCCTGACTCAGGCCCAGCAACTCGACGACCCCGCTGATACGCAGGGACGCGCCGCCGGCCTCCATGGCAGAGCCGAGCCCGAGCGCCTTCACTGGGCGCTCGGGAGGGCTGTCAGCGGGGATCGCAAACACCCGCAAACTCGGGGACTGCTCGCCCGCCTGTTCAGGACGCAGCACCCACACGAAGCGATCCCCAGGGGCGTAACGGAGGGGCTCTCCCGCGTCCCGGTGCCCAGCCGAGGATCGGACCACAGAGGATCCGCCGTCGGTCTCGAGCACATAGTGAGGCAGGGTCGCGGCCATGGCCGAGTCCCGGCGCGAAGAGCCTGGATCGAGCATCGCCGCCCGCAGCCACAGGACCGCCACGACGGCAGCCGCGATGGCCAACAGCACACCCACGATCCTCGTGCTTCGACCCCGGCTCCGGACATCCAGTGGTTCACCACGCGATGCGCCGGGTCGCTGCTCCGAGTCCCGCGTTCGTCCGGGCGCGGCGTCGAGAGCCCGAAGCAAGCGCTCTGTCGCCAGTCCCGAGTCGCGCGGCGCAAACAACTCCCTACCATGCGCGAGACCATCGACATCCACATCGGCACCGAGAACCGCGCGCAGTCCAGCCCCATCGAGCTCGCCAGCCGCGAATCGAGCCCACGCGTCGCCGTGTTCGACAGACTCGTCCGCACGCACGAGCGCGCCCATGCGAGCCAACAAGGCCTCTCCGGGACCGTCCCTCTCCTCGTTCTCAGGCTCGCTCATACAGACTCCCCCTGTCTCCGCCCCGACTCCTGCGGTCCACTCTGCTCTCTCGCCAGCGCGGCCGCGCGCTTGCGCAGACGAGAACGCCAGACGTAGAGCGCCTCGCGGCTCATGCCCGTGGCCGCGCAGGCCTCCTCCACCGAGCATTCTTCGACCCACAGCATGCGAAACAAGAGCATGCCACGCTCGTCCAGTTGAGCCTCGAGGCGAGCGAGCAGCCGATGCAGGGCGTCGGCCCGCTCGTAACGATGGCTGTGGTCCTCGACCTGTCCGCCCACCTCTTCGAGGGCCTCCCCCGCCGTCGGGTCTTCGGTCCAGGGGTTGCGCCTCGCGCTACGCATGATGGTCGCTACCTGGGAGCGCGCGACCATACGGACGTAGCCGGACAAACCCCGCCCGCGCGCCGGGTCCCAGGCTCGGAGGATCCGAGCGTCGTTCGCCAGCAACCGCAGGAACACCTCTTGGACCATATCGTCGATCTCTTGGCGGGCA
Source organism: uncultured Nannocystaceae bacterium (assembly GCA_964451725.1). Taxonomy (GTDB): domain Bacteria; phylum Myxococcota_A; class Polyangia; order Nannocystales; family Nannocystaceae; genus Plesiocystis. Next base: position 91,454 of record CAYVJQ010000006.1, on the reverse strand, counting down.
TCCCGCCCCGCGCGACGACCCCGGCGATGGAGGGCCTGACCGATCTCGATCCGAATCGGTCGGGTCAAGTGATCGATCAGGGACCGGAGCTCGCTCCGGTCGCCATCGAGAGCGCTCGCTAGAACATCGGGGGTCACGGGGTCGGGCAGATCGCTATTCCCCGAGGACTACCACAGACTCGGGACACCACGAATGTCAATCCAGGTCCACGTCCAACGCTCGACCGCCCAGGTCATTCCAGACTATTCCGGGTCCAGGACCTCACAGACCACGTCGGCACTGCCGGCAGCCTGATTCATCGACGGCTTTGGGCGGGAGCCCCTGTGCGGCGACGACGGCCCTGCCCACGCTCTCGGTCATCGTGACCACCACGAGGACACCAAACTCGACACAGACCCGAGACCCCCCGCTCGTTCATCGCGCGGTACTCGAGTTCGTCGGCGACGAACAACTCGGTCTCTCGCAGCAGCGGGCCCATGTCGTCGACGTCCTCAGACTCCGCGCGAAAAAAATATCCTGGCCACCATGGATCTTCAGGCGTGGGCTCGTCGACTCGTGCTCAGGATCGACTGTACTTTCGCCCAGGCCGCCTCGACCACCCGCGAACGCAAGCGAACAACAGCGACTGATTGTTGTCGTGAAGCGCGGCAGGCCGCCGGGTCGCCGGGTCCAAAACACAGGGACTCCCCCCTAGACATCCTCACGCACCTGTCGAAAATAGTGTCGGGCGCCTCGCGTCGCTCGAGGGGACTCCGTGCTCGAGGGGCTCGTCCCACGAACGCGAATACCAAACGCGACGCTTCCCTCGTATCTTATCGACATCTCCGCTGAACCGAGCCGCCCAATGTCCGCCGATGACGAAATCCCCGACACCGCCCAAACAAATTCGCTCTTCGATCGCGACAAGGCCCGACGTGCCGCCCGCAGCGGTACCCGCCCGGGTGAACGCTGCCGAGCACCCGCCGCCGCCTACCGGCCGCAGATCGACCGCAACCGATGTGAAGGGAAGTCCGACTGTGCCCAGGTCTGTCCCTATGGGGTGTTCGAGATCCGCCGTATCGACGACGTCGACTTCGACGCTCTCACCTTTCTCGGTCGGTGGAAAAGCCGCGCCCACCGGCGGCAGACAGCCTACGCCCCGCTCGCGGACGCCTGCCGAGCCTGCGGCCTGTGCGTCGTCGCGTGCCCCGAAGATGCCATCGAGTTGGAACACCGCGGGTCGACACCCTGACGGCGAACGTGGCTGTGGCCGCAGCTCTCAGTCTCACGCGTGTGCTCGACAGCGCGGAGGCGAGGCGAGCGCTCGGCCTTTCAAGGCGCGAGCACACATACGCCGATGTCTTCCAAGCCTGGAGGCGCATCGTCGAAGAAGACCACACACGCATACCCGGGGTCGATGGCCTGACAAGGTCCGGGGCCCTCGAGGATCGAGCAAAAGGGCGTACAGCAATTGTCCTCACCGCAGTCGTCGAGTGAGTCCCCGGGCGCACAGAGGACCCCCGCCTCACACCAATCGACAAACGAACAGGGCTCGCCGACTTCGGCCGGCTGCTCCGAAACGGGGAAACATTGGAAGCTCTCCCCCACCCAGTAGCATCCATATCCCTCGTTGACGCAGCTATCCGGATCCAAAATATCGCAGTCTTGGATGCAGATGCCCTCTTCGGAGGTCGCCTGACAGGTCCACCCCTCGATACACATGAGGTTGTCCAGGGCGCCCTGGCAATAGGGATGGCAGATCTTATTTTCTTCCGATCCCCAACACCAACTGCTCTCGTCGCAGTCATCGATGAAGGTGAGTGGATCGATGGTGCAGGGATCTCCAGCCTGACCGTCGCCGACGACCGGAGCACAGACCCCCTCGGAGGGCCCCGAGCCCGTGCACTTCTCCCCCTCGGGGCAGTCGAAGTCTACGTGGAAGCAATGGCCGTCGGTAGCGAGGTCCCCCTCGGGAACGAAGTCCTCCCCCTCGCCCGTATCCGCGCTGTCCTCCACACCCGTGTCCGCGCTGTCCTCCGTGTCTACGCCGTCCTCCGTGTCTACGCCGTCCTCCGTGTCTACGCCGTCCGCGCTCGCGGTGTTGGTCACCGAGGTGCCGCTCGGGTTCGTGGTCACGCCGACCTCGTCGTCACCGCCCTCCGCCGGCGAACAAGCCAGGGACGACAAACTCAGGGCGCAGAGCTGTGACAGCAGCACTCTTCGAATGACGACTCGATCGAGGTTCATCCAACATAGCTAACAAATCGCTCCTGAAAACGCAATTTAACTTCGTCTAATCCTGCCTTTTCTACTGAACCTATAATTTTTGGTCTGAGTTCAGCTCGAGCTCCGGTCTTTGAGCGTCCGTTGGTACCGCCCCCGGAGCTCGGCGGCGCTGAAGGGCGGGTCATCCAGCATGCTCAGGGCCTCGTCGAGGACGACGACGAATCCGAGCTCGCTGGGGTCGACCAAGCCGATCGCCACACCTTTGCGCCTATCCAGAAACAAGGGTGGGCTGTCCGAGGAGAGGACACGGTGAGACCAGCACCGATCCGAGTCCCGGATCCGAAAATCGTAGGTCTCGCCTTGGCCATCGTCGGGCGGGGCTCGGTGGGGATCGGGTGTCTGAAGATCCAGCAGCACCTCCCGCGGGTCTGCGAACACGGCTGCGGCCTGGACCGGGCGCGGGTCCAGGAGGCCCGAACGCAGGGTCATCAGACCGATGCCCAGCACCAGCACAGCGCAGAGCGAAACCAGCGCGATCGATCCACGACGCTGCTCGTGGACCCAAGACAGGGCGATCTCACCGGGCGCTTCAGCGCGGTAGTGGACCTCGACATCGCCGCCGTCGTCGATGCCCAGGAACAGGCTGCGGGTCCGGAGTTGCTCACGGTGGGTTCCCCCCTCCTGATCCACATAGCTGACGTCGAGGGTGGTCACGACAAACACCCCGGTGTGACGCTCGCTCTCACCGCTGGCCGTTGCCAGAGGCGCGGCGACCCCCTGAGACCAGGTCCGCTCGCGCTCGTAGATCCTGCCCCCGCCGAAGAGGGCGACCGCCCCACCCAAGAGCAACAACACGACACCGGCGCTCACACCGATGTGACGAGCCCTGCGCAGCCGATCCAAATACGCGGGCGCCGGCGTGAGCGGCTCGGTGATCAGGCACTGGTCAGAGCCCGGCCGATAGGGGTCGTACGCAGCTCGGCGGTCTTTCTCGACGGGCGGCGTACGCCACGGGGGAGGACCCGAGCGCTCCTCGATGAGCTCCCTGCGCCTCGACCAGGCCGCGAAGCCACCCAACAGGCTGAGCCCGCCGAACACCAACATGGTCACGCCCAAGACGGCGTCGATCTCGTGTGCCTCCACGAGCACGACCTCGCGCTCGCCCGGGGCGACCTGAAGGTGCAGGGGCAGGTCCACCTGATCCAACTTGGCCCGGGCCCGGAACCGGGAGTCCAGCTCCCGACAATCGCCGCTGTGGTCGAACGCGAACACGACCATGCTGTGGCCGGCCCGCACAGGCACGAGCACCCGGTCCGCCTCCAACACCGCATCGTCGCAAACCAGGTCGAAGCCCTCCACGTCGACGAGCAGCCCCCCGTCTCCCGCCCCTTGCAGATCCAGGGCCTCGATGCTGTCGGGAGACAGGGTCGGGCTCGCCACTCGCCCATCGCGGAGTTCGTCCGCGAGCAGGAACCCAAAGACCACAGTCAGCAGGAGCATGACCCCTCCCCACAACAGGCCCGCTCCCCACTCCCTCACGCTCAAGCTCGGACTCGGCGATCCCATCCCCCATTGTATCGACTGATCCAGACCGGCGACAGCACCTCAGAGGAGTCCCCCAGTCCGAGGTGCGGCATACTCCCCCCGTGCTCCGCTGGACCAGACCTCGACCTGAGCGGAGGAGCCGCCCGAGGGTGTCCGCCGCAGGTCGAGATGGCGCGGGGTCTCGGCCGGCGCTCGGTTCAGGGTCATCGAGGCGGCGCGAATGGGCCCCGTGTGGGCGAGCAGTCCGTGGTGAAACCCATCGCGGCGCCTCGCGCAGGATTTTTCGTCGAGGGCGAGGCGCTGAAACGCCGCTGTACCGGGCGTACTGCAAGTTTCGGCAACACTGCCATCGGCGGAACGGCCAAGCGAGGTGTCGTGAGAGGTTTTGCCACGGGCTGCTAGTGGCTCTGACCGCGCTCATCCAGCTCGCCGTTTCCAGCACGGTCACGGCGGGCTCACCTCCGAACGGCGAACTCGCCCCCGTCCCCGCGGCCATCGTCGGCGGCGCCCCAACCCCAGTGTGCGCGTGGCCAGCCGTGGTCGCGCTGCGCACGGGGGGCGTGTGCACGGCGACCTTGGTCCACCCCGAGGTCATCGTCTATGCCGCCCACTGCGGCACCCTGCACAGCAAGGCCCTGTTCGGCGAAGATATCGACACCCCTGCCCGCGAGGTTCCGATCCGCGAGTGCGCCCGCTTTGCCAAGTTCAACGCGGTCAGCTCCATGGACTACGCCTACTGCGTGCTCGAAGAGGCGGTCACCGACGTGCCCCTCATCCCCCTGCTCAGCGGCTGCGAGGAGAGCCTGATCGGCGTCGGCACCCCCGTGACCATCGTCGGCTTCGGCAACACCAACCCCGATCCCGACGCCGGCGACAGCGTAGGGATCAAACACGCGGCCGAGACCAGCATCACCGGAATCCTGACCACCATCGGCATCGGGGGCATGGGCACCGGCGCCGACTCGGGCGACTCGGGTGGACCGGCCTTAGTTCAGGTCGCCGACGGCAGCTGGCGCGTGCTCGGCATCGTCTCGGGTGGGGGGGGACACGGGGCCACGGTCCAATATGTGCCCGCCCCCCTGACACTGCCGTGGATCGAGGGCCACAGCGACATCGACATCAGCCCCTGCACCGACGTCGATCCCGAGGGCGACGTCCCCAGCTCCTGGGCGCCCACACCCACCTGTGGGGGCTTCTTCGTGGCCAACGACGAGAGCCCCGAAGCGAGCTGGGCCGAGGGCTGCGCGGGGCCCCTGTCTGAGCTCTCTGAAGCCTGCGGCGACCCTTGGACCCCCAACCCCGAGGCCGTGCCGCCGAGCGTGGCCTTTGTCGCTCCACTCGCCGATGAACATTTTCCGCTGGCCCCGGCTCATATCGATGTCGAGGCTGCGGTCGACCCTGGGGACAGCGGGGTCCGCTCCCTGACCCTGGCCGTGGATGGGGTCCCCTGGACCGACGGTGGAGATTCGACCGTCGAGGACGCGGTCCCCCCCTACAGGTTTTTGGGTGTCGAGATCGAGGCCCCTGGGGAGCATGTGTTGACGCTCCAAGCCAGCGACCACGAGGGCCGGGTCGGGGTCGCCAGCGTGACGGTCGTGGTCGCCGAGATCGGAGGTGAGGAGTCGGGCTCAGAGACGGGAGAAACGGGTGTCGCGGGCGAGGACGAGATCGGGAGCAGGGGGGACGAGGGCGGAGCGGGCTGCACCTGCGAGCTCGGCTCGCGCTCGCCCGGTCCCGGTCGAGCGTGGGGCGTGTGGGCCACGATGGCGCTCTTGGGTGCGGCGGGTCGCAGGCGTCGCCGCGGGAACGAAAGCGGGAGTCGGGAGTAGAAAGTAGGGACGCCCGAACCCAATCGAGAT
>CAYVJQ010000006.1:68889-85745 GCA_964451725.1 uncultured Nannocystaceae bacterium | reverse complement strand
CGCCGGATCAGCCCTCGAGCGAGAGTCCGTACGAACGAGACAGGGCCTCCACGATCGCCAGGGGAAAGCGCCACGCAGGTCGGCCCCCGTCCTGCAACACCTGGGCACGGATCACCCGGGCCGTCCACAGGTGCAGGGCCCGCTGACGCAGGTCCGCCTCCACACTTCGACCGTCCCCCGCCAGTGCCCCCACAAACAAGATCGTCCGCAGGTAGAAGCGCTCCCGCTCGACCTCGGCCACATCGCCGGCGTCCGGCAGGGTGTCGACCGACAACAGGGGCGCAGCCTCGAGCATGGCCTGCGCCCCGAGCCGAACCCAGTCGCCCTCGGCCCGCCAGCGCTGACGACCCGCGAAGGCCTCGAGCATGTTGTGCCAGCGACCGAGCGCTCGCTGGACCCCCCTGAGCTCACCCGAGTCTACCCAGCGCAGGGGCAGCTCACCCCGAGAGACCCCCTCGGCGGCCATCCAACACGCGCGCGCAAGGTCGACGCCCACCCCGAACTCCACGCTGTCACACCACGCCCAGAACACGGCCGAGGGCAACTCGCCAGGACCCACGCGCACCCGTGAAGGCAGCGGGGGCACATACACGCTCCGGGGCAGCTCGCATCCGCGCGCGGGCGCCCAAGGCGGACGCGCGGGATCGGGATCGGGATCGGGGCCGGTGTCGGGGTCGGCCAGGGGCGAGCTACGCCCGGCGCTGGCGAACACACAGGCGCACTCGGGCCGCGGGGCGACACGGATCTGCTCACCAGCGTCGACGTAGCGCATGGGGAAGGTCCGACAACCCTCGGGCTTGGCCCCGGCCCCCCCTGCGGCGTGGAGCTCACAGCCGCCGGAGCCTCGGTAGACACACCAGCCGTCGCGGACGGTGACCGCGGACAGGGGATGCTCGAGTCCGATGCTGGGTGTGAACACGGCCTCGGGAAGGTCGCCTCCATCCTCGATCTCCGGGAGGAGCGCGCGAGCCCGGGCGGCCTCGACGGGGGTGAACGAGACGGCATCGAAGATCCCGCAGCAGGTCCCCCGACCATCGCAGTCGAAGTGGTAGTCGGGGAGCGCGACCACGGGCTTGTCTGGCGCGAAGGCGTTGTCCTCCCCGCTCGCTCCCGGATGCTGTGGACCATCTTGGATGTCCACAGCATCCGGGGCATCCACAATCAGACCCAGGCCGCTCAGCTGGTCTACAAACGCTTGGAGCTGCGCCGCCTGAACCGGCGCCCCCGCCCGTCGGGCCGCCTCCCCGATCCCGCGCAGGTCTCGGGTGCCATCCATGCAGCCGAGCACGGTCCACTCCCGGGCGCCGAGCTGCATGTGGTGCGCACCGAGCTGCAAGACCACGCTGGCCCGACCATCGACGATGTGGCGGCGGGCACGGACGGCCGGGGCGAGGCGGGGCCGAGCTTCGGAGGTCACCACCGGCGAGAGTAGCAGCGGGGTGGAGTCACAGCGCGTTGATGCGGGCCATGAACGCCCGGCCCTTGGCCGGATCACACATCTGGATATAGGCCGCCCAGCCGCGCAGCTGCTCGAGGCTCTCGCCCCTGCCTTCCTTGCCCTGCTCCCGATTGTGGATCGCGGCCCGCAGCTCACGGACCAGCTTGCGTGGAACCCGAGCCGTAGGCGTGCCCTCTGCGGTGCCGTTGACCACCAGACCGGTGACCTTTTGGCGGCCACCGCTGCGCATGACCCGGGTCTTGTGGGGGTGAACCACAAAACCCTCGCCGCCGACGATGTCGGCGACGACCTTCTCGAGCCGGCCGACGGGGATCTTGCCCTCGCCGTGGAAGGAGAAGGTCAGGTCGTCGGCGTAGCGCGTGTAGACAAAGCCGAGCTTCCGGGCCAGGCCGGTCAGGCGTATGTCGAGGCGCATGCACAGCACGTTGGTGATCGACGGGCTGGTCGGCGCGCCCTGGGGCAGCGAGCGCTCGCCCGTGGCCACGTAGTGAGTGCGACCGTCGATCTCGATCTCTTCGCGTGGACACTCGGTGGCCAACAGCGCGAGCACGCTGGCGGTCTGCTCCCCGTAGCCGGCCTTGCGGAACACTCCCTTGACCCGGCGGTAGCTGACGGTCGGGTAGAAGTCCGAGAGGTCGAACTTGACGATCAGGCGGGCGCCGGCGTGCTGCCGGGCGTTGGTCAAAATACTGCGACCCGCCAGGAAACCGTGGGCCGCCCCGTGCACCGGCAGGTGTTCGGTGATGTTGCGGGCCACCCAAGATTGGCAGCGCTTGAGCTCGGGCTTGGGCGCGGAGATCAGGCGTACGCCCTTGCCGCTGCGCTTGGGCACGGTCCAGCGCCGATAGTGGGTCCCCGTGTCGACCTCGCGGTGGTAGATGAGCCAGCGCAGGCGCGGGATCGGGAGCTCGAGGGCGGCCGCCACGGCCTGCGCATCTTTGAGCTCGGGGATCTCGTTGAGGGCTCGCCGGCCCTCGAGATCGGCGATATCCCACCGGTCGATGTCGGCCGTGTCGTGGTACCAGACACCCACGCCCACATGGACGAGGTGGTGCTGGCGATAGACCTTCCACGCCGCGCTCTGGAGCTGCCGACGGACCTTGCGCTCTTCCTCGCGCTTGGCCTTGTAGGCCTTGCGCTTCTTGTCGCTCAGGGTCGAGGTGTCGACGCCGTCTTCGCGCAGGCCTCGGCGCTCGAGCTCGGCGTCGACCCAGTTTCGGATGTTGCCCGCCGCCTCGATGTCCGCCCACTCGGGGGCTTGGGAATCGGGGCTGGTGGCGCTGGGATTTTCGTTGGTCATGGCGTCCGGAAGGGACGCGTCGAAGAGCTTCGAGGGACAGCCGGGGTGGAGGAGCCTGATTCGCTACGATCCCACCTGGGACACGGTAGGCTCACCGGTTTGTGGCGCAGTAGGGGTCCCGATGGACCCCGTGAACCGCGGTTGCGTGGTTGGCCCAGCCACGGGGTCCATCGGGACCCCTACTGCGCCAGACAAACCACGAACAGCCTACCTTGTGGAGAATGTCGAAGTAAAGTGCCCGGACGGCGCGACGCCGCCCTGTGCTGAGCACGGCTAACGATCCCGGCTCCTCCACCCCTAGCTGTCCTTTGTCTCTTGCTCAGTTTCGACGCTAGTCGCCTTGTTCCTATCTGTCAATCGGAAGTCGTGGAAGTCTGCGAATCTCAGGAATTACTCAGGCCATCTCGGCCGCCGAAGCGTCGATAAAGCCCTTGTCGCCGAGACCCTCGAGACGCCCGAAATACTCTTCGCGCGCGTCGTCGGGGCTCGAAAATCGTAACCTGTGCATTCGCATGTTGCGTGGGTCGGAGCCCCAACGGACCACGACTTCGCGGTCATCGAGGGACACCCGATAGGTGACTGAACCGGTGTTGGCGGACCCCTTGCCGGACCCCTTGTCAGACTGGGAGGTCGAGCGGCGCGGGCCTTGGCGGCGCACCAGCACCCGGGTCTCGGCGCGGATGAGCTTGCGCCCCTCCTCCGTTCCCCGAGCCCGCTCGAGCTCGGCCTGGCGACGCGAGAACAACAGGCGCAGGGCGAGCATGGGCACGGTCGGCCCCTCGCGTAGACCCGAGCGCCGAAACTGGGGGCTGGTGCAGGTCGCGTCGACCGTGCGGCCCTCCCGGTCGATGGTGAACGAGGCCCGGTAGGTGCGGTGGGCCTGCGGATCCTCGACCTCCCCCTCGATGCGGGTCCCGGTCCCGGCGAGCTCGTGGACCTTCGTCAGACGCACGGCGTCCTTGATGGCCAACAGACGGTGGGCCTGCTCTTCACCGGCGTCGCGGTAGCGCAGGGCCTCGGCCGAGGGTGGGTGTGCGAGCAGGGAGCGGGCGATGTAGCGGCCGCTGGCGAGGTCGTGGACGACCGTGCCGCGCTGCATGTGGTGGAGGATGGCCTGGCGAACTTCGGGGATGCTGCGGCCGCTGTGCTCGGCGGCCGCCGCCAGACTCAGCCCGGCCGGGTCGGCCGCGAGTGTGTCGTGAACCTTGCGAGCACCGATCTCGTCGACGGCCCCCGCCACCAAGAGATCGAAAGTAGCGATGCCCGCCCAGCCGCTGTCGGTCCAACCCGAGAGCGCCAAGGTCAGCTCCGCGTCGCCGAGATCGAGGATGTAGTAGGCGGGCAATCCCGCCCCCACCAGGCGCACCTTCACGCTCTTGCAGTGGGGCAAGAGGCGCGCCAACACGCCGAGTCGACGCCGCCCCCAGGTCCGGACGACCACGGGAGTGCTGCCTTGGTAGGCCTTGCCCGTGCCCTCGATGACCTGATCCCAAGGCTCGAGCACGAGGCGCGGGACCTCACCGGGGACCAGCTCGTAGCGCAGGGCCCGGGGCGAGGTCTTGGCCCGACGCATGCGCAGGGTCAGGAGCACATTGTAGAGATCGATGGGGGCGATCTCGAACTCGTGCGCGGGCAGGGTCGAGGCCGCCTGGACCTGACCGAAGGCCCGCAGCCAACGCAGGGGCACCTGGATGTTGCGCTCCCGGACCCCGGCTTGGGGTGCGGGCTGGGCCGCGGCGCCCGGGCTCAGGTCCAGGGTCGAGCTCCGGTACGAACGCATGCGCCCGATCCCTCGGATCACGTCGTCGTTGAGCGACAGATAGGTCGTGCCCGCCTGGGTCCCCGGCTCGGGTTGGAAGGCGTCGCCCGAGCGCAGGAACAGGCGAGCGTAGGCCGACTCGTCGGTCGAGAACACCTCGATGCTCATGCCGTGGTCGTCGAGGGTGACGACCGGATCGAGAGGGCTGTGCCCGCTCTCGGCGTCGTCCTCCGCCCCCGCTCCGCCGTACTTCTCGGCCAGGTAGCTCTTTTGCGCGATCCAGACCTCGTTGCTGACCCGCTTGCCCTGAGCGATGAGGTAGGCCAGGTAGTCCGCCCGGTCCCGGGCTTTGAAGCGCAGGTCCGAGGCCAACACATCGGCGATCGTCATCAGGGCGTCGCGGACGACCCCCGGTCGCTCGAGCTTGGCGACCAGCGAGGCCCCGCGCACCGCGTCGGTGGGCAGGTGCAACCGGAAGCTGTCGTCATCGGTGATCGCTTTGCTGGCTGCGGCGTAGCGCAGCTTGACCTCGGCGACGTCAGTGGCACTCATGACAGGGCTCCGTTCGGGTTCAGGTCGAGATCAGACTCGTCGATATTCACGCTTGAAGCTCCCGGTTGGCGGTCGTGGTCGTGCCGCGCTGGGCTCGGCGCAGCGCTTTGTAGGCGACCTTGCGGACCGCCTCGTCCTCGCCTTTGCGATCGAGCAGACCCTGGAGCAGGACCACCGCGCGGTCCGTACCCAGGCGTCCCAGAGATGCGATCGCGCTGAGCCGCGCCGGATCCTTGCCGGTCGCCTCGGCGACGGCCCCGAGGGGTGCAAAGCGGGCGTCACCCAGCATCACGGGCAGGCCCAGGCGACGGCGCTCGGCCGTCTCCATCAGCTGCTCGCCCTGACCGGCGTCGACGGCCGCCCGGACAAGGGGGGCCACCGCCACCTGGTCGGCGACGCTGAGCCGGTCGACGACCTCGCCCGCCGCCGCACCGGCGAGCTGGGCGACGGCCGCACCGGCGGCGCTCCGAACCCGGGCGTCCCGATGGCTGAGGCTCGGCTCGAGAGCCGCGACGTCGGACGCCGCGCCCCGCTTACCGAGGTAGCGCAGCGCGGCCCCGAGCACGGCCAAGGGCAGCTCTTCGCGGCTGCGTCCCGCGGTCGAGGTCACCACAGAACGAGCCGCGTCGCCGACGTCGACGCCGACTTGCGACGCCGCCCACAGGCAGCCCTCCCAGGCCGCGACGACCTCGGCCCGCGCGTCCCCCTGTTCGGGTGGAGTCTCGCGCCACTGGGTCGCCGAGCGCTCCACGCCCTCGCGCAGTGCAGCCCCGAGTTTGGCGCGGGCCGACTCACCGGCCGCACCGGCGATCGCAGCTGCGTCGGCACGCTGGGCCGCGGCCGCCCCCGAGAGCAGACCTGCGAGGGTCGCCGGGCACTCGCCGCGGCGGATCAGGCCCCGGCGCAGACGCTTGCGAACCTCGACCTCGGCGATCTCGGTCATGCGTGCGACCAGGACCTCCGGGTCGCCGTGTTTGGCCAAGAACGAAGCCGCGGGCCCGCTGATCTCGGCGTGGGTGCTGCGCAGAGCCAGCAGCGCAGTCCGGGTCCGCTCGCTCGGGAACACCCGCTCGAGCGCCGCATAGGCCTGCTTGCGCAGGGTCTGGGACTTGTCCAAGAGCAGCTGGGCGAGGACCTGCTCCGAGCTCGCCTCTCCCAGAGCCCCCAGCTCGGCGACCGCGGCCGCCCGCACCGCTTCGGGCTCGAGGCGCTCACTGGCGACCTTCTCGATCAACGCCCGGCTGCGTTCATCTCCGGCGTGGCGCAGCCCAGTCAGCGCGCCGATGCGCAGCGTCTGGGGTCCCTGCTTGGCCGCCCGCTCGACGGTCTCGCGGATCCGGTCGCGCTCGTCTTGGTCCCCCTGATCCCCCTGAGAACAGAGGTGCCCGAGCAGCGCACCGAGGGCCTCGACGACCTTGGGCGCGAGGGCCCGGTCTTCGTCGCTGAGCTCGGCCTCGGTGTCGAGCAGCCCCTCGAGATCCTCGAGCGCCCGGCGGTCGCCGAGCCTTCCGAGCGCAGTGATGGCGCGCTCGCGCTCGGGTGTGTGCCCGGCCTTGAGCACCAACAGCAGGGGCTGAAAAGCCTCGCGCTTGCCCTTGGCCGCCATACCTTCGGCGGCCGGCAACACCAGCTCGCGCCGCCCGGTGGTCAACACGGCCTCGAGCGCAGCCAAGGTCGCGCCCTCGACCCACTCGGCCCTGAACGCCAGGCTCAGGCACGCGGCGACCCGCACGCTCTCCTCCCGATCTTCGAGCAGTCGGGCCAAGAGCACCTCGGCTCCCGGATCATCGACATCGCGGAGGGTCTGGGCAGTGATCTCGCGCAAGCTCGGATCCGTGCTCCCGACGATCTCACCGAGCCACCCGAGCAACAGGGCCTCGTGGTAGCGGGTCCGGCGGACCCCATTCGCCAGCAGCTGCTGCCGCTGGCCGCCGTCGCGGGCGATCGCCAGCAGGGTCGACATGCTCCGGCTGCGCAGGTCTGCGCTGTCGCCCTCGAGGAAGGCGAGCAACACGGGCGCCCCCTTGGGATCGGCGATCCGCTTGAGCGCGCCGACCAGAGCGTTGCGGTCCGCGGTCTTGTCCGGGTCGTCCTCGAGCCGGGCGGCGATCGCCTCGGCGGCGGCCGCCTTGGCCTCGGGGACCTCGACCGTGCGCTCGCGGTCCTCGCCGTCGGCACCCGGGCGGCGAACCTTGGCCAGGGAGACCAGGGCCTCCACGGCCCGGGTCGCCACCCGCTTGTCCTCCGAATGCAGGAAACCCGAGAGCACGTCGATGGTCCGCAGGTCTCCGCGACGTGCGAGCGCGCTGGCGGCCTTGAGGCGCAGGTCCTCATGGTCGCTCTCCATCGCCCGCAACAGGGCCTCGGCGACCCGCTCGTCACGGGCGTCGATGAGCCGGTCGACCACCGACAGGCGCAGGTCTGCGTGCTGGCTGGCCAAAGCCACGAACCAGGGCTCGAGGCTGCCGGCCGCGTAGAGCTTTTGAATCTGCAGCAGGGCGTGACCACGGACCTCCGGGTTGGGAGCGTCGACACCCGTGAGCGCCATGGCCCTCGCGGCCCGAGCCTGCTCGCCCTCGGCGAGGGCCTGCTGGACCAACTCGTCCACAGCCCCCTTGCCCACGTCCGCGGCCGAAGACTGGAGGCACAGCCCCAGCGGCTCGACGGCGCCCGGCTCGTAGAGCCCACGCAGGGCCTCCACTGCCGCACGGCGGACCAGGTGGTTGGGGTCACTCAGGGCCCGACGCAAGACCGGCAACACCGAGTCTCGGCCGACCTCGGCGGCCCCGGCCAGGCGACCGAGACGCTCGATGCTGTCTCGGCGCACCCGGTGGGTCTCGTCGTGGGCTCCCGCTGCGGGGGCCTGGCGAACCAGGCCCGCGTAGGCGCCGAACACCAGACGCCGAACTCCGGCCTGGTCTCCGGGGCTCTGGCCACCCCCGCCGTCACTGTCGGGACGCAGAGGGGTCACCGAGGCGCCGTCTCCAGCTCGCGTTCCAGCCTGAGTTCCGGCCCCGGGCTTGCCGCCCGCGAACTCTTTTGCGGTGCCGATCATCCTGCGGATCCAACCGCTGCGACGGGGCTCTCGGCGCTCACCTTCCTCCCAGTTGGTCTGGGGCACGGTCTTGGTGTCGCCGGCTTTGGGGCCCTTGAGGCGCCCGGCCTCACGCCAAAACGCGAGCGGCTGGGTGCGCAGCGAGAGCACCCGGGCGGCGGCGTAACGCAGGCTCGGGTCATCGCTGGCGAGCGAGCTGACGATCACCCGGAGCCGGGCGCCGCGCTCGGCCTCCTCCGGCCACTTCTTGAGGTCTGCGGCCCGGTCGGGCTTGGGCGGCCCGACCAGCTCGGTGGCGAAGGCCAGGAGCTGGTCGACGGCGCCGCGCTCCTCCAGACAGCGAGCCGCGGCGAAGCGGATCTCCGGCTGAGACGAAGCCAGCGCGGCCAGCATCAGATCCGGGGCCACGCCGCCGCGCAGACGAGCGACATCGCGGGCGGCGACGATCGCAAACACGAGATCCAGGATCTCTCGGTCCTTGTCCTCCAACCCACGCAGGAGCCCACGCGAGCCGTCGCTGCCCAGGGCCGCCAAACTCAAGATCGCGCCCAGGCGGATCGGCCGGTGGTCGTGGGCCAAGGTCCCGACCAACACCGGCACTGCGCGCACATCTCCGAGCCGGGCGAGGCCCTCGGCGATCCAGCTGCGCACGGGCAGATCCCCGTGCGAGAGCGCGGCCAGCAACACCTGGGTGTCGCGTCGCTCGCAGGCCGTGGCTAGGCCCCGCGAGGCGGCCTCTCGGACCAGGGGCTCCCCATCGTCGAGGAGCTCGACAAAAAACGCGATCATGCCCCGGTCGCCGACGTCGGCCATGGCCCGGGCGCCCCGGTGGCGGAGCTCGGCGCTGGGCCGATCGGGGCTGGTCTCGGGCACACTGAGCAGGGCCCGCATGGGCGCGAGGGCCCGGTCGTCGCGCCGCTTGCCACACAGCTCGGCCGCCCGCACCCGCAGGCTCGAGAACTTGCTGCCCAGGGCCTGGGACCAGGCGTGTTGGTCTTTGGGCAGGAGGCGATCGAGGGTCTCGATGGCCTTGGTGTGGACCTCGTGGTGCTCGTCCTCGAGCAGCTCGATGAGCCGCTTGCGGACCAGATCCTTGGCGGCCCGGCGCGCGCCGTAGGCCCCCTCGGCTCGGACCGCCGGGCGTGGAGAGCCCATGGCCCCGAGGTAGACCTCGGCTCGCTCTTTGTAGCGCGCGACCCGATCTTTGTTGGTCTTGGACTTGGTCAGGGCATCGAAGGCCGCCCTGCCCACACCCGCGTTTTGATCGGGCACCAGCCCCAAGAGCAGCTCGTCCGCCCAGCTGTCTTGAACCCGCTCGAGCTCGGCGACGACCTTCTTGCGGATGTCGGCGTGGCGAGAGTGGGCGCCCCGGGTCAGGGGTGTCTGCGGAGCCTTGGCGTGCCAGGCCCAGAGGGTGCGGAAGGCCTCCCCTCGGACCTTGTTGGCCTCGTCGTCGAGGGCGTCGCCCAGGAGCTTGTCGGCCTGGCGGGCCAGACCAGGATCGCCGGTGCGCTTACCCGAACCACCAAATTCGACCAGGACCTGGAGGGCACGCACACGCATGTCCTGACTGGCCGCGCCCAGGGCGAGCTCGGCCAGATCCAGGGCGCCGGCGTCGGCCCGTGGGGCCGCCAGGCTCTGGAGGTTGTCGAACACGGCCGCGCGCACCGAGCCGTCGCTGTCGTCCAACAGCCACTGGAGGCGCGCCGCGAGCCGGTCGTCGTGGGGCATGACCTGGATGCCCACGGTCATGGCATCGACGACCTGGCGGCGGACCGCTGCGTCGGCCTCGCGCGAGAGCTGGAGCAGGGCCCCGGTCGCGCGCCCGTCGGCGAGCACGGCCAGGCTCTTGGCGCCGCGCAGCGCCGTGTCGGCGAAGCGACAGGCCATGGCCGCGAACAGAGGCTCGAGCGCGTCCTCGCTCGGCTCGCCCCCCGAAGGCTGGAGTTTAGCGCCGAGCTGGTTGAGCTTGCCGATCTCCGCTTTGAAGGTGGCGTGGAGCTTGCCGAGGAGCTTGGGGCGGACCCCGATCGAGAGCAGGAAGGCGGTCTCTCGGACGTCCTCGCTGGCGTCGTCGAGCGCATCCTCGAGCAGGCCGCGGCCGGTCGGGTCTGCGCTGGTCTCTGCGCTGCGCTGGGCGAGCTCGAAGCGGGCGAGCAGAGCCGCCACACGGACGTCGGCGGGGCCCTGCTCATAGGCCGTCCGCAACGGGGCCAGGGAGCCCTCGGGCTCGAGCTGGCGCAGCGACGTGAGGGCCGCCGCACGGACCTCCCGATCGCTGTCTTTGAGGCGCTCGGCGACCAAGCCGGGGACCAGGGGTGAGGCGCCCCGGAGGCCGGGGAGCAGCTCGACCGCGTGCCGACGCAGGTCCGCGTACCGGCTGCCCAAGGCGGCGCGCACGGGCGAGAGTTCGCCCTCGCCCTCGATCGCCTCGAGAGCCTCGAAGGCCGCGAAGCGCACGCCCCCGTCCTTGTCGTCGAGGGCCTCGCGCAACGTCGCGCGACTCAGCCGACGCCGGCCCGCTCCGATCGCCTCGCAGGCCAGTTTGCGCAGCTCGGCCTTCTTGGCCTTGCGCACCGCCCGATCCAGCAGGGTCCGGGCAGCGTCCTCCGGCAGGTCTCGCAGGGCCGCGACCGCGGCGATCGCCAGCTCCTGTTTGCGGCCATCGAGGTCGGCCGCGAGCTTGGCGATGTGAGACTTGACCCGATCGATGTCCTCGCCGGGCGAGGACTGGGCGTCGAGCTTGACCAGGTGCAGGCGGCGCTTGCTGTCGACCAGCACCAAGGTCCCGCCCTTGTTGTCGTCCTTGGCCCGGTAGGGGCGCAGCCAACTCAGTGCCCGGATCTCGATCTTGCCGAGTTCGACGGTCTTGGGCTTGCGCCGGGTGTCGTGAATCCAGGCTTTGAGATTGCCGTCGGCGCCCACCGAGAGCAGGCGCCGAGTCAGCTCGCGCCCGGTCGCCTCTTCCTGGAGTTGGAGCCCCAGCACCAGGCCGCGCACGGGGCCGGTGTGGGCGTCGTCCCGCGATCGGTCTTCCTCGTCGGCCGCCCCCTCGAGGTAGCTGACTCGGATCGAGCCGTCGCCACAACCCGCGATCACCCGGCCGTCGCCCGTGAACGCCAGGCTGGTCACGCCCGTGTCGCTGGTCGGCATGGCCCGGGGCTCGCCGCTGTCGTCGGGGCCCGCCAGCACCCGAACCACGCCGTCGTCGCCACCCACCGCGAGCTTCCCGGAGCTCGCGTCGAAGGCCACGCAGCGCAGGGGCCGAGGGCTCAGGCGTCGGCGGTAGCGCTCGACCAAGCTCGGGCCGGCCGCGACCTCCGCGAGCTCCGCGACCTCATAGACCGCCAAGTGTCCGCTCGCGTCGACGACCGCGATCATCTCGCCCGCCGCGTTGCTGGCGATCGCCGTGATCTCCAGGTTGAGACCGTGGCGGTGCTCCAAGACCGGGACCGGGGGCTCGGCCTCGAGGTCGAAGCCCCGCAGCACGCCCGCATCGCCACCCGAGATCAGGAGGTCCTTGGCAGCGAAGTCGAGGGCGCGCACGGCCCCCGCGACCTCGAAGCTGGCCACCGAGTCGAGCTTGGTCTTGCCGTAGACGTGGACCTTGGAGGTCTCCACTCCATCCGCGTCTCGCTCACCGGCGACGGCGATCAGCCGCCCCGATCGCGAGCCGGCGACGGCCCAGAGGTGCTCGAGATGCGTTCCGAATTTGCTCGTGCCCATGTTCGCGTTCGCTTTCGTTGCTCGAGTCAGGCGGTCTGGCGTGCGTCCTCGGCCCCCGAGAGGGAGCCGGCCGGGAGCGCGGTGGAGATGTCGGGATGGCGAGCGCGGATCCGGGCCAGCGCCGCCACGCAGCTGTGCCACTCCCCGCGCGCCTGAGAGCGCATGAACTCGTCCAGGACACACACGGCGATCACCGCGAAGGCCCGGTCCTCCACGGCCAGATCACGGACCACCTCGACCAGGCGACGCTTGCCCTCGCTCGCGGCCAGGCGCCGCGAGGGCAGGCCGGCGATCGGTTCGCGGCGCTCGACCCGGCCCGGCGGGAGCCCGAACATGACCGTGCGCAAGAACTGGCGCAGGGCCTCACCCGACTCGAAGCGCTCCTCTGCAGCCGGTGAGTCGTCCACGCTCACGCTCGCGCGCTGCGAGAGGCCAGGGCCCTTGGCCGGCTTCCAGCTGCTCGGGATCGAGATCGGCCGGTGCTGCTCCCAGAGCAGGCGGACCGCGAACAGGCGAACCTCCCGATCGGGGCTCTCCATGAGCCAGGCCAGGCGCGCGGCCCCACCCAGGCGCCGATAGTGGCGACGAATGAGCGCCGCGGCGACCTCTCGGCTCGACTTGACCGAGCTCTCGGCGAGCGCGAACACGCGGCTGGGGATCAGCCACTCGAGGGGCGCGACCGGGCGCCCCTCGTGCTCCTCGCCGGCTTCGAGCAGCGCCTCGCTGCCGATCTTGCGGGGCTCGCGGTAGTCGCTCGCGGCCAGGGCGTAGACCAGCTCGCGGTCGCCCCAGCGGACCAGCTCCTCGCTGCCCACGACCCCGGCGAAACGACGTACGTCCGGGCGCGGATCGAAGAGCGCCTCGCGCAGGCGCTCGACACCGTAGTCCTCGACTTTGAGTTTGGGCTCGAGCACACCGTGGAGGGGGTCCTCCTTTTCGGGGCCGATCCCCGGGTGGTGGCAGCTGAGGTAGGTCTGGGCGAAGCGGCGCACCGCCTCGACCTGGTCTTTGCCCACGGCCATGGTCCACAGTCGGTCCAAGCCCGCAGACCGATCCCGAGCGCCCCCCGGAGCATAATCACCGGGTTCAAAGTGCTGCAACAACAGGTTGTGAGCGAAGGTGAACAGATCCGGGTCGGGCTGGCGAGCCATGGCCAGCAGCCAGGGCAGGCCGATGCGCGCCGGGGCCACGAGTTTGGTGTCACCCAGGACCGCGAGCGCCGTGCCCCGCAGCCGGGTGTTCATGACCAGGCCCTTCATCCACTCGACGTCGAGGGCGTCGCCCTTGAGCATGCCTCGACACAGCCAGCCCCCGACTCGGTCGGAGTAGTCCGGGTCCAAGAATTTTTCTTGAATCCAGGCCACGCCGATGTCCTTGGCTTTGCACTTGCCCAGGCCCTCGAAGACCGTGTTTTTCTCCCAGTGGCCGAGCTTGGGGCTCTCGAGCGCGCCCTTGAGCAGGGCCGCCGAGGGTTTTTGTTTGTGCTTGCTGAAGAACTGCTCGACCCACTGGCGCTGGCGCCAGCCACCTGTGGTCAGGGCGACGTAGAGCTCAGGCGTGAGATCTTTGGGGGTGAACCCCTCCTCGATCTTCTTCTTGGCGAACTCGGAAGCAGGACCCAGCAGCCCGATCAAGGCCGAGAGCCCGATCTCGCGCGGAGACAGCTTCTCGAGCTGGATCGCAGCCCATTTCTGCGCCGCCGAGCTGCCCGTGCTCATGAGCTCGACCAGGCGCGCCGTCGGCAGTTTGCCGGCGTGGGCCTTGGCGTACTCGATGGCGTAGGTCGCGGCCTTTTTGCTCGGCGATCCCAACAGGTCGAGGACCATGTCGTGCAGGCCGAGGCCCGCGAGCTTCGACTGGTGAAACTCCGGGCTGCGCTCGAGCAGGGAGATCACGAACTCGTGCACGGAGCCCGCGGGTTTCCTGCCCAGGCGCCGCAGCCAGGCCGGGTCCGGCTCGCGCAGGGTCTCGGGGAAGTCCTTCTCGAGCGAGCGGGTCGCGAAACGAAGCACGCCGTCGTTGTTCGAGTCCTCGATCAGACGCAGCAGGGGCTGGGCCGAGAGCTTCCAGGCCTTGTCGAAGGCCCGGTTTTCGATCTTGTCGGGGGGCTCCGACATCCAGCTCGCGTTGAACGAACCGATCAGCTGCTGGTGGTTCCAGATCTGGTGGATGATCCAGCAGCCGTAGGGGGTATGGCCGGCCTCGTAGTGGCGCAGAACCTGGACCGCGAACTCGGGGTAGAGTTCGGGCACGGCGGCGCCGAGCTGGCGAAGGTAACGCCACGATCGCCGGCGCAGGTATAGGGTAGTCCCGGGTGAGATCTCTTGGTTGTTGTTGGGCTTGCTCGAGAACACGTCCAGGCGCCACGCGAGCACCCCGAAGAGCTCGGCGTCATGGCGCTGCTCCGAGAGCTTGAAGATCCGCTTGAAGGCCTTCCAGACCCCCCAGGACATCTTGGCTTCCCGAAAAATCTGAATCAGGGCCGCGCGCCCCCACTCCTCGCCGGACTCGTAGAGCGCGATCAGGAGGTCACCCAGGCGCAGGCGCGGCGGCGGGTTGTCGGCGCTGAGCAGCGACTCCCAAGCGTCGACCCGAGTGTTCTTGATCTCCTCGTCGCTCTTGCCCCACCGCGAGTGGCCCAGCGTGCTGCGCAGCTTCTGGAGGGTCCAGGCGTCGGCAGACAGGGGCCGGGCCTCCGAGGGCTCCGCGTCCTCGGGCCGGTCTTCGGCCGGATCCGGGAGCTGCAGATAACGAACAACCAACCCGCCAAGCTGCGGATCGCGGTTGTCGACCGCTCGAGTGATGTCGACGAAGGTGACTTCCCGGTTCACGATGGATCCCTCTCCGCGTCGCACCGAGACCCAGAGTTGGGACCGAGTGCGACTGGCTCACAACCCGCGAGCTGCGGGCCGGACTGGGAGTGTTGATCGCCAGGCGCAACGCCCGCAAGCGAGAAATCGGCACGCCCGCAGATCACCCCCAGCGCAGGCCGTGAGCCCGAGCTTGAAGCGCGGGCTCGAGCCTGCGGCCGGGCCCCGAAGTTGTGACGACACCGTCGCCATCGAGGCTCGATCACGCGAGCTTGGATCACCCGTCCTGGGTGGGCGTCCGCCGGTCTTCCGGCGATCCACGCGTGGCCGGTCCCCGCCAGTAGATCCACGCCAACAGGGGGACCGCGACCAGGGCCAAACCCAGGACCAGGGCCGCCCAGATCGCCCGCAGGCCAAAGCCGCTGTAGACCAGCCAAGCCGAGAGCGGGAGCGCGATCACGAAGTACGCGACCGCGTTGAACAGGGCCGCCGAAATCGTGTCACCCATCCCCCGGAGCACGCCACTGGCGACGACCTGGATGCCATCGAAGACCTGGAAGCTCGCGGCGATCGGGAGGATCGTCGCGGCCATGGCCAACACGGTGACGTCCGAGGTGTAGACCCGGGGCAGGAAGTTTCGGGTCGAGACCAGCACCAACGCCGAGGCCACCATCACGCCTGCACCCATGGCTACGGCCAGCCACGCCACTCGCTGGGCCGAGGCTCGGCGTCCCGCCCCCAAGAGGTTGCCGACCATGGTCGAGGCCGCGAAGGAGATCCCCAGCGGCACCATGAACGTCACCGATGCCATGTTCAAGACGATGCTGTGGGCCGCGAGCTCGTCCCGGCCCAGGCCCCCCGCCAGCAGGGTCGAGCACTGGAAGGCCCAGACCTCGATCGTGTAGTGGACCCCCGTCGGGGCGCCGTAGCGCAGGATCTCGAGCAGACCCCGCGGCTCGAAGGCGGCCCGGCTCCAGGGCTGCCAGGCGCCCCGGTGCAACTGTTTTCGCCACACCCACAGACCCAAGCCGACGATCAGGAAGGTCCGAGTCACCCCGCTGGCCAGACCGGCCCCGCGCAAGCCCATACCTCCAAAGCCGTGCCCGTGGTCGAAGATCAGCAGCTCGTTACCGAGCACGTTGATCACATTGGCGATCAACGTCACCCACAGCGCCGGGGCGACCAGTTCTCGGCTCTGAAGGTACTGGCGCAGACCGTAGAACCACAGCAGCGGCCCGACGCTCCAGATCTGGATGAGCACGTAGGTCTCGGCGTCGGCCGCCAAGGTCGGGTCTTGGCGCATGAGCAAGAGCACCTCCTCGGTCAGCCAACCGACACCCATGAGCGGAACGGAGATCAAGGTGGCGACCACCAGACCGCGCTGGAGCGCCAACCCGCTCCGCCCTCCATCGCCCCGACCGTGGGCGTGGGCGATGATCGGATCGAGACCGAACATGACACCGATCCCGAAGATCGCCGTGCCGAACAGCCACAGACCGCCGAGCGCAGACGCGTCCAAGGCCTCGACGCCGACCCGGCCGAGCATGACGATGTCGACGACGCCAAAGCCCATCATCCCCACCTGAGTGAGGACCACAGGCACGGCCAGCGCCGCCAGCCTCCGAGCGAGCGTGCGCGTCGACGGGGTATCGGGTTGCGTATCCACGAATATCGGCAACAAGGGAAAAAATCGGAGGGCCCGCCGAAACTGGCGAGCCCACCGGCGCAGCATATGGGGGCTCTCCCCTCGACGCAGGGCACTCGCGCGCGCGCAGTCTCACGCCCCCCTCGTCACCACGACGGTGGGGGGTGACGACATCGAAGTCTTGCCCCGTCGAGCGCGCACCGGCACGATGACAGCATGCGCTCCCCGCATCTGTTCTACGCCTCCCTGGCCCTGTGTGGGTGTCTGTCGGCCCTCGGCTGCGCTTCAGATCCGATCGAGGCTCCGGGGACCGAGGCCGGCACGGGCGGGAGCGACGAGGTCGGAGAGGCCATCGGCGAGGCCGGTTCCGACACCAGCGAGGCCAGCTCCACAGGCTCGACTTCCGACGATTCCAGCTCCGACGATTCCAGCTCCGACGACTCCAGCTCCGACGGCTCGGACTCGGAAGACTCCACCTCGGAAGAGGGGGAGAGCGGGGAGAGCGGGGAGAGCGGGGAGAGCGGGGAGAGCGGGGAGAGCGGGGAGAGCG
>CAYVJQ010000006.1:22355-68789 GCA_964451725.1 uncultured Nannocystaceae bacterium | reverse complement strand
GCGGGGAGAGCGGGGAGAGCGGGGAGAGCGGGGAGAGCGGGGAGAGCGGGGAGAGTGGGGAGAGTGGGGAGAGTGGCGAGAGCGACACCGGTGGCGAGCCCGAGCCCTATGGGCCCTGCCCCGACCTTCAAGACGACAGCTGCACCCAAAACGAGGTCTGCCTCGACGATGAGCTCGAGGACTGGGAGGTCTGCGCGCTGACCTGCAACAACGTCGGCCAATGCCCCGATTCGGACTTCGACGTCCAGTGCATCCTGGTCAACGGCAAGCTCAACAAGCATTGTTTCATCTCCTGCGAGAACAACCAACCCTGCCCCCAAGGCATGATCTGCGAGAGCGAGAACCTCGGCATCGATCACATCTGTGTGTTCTGAGCGACCGGGCTCCGCACAATCGAGTTGGTCACACCATCGCTCCCCCTGCGTAGGGATGAGAGCGCCCGATCGGCGCGGCCTCCCATGTCCAAGTCGACCGCCCGCAGCTCCTCTCCCCTGCCCTGGATCCTCATCGCCAGCGCCGCCGCGATCGCCCTCGGCGTGCTGCTTTGGCTGCGCGCAGGCGAGCCCGAAGGGGAGACCGCCGGGTCCGATCCAAACGCCGAAACCCGTGACCCGAAGCAGCGGGGATCGGGCTCGGCGGTCTCCCCCTCGGGCTCGATCCGGTCCACGGCCCCCGCGCTCGGCCGAGCCTCGGGCACCGTCCAGGCGCGGGGTGGAGAGGCGCTGGCCCACGCCATGGTCACGCTCGCCCCCCACGACAGCGAGCGCGGCGAAACCGAAACCACGGAGCCCATGGTCACCCACACCGACGCCCGCGGGCAGTGGTCGCTCGAAGCCATCTCACCGGGTCGCTACACCCTCTCGGCCACGGCCCTCGGCTACCTCCCGGGGCGCGTGCCCAACCTCCGGTTCGCGGCCCAGGCCGAGCGCAGCGGCCTCGCGCTCACGCTGGATCCCGGCGGCAACCTGCTCTCGGGCACGATCCGCGACGCCACCGGGGGCGTGATCGAGGCTGGGCTCGTGCGCCTGAGTCCGGTCATGGGTCTCGCCGGCATCCGCGACAGTTTCTTCGCCAGCAGCGACGAACAGGGTCGCTATGCAGTTCAGGTCCCGGACGGGCGGTTCCGCGTGACCGCCAGCCACCCCGACTACAGCAGCGCCCGGGCCGTGCTCGACCTCAGCGGGGGCGCACGCGAGCGCGACTTCGAGCTCGTGCCCATGGGTGTGATCACCGGTGTGGTCCGCCGAGAGTCCGACGAGTCGCGCGTCCCCGGGGCCTCCGTGACCTGGTCCCGCCAGCGCATGTTCGAGGTCCCCCACGGCGGCCGGGTGACCATCAACGAGCGGGGCGGCAGCGTGCGCACCGACGACCAGGGCAAGTTCGTGATCCGCGGCCTGCCCCCGGGTACGGTCAGCCTGGCAGCCCGGGCACCTGGGCTGGCGACGGCCGCCCCCACCCAGGTGCCCGTGGCCATGGCCGAGCATATCGAGGGCATCGAGGTCTGGACGGTCGAGGCCGCCGACATCCGCGGCCGGGTGGTCGCCCGTAGCCCTGAGGATCCCGATGCCCCCGGCCTGGGCGGGGCCCTCGTCAAGGCCACAGCCAGGTATGGACCCGACGTCTCCACGACCACCGACGAACACGGCAATTTCACGATCGAGGGCCTGCTCCCGGGCAGCTACTCGCTGCTCGCCGAGGCCGAGGGCTTCAGCGCGGACGGTGAGCCCACACAGATCGAGATCGACGGGCCAGACCCGGACGCGACGCCCATCCTTCTCGAGCTGATCCACGCGCGCGGAATCCGTGGTCGGATCGAGCCCCCGACCCGGGCCGAGGTCGCCATCCAACTGCGCCCGGGCGACCTCGCCTGGGGCAGCGGCGGATCGGAGGGTCTCCTCATGCTGTCCGCGGGCGCCGACGGAGCGAGCACCAACCCCGACACGGGCAGCTTCGAGCTCAGCCCCATCCCCCCCGGTACCTACACACTCGAAGCCCGCGCCGCCGACGGTCGCGGAGGCACGGTGGAGGTCGTGGTCGGACCCGAGGGCGCCGACGGGGTCGTCATCACCCTCGAGCAGCGCGCGACCTTGGCGGGGACCGTGCGCGACGGCGCCGGCAACCCAGTGGGCGACGTCAGCGTCAGCGTGCGCCAGCCCGCGGGTCCCAGCGCTGGTCTCAGCGTGATCGTCAATGGCCGGGAGCTGACCGCGATCAGCAGCCCGAGCGACGCCGAGGGGCGTTACGAGATCCCCGGTCTGTCCGCCGGGCGCTGGGAGCTCGGGGTCGTGGACGACAGCGGTGCGGCCCTGGCCTGGGCCGACGGAGGCCGCGGCCCCCTGAGCCTCACCCTCGCCGACGGGGAGCGCCGCGAGCCCCTCGACCTGCGCGTCGAGACCCGTGACGGAGAGATCCGCGGGGTCGTCACCGACGCCGAGGGGGCGCCCGTCGCCGACGCCTGGGTCCACGCGGTCTCGCTTCCGGCCGCGGACCCGAGCGAGGCCGAGCCTGCTCGATCCCAGACCGACGGCGAAGATGACGACGATGACGACGATGACGGAGAGCCCCGCTCCATGACCCAGATGATCGTCGCCAGCAGCGACAGTGGGGGACCCTCCAAGCCCCCCGTGCTCACCGACGCCGACGGCCGGTTCACCATCGCGGGGCTCCGACACAGCGAGTACCGCCTCCACGCCGAGGCCGAGGGCGGCTCGAACACCGCCACCGCGGTCGCCACCCCCGACGCCGACATCCACCTCAGGCTCACGCCCCTGGGCGCCATCGAGGGCGAGGTCTCCTCCAGCGATGGCCAGCCCGCCCGCTGCGTGGTTCAAATCGACGGCCCGAGCGGAGTCCGTGTGGCTCGAGTCCGCGACGGACGATTCAGCTTCGAGCGTCTCGAGCCCGGGCCCTACACGGTCGAGGCCAGCACACAAGACGGGGCCACGAGCAGCTCGCTGACCGTCGAGGCCGGTGTCACCGCCGACCTCGAGCTCAGCCTCGAGCGCTTCGCTACGCTCACCGGCACGATCGTGGACGCTCAGGGGGCCCCCCTCGCCGACGCGAAGATCACGATCGCCACGGGAGAGGACGGGCGGATCGAGCTCACCAACGACGGACGAGAGCCGCCCAACAAAACCGACGCCGAGGGCAAATTCGAGATCGAGGCCGCCGCCGGCGACCGACTGCTCGTGGTCCAGGGCTCGGACTCCCCCATACCGCTCGCAGTCCAGCCTGTGGTCGTGGTCGCCGGCGAAGACCGAGACCTCGGAGAGATTCGGGAGCGAGACCTCGGCGCCACGATCGAGACCGAGGACGACGGCCCCACCCACAAATAGGCGAGCTCCACGAATCGGCGAGCTCCGCGGATCGGGCGGGCCCGGGGACCGCAGGGCTGGATCCCACCCCCTACGTCGGTGTCTACTCCCCCCTCGGATGCAACGACACCGCCACAGGCACACCGAACCCACGCTGGAGAACCGCATTCGGCTCGACCGCGCGACCACGATCTTTCGCCCCCTGGTGCGGCTCGGCTTCAGCGGGACCATCCCCGTGACCTTCGAGGGCCGGGAGCTGCTCCCCGACGGTCCGGGGCTCATCCTCAGCAACCACGCCAGCTTGTTCGATCCGGGTATGACGATCATCGCTGCGGGTCGGGCCATCAATTTCCTGGCTACGGCCGCCGCCATGCAGGACCCGATCATGGGTCGGGTGCTGCGAAAGTTCGGCGGCGTACCAAAGAAGAAGTTCACCACCGACGTGGGCTCGATCCGGCTGCTCAAAAAATGGTGTGACCTCGGCAACCTGGTCGGCTCCTACCCCGAGGGTGAGCGGAATTGGGACGGGGAGCTGCTGCCCTTCGTCCCCGGCATCGAGGCGCTGGTCCGGCTGCTCAAGGTCCCCGTCATCCCGACTCGGATCCTCAACGCCGACCGGGTCATGCCCCGCTGGGCCACCAAGCGCCGCTCGGGCCGGGTCCACATCCAGCTCCTCCCGCCCCGGACCTTCGAGCGCAGGGCCGACCCCAAAATGATCCGGGCCTGGATCAGAGACCAGCTGAGCATCGACCAGCGCGACGAGGCCAACCATTTTCCGGTCCGGGGCACACGCCTCGCTGAGGGCCTCGAGAACCCCTTGTTTCGCTGTCCCCGCTGCTTCGCCTGGAACAGCCTCGTCCCCGACGGCGACGAGATCCGCTGCCGCGAGTGCACCGCCACGTGGCGCGTCGACACCCACAACCGACTCCACGGCGTCTCGGGCCGGGCCCAGTCCACGACCATCGTGGCGGCCCGCCTCGCGGTGCGCGAGCGGACCGAGACCGAGCGCTGCACCGACCTGCGCCGCTTCGAGCGAGATGGGATCATCGCCGAGAGCGAACCCGCCAAGTTGCTCGACATCAGCGGCGACAACGCGAAGCTCATCGGCCACGGCCGGATGATCCTGACTCGGGAGCGGCTGCGGGTCATCGATCGTCACGGCACCGAGCTCCTGAGCCTCGACCTCGACGAGCTGCTGGTCGCCGCGGTCGAGATCACTCGCCGGCTGATCTTTCGGACCCGCGAGCACAGCGTGTTCGAGGTCGTGCTGCCCCGAGAGTCGCCCTTGGCCTGGTCCGACCTCACCGAATACTGGCGCGCTCAGCTGGGCGACTGAGGCTCGCGTGCAAACCAGGGAACAGATCGGACCGCCGCGCGTCTTGGAGGCGACGTGGCCACCCGCGCAAAGACCGAGCGAGTCCCCTTCCCGACCGTGGAGATCATCGACCTCCACGGCGTCGGCGCCACCCTTCTC
This sequence comes from uncultured Nannocystaceae bacterium, assembly GCA_964451725.1. GTDB lineage: Bacteria > Myxococcota_A > Polyangia > Nannocystales > Nannocystaceae > Plesiocystis. The sequence continues at coordinate 64,001 of CAYVJQ010000006.1, read as the reverse complement.
CCCCGCGAGGCCGGCCTCCGTCGGTTGTTTCGTCGGAAGGGAGGTCGCAGTCCAGGAGCGCCGCGCCAGGACCGCTACGTCCTGGACGCCCGGGTCTTGCCGGCCGAGATCCTCGCCAAGCGGGGCACGATCCCACTCTTGGCGCTGGATGTGACCGGGCGACCGGTGCTCGAGGTCGTCCCCGGGATGCGGGGTGAACTCAGCGTCGGGGTCAGCCGCATGACCGTATCGCAGATGCTCGCCGACTCGGCCTTGCGCGACCCGAACACGGGTGCCACCCGGGTGCCGCTCCCGAACGGCGCTCGGGTTCGAGTGCACTGTGGCGCCCACACCTTCCACATGCGAGTCGGTGGAGCACCCCTGCCCCGGCCGGTCTCGCCCCCGGCGACCTCCCCGGCGGCGGTCGCCCCCGAGGCCGATGGACCCGGCCTCCCCCTGGGTCTCCCCGGTCGAGCCGTTCGAGCGCCGACCTGACGAGCCGTTCGAGCGCCGGCCTGAGGTCGAGGCCGCTTTGGCCTGGCCACGCCGCGGGCCCAAGTGCCAGACTCGCCCCGCCTTGCTCATCGTCACTGGCACCAAGCGCTCGGGGACCTCCATGTGGATGCAGATCCTCATCGCGGCCGGGTACCCCCCCTTTGGCGAGGCCTTCCCCTCGGACTGGGGACAGACCCTGCGCCAGGCCAACCCCGGCGGATTCTACGAGTCCCTGCTGCGCCAGGGCATCTATTGGCGCACCAACCCGCACCCGCGCACCGGCGCCTATTTTTTCCCAGAGCAGGTCGAGCGCCACGTCGTCAAAGTGTTCATCCCCGGCCTGGTCCGCAGCGACCGCGCCTACATCGGCCGAGTCATCGCCACGGTCCGCAGCTGGCGGGAGTACCTGCGCTCCCTGGCCCGCCTCCACACCATGGAGGACGAGGCCCGCCGGGCCCAGAGTCCGCTGGCCCCTGCGCCGGTCCGCTTCCCGCCCGCCCTCGAGTGGTGGTCGGAGAACTTCGCCCTGGTCCGCGACATCGCCATTCGCCGCTACCCCGTCCATGTGCAGAGCTACGACGGGCTGCTCGCCGACCCCGACGCAGTGATCCGCAAGACCCTCGCCTGGCTCGGCGACGCCGATCTCGGCCTGGACATCGAGGCCGCCGTCGCGGCCGTCGACGCCGACCACCGGACCCAGCACAGCGAACCCGGGACAGACCCCAGTCTCGGATCCGACACCGGGGTGAGCGCAGCCCAGAGCTTCGCAGCCCAGCCCGAGTTCGAGGAGTTCTTCGACGAACTGTTCGCCGTTTTCCACGCTGGCAGGGGCCTCGACCGGTCCTTCGTCCAGGCCCTCAACGCCGTCAACCAGCGCCTGATCCCCCATATTCAGGCGGCCCAGACCGCCGTCCACAACGATCGACTCGAGCGCCAGGCTCGGCGCCGGCAGGACGGCGACGACGGGAACAGCTCCGAGTCTCTCCCACCGGGATCCATGGACTGGCGCTGACCCGCCTTTGGTAGGCCGAGGCACCGACCTACCTATCAAGATCAGATCAGATCAAATCAAATCAAATCAAATCAAATCAAATCAGTCTTCCCAATCGTCATCGACCGGGGCCTCTGCCTCTGCTTCGTCGGCCGCCGGCAGCTCACCCGACAACACCGGATCGTAGAGCGCGTTGACACTCACCAAGAGCACGCCAAAGAGCAGGGTCGATCCGCTGGCCAAGAACCACGTGGCCCTGTCCTTCCCGCTCGAGACCCGGGTCGCCAAACCGGCGGCCATGACGACCGCGGCGGCGACCAGCACCGTGATCTGCAAGATCGGATGGGTCACGACCGCGGCGACGCCCGTCAGCGAGTCCCAGGTGAGGTCCCGGGCCGCCATCGCCTCCGGCACCACCCGGAACCAAAACACGCCCAGCCCCCCACCTGTGGCCGCCCCCAAAAACGCGAAAAACAGCTCGCGGGGACGCAGGCGTTGGTTCTCGGAAAGGCTTCCCTCGGTGGCCATGGGCGGGCGAAGCATACCCGCAGGGAAAGGGAGAGCCCAGCCGAGAGCGCCCGGGCCCTGGGACCGCGGTTCGGGGCTCCCCGCGACCACCCCGCGACCACCCCGCGACCACCCCGCGACCACCCCGCGACCACCCACCCTGTCCCCGAGTCGCCCCGAGTTATTGTGATAGAGCGACACATGTCGTTCAGCCTGTGGCGAGACTGCCCGCGTCGCACCGCCCGCTCCCCCCGCTGTGCCCTGATCCTGGCGGGTCTCTGGGTCCTCTCGTGTCTGGGTTTGGCGAGCTGCGAGCGCCCCTCGACCCGAGCTTCGAGCGCCCCGCCCATCGACTCGACGCTCGCCTCCGGATCCTGTGACGACACCCGCGCGAGCTTCGATCCCGGCCCCGTCACCGCGGTCCTCGCCGACCAGCGCAAAGCGTGGAACCGAGGGGACATCGAGGGTTTCCTCGCCGGCTATGAGCGCTCCCCCGAGCTCCTGTTCACCTCCGGCGCCGCCGTCCGCCGGGGCTTCGACGAGACCCGAGCCAAGTTCCGGGCCCGCTACGGCGACGACCCCGAGACCATGGGCCAGCTCGGGTTCGAGATCCTCGATGTCCGTCCTCTGGGTGCCTGTGCCCAGGCGGCCGTCGTGCTCGGCCGGTGGCGCCTCGAGGACACCCCCGAGGCTGGAGCAGGCGTGTTCTCGGTCATCCTCGAGCACCAGATCCAGGGCTGGAAGATCGTCCACGACCACACCTCCGCCGCGACTGACTGACCGACTCTACTTGGGCTCACCCTCCGGCGGGTTCGCCAACAGAAACTCGGCCGCCGCCTCGCCCCCATCACACAGCGTGGACAGTCGCCCCCAGGCCCTGCCTGCGCTCATCTTCTCGAGCAGGGGCCACACCGGCAACGTCTCGGTCCAGTGCTCGACCCCGAGCATGACCATGGGGCTGACCTGCCCAAAGATGACGTAGTGGTTTTGGCAGGCGTCCATGAACACCTCCTGGACCGTGCCTGCGCTGCCCGGAGCGTAGACCACCCCGTGGGTGGCGATCGCCAGCAGCCCGTCTTCGCGCACGCTGTTGGCGAAGTACTTCGCTATCGCGCTCGCAAACATGTTGCTGGGCTCGTGACCATAAAACCAAGTCGGGATCGCCAGGCTCTCGCCGGCCTGCTCCGGGGCCCAGCGCGCCCGAACCTCCAGGGCCAACTCCAGGTAGTGGTGCTCTGCGTAGCGCGTCTCGCCCTCGAGCATCCCGATGGCCTCGCCCAGAGCCCCGTCCTCCGCCGTCGCCAGGTAGGCCCCCAAGTTGCCGGCCTCCATGGCCCCGGGTCCCCCGCCCGTCGCCACCAGGTAGCCCGCCCGGGTCAAGGTGCGCGCCATCTGAGCGACCTCGGCGTAGATCGTCTCATCCCGGCGCATGGCGTGCCCACCCATGATCGCGACCACCCGCTTGTGCTCACCACCGGCGGGCCCGCGCAGCAGCTCTTGGAGCGCGTCCTCGATCGCGTGATCGTGCAGGCGCATGGCCAGCGCCTCCATGATCGTCACCGGCTCGTCGCGTTTGTGGACAGCCGTGAAGTACTCGTAGATCCGGCTGTCTCGGGCCGCCTTCCAAAACGAGCCCTCGACCGCGGGATCGAAGCCCTCGTAGAGCTCGTCCACGGTGTACAGCCCCGCCCGGTAGGGCCGAAAGGGAAGCTGCGCATCGGCCTGCAGCGGCGGAAACAGCTCGGCGCCGCTGCGGTAGAGATGCACCGTCGTCTCCGAGTCGAGGGTGCAGCCCAAGAACACGGCCCCGTGCCCCTCGATGGTCCCGAGCAGCGCCGCCTCGGCCCGCAGGTCGAGATCCTGAACGACCTGAGCACGCAGGTGCCCATGCTCGCGGATGAAGGCGTGGAGCTGGTCGTGAGTGTCGATCTGGTGGGTCATCCCAGCTCCAGCTTGGCCAACTCGCGACCACGGATCAACCGGCGCGCGCTCGCCCTCCCCTTCCCCCGCTGTCCCGCGCCCGCCCACCAGCCGCTGGGGTAGGCTGAGCTGTGAGCCGGCAGCTCGACATGTTCGGAGGCCCCGAGGTCGACGCGGGTCGGCGCCTCGACCTCGCCGCGCTGCCGCCGGCCGTGCACAGGTTGGGCGAAGAGCTGCGCACGCTCGCCCAGCCCCTGCGCATGGGCACCTCGTCGTGGTCCTTCCCCGGGTGGGAGGGGCTGATCTGGGACCGCAGCGCCAACCCCCGCCTGCTCGCTCGCGCCGGCCTCGAGACCTACGCCCGCCACCCGCTCATGCGCAGCGTGGGTCTCGACCGCACCTACTACGGGCCCATGTCCACCGAGGCCATGACCGAGCTGCGCGCGGACCTGAGCCCGGACTTCCAGCTCCTGGTCAAGGCCCACGCCGAGTGCACGACCGTCAAATTCCCCGACAAGTCCTGGTATCGAAGCCGGGCCGGACAGCGCAACGAGCTGTTCCTCGAGCCCGAGTACGCCACCCGCAGTGTCGTCGAACCCTTCGTGCGCGGGCTTCGGGGTCACGCCGGTGTGCTCTTGTTTCAGTTCCCGCCCCAGTCGGTCCCCGGTGGACCCCGGGCCTTCGCCTCGCGTCTGGCCCAGTTCATCGAGGCCCTCCCCAAGGGCCCGCGCTACGCCGTCGAGATCCGCAACCCAGACTATTTCACACCCCGCTACGTCCACGCCCTCGAGCGAGTCGGCGCCTCCCACTGCATCGTCGAGCTCCCAAAAATGCCCGACCTGCGGCGCCAGTGGGAGGCCAGCGGAGGCTCGGATCGACCGGCCCTGGTCATGCGTTGGATGCTCGCGCGGCACCACAACTACGAGACCGGCAAGCAGGCCTACGCGCCCTTCGACGCGCTCGTCGATCCCAATCCTGAGGTCCGATCGTGCTTTGCCGACATCATCGTCACCCAGCTCCGGGCCAAGCCGGTGCCCAGCTTCATGATCGTCAACAACAAGGCCGAGGGCAGCTCGCCCCTGTCCATCCTTCGGCTTTGTGAGCTGCTCAGGACCAAGTTTGACGCCTGACGACGACCGTCTCCCGAGCTTCTACCCAAGGAGCGCGCCGAGCGAGGGTCGCCTGCGTGCGTGACCATCCATAGACGCCGAGCCGAGCCCAGTTCGAGTATGCTCCCGCCATGAGCCGGCCCCTACGGCTGATGATCTACGACCGGACCTGCACCGGCGACCTCGTCCCCGCCTTCGCCCGCCGAGGCGGAAGCGGTCTCATGGGTCGGGTCCGTGCGGGCATGGGCGCCCTCTTCGAGCGTGTGCCGGGCCCGGGCTTGAGCCACGCCTGGGCCGCGGGCGGGGGCCTCTACTCCCTGCTCCGGCGCCTCGACGACTTCAAGGGCTTCGACGATTGGGAGAGCGCCCTGCGATGGGTCGCCGAGTACCCGGGCGACCGACCGATCCGCGAGCTCCAGTTTTGGGGCCACGGCAAGTGGGGCTGCGCGAACATCGGCTACGCCGAGCTCGGGGCCGACGCCGTCGAGACCGAGCACAGACACCACGCCGGCTTGGCGGCGATCCGCGATCGCATGAAGGGCCAGGACGCCCTGGTGTGGTTCCGGACCTGCGAGACCTTCGGGGCCGAGGCCGGGCACCGCTTCGCAACCGACTGGAGCGAGTTTTTCGACTGTCGGATCGCGGGTCACACCTACGTGATCGGCCCCTGGCAGAGCGGCCTACACAGCCTCGGCCCCGGTCAGACACCAGATTGGTCGACCAGCGAAGGCATCGAAGAGGGCACGCCCGAGCACCCTCGCAGCGCCCTATGGTCGACCCGCAGATCGCCCAACACGATCACCTTCCTTCGTGGCTCCATCCCCGCGGGCTACTGAGTCGAAGTAAAATTGAGTCGCCTCGGTGCCGGAGTCGGCGTGAGTGAGCCCAATTGACGGGCCCCTCGCCCGAGGATAAGCAGTCCGCGCCCACGGTTCGTCCACCTCGGTGGACGTCGCAAGAGGGAATCCGGTGTGAATCCGGGACTGCCCCCGCAGCGGTGAGTGGCGACGAACGCCGTCAACAGCACTGGCTCTGTCGAGCTGGGAAGCGACGGCTACTAGGTTGACCCACGAGTCCGAAGACCTGCCCTAGGTATGCCGCCAATTTCGGTGTGCATGTGTACGACGTCCTCGAGGGGAGGATGAGGCAACCATCATCGGCAGATCCCGACGCCCCAGACACGACCCTGCGCACGAGCGCTCTGTGGTCGCGCCTGGCGTTTGTCGTGACGCTGCCTTTCCCTGAGGTCGCCGCGCGGATCCCCTCGCCCCGCGCGCGCCCTCTACCTACGGCTGAACCATGACCCACACATCCAAGACCTCCCTTTCACTCCGCTCCCTCCCCGCCCTCGCGCTGTGCCTTGCCAGCGCCAGCGCCAGCTTCGGCCTCGCCGGCTGCACCGACGACGGAAGTGGTGAGGACGAGATCGGCGACACCCTCGGCACCGAGACCGATACTGAAACTGATACCGGGACTGAAACCGATACCGGAACTGAAACCGATACCGGAACTGAAACCGATACCGATACCGATACCGATACCGATACCGATACTGAAACCGATACCGATACCGGGACTGAAACCGACACCGAAACCGACACCGGAGAACAAGCCCCCGCGATCGTCGGTGAATACATGGACGAGTGGGGTGACTCCCACACGATCACCGCCGAGTCCTGGGTCAACGGTGGCGGCAGCTTCTACATCGACCAGTGGGACAACGACGAGGAATACCTGGTCGCCCAAAACGACGCCGCGAACGAGTTCTTCCCGGAGCTGTGGAGCCGCTTCGAGTGGACCTACGTCGAGGCGACGCTCTACTACTGCCAGGCCGTCTATGATGGAGCCGACCTCGATGCCGCCCTGGCTGGGAGCGCCGATCCCGGCGATCTCGACGCGGGATGCGGCGGCTTCGGCTGGACCCAAATGAACTGAGGCCACCGGGCCTACACACAAAGAGGGGCCCATCAGGGCCCCTCTTTGTTGGTTCGGGTGCGACGCTGCGAGGCCCCTCGGCCGCGGCCTCGCCCAGAGTTCTCGACTACTCGGGTGCGGGCGTCGCTTCGAAGGTCCCCGAGTAGCCCTCGCAGCGCTCCGGGGCCTCGCTGCCCTCGACCGCGGTCATGGAGACGAGCACCCGCTCGCCCTCGGACTTGGCCAGGCTGAGCTCGCAGTTTGCGGTCAACAGCTCGCAGCGGTCCTCGCTCGGGCAGCGGACCGCAAGGAAGGTCGCGTAGCGCGGAGCCCCACAGTCGCTGCACTCTGCGGTCGCTATGAACCCCGCGGCCAGAGTCAGGAGCCGCCCGTCTGCGTCGGCACCCTCGAGGCGCAGCTCGGCGAGCCAGTGAAGCGGCAGTTCCCGACCGACGTAAGTCGATGCTCCGACCGCGACGAGCGAGCCCTCTTCGCCCCCCTTGACTTCGCTCCCAGCATCGACCGCGGGACCCTGGTTCAGATCGGAAGCCACCTTGGTCCCCTCGTCGGACCCGGCGCAGCCCAAGCCCACCAGGCCCAGCAAGATGCAACACACCCACCTCGAAGCACGGGACCACATCGACGTCGGCATCCTCTTCATCGATCCAGACCTGACTCGAGCGCGCCTGAGCATGGCCGAGCTTAGCAGCCCGTGGTGAACCCATCGCGTCCCCTCGCGCAGGATGTTTCGTCGGGGGCGAGGTGCGGGCCCACCTTTTCTTCATGCTTTACCTTGACCACCCCCACCCTCGCGGTTACATACACAGAGCTCCAACGGGGCATTGGTGATGGACATGAACGCGAACACGCAGCACTTGGGAATGGTCGAGCTTCAGCACACGCTGTCGAGCCTGCCGTATCCATACTCTGCTCGCCCCATCAGCCGCGCTAGCCCCATCAGGCCCGCCAGGGGCCGCTGAGCCCCCTTCTCCGGTCGGAGGAGCACCACAACTCGAGAACGAGGTTCTCGCGTAGGCGAGGGTGCGCGCACGCGCACCAGTGTACTCGGGGAAGTCAGGCAAGCCTGACTTCTCTCCCGGGTTCAGGAGTGATGTCATTGTCATTCATCCGCCTTTGGAAGAAATGCATATAGTCGGGATGTAGCGCAGTTTGGTAGCGCGCTCGGTTCGGAACCGAGAAGCCGCTGGTTCAAATCCAGCCATCCCGACACCTCGAGACGAGGCCCTGATGGTTGGGCGCCCGCTTTGGAAGCGGGGGGTCGTGGGTTCGATCCCCACCGTCTCGACTTCCACGAACATAGACACGACCTCGGGACGTGGCGCAGCTTGGTCAGCGCGCCTTACTGGGAGTGAGGAGGTCGCCGGTTCAAATCCGGCCGTCCCGACTATCCGCGAGAGGCTCCACGGTGGGGCACCACTCTGTAAAAGCGCTGCGCTCACGCGCACAGCAGGTTCGACTCCTGCCTCGCGGTCTCTGATTTGGGCCCTCTGGTCCCCTACCGACTCCACGCCCATACGCTCGCCGCGGCCTTCGAAGCCCACCCCGAGCGCTTCCCCAAAGGCCCACCCACGCCGCCGCAGCTCCCGACCGAAGTCTGGATCAACCAGCCCTCTGACTCGACTATCTCGGCCCGACCGACACCGTCGATGGGACACTAAACTCGAACGAAACCTGCCTCACTTTCGTCGACATCTTCCGGTTGGTGGTCTTCGCCCAGTTAGACTACCATAGTTACCGTGAAGAACTGGATCCGAGAAGCCGGCAGAGGTCGTGGGCCAGCGTTGCTAGCGGCCGCAGCCGTGCTGGGCGTGGTGGTGGGGTGTAGTCGGCAAGCTGACCCGAGCTACACCGAGAGTTGCACCCAGCAGTGCGAACAGGCGTTTGAGTGCAACCACCCGGACCTCGCGTACTCATCGATTTCTGAGTGCACCCAAGATTGCGATCGTCCTGATTTCACACTCTGGAGACACCCTGACTGCCGGGAACTCGCGTTCGAGATGCGGGAATGCGTGACACAGCTTACGTGCGAGGAGTACCTCGGCCATACCAATGAACTGGAGACCTCACCGTGTAAAATCGAGACCTTGGCATTCTCGTCCTGCCTCGGGAGCCACTCATGATTCACAAAGCAACCTTATTGGCGAACATCGCCACCGTGTTTCTCTATTGTTTGGTTGCTCCGGGGTGTGGCGACCTCGGACCGTGCTGTAGCGATCCGAGCCCGGGAAGAAAGTGGCGATGGAGCGCCGATGGGGCGACCGGGCTGATCGGAACGAACACCGTCGCGGTGGTGGGCAGTTCCGGCTACCCCATGCACAAAGACCACTGTCTTTGCATTAACAACCACGCGCTCGTGCTCGCCTACTTGGAGAACAACGCCGAGTTGGGGGAGACCTTAGACGAGATCCTGGAGGACATGGAGGCCAACACGGTGGATGCATGCGCGGACCGTGCTGACGCCATGAACATGCTTCGAACACCTGCGCCACGACGGTCGCCGCCAACTATCCGCCGGAGGATCTCAAAACCGGTTGCAACGCACATTTCGACCCGGATAGTTCGGACCCGAATCCATACCCGTGTGTGGGCGACGATGAAGTCGGAACCGACGAGACCGGGATGGGGAAGCCACTCGATGACCCAAGCCAGCATGTCTCATGTTCGACGGGAACCTGTGAGTTGACCGAAGAACTGGTTGACTGGATCCGCGACAACCCCGAGGAGTACATCGTCGAAGTTGCGGCGGAGGTCGAGGAGTACGCACCCACTGGCCCGACCATTGGCTACAAGTTCACGTCGGTCCCCTCGGGGAGCCTCGCCAGCGAACTCGGCATCCAGGTCGATGACATCGTTGTCGACATCGACGGCTACGACGTCGGGGACATGGACAACTGGGCGCCGATCAACTCATCCCTGTCGACGGCAACTTCGGTTACCGTCGGTTACGAGCGCAACGGCATTTCCTCCCAGCTGACCATCGAGTTCGAGGACTAAGCGGTAACTTCAGCCGGGAGTTGGATGTCGCAGCCCAGCGGCACGTGGCGAAAGCCCTCACGACACCTCGCTCGGCCCCCGCCGAGGGCCACATTGCTGAAACTTGTCGTACGCCCGGTACAACTGCGTTTCAGCGCCTCGCCCTCTACGAAAAAACGGCTCGTGCGGAGTTGCCTCGTTTGTCGATACTCACTCGTGGATGTCGGCGAGATCGAGCAAGAAGGCGTATTTGAAGGCGACCTCGTCCAGACGCTGGAGACGCCCGGCCTTGCCCCCGTGGCCCGCGCTCATGTCGGTACGCAGCAGCAGAGGGTTTTGGTCGGTCTTGTGGGCGCGCAACTTCGCCACCCACTTGGCCGGCTCCCAGTACTGGACCTGGGAGTCGTGCAGGCCCGTGGTCACCAGCAAGGCGGGGTAGGCCTTGGCCTCGACGTTGTCGTAGGGCGAGTAGGAGAGCATGTAGTCGTAGTACTCGCGCCTATTGGGGTCGCCCCACTCGTCGTATTCGCCGGTCGTGAGGGGGATGCTGTCGTCGAGCATGGTGGTCACGACATCGACGAAGGGGACCGCGGCGATCGCCCCGTCGAAGAGCTCGGGGCGCATGTTGAGGACCGCCCCGATCAGCAACCCTCCCGCACTCCCCCCGTAGGCGTAGAGCCGATCCGGGTCGGCATAGCGAGCCTCGACCATGAACTCGCTGGCGTCGATGAAGTCGGTGAAGGTGTGTTTCTTGTTGAGCAGCTTGCCGTCCTCGTACCAGGCCCGACCCAGCTCCTCCCCGCCGCGGACATGGGCGATGGCGTAGACGAAGCCCCGGTCGAGCAGGCTCAGGGCGTTCTCCGAGAACCACGGGTCGATGCTCGATCCATAGGAGCCGTAGGCGTACATGAGCGTCGGCGCCGTGCCGTCGAGGGCCGTGTCCCTGCGATGGACGAAGGTGACGGGCACCCCGACCCCGTCGCGGCCCTCGGCGACGACCCGGCGGGTGACATAGTTCGCAGCGTCGAAGCCCCCCAAGACCTCGTCTTGCTTGAGCAGGACCCGCTCGTGGGTCCCCATGTCGTAGTCGAACGCCGACCAGGGCGTGGTCAGGGACGAATAGGCGAAGCGCAGCACCTGGGTGTCGAACTCGAGGTTGACGCTCACATAGGCCACGTAGGCCGGCTCATCGAAGGTCACGCTGTGCTCGGGGCTGCCGTCCCAAGGTCGCACCCGCAGGTCGAGGAGTCCGCCCGAGCGCTCCTCGAGCACCAGGTGATCGGCGAAGATCTCGAAGTCCTCGAGCAGGACATCCTCGCGGTGCGGGATGACCTCTTCCCAGTCGGCGCGCCCGGGGGCGTCGACGGGCGCCCGGACCAGGCGGAAGTTCTCGGCCTGGTCGTTGGTCAGGAAATAGAAGTGGTCGCCGTAGTGCTCGACGTCGTACTCGTGGCCCCGCTCCCGCGGCAGGAGGACCCGCGCCTCGCTGGCCGGGGCGTCCGCATCGATGACCCTGACCTCGTCGCTGAGGGTCTGCGACGACACGAGCAACAGATACTCACGCGATTTGGTCTTGCCCAGCCAGACCTCGAAGGTGGGGTCCTTCTCCTCGTACACGAGCACGTCCGTGGCCGGGTCCGTCCCCAGGACGTGGCGGTAGACCCGGTCGTTGCGCAGGGTCTCCGGATCCGCCTTCGTGTACAACAAGGTACGGTTGTCGTTGGCCCACTCGAAGTCCCCCGTGACCTCGGGGATCGCATCGTCGAGGGTCGCCCCCGTGCGCAGGTCTTTGACCTGTAGGGTGTAGATGCGCCGGCCCACCGTATCGGAGGCGTAGGCGAGCAGCTGCTGATCTCGGCTGACCTTCACACCCGTGACCGAAAAATAGTCGTGCCCCTGGGCCAGATCACCGACATCCAAGGTCTGCTGCTCGGCCGCGTCGAGGGAGCCACGCTTGCGACAGTAGACGGGGAAGTCGGCCCCGGTCTCAAAGCGGGAGTAGTAGAAGTAGTCCCCGAGTTGGTAGGGGACACTCGCGTCATCCTGTTTGATGCGCCCGCTGAGCTCGCTGCGCAGGCTCTCGCGCAGGTCCGCCGTGTGGGCGGTCATCGCCTCCGTGTAGCGGTTCTCGGCCTCGAGATAGGCGAGCACCTCGGGGTCCTCGCGCTCGCGCAGCCAGTAATAGTTGTCGATGCGGGTCAGGCCGTGGGCCTCCAGCCGGGTCGCCTGAATTTTGGCGACCGGAGCTCCGATCTCCTGGATAGCGGGCGCGGCCGTGCCCGGATCCACCGCCAGCTCGCAGCCGAGCGGCGAGAGCAGGAGCAAGATCGAGAGCACCAGCGAGGAAATTCGCATGGCCCCATGGTAGCGCCGGGACTCGACGACCGCGTGCTCCGATTATGATGCGGACATGCACGACGAGCCCAGCACCGGTCTCCAACTCCTGACCCAGCCCGCCGTCCCGGACGGCCTGCGAGGGACCTACCGGCTCCACGGCGAGATCGCTCAGACCGTCGAGCTGACCCTCGCCAGTGGTCAGGCCATCTGGGCGAGCAAAGGAGCCATCGTGGCCCACGAGACCGGCATCGACTGGGGCCTCAAGATCCCCGGTGCGGCGGTCTCACGCCTGCTCTCCGGCGAGGGTCTCGCCATGACCTATATCACCGCGACGAGCCCCGGAGCCCGCGTCGTGCTCGGCGCCAACGAGACCGGCAAGATCGCCGTGTGGGACCTGGCCCAGGGTCCAGTGACCTGCACCGCCGGGTCCTTTGTGGGAGCCCTGGGCGACGTCAAGATCGAGGTCACGGTCGCCCGCCGCTTCGGTGCGGCCCTGTTCGGAGGTGCCGGCTTGCTGCTCCAAAAGATCTCCGGCCACGGCCTCGTTTTCATCCACGGAGCCGGTGATTTTGTGCAGCGGGACCTCGATCCGGGCGAGCAGCTCACGATCTCGACCGGAAACCTGGCGGCCTTCTCCTCGGGTACGGACTACGACGTGGTCACCGTCGGAGGGATCGTCAAGATGCTGTTTGGGCGTGAAGGTCTGTTCATGACCCGCATGAGCGGCCCCGGCCGGGTCCTGCTCCAGTCCCAAAAACGGGTCCTCGCCAAGACCGGGGCCTACGCCTGATCGGCTTTTTTCCGCCTTCGCCGAGGGTTGGGTATGCTGAGGCATGGCCCAGGCACTGGAGTGGCTGCCAGCTGCAATCCGCACGCTGGTCGAGAACGCCACCAGAAGCACCCTCGACGCGCTCGGTGAGCAGCTGCGCGCGATCTGTTTGGTCGGCGCGGCCGCTGGCCCAAACCGCAACTACCGAGGTGGCGCCGAGCTTCTGGTGATCGCCGACGACCTCTCGCGCGAAGCCCTCGAATCCCTCGCCCTCGCCCTCGCCCCGACCTTTCGCGGGGGTCTCCAGGTCCGGGTCCTCACCCAGATCGAGCTGCTCGGCTCGGTCGATGTTCAGGCCCTCGAGATCGCCGAATGGCAGGCTCGAAACGTGGTCCTCGCTGGAGAGGACCCCTTCGCGGCGCTCACGATCTCCCCCGTAGATCTACGCCACGAGCTCGAGCGGGCCCTGCGGGGCCTCAGCCACCGCCTGCGCAACCGGGTCCTGTGGTGTCTGGCCACCGATCAGCGCCACCTCGACACAGTCCTGCGCGAGGGTCTCGATCGCCTGACGACGATCGGCTACCACACCCTCGCGCTGCGGGGACAACCCCTGCCCCTCGACGAAGCCCGGGCTCTGGCCTGTTTCATCGATTGGGCCGGGGGTGAGCCGACCATGCTCGAACCCCTTCGGCAGCGCCTGCTCAGCAACAGTCTGGCCACGGACGCCCTGGCCGAGCTCGAGACCCTGGCCGCCGCCACCGCCCTGGGCTGCGCCATGATCGACGACCTCGCGGTCTGAGTCGCTCAGAGTTCGGTGACCATCGCCGCCAGCAAGAGCTGGCCGTGGGCGACATGAAAGCTGCGCTCGTCTGCATCCGTGACCTCCTCCAGCCAGGTGTTCAGGGCCGTGAACGCGAGCGAAGCCAGGAAGCTGATCCAGGTCGGGTCCGGGTCCCGCAGGGCCTCCTGAAAGAGGGGATGGGCGACATCGAAGACCACCCCGTCGTGGATCCGCACGAGCTGCCCACCGCCCCCGGGTCGAGCCGCGATGGCGTCGAGTCGGCCCTCCGCGAGCAGGCCCGGATCGACCTCTCGAACCATGCGCAGCTCGTCGCGGATGGCCTCGAGCATCACCGCGATCGGATCGGGGCGGGGGGCGTCGACCCGCGCGGGGCTGGGGTCGCAGGCGGCCGACTCGAGGCCATCGGTTGAGCCCCCCGATACACCTGAGCCCCCGGATACACCTGCTCCGCCTGCCAGCGTGTCGATTCGCTCCGACCCCTCCGACCCGACCGAGAGCTCCTCGCCTCGATCCGTCGAACTCGGCGCAGGGGTATTTGGATCCCACAGACCCAGGTGCCCGAGCTCGAGAGGGCGCAGCCGCTCGGCGACGTCGATGGAGATCGAGCGACCGGTCGCCAGGCGCAGCAGGGGGGCCTTGCGCAGGCGGGTGATCAGACCCCCCGCGATCGCGTCGAAGCGCTCCCCCCGAAGGCGGGCCCGAACCAGCTCGATAGCCGCGGCCCGCAGCTGCGCCCCACGCAGCTCGCGGCGGCGGACCTCGTCCAGAGCCATGAAATCAGCCCGCTCCGGGTGCGCGAGGTCGTCTCGCTGGGCGGTCAGCAGGCCGGAGTAGAGCGTGACGGCGCGGGTCTCGAAGTTGCGCCGCTGCACGCCGCTGAGCTCGGCGCGGCTGAACTCGTCGTCGGCCTCGAGGCCCGTGATCACCCCTTGTATCGGGAGCGCCGGCACGGGGTTGGCGACCTCCACCACCTTGCCCTCCGCGCCCAGGCACACCCCCGCGTCGAAGGGGTAGGCCTCGGGCAGCCAGATCACGCCGACCATGCCCCGACGCTCGAGACTCAGGCTCACCAACGCCGTCTCGGGGCTCACCGCAGCCGGCGAGGGCGCGGCCGCCCCTCGCCTCTGTTCACCCCGATCCCGGGCCTTCCAGCGGGGACCAAAATCAGTGACCGTGTCGAACAGGGCCTCGAGGGGCGCCCTCTCAAAGGGGCGACGGGCCAGCACCGGGAAGGGCAGGCGAGAGCGAAACTCGGGCCTGCCCTCCAGGTACCACAGGCAGCCCTGGTTCTTGTTGCGGGCGATCAGGTCGAGCAACGATCGCGGGGTCCCGTCGACGTCGACGAAACCTGGAAGCCCGGCGAAGCGGTCCCCCGCGTCGTCGAGGCGCTTGGTCCAGTCCCCACCTCCCGGGCAATGGCGAACCCAGTAGGCCAACATCCACAGCCAGGCGAGCTCCCACTGGTCCTCGTCGAAGCCCCCGTAGGCCGCCGCCAATGCGGGCAAGAGGCGCTCCGAGACCAGCTTCGAGACGAACTGACGCAGATCATCGATGCGCGCACCATCGACATCGACCCCACAAAAATCAGGGTCGAGCTCGGCCTGAGCATCATCGACGATCCCGACCACAGGCATGCATGCGGGCAGCTCGAGCTCGGTCACGGTCCGCCGGGCGTGGCACAGCGTGATGCGCACCATGTCGCCCAGCGCGGGTGGTCGCCGGGGGATCCCGAGCTGCCCCGAGAAACCCTGCTCCTCGAAGTCGACGCTCAGCAAGGTCGTCCATCGGGGGAGAGCGATGGTCTCGAGCTCCCTGCGGGCCTCGAAGACCTCGCGCTGGCGTCGCTCATGAATCCACGCCTCCGCGTCCACGAGTTGCGCGACGGGGAACAGGCGCGAGAGACCTATCCAGTCGACCCAATCCACACGCAGGACCAGGCGCTGTGCACAGTCGTACTCGAGCGCCGAGTCGTGGATCAGGGCGATCTCGTCGCTGGCCAAGTCGGCAGCCGCGAGCTCGGCCAAGGACGTGAGGGCCCCGTTGGCCAACAGCAAGATCGGTGCTCGCTCGAGGCTGGAGAACAGACCGAGCACCCGCCTGTGAAAGCTCCGTTCTCGGCGCCCGGTGGGCAGCTCCGAGATCCCGGCAAACTCGAGGATGTCGCTGGCCAGGGGCACTCGCCCCGAGCCGAGATCCTGGGTGATCGCCGCCGTGACCGTCGACAGGGGGACCCACGGAGACAAGTCGAGGACCTCCAAATAGGCGTCGACAGCTGCCGCTTGGTCCCTCTTCGTGGACCGGATCGCACGCCAGAGCGCGGCGTGTTCGGTCGACAAAAACGACGCTGCCAGGCCCAGCCACAACAGGCGGCGCTGGTCTTCGTCGGGTCGCTCCCCTCGCTCCCCCCGCGCCTTGGCCTGCTCCGCGCACGCCCGGAGCAGCTCGACCTGGCCCCGCTCGAGGGCCTCTCGCAGGGGCGCCGTCGATCCGGCGAGCCCCTCCCAGTCCTCGTCGACGGGCGCCCCCACCCAACTCAGAGCGGCCTCCACCCCAGGCAGCCAGGCCCGATCCTCGATCACACACAGCGCCCGCCCCTCGACAAAGACCTCGATTTTCGCGCGCCCCGGGACCCCGGGCTCCCAGTCTCCAGGCGCCTCCCAATCGATACCCACGAGGCCCGAGACCGCCGGGTCGCCCGACTCCCCCTCGCCCTGGCCTCCCGCGAGCGCGACCTTGCGTGAGCTCCCCAGCTCGGGGAGACGCTCGGGCCGAGCCAGGAACGCGCGCCGCTTGAACTGGGCCAGGTACGCCCGAGTATCGTCGTGGATCGCCTCGGCTCCAAAGATAGCCGCGAGCAGCTGTCGATCTGCAGCGCTCGCGGCCACGATCCGCTCTCGGAGCAGCGGACGACGGACCAACGCGTCGAGGAACACCGCGTCGCGGACCACCGCGTCTTGGACCACCAAGATCTTGCCCCGTTCACGCTCTCGAGCCCACCGTTCGCGCTCCAGCTCCCCCAGGCTCACCCGGTCCGAGTCGACCGTCGGAAACTCGACGCAACGGCCGAGCGCCGTGAGCGAGGCCGGGTCCCCCGGACCGAGTTCCGCGCCCAGACCCACACCCAGAGCGGGCAGACGAACAGAGCCGCCGACCTCGGCCAACAGTCGATCGGCGCTGCCCTTGTACCCGAACAGTTCGAGCCAGTCGCGGCGCAGCTTTGGTGCACTCAGCCAGCCCAGCACTCGGCCGACCATGGCCCGGATCTCGACCTCGTCCATGCGCGCGACCAAGGCCGCCGGGACCCGGCTCAAGAGCAGCAACAGGGCCCGAGCGAAGCGCCGATCTCGGCTCGGTCGGGAGTAGTCGCTGATCACGGCGAAGGGCCCCGACAACACCGCGTTGACGGCGACCCCCGGGTGCTCGAACCCGAGCTCGCACAGCAGGCAGCCCTCGACCACCACGCGCACGCTCGACCTCGAACCATGGATGAGCGCCACCTCCCCCGAGACCTCCCCTTCGCTGAAGCGCACCGCCTGGTGGCGCTGTCCCGCGGGTAGCCGCCCGTCGTGAACTTGAGCGCGCCAGCGCCGGCGCGCACGCTCCCTCTCGACCGCCTTCCCAAACTTCGAGTTCACGTCTTCGGCACCCGGAAACAGGCGCTCGACCGCAGCGATCTCTGCGGAGGTGTCCACATAGATCACCGGGCCCCAGCCCAGGGGGACGACCCCCTCGAAACGCTGGGCGCTGAACATGATCCCGCGCTCCGGATCGGCGCCGTCGACGATCGCGTTGGCGCTGAGCCAGCGCATATCGGCCGTACGCCAAAGGGGAAGCTCGGCGAGCCGGCCCAGGGGCCCCACGTCCGCGCCCAGGCAACTCGGATCCGCGACCTCTAGGAAGTACGCGCGCAGCCGCTCGAACATCTCGTCTCGCGTGGGTGCGCTGCGGTCCCCAAAGCTCCCCGCCAGCCAGGTCTCGGCGACCTTCCCCATGACCTCTTCGGTCGCCGAGGCCACGGCCGCGAGCATGCGCTCGTAGCTTGGATCGGCGCGGACGATATCTCCCTGAGACACGTCCTTGCGAAAATCGGGCGCGTCGACCCAAAACCGCAGCCCGGGGGCACCCGCCCCAGATCCACGCGCTGCGCCGGCCTGCTCACGCCGCACCCCACCGAGTTCGTGGGTCGCTATCTCCACCCCGTTCGAGAGCAGGACCACGGCCGTCCCTCCTCCCCGTGGATCGGGGTCGAGGCCCCCTACACCCGAGAGGGTCCCGCGTTCAAATTCCACGGCGCAGACCAGGGTCGAGGGCAGGCCCGCGCTGATCGCCACACCGTCGAGGCTGATGCTCAGGCCGGACATGGCACAGCGGGCCCGAAGCAGTCGCTCCTCGGGAATCTTCCCGCTCAGGTCGAGCAGAAAACGGACCAGGAGCCCGGGACGAAAGCGATCTTTGACGTGGATTCGAGTCGCCGGGCCGCTCAGATCGCAGCGCCGAGTCTGCTCGTGATCCGCTTCGAAACGCTCGAGTTCATCGTCTGCATCCGGGCGCAGGCGCGCCCGAATGTAGCGACCCTGCGCGTCCACGCTCTCGATCCGCACGAAGGCCGGATTGAGGGCCATCACCGCGTTGCAGGCCAGGGCCAGCTGCCGGCGGGCTCGGACCTCGACCTGGGTCCGATCGATGAACAGCGAGGTGTAGAGCTGGTCGAGGTCCGCCCACACCAAGGCCGCGTCGAAGCGCATGCGCATGTCGTCGGCGTCGATCTCGAAGTCGACCTGGGTGGCCCCGCGCAGCGCCGCGGCCTCGACCAGGGCGAGCACATAGCGGTGGGGATCGGCGAGTTGAAACTGGCGCATCTTTTGACGCGCCTTGTCCCGGTCGAGAGAGAACTCGCCCTCCGAGTCGAGCTCGGCCCCGGCTCCCAGAGAAGCGATCAAATCGGCAGCTTTTGACATCGCAGCTTTCTCGCGCGCATGGCGATGGCCGCCAGTTCAGAGTCGAGCTCCGGCGCGATCGAGCCGCGCGTGAGCATGAAGAGTTTGGCGAGCTGATAGGCGGCCAGCTCGGGTTCGCGCCGGGACAGGCCCAGCGCGGTGCGCACGGCTTCGTGGTCCGCGTCGACCACGAGCACCCGCCGGCGGGAGAACAGGCCCGTCGCCATCGTCGCCGCCTCGTCCGCCGGCGTCAGCGCCCCGAACTCGCGCTGACTGACCGCCACCCGGTCCCCCAAGAGGCTGCCGCTGGCCCCGAAGCGGGCGAATCGACACCCGGCGATCTTGTGCCCGGAGTCGTCGAGCAGATCCAGGAGCGCCCGCTCGAGGGGCTCCCACTGGGTGCGCTCGGCGGGCTCTGGCGCGAGAGGCATGAAATAGGCCACACCCAGCCAGCGCACCCTATCGACCCCTCCACACAGCCGGCCCATCGCATCGCACAGCGAGCTCAGGCTGTCGTCGTCCTCGAACCCGTCCTCGAACTCGAACTCGAACTTCGACCAGGTGAGCACCACCGGCAACCCCGCGGCTTCGGCCGCGTCCGAGAGCGGTGTACGACAATCACAAAAGATGAGCTCATCCGCCTTGCTCACGGCCTTGCGCAGACTCGACCAGGTGTAGAGCTGCCCGCTGGGGGCCCGCGCACAGACCGATTTCCGCTCCGCACGCGACATGTCCCCTCCGCTGTCCTCGATATGCCACAACGCGGCGCGCAGGTAGAGGTAGAGATCGAGATCCGCCTCGCTCCCTCGGGGTCGCCGGAGTACCGCGTCGAGCGCTTCAAAGACCCGCGCCCGCAACGGCCCACGGGCGAGCTCCCCGAGCTTGCGGACCACCTTTTGGAACTGCCCGTCTTGGATCACATCGTCGCGAGTCAAGGTATGTTCGAGGTAGGGCGAGGAGACCTTGAAACACAGGCCGCGCAGGGCCTCGATCGCACTTTGGTGGTCGTCGCCGGCCTCCACCAAGGTCAGGCCACCGTTGAAGTAGGCGTGCATCGTCTGGCCCGCGTCCCGGTGGCCGATCTCGATCTCGGAGAACTCGTCGCGGTGACTGTGCTTGATCGGCGCGCGCAGACCAAAGGGCTCGGAGATCAGCACACCCCCGACCCGGACCTCCCCCCTCGCGTGCCGGCACCAGTAGCGCACCACTTCTTCGGCCCGAATCACAAAGCCCTCGAACTCGGCCCGGGTCGAGCGCTTGATGATGCGGATGACCGTGCCCTCGATGGCCTCGTCCAGGCGCAGGCGTCGAAACTTGCGCTGCCTGTCGAAGAGCACTCGCCAGGCCTCCCCACCCCGCGCCGTGTCCACGCAGACCGCGTCCGGCTCGATGGCGAACACCGAGACGAAGCCGATCCCGAACTTGCCGATCTTGGTCATATCCCCGTCCTTCGCCGACGAGAACAGGCGGGTCAGCTTGCTGTCGATGATCTCCCGGTCCATGCCCTCGCCGTAGTCCCTGACCTCGATGACCATGGCCCCCACCCCCTGGTCCGCGGCGCTGGGCTCGAACTCGAGGTCGACGTCGACCTCTGAGCTGCCGGCGTCGAGCGCGTTTTGGATAAGCTCGCGGAAGAAGGACATGGAGTCCGAAAATTGATTGACGAGGTCGTCGAGGGCATCGCTGACGTCGACCTGGGCGGGACTGCTCATGGGCTGCCCAAGGTATCCCGCCCCCAGCGCCCAGGTCTATCTCCACACTGTTCCCGACTGTTCCCGACTGTTCCCGACTGTTCCAATCTATCGATACTGGAATCCGCCCCTGCGTCGACAGCCCCCACGCTCGGCGATAGACTCGGGGCGTGTTCCGGGGACCTCACCACGCCCGCGCTCTGGCGGCCCTGCTGGTCTGTGTCCCAGCCTGCCTGGTCGCCCCCACGGTCAGTGGCGACACCCGCAGTAGCGAGGGGGCCGATGCGCTCGGAGACGAATCGAGCGCGGGCCCGGGCGACTCGGAGGCCGACAGCCGAGCCGACTCCCACGGCGACACTGACACGACAGACGCAGACTCAAATGCAGATGCAGATGCAGACGGGGGCCTCCCCGATGAGGACGGCGGCCTCGATGTGCCCCAGGGGGACCTGCCCTGCTGCATCGAGACCGAGGTCCTGTTCAGCGAAGTCACCCTCTCTGCCGGCATCACCCACACCAACGGCGTGGGCCTAGCCGGGCCCCCCGACTGCCTGATCGACACCCTCACTCCGCCCAAGGACAACTTTTTTTGCAGCGCTGACTGGGTGGCGGCCGGGGCAGCCGTCGCCGACGTCGACGTCGACGGCTGGGTCGATCTCGCCGTCACCCGGATCTACGACTCTCTGATCCTGTACCGAAACCGGGGCGACGGCAGCTTCGAAGATATCACCTCGGAGATCGGCCTCGCCGGTCTCGACAACCTCAGCGGCGCCCTGTTCTTCGACCTCGACAACGACGGCGACCAGGACCTCTACCTGACGACCATCTCGGGGCTGCGCCACCACCTGATGATCAACCACGAGGGCTTCTACGAAGACGAGGCCCTGGCCCGCGGCGCGACCTTGGAGACCGGACACCCCCTGACCGGGACCACCGCGGCCGCGGGCGGCTTCGACAATGACGGCTACCTCGACCTCTATGTGGGTGACTGGCGCAACAGCGCCATCGGCCTGCACCCCTCGAGCGCGCGCCTGCTCCACAACCGGGGCGCCCTCGAGCCCGGGGCCTTCGAGGACGTCACCGATCTGGCTGGAGTCAACGTCGACAGCGTCCATCTGCTCTCGGAAACCCCGACCATCGGCACCTTCGTCCTGACCGCGAACTGGGGCGACCTCGACGGCGACGGCTGGGTGGAGCTGCTCTTGACCTCCGACTTTGGATGCAGCCGCCTGTTTTGGAACAACGGCGATGGGACCTTCCTCGACAAGACCCTCGCCGCGGGTGTGGGCACCGACGAGAGCGGCATGGGTTCGGCGCTCGCCGACATCGACCGCGACGGGGACCTCGACTGGTTCGTGAGCTCGGTGATGGGCCCCTACTCCTCCGGCAACCGCCTCTACATCAACGAGGGCGAGCGGAGCTTCTCGGACCAGACCGACACCTATGGGGTCCGCGATGGATTTTGGGGCTGGGGCGCCGTGTTCTTCGATCAAGAGAACGACGGCGACCTCGATCTAGCGATGACCAACGGCTGGCGCGCGACCCTCTACTCGGACGACCCGATAGTCTCCTGGACCCACGAAGACGGGACCATGGTCGAGAACCCTCCCGAGTTCGGCCTCGTCGACGACGGCCAAGGCCGGGGCTTCCTCGGCTTCGACTACGACCGGGATGGGGACATCGACCTGTTCTTGGCCAACAACGGCGGGCCCCCAAAACTCTGGCGCAACGACACGGTGAGCGCCAACCGCTGGCTGAAGGTCGACGTCGAGGGCACGATCTCGAATCGAGACGGCCTCGGCGCGCGTATCGAGGTCAGCGCCGACGGCGAGACCCAGCTTCACGAGGTCGGGGGCTCGAGCCAGAGCTTCCTCGGCCACTCCGAGCGCAGCGCACACTTCGGTGTGGGCTCGGCCTCGAAGATCGACCAGCTGCGGGTGACCTGGCCCGCCAGTGGGATCCAGCAGGTGTTCACGGACCTACCCGTCAACCAACGGGTGCTCGTGGTCGAGACCCCCTGATCTCACCTGATCTCACCTGATCTCGCCTGACCTCCCCTGACCTCCCCTGATCAGGGGACACGATCCAAGCGCGCGTTCCCCAGAGACCCTGCGCGCAGGCTTTGCCCCGAGCCGCGCCGGCAGCCTATGCTGGCGCCGGTGACCGAGCCCAAGACGGCCTCGCGCGCGGCCTCGAGCCTGAACATCGCGTACATCGAAGGTCTCGATCACCTGCGGGGCTTCGCCGCGTTCATGGTGCTCTTTCACCACGGATTTTGGGTCTCCCTGGGCATGCACTACGGGCCCCCGATCACCTGGAACAACTGGCCCAAGGCCAGCTCGCCCCTGTTCGCGCCCCTGATCGAGACCCACGTCTTCGTCACGGTGTTCTTCATCGTCAGCGGGTTCATCTTCACGCTGGTCGGGTTCGGCAAACAGCTCGCCTACGGAAAGTACCTGCGCAACCGGGTCCTGCGGGTCATGCCCGTGTTCCTGACCGCCCTGTTCTTCGGCATCGCCCTGTACCCGGACCGCTTCGAGTGGGACCGCTTCATCACGACGGTCACGATCTTCGGGGACATGAGCGACGCGGCCCTGCGCCTTCACCCCGTCACGACCGCGTTTTGGACCGTCGCCGTCGAGTTTCAGTTCTATCTGATCTTCCCCTTCTTGATCGCAATCATGACCCGCCAGGGTCCCAAGCCCCTGGTCTGGATGATCGCCCTCATGCTCGGGCTGCGCCTGATCGGCTTCTACCTGGGTGACAGCATCCGGGACCTCCACTACTGGCACCTGATCCCCGGCCGCCTCGATGCGTTTTTGGTCGGCATGCTCGGCGCCCGGCTGTGGATGCGCTGGAAGCGAGACCCGCGGGTCTCCCTGCTCGGGCCCAGCAACCCGATCAGCGAGGCGATCGCCGCGGGCTTGCGAGAGCGGCCGGGGGCCTGTTTCCTGACCGCCCTGCTCGTGTTCTTCGGCTGGGAGTGGTTCCTGAGCCAGAGCGGCGGCTACCCCAAACAGGCATGGTGGAAAATCTGGGCGCCGACCTGGGAATCCCTGGTCTGCCTGATGCTGGTGCTCACCTACCTCGCGGTTGCGGCCAAGCTCTGGGAGCCCCTCAAGCGCGGATTTGCGTTCCTGGGGGACATGAGCTTCTCGACCTATATCTGCCACTTCATGGTCGTGGGTCTGGTCCTCGGCGACCCCCTCGAGCGCGAGCACATGCCCGGCTTCATGCTGCCTTTTCACCAGTGGTGGCCCGGCATCCCCCCCATGCTCGACGCGACCCTCAACACCTTGTTGCTGGCCTTCCCTGCCGCGATCGCCCTGTCTGTGCTGTTTTTCAATGCGGTCGAGCGCCCCTTCATGCGCCTGCGGACCCGATACGTGAGCGACCCCCCGGCCCCTGAGCCCTCCCCGATCCAGACACCGTCGGCGGGCGAAGGAGACGCGCCGACATGAGTGAATCAAGGGGATCGAGCGGAGCAGCCGACGCGATTGGACGAGCCCTGCGCTCGGCCCTCTCCCCGGGTCCGCGCACACCCGAGCTCGACGGTGAGCGCCGATGGTGGACCCTCGGCCTGATCCTGGTCGCCGTCGCAGCCATGGCGACGCGCTGGGGGAGCGTCGAGATCGGCCCCATGAGCGACGACTTCATGCAACACGGCATGATCGCGGGTCTGTTCCCGGGCCGGGGCTACGCCCCCTTCGACCTCTACGCCTTCCTGCGCCGGGGCGACCTGCTCGTCGAGCACATCGAGAAGGGCACGGCGCCCTGGTGGTCCGAGCCGACCTTGCACGGGACCGTGTTCCGACCGCTGGCGAGCGTCCTGCTGTGGCTCGACCACCTGCTCTTCCCCAACCAACCTCGAGCCTGGCACATCCACTCTCAGCTGTGGTTCGGGGCCATGATCGTCAGCTTTGGGCTCTGCGCGCGGCGCCTGCTGCCGCGCTCGGTGGCGATCCTGGCCGTGCTCTTGTTCGCCTGCGAGGCCGCCTTCGTCTCGCCCCTGGGCTGGCTCGCCAACCGCTGCGTGCTGATCTGCGCGACCTTCGGTTTCGCGGCGATCCGTGTGCACTTGAGCTGGCGGGCGCCCGATCCGAGCACCCCCCAGTGGGTCAAAGAGCGCGGACCGATGCTCGAGGCCGGCCTGATCGCCCTGTGTATGTGCGCGGGTGAGTACGGGCTGGCGATCGTCGCGTACGTGGTCGCCTGGGAGTGGCTGGTCGGGGGGCCCGCGAAAACGAGCGCCGATTCACCTGCACGCAGCTCGCGGACGCGCGCGCGCGCCCTGCTGCCCGCCCTCGTCCCCATGTTCCTCTATCTGGCCGTGCACAAGCTGCTCGGCTACGGGACCTTCGGCGCCGACGTCTACGCCGACCCGGTCCACTCTCCCCTGGGCTGGCTGCGGTGGGCGACCACACGCATGCCCAAGCTGATCACGGGCGCATTTTGGTCGCTCCCGGCGGCCACCATCCACGTCTTCCGACACCCCGCCGCGACCTGGTGGCACGACCTCACCGTGCCCCTGAACCCGGGGCCCATGGACTACCACCGCATCCACGCATGGTTCGGGGTCGCGGGCACGGGCCTCGCCGCGCTCGTGCTCGCCCTCGCCCGTGGTGGCCTCCACGAACAGGAGCGTCGGACCCTGCGTGCGCTGCTCGTGGGCGGCCTCGTCGGCCTGCTTCCCGTCACGGTCGCGCCCGCCCACTCACGCCTGTTGGTGCTCGTTCAGCTCGCCGCCTGTCCCCTGGTCGCCTGGATCATCATCGCCTGTGCCCGATCGCTGTGGGCGCGCGGGCTCGAGGCTCGCCAGAACCCGCGCTGGGCTCGCCTGCGTGGGCTCGCCCTCCTCCCCGCCGCGGCCGCCCTGCTCACCCTCCACGTCGGCTACGACCTCAGGTGGGGCAGCCGATACATCATGCACCTCGACGCCATGCAGGCCAGCAACATCGCGGCCTTCACCCGGGGCAACCTGCTCGAACAAGAGCTCGAGGGTCGAGACGTGATCATGCTCGCCGGCACCAGCCAGTCCGTGGGTCTCTACGGCGAGTATGTGCTCCACGCCAACGGCCAGGCCGTGCCCAGGAGTTGGCGCGCCCTCGCCCTCACCGGCGACTTCGCCATGTTTGCGTTCCGACCGTCCGCCGACACTCTGGAGCTCTCG
Organism: uncultured Nannocystaceae bacterium; assembly: GCA_964451725.1. GTDB lineage: Bacteria > Myxococcota_A > Polyangia > Nannocystales > Nannocystaceae > Plesiocystis. Next base: position 38,386 of record CAYVJQ010000006.1, on the reverse strand, counting down.
GCCATCAACGGCGCCTGGATGCTCACCGCCGGGGAGCTGTTTTTTCGCCGCGACAGCGAGCGGCTCCACGCCGGCGACGTGCTCGAGTATCCGACCTTGACCGTGACCATCTTGAGCGACGACGACGGGCACCCGACCCGCGTCCGCTTCCGCTTCGCCGAAGACCTGGACGACCCCCGCTATCTGTTCGTGATCTCGACCTCCGAGGGCATCCAGACCTGGCCCGTGCCCGCCGTGGGCGGCCGCAGCATCGTGCCGCTGGCCCGGCTCCCGGTCCCCGACGGGAGCCCCATCCTGACCCCGCCGTAACCTGTCCCGGCTCTCGGCGTAGGCGCTATAATGGGACGTCTCGTCGATGGGAAGTGGTCTACACAGTGGTACGTCCCCGACTCCGAGGGCCGCTTCGTTCGCCCGGAGACCCGTTTTCGCGCACGCGTGAGCAGCGAGCAGGGGTCCGCGTTCACGCCGCAAGCCGGTCGTTATCACCTCTACGTCTCGCACGCCTGCCCCTGGGCGCACCGAGTCATGATCACCCGGGCTCTCCTGGGCCTCGAGGAGGCCATCGACGTCTCGGTGGTCGATCACTACATGGACGATCAAGGCTGGCGCTTCGACCCGAGCGTCGAGGGCGCGAGCGCCGACGCGGTGCTCGGCAGCGAGTATCTGCGCGAGGTCTACACCGCCGCCGACCCCAAGTTCAGCGGGCGGGTGACCGTCCCCATACTTTGGGATCGAGAGCGCGAGACCATCGTCAACAACGAGTCACGCGAGATCGTGCGTATGTTCAGCGAGGGCCTGGCTCCCCTCGCCCTGCGACCCGTCGACTTGGCTCCCCCCGCTTTGCGTCCGCAGATCGAGGCCGTCATCGAGGCCATCTACGAGCCCATCAACAACGGCGTCTACAAGTCGGGCTTTGCGACCACCCAGGGTGCCTACGACCAAGCCGTCGCGGCCCTCTTCGAGGGTCTCGATCGTTGGGACGACCTGCTCGGCCGACAGCGCTGGCTGGCCGGCCCCCAGCTGAGCGAGGCCGACATCTTTCTGTTCACGACCCTGCTGCGCTTCGACCTCGTCTATCACACCCACTTCAAGTGCAACCGCAAGCGGATCGTGGACTATCAAAACCTCTGGGGCTTCGTGCGCGAGCTCTATCAGCTCCCCGGCGTCGCCCAGACCTGCAACTTCGAGCACATCACCCGCCACTATTTCGCCAGCCACGACAGCATCAACCCGTATCGGATCGTCGCGGTCGGCCCGGAGCTCGACTTCGATGCCGCCCACGATCGCGCCCGGGTCGGCGGTGAGTCGGCAGCGGCCCGCCTCGGCCTCGACTGAGCCCGAGCTTCCTCAGGACCCTCAGGACCCTCAGGACCCTCAGGACCCTCAGGACCGGGACGACTCCGCCGCGCGCTCCGCCAAAGCTCGCAGCGCACGGATCGAAAACGGCTTCTCGAGCCGTCGGATTTTCGCGCCCTCGGGGAACTTGCCCCCCCCGCCCGGGAAATCTCCGCCGGTCATGAACACGAGCTTGTCCAGCGCGTCGGGTCGAAGCTCGCGGAGCCGATGCCACAGCTCGATCCCGGTGAGTTCCGGGATGATCACGTCGCAGAGGATCAGGTCCCAATCCTCGTCCACGATCCGCTCGAGGGCCAACAGGCCACGAGCCACAGTCTCCACCTCGTGGCGCGCCAGAGCATCCGCGACCATCTCTCGGATCAGCGGCTCATCGTCGACAACCAAGATTCGAGCCCTCGCGTCGCCCTGAGTCTCGCTCGTGCCGTCGCTCGTCGACGCGGCTGAATCGGATCCGACCTCGGCCCGGCGCAGGCGCACGAAGAAACGTGTGCCCTTCCCGACCTCGCTCTCCACCGTGATCTCGCCGCCGAGCTCGGCGACGATGGTCTGCGAGATCGCCAACCCGATGCCCGTCCCCTCGCCGGCGACCTTGGTGGTGAAGAAAGGATCGAAGATCCGGCCGAGGTGGACGGGCGAGATACCCGTCCCCGTGTCCGCGATCTCGATCTCGACACGCCCATCGGGCAGGTCCCGCGTCGTAACACGGACCCAATTTTCCCGCGGGGCGCCCGCGGTGATCGCCTGACCAGCGTTCACCAACAAGTTGAGGAACACCTGCCCCATGCGCGCCTCGGCACCAAACACCAGGCCGTGCGCACCAAAGTCCCGCTCGAGGCGGGCGCGCTGGCGGATCTGGACATCCGCGATCTCCATGGTCGAGTCGAGCAGGGCGTGGACATCGACGACCTCGTCCTCGCCAGCGTCCGGCCGCGCCAGCCGACCCAGGTCACGCACGATCCTCCGGACCCGCTCGGTACCCTCTTGGGTGCGACGCAGGAGCCTGCGGATCCGCGAGCGCGAGGCCAGCACCTGCGCAGGGACGTGGTTGGGGTCGTCGCGCATGCGAACCTGGTTGTCGAGCTCGTCGGCGAGCAAGCCGAGGTTCCCGATCACCCAGGACAGGGGGTTGTTGATCTCATGAGCGACACCGACCGCCAAGGTCCCGACCGTCGCCAGACGGTCGGCCAGGAACAGCTGGCTCTGCATACGTCGGCGCTCCGAGGCGTCGCGGATCTGCGAGATGATCGCCGGCACGCCGTCGAAGATCACCGGTACCGACGCGACCTCGCCCACGAAGGGCTCTCCGTCCAGACGTACAAACTCGATATCTCGAACCTCGGCCGGCTCCCCCGACAGGGCCATGGCCCTGACCCGGTCCTCGACACCAGTGACGTCGTCGGGGTGCAGATGGTCGTAGATGGACACCGCGAGCAGCGACTCCCGGGTCTCGTGACCCAACTGCTCGACCACAGTCTGATTCACAAACAGGTAGCGGCCCTGCGCGTGGATGAGAATGCCGTCGGGTGAGGCCTCGAGCACGGCCCGGAGGCTCGACTCCGAGTTGCGCAGGGCCTCGCTGGTCCGGCGCCGCTCCGTGATGTCGAGGAAACTTCCGATCACGTAGCCCTCGCCGCTGGTGATCCAGCGGGCGGTCCCCGCGACCCAGTACTCGTGCCCATCGCTATCGAGAAGCTGGAGCTCCTGATCTTGGACCAGCCCAGTACGCTGGATCCCCTCCAAGATAGCGGCGACCTCCGCCGAACGAAAGAACTCGGGCAGCCCACGGCCGACCACAGAGCCGGGCGCCTGATGAAAAGCACGCTCGAGCGCCCGGTTGCACTGCACGAAGCAGCCGGTCGCATCGACGATGCCCACCGGCAGGGGGAGGAGCTCGAAGATCGCCCGGAGCTGCCGACCCGTGACCTCTGGCAAGAGCGCGTCGAGCTTGTCCGGGTCCGCGTAATCCTGCTCCTCAGCGCCCATGGTCGGCGCCAGCGCTCCGCTGGTTTGGGCGACCAGGATCCGCAGACAGATCGCGTCGAGGGTCGGGGCCTCCGTGAGACAGTCGTTCGCCCCGGCAGCGAGGGCCCCAGGGGCCTCCTCCATGCTGGTCAACGCCAAGATCCAGTGCGCGCTCCGATCTCGGCGATGTCGAATCGCTAGCTCGGTCACGCAGGGACCCGCGACGATCAGCACATCCAGGAGTGAGGGCGACGGCTCCCCCGGTGGCTCGGCGGACGGTGGCTCGGCGAACGGTGGCTCGGCGAAGGCCTGTACGTCGTGGCCAGCGGCCCGGAGGCCCCCGAGGATGACCGACCTGCGCTCGTCTTCGGGATCGACGATCTGAATGATCACTTCACACACCTTCGCGACGACCGGAGACAACCCCGGCGCTGGTCAGCGGTCATGAAACCCCGGCTTGTCACGCGAGCGAGCACGCCGGGGCAGGGTAACACCGGGGCCCTGCGCGGGGGCCCCGAGAAGCAGAGTTCTTCGCCGACCAGGAGTGACACAGAGCCCACGCTTCCCAAGTTGGTTGGGCGCAGATCAACCCGACGTGCAGCCCTGACTATCAATACAGCGCGAGAGACCATGATCTGACTCACGATTTCCAGGTATGTATTTACCCTGCGCGCTCTATGTACCACATACAACTACCCCAATTTAGACGATCCAAGCCGCGCCGGAGGCGTCCAGATCCATCCATCTTCGAGCCAAAGATCACCCAGCTCGTCCACCGCCTCACCCAGTTGGGGATCCTCGATGTCGAGCAGGTCGTCGGGTCCACGCCACGCCTCCCGCGCCCAGAAATAGGCGCTGAAGGCCGCGACTACCGCGTGAAACACGTGAATGTTGCGAACCACGAGGTCGGGCCAAACACGGTCGAAGGCGAGGCCCTCGACGAGCTGCCCCAGCATCTGCTTGCGTTTGTCCCAAACCTGGAGATCCGACCCGTGCCGGGTCCGCCGCTCCTGCTCCGCCCCGAACATGCGGATCAAGGTCGCTCGCGGATGGACCTCGAGCAGATTCTCGTTCAAGCGCAGCTTGGGAGACAACGCCCGGCGCAGATACACGGCCCTCGCTGCGAGCGGACCCATCCCCTGGCCGAGGGCCTCGCGCGGCTGCAAGGTCGCGCGGGCGAGCAACAGCTCGGTCGCCCGCTGGGTATAGGGCGTCACCGCGGGCTTGCCTGGATCAGTGCGGCCCCGGCCGACCGCGAGCCGGCCGGCGTTGCGCAGCATCCATTGGACCACCGGGACAGTACACGCGCCGAGCCCCGGGCAGGGCAGTCGACAGCGGACACAAGGAGGGAGCGTCAGGGGCACATCCCAGGCGACGACGGTCTGGGGATCGACCCATCGGCCCAGCCAGGCCAGGAGCACGTCGTCCCGAAAAGGGGCCTCGCGCACATCCCCGACCTCGCCGCCCCCGCGCTGCCCCACCCGGGCCCGAGCCTCGGCGAGCACCAGCTCCCCCGGCGGCGTGTGGGCCCGGGCCTGGGAACGGCGGGTGAGCGCGGCCTCGTCGAAGGGGCCGGGGCTGGGCTCGAGCGGGCCTCGGCCGGGCTCGACCCTGAACTCGAGCCTGGCGATCGCCGTGCTCTTGCCGCGCCCTCCGCCCAGGCTCACGCCGATAAATCGACGCAGGTCGGCCCGGGCCCCCGGCGGCGCCGGGTTGTCGTTCGCGGGGCTCTCCCTGGCTGAACTCACTCGTGGACCGAGGGCATTCGCTCGGTCAAGAACCGCAGGTAGGCGATCGCCGCAGGGAGCTCGAGCGCTGGGAGCTGCTCGAGCAACTCTTTGCCCCGTGTACGCAGCGTCTCTGTGGGGCCCTCGCCGCGGGTCCCCACGGGCTTCTCCAGCGGGATGTCCGGCTCGGGGGGCTCGTCGGGAGCATCCCAGGGCGAGGCTTCGCCGAGCGTGATGTCCTTCGCCTGTAGCCAGCCGTTGATATAGATATGCAGCAGGTTGGCCCGGTAGCTGAACCAGCGATCGCGCTCGACGGGGTAGGACAGCAAGACGTCCTTGAAACGCCGAAACGCGCCCTTGCCGTCGATGGCCAGGACCAGCCGATCGCGCAGGGGCTCATCCTCGACCGAGGCCACAAAGCGCTCCATCCACCGGTACTGCTCTCGGGAAGAGGCCGGGTCCAGGTGCACAAAACGGCTCGCCTCATGGCGGATCCCGAGGCGCTTTTCCTCGTCCTCCGGGCGGCTGTCGATAATCGTGACGACGATCCCCAGCTCGAGGTCGAGGTAGCTGTGGGTCTCTGGAGCGTTGTGCTCAAAGGCGGTCTCGAGGGCCGCCCAATCTGGTGTGGGAAGGGAAGTGTCAACTTGCATCGCGTATTTTCCTCAGCGTCTGGCTCGTCCGCGAAGTTCGACGAGAACCGTTGGTCAGACAGCTCGCCAATTGGTGCCCACCAGGTGGCGGGTCCCCGACACAGGTGTGTCGACATGAACGTCGTGGAGTCGCTCGGTGCCGCTGGTCAAGCGGCGTGGTCGGTGCTGCGTGGCCAGCGGCCGCGCACAAATAGAATAGTCCCACTTCTCCCGGTGGGGCAATCACGACTGTCCAATTCCAGCGACTCGGTCCAGCGGCTGCGAAATCGATGTCCGCCAGCACCCCAGTCCGGCGCTACCCTGGGTATTTCGACTGGACACGCGCACAGCCAGCTGGACTGGAGCGCAGCCAGCTGGACTAGAGCGCAGCCAGCTGGACTAGAGCGCTAGAGCGCGGCCAACAGGGCCCGCAGTTCCCTGTGGAGTTCCAAGGCGGAGATCTGCGCCCCCCGCTCGAGCTTCCCGAGCAAGGTCTGGACTTTCGCCCGCGCTTGGTTCTCTGCCCTCGCCTGGGCCCGCGTGAGCGTGGCGGACTCGACGAGGAGCACGATGGGCTCGTCCTCGAGGTCAGCCTCGAGCTCGTCCTCGAGGTCAGCCTCGAGCTCGTCCTCGCCCGGCTCCGAATCCGCGGCGAGCGCGTGAGCGCGGTCGGCGAGAGTCGCCTCGGTGCGCGCGAGCTTTGCCTCGGCGCTGGCGAGCGCAGCCTCGAGCGTCTCGACCGGCCGGGACTGCACGATCTCGAGTTCGCTGCGGGCACGTTCCAGCTCCCAGCGCAGGTTCTGCTCCTGGGCGAGCACCGCGTCCAGGCGCAGACCGTCGTTTTGACGCGCCCCCTCGGCTCCCGGGCGGGCCTCGAGCTGCTCCTCCAAAGCCGCAATTCGGTCCTCGCCCTGCTCGACCTTCTCGAGCAGGTCCTGACCCTCGATGGCCTGCAGGTCGACCCGCCGCCGGGCCTCGTCGAGCTGGACACGGAGCGCCTGATCGCCGTCCGGCTGCGCGCCACCGACCTGCCCTGGGAGCTCGACAAAGGTCACGCCTTCACTCGGCACACGAGCTCCGACCACGGCCACGAGACAGTCGAAGCGCGGCTCGGGCTCGCCCAAACTGTTGTCGACCTCGATGCTCGGCTCGCCCTGACTGTCCTCGCCCTCGAGCACACGACCAAAATCGTAGAACGCGGCCAGGCCCGGCCGGGTCATGCCGTAGATACGCGCGTCCGCGAACAGGGCCACGACCACGTCCGCCAGGCGCTCGAAGGCCGCATCCTCGTCCTCGCCGCAGGCTGCCGTGAGGACCACGCTGCGCTCCGGATGATCTTCGCGGGCCTCTCCCAAGACCTCCAAAAATGCGTGCAGCTCCGGGTCGAGCTCATCGAGGGTCGGGCACAGGGACTGGGGCGCGCTGCCCCGTCCCCCAAGGTCGACCACAGCCACCTCCCAAGAGACCTCAGCGCTGACTTGGCTGGCGTCCGCGAGTCCCAGGAACTCGACGTCCGCCCGACCCCGAGACAGACCCACCGCCCGCCGATGGTTGTCGAGCACCATCCAGGTCCGACCGTCCCCCGGCCCCGAGGCCGACCTCGGAATCAGAGCATCGAGCAACTCGGCCTGGGGCCCAGCGTCCAGACCACCCACATGCAGTTCGTCTTCGACTTCGGGGTCAAAAACGATCCGATCTCGCCCGCGCCACAGCTCCTCGAGAAACTGATAGCGCGCGGCCCAAAGACGCTCGTCCGCCATGGCGGGGCATGCATACCCGGCCCGTCCACGCGAGGCAATCGGCGCGAGCACACGACCCCCGGTTTCAGCGGGGTTTCCCCCCGGTTTCGGCCCATTTTCGGCCTGCTTGCCCGGGATCGCGTGACCTCCGCCCAACCCGGGCCGTTCGGGAACCCGCACGACCCGACGCGCTCCAGCTCGGGCCTGGCGGCGAGCTCCAGGGCCGTTGCTGGGAATCGGAGCCGGTGCTAAGCCTGCCCCAGAGCCGCGCCTCAGGGTCTGCGGCCCAGCGAGTCGAGAACGAATGAACCCGAAGCTGCGCGCGAAGATCGAGAACATCCGCGAGCGCCACGAAGAACTCGGGGAGATGATCTGTGATCCGGAGGTCATGGCCGATAAGCCACGCTTTCTCGAGTTCGCGCGTGAGCACGCCGAGATTTCCCCGGTCGCAGGTGCTTTCGCAGCGCTCGCCAGCCTCGAGAGCCAGCGTGAAGAGACACTCGGGCTCCTCGACGACCCGGACATGCGCGATCTCGCGCGGGCCGATCTCGACGAACTCGACGACGCCCTCACCAAGGCCGAGGCCGAGCTGCTCCGCCTGCTCACCCCTAAGGATCCCAACGACGGCAAAAACGTGATCCTGGAGATCCGAGCGGGCCCCGGTGGGGACGAGGCCGGCCTCTTTGTCGCCGACCTCTGGCGGATGTACGAGCGCTTCGCCGAGCGCCTGGGCTGGGTGATCGATCAGGTCGAGCTGTCGGGCAACTCATCGGGTGGATTCCGCGAGATCACCGGGCGCTTGGCCGGCAAAGCCGTCTACGCCCGCCTCAAGTTCGAGCGGGGGGTCCACCGCGTACAGCGGGTCCCGGCGACCGAGTCTCAAGGCCGCATCCACACCTCCACGGCCACCGTCGCCGTCATGCCCGAGGCCGAGGCCGTCGACATCCACATCGACCCCGCCGACATCGAGTTCACGACCATGCGCTCCAGCGGCTCGGGCGGTCAGCACGTCAACACCACCGACTCGGCCGTGCGCGTGATCCACCGCCCGACCGGCATCGCCGTGCGCTGCGACCAAGAGAAGTCGCAGATCAAAAACCGGGAGCTCGCCATGCAGCGCCTGCGCTCCAAGATGCTCGAGATCGAGATCGAGAAGGCCGAGACGGCCCGCGCCGCCGACCGCCGTGAGCAGATCGGCACGGGCGAGCGCTCGGAGAAGATTCGGACCTACAACTACCCCCAAGACCGGATCACGGACCACCGTGTGGGCCTCACCCGGCACAATCTCAGCGGCTTCATGGACGGCGACATCGACGATATTCTCAGCGCCCTGCGCTCCGACGACGAGGCCGCCCGCATGGCCGAGCTCGCTTCCTGAGCGAGCGCGTTCAACCCCGACCATCCTCCACGCCTGTTCTCCCGAGCGCCGTCCATGAAGCAGTCCGTCAGCGTCGAGATCGCCGGCCAAACTCTGTCGATCCGCAGCGAAGAGGGCCCCGAGTATGTGCAGGAGCTCGCCGACTTCGTCGATAGACATCTGCGGGAGATCTCCGGTGGACGCCGGACCTACTCGCCCCAGCGCATGGCCCTGCTCGTCGCCATGCAGATCGCGGACGAACTGTTTCGAGAGAAGGACCTCCAGGCGCGCTACCGGGCCCGGCTCGAGGCCCGACTCGAGGCCCTCGAGAACGCCTTCGACGAGCACGAGACCACACTCGCGCGGCTCGAGGGATGAGCCTGCCGGGGGCGGGTTCGGTCCACAGCTCTGTCCCCGAGTGACCGATCCGGTTTTCGCGTGAGGTCTCCAGTTCCAGGCTTTTCCCGGCCGCGGGGAGCCAGTACCTTCGGAGCCCATGGCCTCCTCCCGCACTCAGTCCCCCCTGCGCTCCACTGCGCTCCAGAACCTGAGCGAGCGCGGCCTGATCGAGCAGGCCTCGGACCTCGGCGCGATCGACGAAGCCATGGCCACGGGCATGGTCAGCTTCTACACGGGCTACGACCCGACCGCAGCCTCCCTGCACGCGGGCAGTTTGTTGACCATCATGGCCATGCGCCGGCTCCAGCAGGCCGGTCACCGACCGATCGTGCTCATGGGTGGGGCGACCGCCATGGTCGGCGATCCCTCGGGCCGGTCCGAGACTCGCAAGATGCTCACCCCCGAGGTCGTCGCCTCCAACGTCGCGGCCCTCAAAAAGCAATTCAGTCGCTTCATCCACTTCGACACCGGCGCAGCCAACGACGCGATCATGGTCGACAACTCGAGCTGGCTGATGGGCCTGCACTACATCGAGTTTCTCCGCGATGTCGGCCGCCACTTCACGGTCAACCGCATGGTCGCGGCCAAGACCTACCGCGACCGCCTCGAGGGCGAGCTCCCGCTCTCCTTCCTCGAGTTCAACTACCAGCTGCTCCAAGCCTACGACTTTCTGCACCTCTACCGGACCGAAGGCTGCAAGCTGCAAGTCGGTGGGTCCGACCAGTGGGGCAACATGATCGCCGGCGTCGAGCTCATCCGCCGGACCCTGGCCGATCGGGACCAACGGGACCAACGGGACCAGCGGGACCAGCGGGACCAGGGCGACGACCGCCCAGACTCGGCCTACTCCCTGACCTACCCGCTGTTGACCACGGCCGACGGCGGCAAGATGGGCAAGACGGCCAAGGGGGCCGTGTGGCTCGACCCCGAGCGCTGCTCCCCCTTCGACTACTACCAGTACTGGATCAACTGTCACGACAGTGACGTCGAGAAGCTGCTGCGGGTGTTCACCGAGCTGCCCATCGAAGAGGTCCAAGAGCTCGGTCGGCGGGAGGGCAAGGCCCTCAACGAGGCCAAGGCCACGCTCGCCTTCGAGGCCACGAAATTACTCCACGGCGAGGAGCAGGCCATCCGCTCCCGCAAGGCGACCGCCCAGGCCTTTGGTCAGGGCGAGGACTGGAGCGCCCTGCCCTGTGTTCAGCTCCCCGACACCGAGCTGAGCCTCCTCGATCTCGTCGTCCACGAGGCGGTCGCCGGCTTCAAGTCCAAACGCAACGCCCGCGAGCGGATCACGGCAGGAGCCGTGCGGATCAACGGCGAGACCGTGACCGACATGGGCACGCGGATCACCGCCGCCGACAGCGGCGAGGACGGCCTGCGTCTCCAAATCGGCCGCAAGAAGCGAATTCGGATCAAGTTCGCCTGAGCTGGATCTGATCGGACCTGGATCCAACCTGGGTCCAGGTCCGATCCACCCCGGGCCCGAAGCGAGACTCACGCCACCTCTCGCTATCGATAGACCTCCCAAACTCGGCCCGACCACGACAAAGCTGTGTACCATCGAGGCGGAGCCTCGTTGATGACCTCTCGATTAATTGTTTTAGGCCCCCTGTGTACATCTCTCGTGCTGGCGCTCTCCGCTTGCAGCGACGACACGACCAGCGTGGAGGGCACAGACACCGACACCGACACGAATACCGATACCAGCTCGACGGATACCAACATCGACACGACTGACGATGAAATCGGGACCGATACCGATACCGACACTGATACCGACACTGATACCGGCCCCGACGGTGGGCTCTGCGAGCGCCTCGGTGGGGAACAGGGCATCGACCTCCTCAACAAGGATTTCGTCGCCAGAGTCTTGCTCGACCAGCGCATCAACGCCTACTTCCTCAATGAGGACGTCAATGGGGCCAGCCTCATCACCTGCCTCGACAAGCAGATCGGCGAGGCCGCTGGTTGCGAGGGTGTGGTCTACGACTGCGCCGACATGCTCTCCGCGCACGCGGGCATGGGCATCTCGGCTCAGGACTTCGCGGACCTGGCCGAGGACTACTCGCTCGCCCTCGACGACCATCAGGCCGGGGCCGCCCCGACACTGACGGACGAGGACGAGATCACGATCATCGAGCTGCTCGCCGGGATGGCGCCCGAGATCATCGAGGACCTGAACGACGACTCGACGGTCTACCAACGGATCGGCCGCAAGCCCGCGCTCATCGACCTCATCGGTATGCCCGGCCAACCCGGCTCCTTCGTCGACTATGTCGCCGACGATCTCCAGGTCAACGGGTTCTTCGCGGGTACCGACTTCGTGCGGCTCAACACCTGCCTCACCCGTCAGTTTGCCGGCTTCGACAGTGGTCCGGCCGTCTACGGTGGCGAGGTCGACTCGCCCGGGCCGGGCATCGACGAGGGCGTCGCCCTCGACGCGCAGTGCCTCGACATGGTCACCTCCCACGCCGGCATCGAGGACGATGCCATGTCGCTGATCACCATCGACGACTTCAACGCCTTGGTCCTCGACCTGGCGATGGCCATGGGCGACGCCGCCCTCACCGAGGCCGATCAGCTCATCATCGTCGAGGCGCTCGAGCCCATGTGCGTCCAGATCGTCAATGATCACCCCAACGACTGCCCAGGCAACAACGAGATCGAGGTCTTTGAAGATCTCGCCGTCGGTGTCGCGCCGATTCCAGACGGCTACTCGGGCGACATCGATCAGATGGCCTGTGTCGAGTTCGAGGCCGAAGCCAGCGAGTTCGACTTCGTCTCGAGGGTCAGCGTGGAGATCGGCGTCACCAACTCCTGGATCGGTGATCTGGTCGTCAAACTAGGGAGCCCAGACGGCACCGTGACCACCTTGTTGAGTCGCCCGGGGGTCGCAGAGGTGATCGACGACGGCACCGGTTGCAGCGGCGACTCGAGCGACATCATCTCGTCGAGCCCGATCCTGTTCATCGATGGCGGGGCCAAAGACGCAGAGACCATGGGCGACGGCATTTCCAGCACCGAAGACGTCTGTGCAGACGACATGGAGTGTGAGTACGATCCAAACTCTGGCGCCGCGACCCCAGGCTCGCTCGGGGACCTCACCGGCACCGCAGCGAGCGGCACCTGGCGGGTCTGTGTGACCGACGCCTGCGGCGGTTCGGGCAGCTACGACTTGGTCAGGATCACGCTCGAGAGGGGCAAGATTGGCCTCTGAGCGAACTCGAGCGAACGACTCGAGCCTATCTCCAGCCGATTGAGCCATGAGCCATGAGCCATGAGCCATGAGCCATCTGTGTCGACACGATCCCCTTCTTCGTGGCGCCGCTGCGCTCGCCGAAAGACGCTGGCGCTCACCCTCCTCATGCCGGCGAGCGCGGGCTGTGGCTCTCCAGCCCCGGACTCGACACCAGCCCCGGAGTCCCGGACCCCACGGAGCACCCAAGCCCGAGACCACGGGCCCAAACGCCCCCCCGAGCTGCCCGCCGCGTTCTCCCTCGAGTTCGCGGATCCGGGCCCTGGTCCCCGGGCTCCGAGCGCGAGCGCCTTTCGGGCCGAGATCGGCGAGTCGGACCTGGCCGCCGTCGACGCCCTCACCCGAGACCACGGGCTCCGCTGCGCCGACACCTCGGTCCGCGCCATGATGGCCCAAACCCGCAGGCAGAAGATCGCCGCGGCCCTCATCCAGGAGGGTCTCTCCGTCGACGCGCTCTCGAGCGCCTCCTGGATGAGGGAGAGCCCCCGAGAGCGCCTACCCCAGGTCCGCTTCAGCTGCGGACGGGTCGCATCGACGCGCATCGACGAGCTCGACCGCCCGCCCTCGAAGGGCCGGCTCCTCTACGTCTTCGACGCCGAAGATCTGCCCCTACGCCACGCTTCATACCAGCGTACCCACGCGGACCCGGCCGCCGCACTGCGCGACCTCGAACACACCCTCGAGCGCATGACCGCCATCTACGGCGAACCGAGCGTGACCCGGGGCTCGCTCCCGATCCCCAGCGCAGACGGCAGGGTCGAGTTCGAGATGCTCGACAACATCGAGTTCGAGTGGCGCTACGCCGACCTGCTGGTCAAGGTCACGGCCATGCGGGTCAGTTCGAGCAGCGTGACCGTCGGCGAGCGCCTCGAGGTCCCCATCGGGATCCGGCCCGACGCACCCACACTCCTGGCTCCAGGGCCGGCCGAACCCGAACCCGAGTGACACCGACCACTTTGGGCGTGTCGATTTGGGGATGTCGATTTGTGCAGCTCGGTCGGGCTGAAGTGTCGGCCCCACGCCGTGCTCGATCGAGGACCCGGGCGGTCGCGCGACAGTTTCAGGCCCTCCCCAGATCAGCAGGTTCCCCAATCTCGGCCACCCGACCATCCCACCGTCCCCCCTTGCGCCCCTCCGAAGCCGACTTACAACCTCCGCCATGGACCCATCGATCACCGCCACGGTCGTGAGCGCTCTCCCGGACGACGGGTCCTCGCTCGGGTCGAATATCGATCTGTCGGAGCTCCGAGAGGATCTGGAGCAAGTGGCGATGGAGGCGCTCGACGCCCGAATGCGGGGGATCGACCTCGTCCGTGCCGTCCGTGATCCGGATGGGCACTTTCCCAATCTGACGGCCTTCCACAGCGGACTTCGAGACGCGCTGCTCGTGGAGATCCCCAAGGAGCTCCAGCCTTGGGTGTCGGCGATCGGCGGCGAGGCCGTGCGCGAGCGCCTGCCAGCGCGCTCCGTGCGGGCCAGCGCCCTGGCAGAGCAGCACGACGCACTCTCCGGCCGACTCGCAGACCTGGGCGAGAATTTGTTCAGTCACGCCTACGGCGGCGACCCTGCGAGCGCCGGCAGCGGCTCGGCACAGCTCCAGGCCGCCCTCTCCGAGCTCCTCCTGTTCGAGTCGGTCCGCCTGCGCCTGCTGGTCACCGCGTGGAGCTCGACCGACTTCGAGACCCTGGGCGGCGACGAGGAGACCATCGACGAGATCGCCTGGACCGAGGTCGAGGCCATGCTCCAGGAGCCGGCGCTCACCGACGCCTCGATCCGAGCCCTCCCCGTCATGCTCGCTGCCGGCAACGTGGCCCTGGCCCGCGACGCGGCCGAGCGCATGGAGGCCCTGCGTCTGGTCGGCGAAGAGGAGCGGGAGACCCTGCGCATGCGCGCGCGCTTGCGCTCGGCCCTGCGTGAACTTCGCCTGCCCGAGTCCGTGTTGCTCGAAAATGCCCTCTCGGGGCTGCTCGGCGAGGAGCGGATCGAGATCATGGATCTCCAGGCACAGCGCCCCATCGCCCTGGATGGGCTCTCGCGCCAGGCCATGGATCAGCGTGTGTCCCGAGGTCGGCGTGCACTCCGAGACGGACCCGAGAGCTGGCCGAGCCGCCGGCGCCCTGCTCTCTTCGACCTGCTCCGCTCCGATAGTACCGTCGCGGAGTGACCCCGACCGCGCGCGCGCCAGAGAACCCTCGCCGCTGGCTGCGGGGCCACAATTCGGCCCGGCGCCTGGTCGCCGCCGGCTCCGTGCTCGCCGCGGTGGTCGCCGCGGACCAGCTGAGCAAAGAGTGGGCTTACGAGGTCCTGCGTCCACGCGGCCGCAAGGTGCTCGTCCCCGGTTGGCTCGAGCTCGACTTCACCTTCAACACCGGCGCGGCCTTCGGCAGCTTCAGCGAGGTCGGGGGAGCGCGCACCGCCTTCATCGTGTTCACCTGCGCGGCCCTGCTCTACATGGGCTGGCTGCTGAGGCGGCTCCCGGCCCACACCGGCCTCGGCGGCTCCCTCGGACTCGGGCTGATGGCCGGCGGCGCCGTCGGCAACCTCGTCGATCGTCTCACCCGCGTCCACGAGGTCGCCCTCCACTTCCAGGCTGAGCTCCCGTTCTGGGCCCTCATCGAGCACCCACGTGAGATCGGCGAGGCCATGGTCCGAGGCCGCCCGTTCGCCAACGTCCCCCGCCACGGGGTCGTCGACTTTCTGGTCGTCTACTACTGGCCTGGAGAACGCTGGCCGTCCTTCAACGTCGCCGACGCCGCCCTGGTGCTCGGTGTCGGCGTGTTCCTGCTCTACCTCGCTCGCCACGGACGCGCCCTGACCGAGCCCACCTGACCGAAAGGCCGAGCTGCGAGGTGGACTGGGGACCAGGAGGGAGTGGGGTGGGCCTGGCCGACCGATTTCGACATCCCCGCCGAGGCTGCTAGTCTCCGCGCCACCCATGAGCGCCGCCCACTCTGACGAGCCCTCCCGCACAAACAGGCTGATCCTCGTCGGCGTCATCTGTGTGTTGATCCTGGCCTTCGATCTGTGGACCAAGCAATGGGCCTGGGACAACGTTCGGGACAAACCCGCGGTCGAGGTGATCGAGGGCCTCTTTTACCTGAAGTTCGGCTTCAACACGGGCGCGGCCTTCAGCTTCCTGCGCGATGCCTCGTGGGCCCGGCGCTTCTTCATCTCCGTCACCTTCCTGGCCATGGGCTACATGGGCTGGCTGGCCTGGAAGATGCCGACCAAGCGGGTCTACGGCTTCGCAGCGATCGGCATGATCATCGCGGGGGCCGCCGGCAACCTCCACGATCGCTTCGTCCGCATCGATCAGGTCTGGCTCAACGGGGAGTTTGTGGAACGCCACGGGGTGGTCGATTTCCTCCAGTTCTACTATCCGTGGAACCCTGAGAAGTACTGGCCGATCTTCAACGTCGCAGATACGGCGCTGGTGTGCGGTGTATTGATCTTGCTGGTCTTCCTGCATTTCCATGGCGCGGAGGGGGAGCTCGGAGAGGGCGAGACCGAGGACACCTCTGCCGAGGCCAAACAAGCTGAAGCCGAATCTGAACCGGCTAAAGCTGAACCGGCTAAAGCTGAACCGGCTAAAGCTGAACCGGC
>CAYVJQ010000006.1:12642-22255 GCA_964451725.1 uncultured Nannocystaceae bacterium | reverse complement strand
CTGAACCGGCTAAAGCTGAACCGGCTAAAGCTGAACCGGCTAAAGCTGAACCGGCCGAAGCCCTGGACCCCGTCCCCGACGACGAGCCTGAGGTCGCTGGATCCGCCGACGGGCACGTCCCGGCCCCCGCCTGAGCCTAAAAAGGACCCAGATAGCGGTCCCTCCAACCCTGGTCGACGGGCCTGTCCAGCCCCGAGCGAGACAACGCTGGCAGCCCGCGGAGGTTCGGATTTCGGTCTCAAGGACCCAGGAATCTGCGGCCACTCGGAGAAGGTCCCCGCCTCGGGTCACCCGGCGGGAACTGCAAACCCAACGACGAAGAGCAAGACCACCGCGAGCGCGCCGAATGCGACACGCTGGAGGGTGTTCTTACTGACGTCGATCGCTACGAGGCACTGCATGAAGTAGTAAAATGCGAAGGCTCGAGACGCGAGCGCGATGATCTGGGGGGTACCCAGGAAGGACACGGCGACCGCCGCGCCACAGATCACGACATAGGCATGGCGCGCGTCGATATGGCCCTTCGTGGTTTCGGCTACGTTTCCACCTCCACCGATGGTATCCGCCACGGCCGCGCTGAACTGGCTGAGGACGGCCGCCACGATCAGGGGGACAGGAAGAAAGGGCGATGCTTTTCCGGCGAGCATGATGAGTGCGTTGTCCGAGGGTGAGTCACCCAGAAAATGCATCAACGGAATCGATAGCCCGATGAACGCGAGATAGACGACCGTCGAAATGATCTGTGAATACCGAGACGAGCGGATACGAGTCTCTGCGTCATACTCTTTACCCAAGTAGCGGGATGTCTCGAAGCCCTGCACCACGATCAAGGTCCCGGCGACCACAGTAATGATATCCCAGTGAGAACGGTCGGGGGCGGGCAGCCTCTGGACGCTGCCCGCGACTCCCTCATCGTAGAGGCCGAAGCCGATCAGCAGCGCGGCCATGATGAACAGCGTCACGACGAGCGCGATCTTCTCGAGCGCGCCGAGCACCTCCAACCCCTTGAAGAAGCCGACCGCGCCGATGATCGTGATGATCCCAATAGCGACGATGCGCTGGTTGAGATCATTGTTCCACCCAAACCCGGTCAGTACAAATGCGGCCAGGATCTTGATGTACAGACACACGGAGATCGCATAGGCGATCACCAGCGCCAGATCGGAGGTCTTCTCCATCGAGGCTGCCAGGCGTGGTGCATTGCCAGACTCGAGCAGCGGCTCTGCATGTCGAATATTGAAACGAATGACATAGCCGACCGCATAGGCCAGGGCACACACACATGCCATGGCCTCGACCGCATAAGGTCCTACGCTGCCCGCGAGAATGGGGACAATGACAAGAAATCCGCTACCGAAAATCGACGCGAGAGGCGTCGCCGTAGCACTAAGTGTCTTCTTCCACGGGCCGGCCATTGATGTTCTTTCGACAATACTGATTGTGCTTTCGATCGTCGCAATCGGCAGCTCGACTCAATCTACGAGCGACCGAAGCGATCGGTCAACCAAAACGATGGTGCTGTGAGCGCCTATAGGCCGATGGATGTCAGTCGGACCATGTCGCCACCCCAGAGGAGTCGAAAGCTCGGTCCTTCGAGCATGACCCCTCTCCGGGCCCGACCAAGTCGGATCGCTATGCCCACCCAAGCTCCGGTCTCAGGGACCGCCCAAACCGACAGCTCACGAAGTCTAAAACCAAACGACTCACGGGCAGAGAGGCGTCGTCGCGCTCTCAGCCCGTGGTGAACACCATCATCGCGGCGCCTCACACCAGACTTTCATCGAGGGCGAGGCGTCCCCGCCAGCTCAGGTCTCCAGCTCGCCGTTGCGGGCCTTGGCGATCCACACGTTGGCCTCACGCTCGATGAGCTCGATCGCCTTGGACTGAAAGGGCCGCAGCATGAACGGAACGTCGAGTTCCAGGGCGAGCCGGTCGCTCTTGACGACCATGGCGCCGTCGAGGGTCTTGCCGACGACCGTGAAGGCCAGCTCGACCCGGGTCTCCGTGACCCAGTTCGACTTGAAGTTGTACTCGGCGAAGCGCTTGCTGTAGGCCTCCGCGGCCTTGCGGGCGACGAGCTTGGCAGTGTCGAGATCGAGATCGTGGGGAATGTCGTGGGTCTTCACGAAGGCGGGAGCATACCCCTCACCAGGCCAGCGCGTCGAAGGCCCTGGCCTTGACCAGAGTCTCGAGGCGCTCAGCCTCGGGATCGCTGTCGTAGACCACGCCCCCTCCGCTGCGCAGCTCGAGGCCCACCTCATCGAGGACGCCGGTGCGAATTGGAATGCTCACCCGCAGCCCGGTGGCATCGAGAAGTACGATGGCGCCGCAGTAGATGCCCCGGGCTTCGTCCTCGAGGACATCGATGATCTGCATCGTGCGGCGCTTGGGCGCACCGGTGATGCTCCCACCGGGGTACAGCGCGGCAAACAGCCCGCGCAGAGACCACCCTGGTCGGAGCACACACGAAACTTCACTGACCAGGTGGTGGACCGTGGGCAGGCTGACCAAGGTCGGGGTGCGCGGAGCCCGGACCGTGCCGGCGCGGGCCAACTCGCCGAGGTCGGCGCGGACCAGATCGACGATCATGACGTGCTCGGCCTGGTCCTTCTCGCTCGCACACAGGGCCGCCGCCGCCGCCTGGTCGGCGGCAGGCTCTCGGTGTCGAGGCCGGGTTCCTTTGATCGGCCACGAGCGAGCGAGGTCGCCCCCCGCGGGCGCGGCCCCGAGCCGGACGTCGACCAGGGTCTCGGGCGAGTTGGAGACCAGCGCTCGCTGAGGGCCGACCGCGATCAGAGCGCCCATGGCCGCGGGGGTCGCCCGCCGAAGGTGCGCGTAGACATCGGCGATGCGCCGACTCAGCGGGAGGGCCAGGGCAGCCTCGGTCCACCCCGCCCGCAGGCGCTGGGAGAGGTTGACCTGATAGGTGTCGCCAGCACGGATGTGCGCCAGGGCGGCGCGCACTCGACCCCGATAGCGCTCCGGGTCGGTCCGGGCCGCGAGCGGCTCCAGCGGCCACGGGGAGGCGGCCCCCCCCGAGCCCTCCGGTTTGGCCCGATCCCAACGCTCGAGCTGAAACTGGCGCAGGCATAGATGGGGGACAGCCGTGGATCGCAGCGGGCGGCCGAGCACGGTCGCCGCGCCCAGCTCGTAGCTGACCCAACCGATCCAGCCCCGGCTGGGCTCGGCCCGCCACGCCGCCTCGACCTCGTCGAGGGCTGCCAACGAGTCTCCCCGGACCGTTCGCAGGGGACGGCGACCGAGCGCGCTGGCCGAGTTCGGGCCCCCGTCGAGCCAAGCCAACTCGGGGAGCTCTCCCGCCGCGAACGCAGACAGGAGCGATGCGCTCACGAGTCGGAGCCCGAGGCCTGGACCTCGGTGGAAGCCGGGCCGACCCCGGGCGGGGGCGCGGCTCCGGCCTCGAGCGGCTGGCGTTCGTCCCCTTCGCCGTCCCCTTCCCCTTCATCCCCCTCTTCCCCTTCATCCCCCTCTTCCCCTTCATCATGAATCTCCCCGAGGGCATGGATAAAGCCCTGCGTGTAGCGGACGGCGCTCCACACCGAGAGCAACGCCGAGATGTAGAGGAGGATCATCCCCAGGTGATGAAAGTGCAGTACGCCCCCCCAGGGTGCCCGATAGGGGAAGTAGATCAGGACCATAGAGATCCCGACGATCTGGAAGCTGGTCTTGGCCTTCCCGCCGGCCCCCGCTGAGATCACCACCCCCTCGTTGATCGCCATGGTCCGCAGGCCCGACATATAAAACTCCCGCCCGAGCAGCACGACCACCAACCACGGGGGCACGTAGGCCTCGGCGACCAGGTAGACCAGCAGGGCCATGACCATGATCTTGTCGGCCAGGGGATCGGCGAACTTGCCGAAGAAAGTCACCAGGTTGCGACGCCGGGCGAGCCAACCGTCGAGGAGGTCGAGTCCCCCGGCGATCAGAAACAGGGCCATGGCGATGATCCCCTTGAAGGGATCGGTACGGTCGACGAGCACCAGGACCGGCGGGATCATCAGGATCCGCCCCACCGTGATCAGGTTGGGGAGGTTGAGAATCTCGCGTTTGAAACCTTCGAGCCGCGGCCGGTGCTTGGCGCCGGGCTTGGGCTTGGGGCGCCTCGAGGACACCTCGATACCCGAATTCACGTGGCGGCGGCCTCGGTGGGCGGATCAGCGGCAGCGGCAGCGACAGAACCGGAGGTCCTCGCCGAGCCCCCCAAGGGAACATCGGAGACCCGGGCCTTGGCCTCGGGGAGCGCGACAAAGACGGCCCCCTCCCCCTCACAGCGCAGGTAGGGGCTCGACTTTTCAGCCGTGGGCACGACGTTGCCGACCCAGCCTACAAACCCGTTCGCGTGGACCCGGTGCGGGCGCTCGGGTGAGATCTTCACGGCCACCAACTCGCCCGAGATCCGCAGGGCGACCATGCCCTCGCCCACGACCCGGACCAGAGAGATGTTCGAGTTCCCCCGCGAACCGGGCAGCATGCCCACGTCCCACATCAAGCTGGCGTCGAGTGCCCACAGGGCGGACTCGACGAAGAAACACAGATCCCGCTCGAGGCGGAGCGGATAGAAGCTCTCGTGTTCGCGGGCGATGATCAGGTAGCCCTCGCCCTCGAGCGAGGCCAGACGCCGAAACACGGAGGGAACCGCCCGGCCCTGCATGCGCCGGTTGAGCGGGCGAATCTCGAGGTTCTCGCTGCACAAAAGCAGGGCGTCGGTGCGGGTCATGGTCTCGCCGGAGACATGCACCAAGAGGTGGCCCTCGCGGGTCAGGGACAAGGTGTCGGTCCCCGGCTCAGGCGTGAGCAGGCGACTGAAGGCGAAGCTGGTCACGCCCGGGATTTCGGAGGAGGCCACGGAGGCCCAGCCTACCAAGGAAATCTCAGCGCCGCGCCAGGTACACAATACCGAGACACATCTCGTCGAAGGTCCCGTCCCCCCACCCGACGTCGGTGGGCACCTTGGGCTGTCCGTCGACCATGGGCTGGTTTCCAGCTGAATTGTCCCAGTGACACTCCAGGCGGATCGCGTCGCCAGGACCGAAGGCCTGGGGCTCGCGCATCAGGTAGTCCCCCTGCCAGTTGAAGTCCCAGTCGTCGATGCCGAGCATGCACTCGTCCTCGGCCTCGGCGCGCTCGAGTGTGAGCTCCGCCCGGGTCCCCAGGGTGTGCATGTGCAGCGCCGCGCGCCACACGTCCACGGTCTCGTTGGGAGCCACGCCGAGCCCGACGGTCAGGAACTGGATCAGCGGGTCCGTCCGACCCAAGGTGACCGAGTGGCTCGTGTCCGGGGCACCGGCGGGAATGCTCATGGATGTCGATCCGGTGATCCACCCATAGTTGACGATCGGCACGAACTCGCCCACGTGCTCGACCTCGTCCACGACCTGAAAATCAAGCCGGGTCTGGTCGGGCAGGGGCTCCCCACCCGCATTGTTGTAGTGGATCTGGACGACCAACAAAGAGCCCGCCTCGACCCGCACGCCCGTGCCTGCCGGGGCCAGCCAGCGCTCCGCGCCAGGCACCCAATCACCGAGCCAACGGGCGCTCCAATCGAGCTTTCCCGGGCCCCCGAAACAGGTGTAGCCCGGCTCCGGATCGGCGTCGTCGAGGTTCTGATAAAACGCCGACTCGCCGGGCCCGGCGACGTAGGTGATGACGTGGTGAACGGCGTCGCGCTGGTCCGGGATGACCTCTTGGCCGACCACGTAGCTGTCCTCGGTGAGGCTCTCAGGCCAGGGGATCGTAAAGCAGCGGTAGTCGTCGAGTTCGCCGTTGGGCGTGTAGGGCACGGGCAGCTGGACACTGAAGTCGGGCTCGAAGTCCTCGGGCAGCTCGGGCTCGGGGGGCGCGTCCGCGGGGTCCCCCTCCGGGTAGCCCTGGTCGATCCAATCGAGGAGGATCTCGCGCTCCTCCTCACCGAGGGAGCGGTCGTTGGCGAACTCGTTGCAACCCGCGCGCGGGGGCCAAGGCGGCATGCTTCGATCCGAGATGGCCCCAGCGAGCACAGGTGCGAAGTTCTGGACTTCGTCCCACCCCTCGAGGGTGAAGGGGGCGACCTCTCCGGCCCGGTGACAGGAGACGCAGGCCGCATCCAAGATGAGCTTGGTGTCTTTCCAGTAGGTCGGGGCCGCGTCGACACCGGTCTCTCCCGTGTCGGCGCCGGTCCCGGACTCACCCGACTCACCCGATTCATCCGACTCACCGCCCTCCGTCTCGGCTCCGGCCTCGGCGCGGGGTTCTCCCGTGCACCCAGAGACGAATGCCAACACGGCGACCGGAGCGAGCACCCGAGCGAGACCTATACGAGCCATGCCCGATGATGCCCCAGTTCGCCCCGCGGCGTCTGCGGGCGCCGAGACCTCAGTTGGCGATGTTCCGAGCGGGACCGCGCCTCACGCTCGCGCCGCTGATCTGACTCTGGCGCTCGTAGGCGTAGTAGCGACGCAGCACCGACTTCACGTAGGCTCGGGTCTCTACAAAGGGGGGCACGCCGCCGTACTTGAGCACGTTGCCCGCCCCCGCGTTGTAGCCGGCCGCAACCAGCACCATGTCACCGTTGAAGCGGTTGGCGAGCAGGCGCAGGAGCTTGCAGCCGCCATAGATATTCTGGCGTGGATCGAAGGGCTCGGGCACCCCCAAGAACTTCGCGGTTCCCGGCATGAGCTGCATCAGGCCCATGGCCCCGGCCCGACTGACGACCTGAGGGTTGAAGCGGCTCTCGGTGTGGATGACCGCGCGCACAAAAGACTCGGGCAGCTGGTAGCGCCGGGCTGCGCCTCGGATGTAGGCGTCGTAGCGGTGCGCGCGCTCGCTGTCGAGGGTGACCGTCTTGCGCCTCGAGCCGGCGCCGAGCTTGAATTCACTGGAGCTCGCCCCGGCGCCGGTCCGGTTGGCGGCGACACTCTTGTAGAGCTTCCAGTCCCCAGACTTGCCGCGCGGGCGGTTGGTGATGTGGATGACCCCGTCGCCGTCCACATACTTGAAGTAGTTGTTGTTGTTCTTCTTGGGTTTGCCGGCCTCGACCGAGCCGGGTCCCAGACCCAGCGCGAACAAGCACAGCGCAAACAAGCCCAGAGCGAGCACACTCAGCATGGCCGAGCCCACTCGCCTCCCCACTCGCCCCTCGGGCCCGCGCCGTCCTCGCTCGCGCACGGGGCGATCATAGCAGCACCCCTCGCCCACGCCCAAAACCTGGACGGACGGGGGGCCGCCGCGGCCCTCGATTAAGCTAGTTTCACGGCCTGTGCCCACGCACCCGGTCCATCGCAGCGACGTCTTGGTCATCGGCAGCGGCCTCGCCGGCCTGTATTTCGCGCTCTCGATCGCCGACCGACAGACGACAGTCACGATCCTGACCAAGCACCGGCGCGAGTCCTCGAACACACGCTGGGCCCAAGGCGGCATCTCTGCGGTGTTCTCGCCCGACGACAGCCTCGACGCGCACGTCGCCGATACCCTCGAGGTCGGCGCGGATCTGTGCCGCGAGTCCATGGTCCGCCGGGCGGTCGAGCTCGGACCGGGCTTGGTCGCCGGCTTGGCCCAGAATTTCGGGGTCCAGTTCGACCGGGTGGGAAACCTCGACGGCGCGCCCTTCAAGCTCGGGCGCGAGGGCGGACATTCACGTCGACGTGTGGTCCACCACCGCGACATGACCGGAGCCGAGATCGAGCGTGCCCTGATCGCCGCGGTCGAGGGCCACCCCAACATCGAGATCCTCGAGCACCACGACGTCATCGATCTGCTCAGCTGGGCCAAGGTCGACGGCAAGGCGGGCTGCTTCGGCTGCTACGCCCTCGACATCGAGCACGATCGGGTCAGCGCCTTTGTCGCCCGGGTCACCGTGTTGGCCACCGGCGGTGCGGGCAAGGTCTACCGCTTCACCTCGAACCCGCATGTTGCCACCGGCGACGGGATCGCCATGGCCTACCGGATCGGGGCCGAGATCGGGAACCTCGAGTTCATGCAGTTCCACCCGACGATCCTGTTTCACCCGGACGCGAAGAGCTTCCTGGTCTCCGAGGCCCTGCGCGGCGAGGGCGGGATCCTGCGGACCGCGGGCGGGCAGGACCTGATGAAGGACCGCCACCCCATGGCCAGCTTGGCCCCGCGCGACGTGGTCGCCCGAGAGATCGACGCGGAGCTCAAGCGCAGCGGCCAGCCGTGTGTGTTCCTGGACATGACCCACCTCGATCACGACTTCATCGTCGATCGTTTCCCGGCGATCCACGCTCGCTGCATGGCCGTGGGTGTCGACATGCGGCGGACCCCCATCCCCGTGGTCCCGGCCGCCCACTACACCTGCGGCGGCGTCGTGGTCGACCCCTGGGGCCGCAGCTCCGTGCCCGGGCTCATGGCCATCGGCGAGGTCGCCATGAGCGGGATGCACGGGGCCTGTCGCCTGGCCAGCAACAGCCTGCTCGAGGCCGTCGTCCTGGCCAAGGGCGCCGCCGAGGTCTGTGAAGAGTTCGGCCGTGAGCCCCCCGCCGACGCGAAGATCGACGCCTGGAACGAGCGCGACGCGGTCGACTCGAGCGAGGCCGTGATGGTGAGCGCGAACTGGGAGGAGGTCCGGGCCCTGATGTGGAACTACGTCGGCATCGTGCGCTCGGACAAGCGCCTGGCCAGGGCTCGGAGCCGGCTGGACCTGCTCCACGACGAGATCGGCGCCTACTACTGGAACTACCGGGTCACCCGCGACGTCCTCGAGTTGCGCAACATCGCGTTGGTTGGGAACCTGTTCGTGGAGAGCGCCCGACGCCGCCGGGAGAGCCGGGGTCTGCACTTCACCCTGGACTACCCTGAGACGGACCCCGCTCAGGCCACCGAGACGATCTTCACCAAATACGAGGGACCATGAACCGCACCCGAAATCTGGGCCCACCCGCACTCGCCCGCTCGCTGCTCCCCTGGGCCCTCGCCCTCTCGGCCGTGTCGGGGCTCGGCTGTGCGAGCGGCCCCAAGCGCAGCCCCGAAGGCCTGCGCGACGCCTACGCCGCGGCCCTGCGCACCGACGATCCCGACGCGGCCTACGCCCTGCTGACACCCGATCTCCAGGCCCGCACCGGCATCGAGGCCTTCCGGGCGCGGTGGCGAGACAACAGCGCAGCCCACAAAAATGCCCAAAAGGCGATCGCCGAGCTCCCAGACGACCGCAGGGCCGCCGTGTTGACCGCGACGACCACCCACGAAGGCGGGCTGGTGCTCCACTGGGCCCACACCAGCGAGGGCTACCTGGTCGTCGACGGGCTCCCGGGCGTCCCGGACACCTCGACCCCTGCGGCTACTGCGCGTGCGCTCATCGGGGCCCTACGGGGGATCTCTTCAGTTCAACTCGAGCGGGTCTTGGCCACCCCCATGCTGGAGCGGATCGGTGAAGATTGGACCGCGCGGGCCGACGCGATCGAGGCCGCCCTGCTCGAGCCGGGCTCGATCAGCTATTCGGGGGACAACGCCCGGGCCGTGCTCCGCTACGGGGCTGGACGTGCGATCACCTTCGAGCAGACTGCGCAGGGCTGGCGCATCGCCGAGCTCCGCTGACGCCCTCCTGTGAGCGACTCGGGCACCCTCACAAGCGTCGGCACAGCGTCGGCGCAGCGTCGGC
>CAYVJQ010000006.1:0-12542 GCA_964451725.1 uncultured Nannocystaceae bacterium | reverse complement strand
CAGCGTCGGCGCAGCGTCGGCACAGCGTCGGCGTGATGGATGGCACCGCGCCCCAGGCCGGCCCGCCTGGACACCCCCCCGCGGTGCAGGCTAACCTAGAGGCTCCTCAGCGGCGTTTCAGCTGCGGTCTGCGACTTCCCAGGCCCCCGAAACCCCGAGCGGACGCGTGATTAGCGCGAATCATACAATGATCGAACCCGAGAACTTCGATGTTGGCAGCACTGCCGTCTACCCTGCCCACGGTGTCGCCGACGTCGTCGGCGTCGAGACCAAGTCGGTCGGCGGCCAAGATCTCCATTTTTATCGACTCCAGGTCCGGGGCAGCGGTCTGACGATCAGCGTCCCGATCAACAAGGCCAGCGAGAACGGCATGCGCCCGCTCGTCGGCCCAGACGAGATCGACCAGGTCTTCGAGCTGCTCCGCGATCGCGACGTGCCCATGGACCGGCAGACCTGGAACCGGCGCCAGCGTGTGTTCATGGAGAAGATCCGCACCGGCTCACTGCACGAGGTCGCCGCCGTCTACCGCGACCTCTCCCTCCTGCGCTCCGAGAAGACCCTCTCCCACGGTGAACGAGAGATGTTGCGCACCGCACGCAACTTGCTCGTGGGTGAGCTCGCGGTCGCTCGCGGGTCGAGTGAGTCCGAGGTTGCCGAAGAGCTCGATTCCATGTTTAAGAACCAAGAACTCGTCTAGGAAGTCGCCTAGAACTCGTTCGACAGCTGGCCCAAGAACGACCTCAACACTCGTTCCCCCCGTCAGTCCGACAACGCCCGACCTCCCCTCCGGTGACCGCCACCGTACAGAGCGAAGTCGGAGCGCCCCCTGCTCGCCCGCACTCACCCGATAGAGGGCCACGTCATCGAAATCCAACTTTGCAACGAACCGTGGGAGCTTGTCGAAGTCGACGCTTTCGTCTGTCCCATCAACTCCGACTGCGTCTACGACGTATTTCCCGGATCGCGGATCAAGGAGCTCTCCGGGCTCCCGCTCGAGCAGCTGCTCAGCGCCCACACTCCGCTGGCGATCGGCGCCGCGTTCATCACCGACGCGGGCCGGATGCGGGCCAAGCACCTCATCCATGTGCCCAACACCGCCAAGCCCGGTGAGCAGGTCCAGGTCGAGGACATCGCCCGGGCGACGTCCGCGGTGATCGTGACCTGCGAGCTCAAGGGCTACCAGAGCATCGCCGTGCCGCTCATGGGCGCCTTCGACACCGGTATCCCGGCCGAGGAGGCCGCCCGAGCGATCCACAGCGAGTTCCGCAGCCACAGGGGTGAGAAGCCCAGCCGCGTGCTGTTTGTGGCCCGCAACAGCGACGACACCGATGTCTTCGAGATGATCATCGAAGGCCTGGGCTGACGCCCGTACACCGCCCCGTGCCAGGGCCCGTCCCAGGGCCCGTCCCAAGGCCCGTGCCAGGGGCCCTGGCCCACACTTGAGCCCTGCCCCTGGGGGCATTTGTGTGATAGTCGCCCCGCATGGGTGCGTACACCGTACTCCTCGTGATCGCGGCCTTGGGTATCGCGCTCGGCTGGCGTCTGACGCCGCGATCGGAGACCTCGGTCTCCACCGAGGGACTCGCTCGCCTGCTCCAGATCTCCGTGACCATGGTCGGCCTGCTGGCCCTGACCTTGCTCGCCGTCCCGTGGTTCGTATCGCTGTCCGAGATCGCCTGTGACGAGGCGACCATCAAGGCCAGCGAGTGCGTCGTGGGTGTGAAAGATCGAGGTCTGTTCGGGGCCTCGGCGTACATGTGCGCCATCGGGGCCGCGTTCGCCTTCGTCCTGCGCAAGGGTGTGTTCGACTCGGCCGAGCCCCAGCTCCGGGCGCCCCGTCCTCTGCTCCCACCCACAGACGACGAACCCAAAGCCACGACCGACGGGCAGGCCAAGCCGGATTCCGAACCCGAGAGCCCGAAGTCAGAGACCCCGGAGTCCGAGACCCCGGAGTCCGAGACCCCAGAGTCCGAGACCCCAGAGTCCGAGACCCCAGAGTCCGAGACCCCAGAGTCCGAGACCCCAGAGTCCAAACCGGGCGAGGCGGGGCACCCTGCCCACCGGAAACTCGAGGGGCCGGTGTTTCAGGCTTTTGTCGACGACGCCACCGTCCCCCTGGACGAGGCGATCGAGACCGCGGTCCGGCGCCTCACCGAGGGCGGCAAGCGTATCGCGGTCGTGTTCTCCCGAGGTGCGAGCAGCGACGCGAACCTCGCTCTCCACAAGCTCGCCGAGGCCCTCGGCGCCCTGCGCTATGTCTTGGAGGGCACCACCGACGTCACCGAGGGGCTGCCCTCGGGAGAGGCCCCGGACCCCACCGAGGCCGACGAACTCGCCGGCAGCGAGGCCCGCCACGCCGGTCAGCTGGCCCTGGACCTCGCCGGGACCCTCATCGAGACCGTCATGCTGCTCGATACCCGGGTCGCGTTCCCGCAGTTCGTGCTCGGCCGGCTGACCGAGGTCCAGTCGGTGTGTATCGCCCACTCCCACGACGATGTCAGCGCGGCGTGTCAGGTGCTCCTGCCGGGTACCAACCCAGGTGAGAAGCAGGGCGAGCTCATCGACGATGAAGGCGCGACCAACCTCCGCCAGCCCCGAGCCTGGCTCGTCAATCGCATGCTCGAGACCCTCGCCGCTCGCACGAAGTCCAAGTCCGAGGCTGAGCCAGACTCTCAACCTACAGCGAGCTCAGACTCCGAGTCGAACTCCAAACCGGAGCCCGAGTCGAACTCCAGCTCAGACTCCGAGTCGAACTCCAAACCGGAGCCCGAGACCCCCGAATCGTGAGCGACGATCCAAGGGGGCGCCGACGCCGAGCGCTGTCCGCGGGCTTGCGGGCCACCTTGGCGCTCCTGGTCCTGTTCGTGCTCGGGTCGGCCTGTGCACCCGATCCGAGCGAGACCGGACCGCTGTGGGCGGACCCGGGCGTCGCCCACTTGGGCCCCGCCCGCGGGGAGCTCCAGATCGTCATTCACAACCGCAGCGGCGTCGTGCGCCCGGTCTCCGACTTCGCCCTTCGCGGGGAGGACTGGGGCGCGTTCCGCTTCGTCGACGAGAGCCTACCCCGGACCGTGCGTGCACACGGCTCGATCGAGCTCACCCTGGCCGTCTCCCGGTCCGCGTTCCGCGACTCGCCCGGCCGCTACCGCAACGGCGAAGCGACGCTCGAGTTCGACTCGGACCGCCACCACTCCAGCGTCCCCCTGCGCTTCGACGGCGATCAACCCGAGGCGGCCACACGCCTCGGCGCGCTCGGGCCTCTGGCGACCTTGGCCGGCTTCGCCCTGCTGTTTGCGGCCGCGCTCCTGAGCACCGCCCGCGGTCGATGGTGGGCTCACCTGCGGGCCTGCCTCGACCGGCAGCTCGGCTCGACACAGCTCAGCCGCCCGGTGGTCGCGGCCAGCCTCGCCTCGAGCACACTGTTGATCGCCCTCTTGCCCTTCGGCCCCGGCCTGTGTGCGGGTCGACTCGCGGGCGTGGTGGGGGCCCTCGAGCTCCGCCAGTGCCGGGTTGGACTCGGCGGGCAGGCCATGCGTGGCCTGCCCGCCGAACCCGGCCTGCTGTGGTTGGTCGTCGCCCTGATCCTCGCCAGCGCCAGCGCCAGCGCCCTGCGTTGGCGAGCCGGGAGTGAGCGGGCCGTGGACGCCCGGGCGCGACTCGCCAGCCTGCCCTTCGCGCGCCTCTTGGTTGCGCTGCTGGTGTTGCCTGCGCTGGCCTGGAGTCTGGCTCCCGGATCCGGCGCGCTCTCTGACTGGGTCCTGGCCCAGACCCCCAACATCGGCCCCTACCTGCCACGCTGGGGCCTGATCGCCCAGCCCTTCGGCGCGGTCTTGGCTCTGGGCTCGCTCGCCCTGACCGCTCCCCTGTCCGCCGCCGCCGCCCCCGGTTCGCAGACCCACCCCGAGCCGGCCTTCTCCCTGCCCCCGATCCTGCTGCGGGCCGACGCCCTGGCCTGGTCGGCCGTGTTCGCGCTCGTGTTTCTGGGCGGCTGGCACATCCCCGGCCTGTCCATGGACGACGGTTCTGCGCAGCTCCAGCCACTGCTGGTTCACGGTGCGAGCGTGGTCCTGGGAGCCCTGGCCTTCGCGCTCAAGACCGGCCTGGTCTGCGCCCTGGCCCTCGGTCTGCGGGCGGCCTACGACGTGCGCGTCTCCTGCGAGACCACGCGTCTGCGCGCCCTCACCCATGGACTCGTCCCGCTCGCGCTGCTCAACCTGCTGGCGACGATGATGTGGTGACTCAGCCCGGGTCGGCCTCGGCCTCGATCTCGATCACCCACAGATAGGCGCGCCCGCCAGGCCGGGCCACGAAGTTCGAGGGCTCCACGGGGACCACGTCGATGACCACGGGCTGGTCCAGGGGCGGCCCCGGTTCGGGGACGCTCGCCAGCCAATGCTGGACCCCACCCTCATCCATGAACACGGTCGACCCCTCGCCCGCGAGCTTTGTCCCTGCCGGCCAGACGTAACGCGTGAAGCTCCCCCGCAGCCGTGTCCGCGCGCCGATCTCGATGATCCAGTCTTCCATGGTCGGCTCGGCCACACGCAGCAGCGCAACACGAAAATGGGTCGCCATAATGGCCTGGCCCGAGGGCTCGTAGACAGCCCCCCAGACGTCGACCCTTCGACCCTCGAGCGCCCGCAGCCACTCTTGGGCGCGGTAGTCGATCAGATAGCGCTCGCCCGACTCGGCCTCGAGCCACACCCCTTGGAACTGCTTGCTCCCCGGTTCGGCGTCAATCACAACTCGGGCCCGAAACAGTGGTTGTTCGTCATCCATGATGGCTGTGGCCGTGGGTGCGTCGTTCTCCCGCTCGACCTGTACCGGATCAGAGTCACCGCTCTCAGCCATGGGCCTGGGTTCGGGCATGGCAGCGCAGCCCACCCCCACGACCCAAGCGATCGAGCTCAGGATGCCCGCCCAGGTGTTGCGACGGTCGGTCATGGCGCGGAGGATAGCAGCGCTCCCCAGCCCAGCTCGGACTCGGCCCAGGCTCGGCTCAGCTCACCGACACTGGTCGACCACGCATCAGGGAGCCCTCTTGGCCCCCACCCACAAAACCGACCCGCACGTAGATCAACCCGCTACCCACCGCGCTCGCCTCGCCTCGCAACCGGACGATGAGGAAGGTGTCTTCCGGGTTCTCCAAGAACCGGTCCTTGGGTTTGACCTTTTTCTCTTTGTTGGGCTCGATCCCCGGTGGAACGAGGTAGTCGATGACCGCCTCCCAAGTCTTGCCCTTCGCCGCGCCCTTCGTTGTGAAGGGCGCACGGAACTCCGGTGGCGTCTTGCGAGCCTTGCGAGCCTTCTCGTAGGCCTCGATCTCTTCCTCGGTGGCCTTGGGGTGAAGGGGGACCTCCCCTCGATGAGCGACGGCCTCGGTGGGGACGATCAGGCCGGCGTCGAGGCCCTCACCCTTCATCTCGACGTAGAGCCCAGGCTCTTCACAGGGACCGCCGACGCTGACGGCCTTGATGATGATCTCGTAGCTTCCGCTGACCTTGAAGGCCCAGGCCTCGTTGGGTTGGAGCGGATCCAGGCACAGGCGGGGCGCCTGCGTGATGATGCGGGTGCCCTGGTCGATAGGCTTGCCGCGCGGCCCGGTGGGGACGTCCGGGACCTCGAGCACGACGTCGGGGACCGGGGCCTCGTGGGCGGGACCCGGCTCGGGCACGGCGCCCATATCGAAGTCGCCGAGGGTCCAGACTTCCCCGCTGCGGGTACCTTGGAGGACCTTGTCGGCGACCGCCAACAGGAAGCTGGCGCCATCGGGCGCCTGCTCCAAGGCCATCTCCGAGGCGGGCAGGCCTGCCGGCAGCGCGACCTCGCCGACCTTGCTCAGGTCGGCGAGCGAGAACCAGAGCAGCTTGCTGTTGTCGACCACCAGCACCGCTTGATCGCCGATGATCGTCAGTCGATCGACCGTCGTCGCCGAGAGGCCGACGTGGCGGATGAGCTTGCCGCTGACATCGAACTCACAGATCACGGCGCCCCCCTTGGCCGTGGCTACCCCCTTGGCCGTGGCCACCAGAATCCCGTTTTCGACGGCCGTCGCCGCGAGGGTCGAGGCCTTGTCCTTGGGGGTGCGGAGCGTGCAGACAAAGGCCTGCGCGTCGGCGGCCGTGGGATCGGGCAGCAGGCCGACCACGGCGCTGGCGCTGTCGTAGACGACGTAGCCGTGGTCGTTGCGATCGATGTGCAAGAGCTCGGGCTCGGTCGCCCAGCGGGTCTTGCGACTCCAGGGCGCCTTCTCCCACAGCAGGTCCTCGGGCCAGTCGACCTTGGACGGGCGCGCGGCCTCGAAATTCTTGCTCCACTTGCCCTTGGGATCAGCCGGCGGTGCACCGAGGACCACCGAGGTCATTGCCCGGGCTTTTGTGCCCGTCACGTAGGCCGCGAGCACGCGCTCATCCTCGCCGGCGACCGAGGCCAGCGCGCTGATCCCCCAGGGGAAGCGGACCCCCACGCCGGGGCTGTCGAGCGCAACACGGATGAGCTGGAGGTCCTTGTCGACCGTGTACGCGACCTTGGATCCCGCCGCGATCGCCAGCGGGCGAAGACGCAGGCGCCCGCCCTTTTTGACCTCGAGTGGGCCGAGCTGGGCGCTGCTGAGCACGAGCGTAGTCTCGCCCGCGTGCGCGCTCAGACCCCGAGAGCCGACCGCCGCGTGCACCTTGCCGTCGGTCCAGACACTCACTGAGCGGTCCCCCGCGAGCGCCCCGCCCCTGGACAGGGGCCCTGGACCAACCGGGAATCGAGAGAAGCGCCCGCTCGAAGTACTCGATAAAAGGTCATGATTTCGCGTAGTTCGACCGACGCAGCGGCCGCGAAGGCAGTCATAGCACGGTTTGGGGGCCGGTCGCTCAGTCGAGCTCGATGTCGTCGAGTTCGACCATCTCCAGCTCGTCCTCCGAGATGTCGATGGCCTCGAGATCGGGATCCTCCTCCGAGTCCCCAGCGTCGACTTCGTCACCGCCGAGCCCATCGAGTTCCGCGAAGGCCTCGTCCATCTCGGCACCAAAGGGCGTCGGCACCGGCCCAGACCTCGACGGGTCCACACCGGCTTCGATCTCTTCGATCTCCTCGATCTCCTCGATCTCCTCGATCTCCTCGATCTCCTCGATCTCCGGCAGCTTCGACTTCGGCGGTGGTGGCTTCGGCCTCGCGGCCTTCGGCTTCGGCGGTGGTGGCTTCGGCTTCGCTGACTTCGGCCTCTGCGGTGTCGGCTTCGGCTCTGCCGGCTCCGACTTCCCGGGCTTCGGCTCTGCCGGCTCCGACTTCCCGGGCTTCGGCTCTGCCGGCTCTGCCGACTTCGGCTCTGCCGACTTCGGCTCTGCCGACTTCCGTTCGGCCGGTTTCGACTTCGCGCTGCCTGTCCGCGACTTCGTAGACTTCGTAGTTGTGGTTTCCAGCGTCGATGGTTTCGACTCGACCGGCTCAGCGCTCTCGGGCTCGGCGGTTTTCACCTCGCCCAACTCGGGCTCGGCGGCCTTCGACTCCTCCCTCGATGCGGGCTCAGGCTCCACAGTCTTCGACTCCTCCCCCGATGCCGGCTCGGGTTCCACAGGCTCAGAGGTCTTCGACTCCTCCCCCGCTGCCGGCTCAGGATCGACCGGCCTCGCTTCGACCCGCTCCAGGTCCGCAAGCTCCGGATCCTCGGGGCCAGCGGAGCCGAGTTGGCCTTCACCAGCCGCGTCTCCGACGACCAGATAGCCCAGGCTCGCGCGTGCATCGGCGTAGCCCCCGCTGACCGCGAAAGCCACGAGCGCGCGCAGGTCCTCGCGCTCACGCAAGGCCTCGAGCAGCGTCCCCGAGCGCCCCTCCGAGAGCACGCCCAGCGCGGCCTCGAGGTCGCCACACACCACCAGGCCGACCCGGTCTCCGGCCCGTCGCACCCACCGTCGCAGAACCCGCGTGTCGAAGACCTGCTCGGCGTTGTCCTCGAGCTGCTTGGCGATCTGTCGGGCGACCCGGATCGGGAGCTTGCGCGACAGGTCGTGGCCGAGCTTGCTGATCGGATCTGTGCTCGTCCGGGCGCGCTGTTTTCGAGCCGCATGCCGGGGATGAAAGGCCACCAAGGTCGCGGACATCAAGGCCGCGAAGGAGCGCGGGCGAAGACCACCGATCATCACGGTCTGCGCTCGCGTGCAGTAGATCCCGCGGGCCAGAGCAAACTCGAGTTCGGCCCGCTGCGGGAGGGTCGCGGCCCGCGCTCGAGGACCCGCGATCAACACGGGGGGGATCTGGCAGCGCGGCTCGATCCAAGAGATACCCGCCCGCAGCCCGATCGGCTCGCGCCCGTCGAGCTCCGGATCCGCAACCAGGCTGAGTTTGGTCTGGCCGACCCGCTTGAGGACGTCGCGCCAAACTTGGGCCAAGGCCGTGTCGGCCATCGGTGAGACCCGAGCCTCGCCGCGGACTTCGACCTTGTCGAAGTGGTCGCTGATCAGGCCCTGGCCCGAGTCCCAGAGCTGGCGCAGGATCGCAGGGATGCCCGCGGCCGTCGGCAGCTCCCCGCCGAGCGCGACCAGGTCGAGCTCCCCAGAGCGAGCCCCGGCCTGTTCCGGGTAGGTCTCGAGGAAGCCTTCGGCTTCATCGGCGAGAGCCTCGTCCCCATTGGCGACCAGACTGAGCACCTCGTACAGGGCCCGGGCCCGCAGGCGCTCCCCTCGAGCTTGGTGGTCTCGAGCGAGAACCACCAAGCTCGGCGCGTGGAGGGGATCGAGGGCCACGATCCCCCGGTGGTTGTCGAGCTCCCGCGACCCAGGGCCGGAAACTCCAGACTCCGAATCTCCGCTTCGAAGCTCGACGTAGAGCGCCGCCAGCTGCCGGCGCTGGGCGAGCCCAAAACTCGAACTCGCGCTCGGATCCATCCGAGCTCGCAAGGTCCCGGCCTGCTCGAGCGAGCTGAGCGCTTCGGCAGGAGAGAACTCGCGCTGGAACTCGGACAGACGGACCAACAATACGATCCGCGCCGAGAGCTCGCCCTCGTCCAGTACCCCCCCCTCGCTCGCAGCCTGGGCCGCGTCGAGGCCCGACATGAACTCCGCGACCAGGGGCTGGAGAGCCCCTTGGTCACCGGCGGCCTCGAGCACCTGGGCCTTCGCCAACACAGCTGCCGAGGACAGGGGAGCCGAGGTCACGGCCCGCTCGGCATAGTCGCGCGCCCGCGCGACTCCATCCGTGGAATCGAGGGCCACCCGCACCCCCTCGAGCAGTAGATCGAGGTGACGGGTGGGATCGGAACCATCGATCTCACTCATCAGGAGCCTGTCGAGACAGGCCAGCGCGAGCTCGGTATCTCGGGCACTCACGGCTCGGAACACACGCTCGAGCAGCGCCCGATCGAGGACCGGACCCTCGCTGTCGGCGACCAGGTCGAGGCCCAGGCGAATGCACTCGAAGGCCTCCCGCTCGAGCTCGGCGGCGCGCTGTCGGCGACGCTCACCCCTGACCTGATCTTCGCCGTATTCGTCTCCGTCTCCGTCCCCGTCAGCAGCGTCGCGCTCCCCCTCGGCCGCCTCCTGAAACATCATGCCCGCGTCGACCCAGGCCGCCCCGCGTCGAACTGGATCAGTCGTCGATTCGGCCAGGCGAACCGCGAGTTTGGCCGCGCTCACCAGACAGCCGGGCTGTTCCTGAAGCAGGGGCACGATGCCCTCGAGGGCCGTCCGGTTGTCCGGATCGAGAGCCAGGGCGCGCTCGAATCGGACCTGGGCCTTGGCCCCGTGGCCCTGGTCCGCCTCACAGACCCCGGCGAGCGCGATCATCTCAGCGGCCAGCCCGGTCTGCTCGAGAGTGAGCACCCGATCTTGCTCGGCCCGGGCCTCGAGCCGCTGCTCGAGCTGATCGACGGCCGTCAGCGCATCCCGATGGCGCCCAGCGGCCGTCCGGTTGCGGACCACCGCCAGGCGGATAGCGAGGTCGTCCGGGTCGTGGCGCAGCGCCGTCGTCAGCCTTCGGTAGGCCTCACCGCTGCGCTCCCCGGCCTCGAGGACGCGGGCGAGCAGCACCAGACCGACCACCAAATTGGGCTGGTCACGGACCAAGCCGAGGGCCTCGACCGCGCGCTCGAGCTCGGCCTCGGCGTCGGTGAGCGCCCCCGAGTCGAGAAGGATCTCCCCGAGCCCGAGGCGGGCCTGTGCGTAGTCGGGGTCGGCCGCCAAAGCGGCGTCGAAGCGGGCCCGGGCGGCCTCGATGTCGCCCGTGGTCCGGTAGGTGATGCGCCCGATCTCGGTCAGCAACTTGGCGCGGATCGGTGAATCTTCGAGCGCGGCCAGCTCGGCATCCATGAACGCGCTCGCGGCCTGCGGATCGCCCGCGTCGATACGCAGGCGGACCAGTCCCTCGATCGCCCGGGTCAGGCGGCTGGCCCAGGGCTCCCGGGCCGCCTCCCCCCTGCCCCTGGCTTTGGCGGCGCTCAGCACCGTGGCGTACAGGTCCCGAGCCCGATCCTGCTCGGTGGTCCGGGTCCGCAGGAGGTCCGCGGCCTCGAGCAGGCCATCGGGCTCGCCCAGCTGTTCGAGCCCATCGATCAACACCGGCAGGTCGTCGAGACCCCTGGCCAGAGCGATGCGCCGGCGGACCAGGGCCGGCGAGTCCGGGGCGAGTTCGAGCGCGGCCTCGATCACCCGCATGGCCGCCTGGTGGCGCCGCCCCTCGTCGGAGAGCACCGCGGCGAGGGTCTCACTCAGTTCGACCACACGCCCGTGCAGCACCCTTCGAGGGTCTCCCCTCTCGGACTCGTCGGGCGTGGCCTCCGGCTCGGTCTCGGCGCGTGTGCGGAGCTCCGCGATGCGCCGCTCGAGCAGGGATACACCCTCGTCGAAACGATCGGTGCGCCGGTAGAGGCGACTGAGCCCGACGGCGACCTCGTCGTCGTCGGGGGCGTCGAGGGCCAATTCCTCGAGGGTCTCGGTCGCGCCGATCTCGTCGCCCAGGCCCTCCTGCAGGGCCCGCGCCTTGACGACCAGGAGCTTGACCCGCTCGGCCTGTGCCTCCTCGACCTCGAGCTCGGTCTGCGCCAGCGCTCCCAGGCGCTCGTCGAGGATCGGC
Source organism: uncultured Nannocystaceae bacterium (assembly GCA_964451725.1). GTDB lineage: Bacteria > Myxococcota_A > Polyangia > Nannocystales > Nannocystaceae > Plesiocystis. The sequence goes on along the minus strand of CAYVJQ010000006.1, from coordinate 1,487 downwards.
AGCAGCTTCTCCCAGCGCCCGGTCGCCAGGTAGAGCGCCTGGAGCTCCTCCAGCGCGCGGCCGTCCTCGGAACGGAGGCGGCGGTAGTCGTTCCAGGCGTCGATGGCACGGTCCGGAAGCGAGAGCTGGCTGCGGTAGACATCGGCGATCCGACGCAGGTTCTCGGCCTGCACGTCCTCGCTGGCGAGCGACTCGTTGGCCGTGCGCATGGCATCGATGGCCTGGGGCCACTCGGAGCGCCGCAACAACAGGCTGATCAGCGCCTCGTGGAGCTCTCCCTCGAGTGGAAAATCGCGGATCGTGAACCGGAGCAGGGACAGGGCCTCGTCATCGCGTGCGGCCCACTTCTCGTAGATCTCGGCCAAGCGCAGCGAGCGACGCACCCGCTCGTCGTCCTCGAGGATCTGGCGCTCGGCGTTGAGCAGATCCGCATACACGTCCACGTACTCGGGCTTGCGGTCGAGGGCGTCGTAGACCGCCAGGAGCTTGCGCAGGGCCCCGACGTGAACGGGGTCGACGGCGAGCACCGCCCGGTAGCGAACCTCGGCCAGCTCGGGCTCGTCCTCGAACTCGTGGAAGGCGGCGATACGCAGGTTCAGGGCGACCACATGCTCGGGCAAAGCGGCCTCCGAGAGCAGCAACTGCCACGCCCGAAGCAGGCGCGGGCGGGCCTCGTGGCGCTCGGCCAAGGCCTCCAAGCTGGCGACGCTGTCCTCGAACTCGGGGACGATCATCAGCGCCTGCTGATGGCAGACAAAGGCGCGCTCGAGGCTCTGCGCCCCCTCTTCCCACATCCGCGCCGTCGCCAGGGCGACGGCCACTTTCTGGCCCTTGTTGGCCGTCGGCAGGTCCGAGTAGGCCGCGCTCAGCTCCTCCCAGGCGCTCGCTACCTTCGGCCGATCGGGGAGCACGGGAGCGGTCAGCCGGGGGAGCTCGGGGAGGCCCGCGCTCAGGTCGTAGGTCGTGGCCTTGGGGGGCGGCCGGGGCGGGCCACCGGGCAGGGAGATGGTCTTGGTGCTGAAGCGCTCCGTCGACGGATCCAGGCTCCTGTCCAGGGTCGCCGACACACGCACACGCCCGCCCTCGCCCCGCTTGGGTGCGATCTCACCGCTGACGGTCGCGCTCTCGAGGTCCGCAGAATCGAGCTCGAGGATCCCGATGTCCTCGCCCCCGGCCGCCCCTCGGCCTACGCTAGCGGGGCCGGTTGGTCCTGAGGGATAGATGTCGTCGATGAGCTCGACCACCGAGATCTCTTCGACCACCGACTCCTCGGCCGTCGGCAGCTCCTCGATCACCGAAATTTCCTCGACCACCGACTCCTCGGCGGACTCCCCTTCGAGCATGGCGATCTCTTCGACCACCGACTCGGAGAGCAGCACCACAGAGACCTCCTCGAGCACCGAGTCCTCGCGCGCCGCCTTCCCCTGATCTGACTGATCTGACTGATCTGACTGATCTGACTGATCTGACTGATCTGACTGATCTGA
>CAYVJQ010000005.1:112951-119602 GCA_964451725.1 uncultured Nannocystaceae bacterium | reverse complement strand
CCTTCCCTCGGCGGTGCTCCCTCACTCAGCGGGCCTTCCCTCGGCGGTGCTCCCTCACTCGGCGGACCTTCCCTCGGTGGCGGGCCGTCTCTCGGTGGTGCTCCTTCCCTCAGCGGCGGTGCGGCGCTCGGCGGCGCCTCGGGTGCCTCGGCTGGTGGTGTGCCCGCGCTCGCAGGCGGGGGTGGGATCCTCGGCGGCGCTCGCCCGAACGCAGAGCCTGCGCCGAGCCGCGCCAAGATCCCCGCCCGCAGTGAGCGGCGTAAACCGGGCGAGCCCGACGACGACCACATCCGTTGGAGCGAGCTCGCCAACGCCTGGGACGACTCGGGCCGGGCCGACAGCCTCTTGCTCTCGGGCAAGCCCATCAAAGAGGCCGAGCTGTGGCTGACCCGGGCGCGTGGGCGCGACCCCAAACCCACATCGCTGCAGCGCGAGTTCATCACGGCCAGCAAGGGCCTCAAGCGCAAACGGCTGATCAGGATCAGCGCCTGGGTCGGTGCCGGCCTGGCGACCTTGGGCATGGGGGGACTCGCGGCCAAGCTGCTCTTGGGCGACCCCAACGAGCCCGACAGCGACGACAAGGACTCGACCACCAGCGCGGTCGAGCGGGGCGCGGCGGAGGGCGAGGGTTCCGTCTACGCCGACGCCAACAACGCTGCGGCCAAAGCCGACGCCATGCTCGACACGGACCCGCGCACCGCAGCGCTGATCGCCGCGAGCGCCCTTCAGATCGTCGCCGGCACCGACGTGTTTGCGGGCTCCCACCCCGACAGCGCCCTGCGCAAGAGCCTGGCCAAAACCCGCGGACAGGCCCTCGTCGCCGAAGGAGGGACCGCAGGCGCGGGAAAGCCCATCGGGGCGGTGGCCCTCTCTCCTAATGGCGAGATGGCCATCGCCACCGCCGGCCCAGACGCCATGCTCTGGAACCTCCGGGAGGGCACCATGGCCCCTATCCACCTGCGCGGTCACCTGAGCGCGATCACCATGGCCGAGGCCAGCCCCGACGGGCGCTGGCTGGTCACGACCGCCGAAGACCGAACCATCCGGCTGTGGAACCTGGCCGCCTCCGACCCGAGCACCGACACCAAGACCCTGCGCGAGCACAAGGGGGAGGTCACGGCCCTCGAGTTCTCCCAAGATGGCCGCTGGATGGTCAGCTCCGGGGAGGACGGCCGGCCGCGGATCTGGGATCTACACACCAGCAACCCGACTCGGCCTACAGGGGTCATCTCGGGGCACGACGCGATCATCGCCGACGTCGCCATGGCTGCAGACGGCAGCGCAGTGTACACGGCCAGCGAAGACATGAACGCCAAGATCTGGCCGCTCCAAGACGGACGCCCAGGTCGATCCAAGCTCCTCAAGGGTCACGAGGGTCCGCTCTTGGCGATCGCGGTCAGCCCCGACGGGCACTGGTTGGTGACCACCAGCCAAGACAAGACCGCGCGTCTGTGGGACCTGAGTTCGGCCACGCCCTGGCGCAACCCGGTCGTCCTCGGTGGCCATCGAGGCCCCGTCACCAAGGTCGCCATCACCCCCGACTCCAAGCTCGCCGTCACCGCCTCGAGTGACAATACCCTGCGTATCTGGGAGCTCGACGCCAAAGATCCGGCGGCCACGGGGATCACCTTCAAGGGTCACGAGGACACGATCAACGACCTGCGCATCGACGCCAGCGGCAACTGGGCCGTGACCGCGAGCAAAGACAAAAAGGTCATCGCCTGGAACCTGGCCAAGCGGGCCCTGGTCGTCGAGACCGTGGTCTTCGACCAGCACACGCGCAATGTCGGCGCCGTGAACCTCTCGGCCGACGGCCGCTGGATGATCTCGGGTGCAGCCGACGGCACGGCCTACGTGTGGGACTTCAAAGGCGCAGACTCGGCCAACGCCAACTACTACATCGCCCGCGGCCACACCGGCCCGATCAACGACATCGACACGGACCGGGACGGCAAGCTCTTGATCACGGCCGGCGGCGACGGCAAGGGGGTGTTGTGGCGCTTCGAGCCCAGCGGTCGCCCGGAACTCAAGGCCGAGCTCGAGGGTCACACAGGCGCGATCAATGCCGCCGCCCTGAGCCCAGACGGACACTGGGCGGCGACCGCCGGCCAAGATCAGTCGATCCGCGTCTGGGACGTGACCAAGCGAGACCCCAGCGAGACCGTAAAAGTACTCGAGGGCCACGAGGGCGAGATCACCCAGCTCGTGTTCGCCTCCGACGGCGGGTATCTCTACTCGGCCAGCGCCGACAAATCCGTGCGCGCCTGGCAGGCCCAGAGCGGTTGGAAGGGCACGCGCTTGGTCGGCCACACCGACGAGGTCGTGGCCCTGGCCCGGACCCCCGACGACCGGCTCCTGTTCTCGGCCGACGTCAAAGGCCAGCTCCGGGTGTGGGACACCAAGGCCCCCCTCGGTGAGCCCAAGCAGTCGCTGGTCGCCCACGAGCGCGAGGTCTGGTGCCTCGTCGTCAGCCCCGACGGCCGACGCATGATCTCGGGCAGCGCCGACCGAAACGCCAAGCTGTGGACCATCGACAAAGACGGCCTGCGCAAGGCCGTGGTCCCCCTGCGAGGCCACCAAGACACGATCAACACCGCCGCCTTCTCACCCGACGACAAGTGGGTGGCGACCGGCAGCCGCGACGGCTCGATCCGCCTGTGGGACCTCCAGTCCGACCATCCCCAGGAGAACGCTATCCAGCTCGACATGCCCGATGCCAGCGGGGTCGAGTGGGTGATGTTCGCTCCCGACAGCATCCGCCTCTACGCCGGCATGGGCGACGGCTCGCTCCACATCTGGTACCCGGCGCCCCTGGGCGACCGCAACGACCACCAGGTGCTCAGAGGCCACGACAAGAAGGTCTCGGGCATGGCCATGCCCGTCGATGGCCGCTTCGTGCTCACCGGCAGCTACGACGGGTCCGCGCGGGTGTGGCCCATGTCGCCGCCTTCGATGATCCGCCGGGCCTGCGCGACCGCGGGCCGCTCGCCCACGGAGGCCGAGTGGAAAGAGTGGGTCACGGGGAAGTACCCCTACAAGGCGTTCTGCGGCTGAGCCAGCGAGTTCGCCCGTCAGCCAGCTGGGCAGCATGTAGAGGCCGCAGCGCAGTCCCCCAAGCCAGGAGCGCCTCGATCTCACAGCCCGGGCGTCACTGGGGCGCCTCGCTCAGTGGTGGTGGGTGCGCTTCCTCGTCGACCTCACTCAGTGGGTCAACGACAGCGCGCCGCCATAGATCTCGAGTTCCCCGCTCTCGGAGCCCCGCCGCAGGGTTCGCAGCGCGTCCACGCCAGCGCTGTGCGCCAAGCTCGGGCTGGCTGTGGCGACGATCCACTGGGCCCGGGGCAGGGCACCACGAAGGCAAGCCAAGACCTGGGACTGCACACCCTCGCTCAAGAACTGATCGATGTCGTCGATGGCGATCACGCCCTCGCTGTGGCGTGGGTCCGCCCCCCGGTTCGCCACCCACAGCTGGTGCACACACACAGTCGAGAAGCTGATCAGGTGCCGGGCCTGGGTCGCCATGGCGTCGAAGGGCAACACCTGACCCGTGGGGGTCTCGAAGCGAGGCTCGAAGTTTCGTGGATCGAGGCCCCGGTAGGCGTGGCCGATGAGCCCCAAAGTCGAGGCCAAGGCGGCATCGAGAGCCCGGCGCAGGCCGGTGGCTGCGGACACTTCGATCGAGTCGGATTCGGATTCGCGCTCTCGCTCCTCGCTCAGGGCCGAGGCCATGCCCGCGTAAGCCAAGATCAACTTGATCGGCCGGGTCAGATCCACGCCGCCTTGATCTTGAAACCCGGGGGCGCCCCGCAGGTCGGCCCGCAACACGGTTCGGCTCGGATCTCCCAGGAGCAGCTGGGCCCGGGGGAAACGGCGACCGCTGGGGATCCCCACAAACGCGAAGCCTCCGCTCTCGCCGAGGGCCCGGTCGAAGAGCATGACCTCCCGACGACGCAGCTGCTCTGCGGTGTCCTCGTCCTCGACCCGCACACCGGGCGTGGCCACACACAGAGGATGGGGACGCTGGGAGTCCTCCGCGCCGAGTCGCCAATCACAGATCGCGTGTGGTGCCGGACCCGGCCGCCGGTAGACCGAGGTCTGAACCACATGGTGCCCCGGGCGGGTCGCCGCGATCGCGGCCAACAAGGTGGTCTTACCGGTCCCTCCTTCCCCGTAGATCACGGTCAGGGGACGGACCTCCCCCCGATCCTCGCCGGCCCCGTCGCGGAAGTCGCGGGAGTCGCGGGAGTCGCGGGAGTCGCAAAAATCGATCTCGAGGGTCTCGAAGGGGCCCAGACCCACGATACGTGTACGTTCGAGGTACATGACAGCCCTTGGGGTGTAACCCATCGAGGCCCGAAGCGCTGGCTTTTTCCCCGGCCAAAGGAGGCTAGAGCGCCTCGAACAAAAGCGGATAGCGGATCTGGACTATCCGCCCGTCGATCTGAAACGACCACCGGGACCGAGCCACCCACATCAGACAGCGCGCCACACAGGGGTCGTCGAGTTCGTCTTCGCTGACTTCCACCCCAGTCACCCCCCCGTCGACACCAATATCGATATCCAGCACGACCCGACCCTCCCCCGGCACGCCGTAGAGAAAAGCCCCCTCGTAGCAAGCCCGCAGCTCGGATTGGTGGGAGCGAATCTCTCGGCTGACGGCCGAACGATCGAACGACCCCATGATCCGTGCGGACACGGGGCGCGGTGTGAGAGCAAACAAGGCGGTGTTCGAGCCACTGTTCGAGTCTCTCTGGTCCAGGTCGGTCTCGGCCTCGGTCTCGGTCGGAGTGCTCGACTCGGCCCGCAGCCCAAACAGTCCAGCCGACTCACACCACGGTCGGGGCGCTTCGAGCTCGATGTCCGCGACAGGTGGCACGGGGCTCACGGAGGGCGAACACGCGCACACACACACGACGACGAAAGGCGAGCACACAGCGGATTTCGGCACGCACCTCCAGACAGCGGGCGCGCATGCATGTTTCGTGGCGGCGCCTGGGCCACACTCGACCACCTGGATCCCTGGGCTCAGTGCAGGGCCCGCGAGGTCACCCCGGCGAGGGCCCGACTTGCTCGGTGGGGCCCTCGCCGGGGACACGTCGACGAGGGCCCCACCGAGCAGCGCCAGATCGCCCATGTGTAGGGGCGTGGACGAGCATGCCCAGGCGAGTCTCGATACCGACCTCGAGTCGGCTCAGCGGCTGACCTCGCCGAGGGGCTGCCCGACCTGGGCCGAGGGCCGGTTCGTACCCAACAGATCTGCGAGGGTCGCCGCGACGTCGGTGGTGTAGACCTCGCGCGTGACGTAGTCCGAGGACAGGCCCGCGCCCGCGAACACGATGGGTACGAAGGAGTCATAGGCCCAGGGCGAGCCGTGGTCGAGCATGATCATGCCACTGTTCCCCTCGCCCGGCGAGGGCGGCCCGTTGACCTGCCACTGGGGCTCCTGGATGACAAACACCTGACCCGAGCGCCCGGGGCATTGATTGCGTCGGACTCGCTCGCTCATCTCCATGTACACGGGGTCGCCCGTCCTCGCCTCGGACACGCTCACTCCCCGGTAGATGCCATCGACGGCGGTCACCGAGGCCGCAACCACCGCCTCGACCACGACCCGGTCCTTGCCCGTCGCGCTCACCAGCTCGTCCGTGATGTAGAAGTAGGGGAAGGAGTACACCAGGCACCCTGAGCCAAAGCCACTTTCGATGCACGAGATGGAGCCCCCTGCGAGCTTCACGAGCGCGGTCTCGACCGCGCTCGTGATCGTGTCAGGGGAGACTCGCCCGGTGTAGGTTTGCCCGAGAGCAGGGCCGACGGCGGAGGCAGCGAGGACCTCGGGGAACTCGGGACCGCCGTGGTCCCCCGAGAGCACGATCAGCGTGTTGTCGAGACCGACCTCCGCGTCGAGCCAGCTGAAGAAGTCCGCGAGGGTCGCGTCGAGCTGGAGCATATTCTCTTCGCTCTCGAGGCTCGTCGGGCTCCACCAGTGGGCGATGATATCCGTCGCCGAGAGCCCAATGGCGAGGTAGTCGGGGACCTCGTCCTTGCCCAGCTCCTGGGTGGTCACCAGCATCTTCGCAAAGTCCACGGTCATGCGGTCGAGTTCGGGGCTGATGGTCAGGTTGTTGAAGTAGGCCGGCGTCTTCGGGTCGGCCGTGAAGGTGTGCCCCCGCAGCCCACCCTCGCCGTCGAAGAAAGAGTGGAGGAAACCGCTCCTGTACAGATTCGCCTCATCCGGAAGGCCGAGCATCTCCAACAGATTCGCCGGCGGGGAGCCGGCGGGGAAGGTGTTGTTCACCCCCTTGAAGATGTAGGTGTCGAGGTCGTTGGACAGCGTCCACTCCTTGCCCAGCTTGCACAGCACCCGCCGGCTCGTGCTCCCATCTCCGCAGTCGACCTCTGCGCTGTTCCAGTCCGCCACGAAGGTCGGCATGGTGTCGTAGTAGTAGCTGCTGGTCGTGAAGTTGCCCGTCGCGCTGCCCTGGTCGCTCAGGGAGGCGTAGAAGAACGCCTTGCCGGCGTGGCCTGCGAGCGGCACGGAGGAGCGGTCCTTGCCCGACACCGCGAAGATCTTGGCCGCCCCGCCCGTGGCGCGGCTGAGCTCGTCGCTGAAGGTCGAGGCGAGGATCCCCCGGGGGGACACGCCCTTCTTCT
>CAYVJQ010000005.1:25527-112851 GCA_964451725.1 uncultured Nannocystaceae bacterium | reverse complement strand
AGCTCGTCGCTGAAGGTCGAGGCGAGGATCCCCCGGGGGGACACGCCCTTCTTCTCCTCCTCCTTCTTCTTCTTCTTCTTCTTCTTCTTCTTCTCATCAAGGAGCTCGTAGTTCGAGTCGCTGATGCTCTTTTGAGGGCCCTTCTTTGCGACATCGTACCAGACGTTGGAGACCATGCCGTGGGCCGCCGGGTAGGCCCCGGTCGCCAGGGTGGTGTGACCCACGACCGTCTCGGTGCGGGCGTGGGGGTGGCTCGCGTTGGCGTACCAGACCCCGTTTTCCATGAGCAGCTTGAAGCCCCCCTCGCCAAAGCGGTCCATGTAGCGCGCGGGCAGGTCCCCGCGCAACTGATCGATCGTGATCTGGACGATCAGCTTCGGCTTGGCGCTCAGCCCCCGCCTGGCCATCATCCTGCTGTGTTTCCCGCCCTCGCTAGACTCCCCCCCCGAGCGACCGGGGACCTCGGTATGGGCCCCCTCGGAGTCGCAAGCCGAGAGTAAGAATACGAACAAACCGAACAACATTTGATGACGATGCATGAGTGTCTACATTCCCAAAACTAGAACCCAGTCGAAAACCTCGCAAAGGCCTCGGCGACACTATCACAGTACGACCGCAGAGGCGGAGCCGGGTTCGACCCAAACCCAATCACCTGACGAAGCGCCCTCCATATGGAAAATTCACGTTTCCATATGGTTATGAATCGAGCCATGATTTTTCGATTGAAATCGAATCTGCCATTCCCGGCCGCCTCCCCGTCGATGAATGGCCTCACTCGGATACAGCGTTCCCTCGATAACGCTGTCACAATCTCATCGTCAAAGAGCCGCGACACTCGGGCGCAACCGCCCCTCGCTCATAGACAATTCAGTCGTAGCGTCCTCCTTTGGCGCCTCCCCCAAACCCGGCCAGCCGGCCCCAGAAGCAGCCCAGCACCGCTGTGCTGCCCATGTCTCGACAGCAATGCCAGTGATGATCATGACATGACCAAATGGACCAATGTTGACCTTTTGCTGATCAATATGTCTGGTGTTGCCTGGGACCCAACAGAAATCTGGTGACGAAGCACACGATCTGGTTTCAGCCCTCCCTACAAATGGTCGACGAACTCGGGCATGGAATGTTAAGCTAGAACGAGCGAATACGGCTCGGATGGCGAGCGAATACGGCTCGGCTGGCGAGCGAGCGAGCGAGCGACCTCGACGGTATGCCCCACGAAGATTCAGAGCTGAGCGCCATCGTCCGAGGTCTGATCGAAGACGTGCTCGGGCGAGCTGTCCCGCCGATACACTTCGACACCCCCTTCGCCTCCCTCGGCATGGACTCGGCCCTCGCGGTGGAGCTCGCCACCAAGCTCGGCTCGGCGCTCGGGCGCTCGCTCTCGCCGGTACTCGTATACACGCACCCCACCGTTGCGGCGCTCTGCGCCGCCCTCGCCGGGGTCGACCAAACATCGAGATCAGACCAGAGCGCGAGCTCGCGCTCCGCCCCCAGTCACGATCCGATCGCCATCGTCGGCCTCGCTTGTCGCTTCGCCGGGGCCCCGGGCCTGGCGGAGTTTTGGGACCTGCTCGAGAGCGGGCGCGACCCCCTGGGGACCATCCCCAGCTCGCGCCCCGACGCGGAAGTCTGGGACGGCCTCCCGCTGTCTGTCCGCAGCGGTGGTTTCCTCGACGACGTCGCTCGCTTCGAGCCCGAGTTTTTCGGCATCCCCGCCCGAGAGGCCGGACAGTTCGATCCGCAGCAGCGACTCCTCCTCGAGGTCTGCTGGGAGGCGCTCGAGAGCGCCGGGATCCGGCCCAGCTCGCTGCGCGGCACTCGGGCCGCCGTGTACATCGGCGCCCTGGCCAGCGACTACGAACACGCGGCCCTCGCCCGGGGGTGGTCGTCCTTCTCCACACACTCGGCCCCCGGACGCCAGCGCGGCGTGGTCGCCAGCCGGCTCTCCTACACCCTGGGGCTCATGGGCCCGAGCATGCAGCTCGACACCGCCTGCGCCTCGTCGCACACGGCCCTTCACCTCGCGACCCGAGCCCTGCGCGCCGGCGAGACCGACCTCGCCCTCGTCGGCGGCGTCAACCTGATGCTGTGGCCCGACACCAGCCTCACGATGTACCGCCTCGGCGGGCTCTCGCCCACGGGGCGCTCCCGGGCCTTCGATGCGAGCGCCGACGGCTTTGTGCGCGCCGAGGGATCCGGGCTCCTGGTCCTGCGCCGACTGAGCGACGCGCTCGCGGCCGGGGACCACGTCTGGTGCCTGGTCCGGGGCACGGCCATCAATCACGGCGGGACCACCAACGGCATCACCGCCCCGAGCCCCGCCGGCCAGGTCGCCGTGATCCGAGACGCGTGGGCAGACGCGGGTGCCGACCCCCACAGCGCGGTCTACATCGAGACCCACGGCACCGGCACCAGGCTCGGGGACCCGATCGAGGCGACGGCCCTGGGCGAGGTCGTCGGGCGCGGACGCCCCGCGGACGCCCCGGTCCTCCTTGGTTCGGTCAAGACCAACATCGGTCATGCCGAGGCCGCGGCAGGGGTCGCTGGCGTCATCAAGACCGCGCTCGCCATGGACCGCGGGCGGATCCCCGCGAACCTCCACTTCGTCGAGCCCAACCCGCTGATCCCCTTTGCGGAGCTCGGCCTCGAGGTCGTCGACAGCCCGCGGCCGTGGCCGACGGAGGGCGACCTGGCCGGCGTGAGTTCCTTTGGCTTCGCCGGGGCCAACGCCCACGTCGTCCTCGAGCGCCGCCAGCCCTCGCCTGGGCGCCTGGTGACCTTCACCGCCCCGAGCCCCGAGGCCCTCGAGCAACGTGTCGAGGCCCTGCTCGACACATGGCTCACCGAGCCAGCGAACTCGCGCTCGTGGCCCGCGGACGCCTTCGACTCGTCCGCGACCGCCCGCCTGAGCGTGCGCGCCCGCGAGCTCGACGAGCTCCAGGCCGAGCTCGCGGCCTGGCGCGCCGGCGAGCCCATCGGGGACGAGCGGGAGGTCCAGCGCTGGGAGGGACGGGGCACCCCACCTCCCGTGGCCTTCCTGTTCGCCGGCCTCGCCCAGGACTGGCCCGGCATGGCCCGCAGCCTGCTCGAAGAAGAGCCCGAGTTCCGGGCCATCGTCGAGCGCTGCGACCGTGTCGCCCGACGCCTCGGACACCCGATCCTCGCGGCCCTGTCCGCGCCCGAGATGCCCTCGGACGTGCCCCTGCTCTCGAGCTCCCTGGTCGTCTTCGACATGGCCCTGGCCCAGCTGTGGCGAAGCTGGGGGGTCGAGCCCGTCGCCGTCGTCGGCCACAGCATCGGAGAGATCGGCGCGGCGTGGTTCGCCGGCGCCCTGGCCCTCGAAGAGGCCGTGCGCGTGGCCGTGGCCTACGCCTCGTGCGCGGTCGAGGTCACCGGGAACACCGGGCTCGTCCACGTCAGCGCCACCGCCACAGAGGTCGAGCCCTTGCTCGAGCCGTGGGTGGGACGACTCTCGATCGCCATCGACGAGGGCCCCGGGGTCATCATCGGGGGCGAGAACACGGCGCTCGCAGAGCTGATGCCAGAGCTGGTCGACCGTGGCCTGCGACCGCGGCCGTCCCCGAGCCCACTCGCCCCTCACTCGCCGCCCATGGCCAAGCAGCTGCCTGCGTTCAGGGCCGTCCTCGGCCACGTGGAGGCCGGCCCCTGCGAGATCCCCCTCGTCGCCGCTCTGACCGGCGAGCCCATCGAGGGCTCCCGCCTCGACGCGAGCTACTGGGTGGCCCAGGTCGGCAGCCAGATCCGGCTCGCCGACGCGCTGCGCTGCCTCGAGAGCTTTGGGGTCGAGGCCGTCGTACAGCTCAGCGGACACCCCCTCCACGGCTACGCGATCCGGGCGTGTGTCCCCAGCCTCCGCGGGCCCGAGTGGGCCCTGGCCTCACTCCGCCGCGGTCACGGTCGGCCGTGGGCCCTCTACGCCAGCCTCGGACAGCTCCGGGCTGCCGGCGTCGCGCCCCGTCCCGAGGCCGCCCCCGCCCCCGCCTTCCTGGCGCTCTCGGCCGCCTCTCCGGCCTCCCTGCGCGGCCTCGCCCAGGCCTGGGCGCAGCGCCTCGAGCACGCGCGAGAGCCCCTCGTCGACCTCGCCTACTCGGCGGCGATCGGGCGCGAGCAGCATCGCCATCGCCTCGCCGTCCGCGCCCGGAGCAGGGGTGAGGCCAGGCGTGCGCTGCAGGCCTGGCTCGCCGGTGAGCAGCCACCCACGGCCGAGCAGACCGGACCCATCGACGCCCCCCCTCCCGTGGCCTTCGTGTTCTCGGGTCAGGGTGCACGCTGGACCGGCGTCGCCCTCGAGCTCCGCGCTCGAGACCCGATCTTTCGCGCCGCGCTCGGGCGCTGTGACCTCGCCCTGCGCCAGGTCGCGGGCTGGAGCGCGATCGAGGCCATCGAGTCGGGGGAGGGACAGGACCCCTCCCGGACCGAGCGTGTCCAGCCCTGCGTGTGGGCGGTGCAGGTCGCTCTGGCCGCACGCTGGAGGTCCCTCGGGATCGAGCCGGTGGCGATCGTCGGCCAGAGCCTCGGTGAGATCGCAGCCGCGTGTGTCGCTGGGGCCCTGAGCCTCGAGGACGGCGCGCGCGTCGTCGCTGAGCGCTCGCGCCTGATGGCGACGGACGAGTGCCTGGGCGTGACCGCGCTGATCGACCTCGACGTCGAGTCGCTGCGCCCGTGGCTCGCCGGCCGCGAGGACATCGCTATCGCCGGGGACACCGGGCCACAGACGTCCCTGGTCGCTGGCGGAGCACAGGGCATGACCCGCCTCCTCGAGGAGCTCGAGACCGCCGGGGTCGGGCTTCGGCGCCTCGGGGTCCGCGTCGCCCTCCACTCCCCCCGCGTCGACGCGGCCTCGCGCCGGCTAGAGGCCGCCCTCGCCTCCGTATCGCCCCGCCCAGCCTCGCTCCCGCTGTGGTCGACGATGAGCGCGACGCGGGTGGACGGCGGCGAGCTCGACGCGAGCTGGTGGCGCAAGAACATGCGCGACCCCATGCAGCTGACCGCGACCCTCGACGGGATGGTCGCCTCGGGCGTCGCGGCCTTCCTCGAGATCGGACCCCACCCCGTCCTCGGTCCTCCCCTGCGCGACGCCCTGGCCCGGGCCGGGCGGCCCCTCGTGGTCGCTGGCTCCCTGCGCCGGGGACGGGACGACCTCGAGTCGCTGGTCCACGGCGCCTCCCAGCTGTGGGCCGCGGGCGTCTCCATCACCTGGCGTGAGCTGTGGCCCGCGGCCAGCCGCGCCCGCGAGCTCCCCAGCTACACCTGGGACCGGCGCGCCTACTGGCTCCCCGGCGAGGCCCTCGCCGAGCGCTCCGTATCCACCTCCCTCCTCGGGCGCCCAAGCTCCCTCGCCTCTGATCCAAGCGTCCAGATTCACGAGGGCCTGATCGGCCCAGACAACCCCCGCTGGCTCGCCGGCCACCAGGTCCGGGGCCGTGTCGTCGTGCCCGGCACAGCCTGGGTCGAACTCGCCCTGCGCGCCCTCGGGACCCTCGACGGCACGGTCTCCGAACTCGTCTTCCACAAGGCCGCGGTCGTCGACGGGCCCCGGACCCTGCAGATCGTCCTCCGCCCTGACCCAGACGGCCCGCACACCTTCCAGATCGCCAGCCGACCCACGAACCCGACCGAGGGCCCGTGGACGACCCACGCGAGCGGCCGCGTCGAGGCTGACTCCAGCAACGTGGCCGACACCCTCGACGACATCGTCCTCGGCGAGTGGGAGGGCCGCGAGCCCGTGCCCGCGGCGTCCGTCTACGCCCAGCTCGCCGAGCGCGGGCTCGAGTACAGCGGACCTTTCCAGGCCATCGAGAGGCTGTGGCGCGATCGGCAGCGCGCCCGGGCGACCCTCGACATCGACGTGAACGCGGACGACTCCGTCCGCGCCGCGACCCTCGACGCCTGCCTGCAGGTGCTCGCCTCCCTCGAGCAGGGCGAGGACGCTCGCCTCCCCGTCGGGATCGATCGGGTCCGCGTGAGCGGGGCCCTCACAGGGGCGCTGGAGGTCACCGCCGACTACGGCGGCCCCGACGGCTCGGGCCGCGTTCGTGCTCGAAACGCGGACCGGCAGGTCGTCGTCGCCATCGACGGCCTGCGCCTACAAGCGCAGTTCGACGGTCCCCCACCGAGTCGGTGGGCCTACCTCCCACGCTGGGTCGACGCTCCCATCGAGTCCCCGAGCGCCGGGCTGGCAGAGGACCTGGCCGAGCGCCTGCTCGTACTGGGCGCCGCTGACGAGTCTGGACCACAGCCCGCGGCGAAGGCCCTCGTCGAGGCCCTCGTCAGCGCGAAGGTCGATGCGGTCTTGACCACCGAGGACGAGCTCTCGTCCAAGCTCGACGCCGCTCGCCCAGCCTACCTCGTCCTGCTTGCGGACGACCTCCACGCCGAGGCCTCCCTGCGCCTCGCCCTCGCCCTCGCCCAGCAACTCGAAGGTCGCGCCCGCCTCCTCCTCGTCACCCGGGGAGCCGTCGATGCAGGGACCGCCCCGACGAACCCGGACGGAGCGGTGCTGTGGGGCTTTGGACGGACGCTGCGCATGGAGGACCCCCTCGCCTTCGGCGGGCTCGTGGACCTCGACCCCGACGGCGACAGCGACAGCGACGCCGCAGCCATCCTCGCCAGCGTGTGCGAACAGGGCGAGGACGCGATCGCCTGGCGACGCGGCCAACCCCTTGTCCAGCGCCTCATCCCGCTCTCGCTCCCACCCGCACGCACGCTCCGCATCCGACCGGGGGCCACCTACCTCGTGACCGGTGGTCTGGGCGGCCTCGGTCTGCTCGTCGCTGCCCGGCTCGTCGAACGCGGTGCGCGGAGGCTGATCCTGGTCAGCCGCAGCGGGCTCCCCCCACGCGCCCAGTGGAACGACGCCGCGCTCGTCGACAACCCGCGGGTCGACGCCGTTCGCCGACTCGAGCGAGCGGGGGCGACCGTGCTCGCCCCGCGTGTCGACGTTGGAGACCCCGAGGCTCTGCGCGCCCTGCTGCGCGAGCTCGCCCGCGACTGGCCGCCGATCCGGGGGGTCGTCCACGCCGCGGGCATCACCCGAGATCGGGCCCTCGTCCACACACGCTGGACCGACGCCGAGGCCGTCATTCGACCCAAGATCACCGCCGCCCGCGTCCTCGCGACCATCCCGGAGCTCGACTTTCTGTCCCTGTTCTCATCGGCAGCGGGGACCCTCGGCTCTCCAGGCCAGGCCACCTACGCGGCCGCCAACGCCTGGCTCGACGCCTTCGCCCACGTCCTGCGCGAGCGAGGCATCCCGGCGACCAGCTACGTCTGGGGCTCCTGGGCCGAGGTCGGGCTCGCGCGCGACCTGACCGAGCGCTTCGCCGCCCGGGGGATCCACAGCATCCCCACGGCCCAGGGCATCGACCTCTTCGAGCGCCTCCACGGAGAGCACCCGGTCATCGCCATCCTCCCCGTGGACTGGCCCAAGATGATCGCTGCTGACGGCGGCGAGGTCCCCCCGCTCCTGCGTGAGCTCGTCGGCGATGACCCTGGCGAGGCCGACGCTGACCCGGGGGCTCGGGCCGCCTCCCTCGGAGATGGGCTTGGAGACGGGCTTGGAGAGTTGTCGCTGACCGAGTGGCTGATCCACACATGCGCCCGAGTGCTGCGTGTCGCACCCGAGCGCATCCCTCCGACAGCCTCGCTCAACAGCCTCGGTATCGACTCCCTCCTCGCCATCGAGCTGCGCAACGCCATCCAATCCGGCTTGAACCTGACCCTGCCCCTGTCGGCCTTCTTCGGCGACGCGACCCTCGGCAAGCTCGCTGAAACGCTCAAAGAACAGGCAGAGCAGGCAGAGCAGGCAGAGCAGGCAGAGCAGGCAGAGCAGGGCTCAGACCAGCCCACCCACTCCAAAGCTGGGGACCGGGCGCCCAACGACGGGCTCCCAGAGGCCCGTGGAGAAGCGAGCCCAGGATCGCCCAAAGCAGGGCTTCCCCATATCGCCCCCTCCGCGGCAGGAGCTCCCGACCAGAGCAAGCGCCCCCTCGTGCCCATCGTCTCGTCGGCCAGCAGCGCGGTCGAGCTCATGGATCGCGTGGCCGCACTCGCCGTTCAGGGCGAGGTCAGCGGACACCGACTCGTCGAGCTCGCCCTCGATCGGGCGACGGCGCTGAGCCACGCTGAGCACGGTCATCGCCTGGCCGTCCTGGTCCAGGATCTTCGCGAACTCGACGCTCACTCGCCCACCGTCGAGGCCCTCCAGCAACGTCACGGCATGCCCCACTCAGACCCACGCCTGGCCTGGCTGTTTCCGGGCCAGGGGGCCCAGAACGTGGGCGTACTGCGTGAGCTCGCCGCGACCTACCCCGTGGTGGCAGAGGCCGTCGCTGAACTCCTCGAGCTCCTCGAACTCCCAGACTTGCTCGAAGGTCGTGACTTCGACCGGATTGGCTTCGCCGAGCCTGCCCTGTTTACATTCGGGTACAGCCTGTCTCGACTGTGGGATTCATGGGGTGTCCAACCGGACGTGGTGCTCGGCCACTCCATTGGCGAAGTCACGGCCGCCTGCGTGGCCGGGGTGTTCTCACTACCTGATGCATGTCGCCTCATTCGCGCACGGGCACGCCTCCTCGATGCCCTGCCCGCCGGAGGGGCCATGATCTCGGTAGCGACCTCCCTCACCCAGGTCGAGCCCCTCCTGAGCCCCGGCATCAGCATCGCCGCGATCGATGGGCCACACCAGGTCGTGCTCGCGGGCGAGGAAAGCGAACTGATGCGGGTCGTCATCGCACTCGCGCAGGTGGGTATCCGTGCTCGACGACTCCCACTGTCACATGCGCTGCAGAGCCCACGGGTCGACCCCGCCCTCGCTGAATACCGCACCGTGCTCGAGCAGCTCGACCTCCGAGAGCCGAACATTCCGTTGATCTCCAACGTTCACGGCCGATTGGTGGGACCTGAAGTTTCCACCCCAAATCATTGGCTCGCCCAGCTCCGAGAGCCAGTCCAGCTCGAGGCCAGCGCCAAGACCCTCGACCGGGCCTCGCTACTTATGGAGATCGGCCCACGGGCCTCGCTCGCAGGCCTCGTCTGCGCTTGCATCCCCAACGGCGACTCGGTACCTTGTGCTCTATCGATTGATGGGAAACGGGCTCCAGCCGACAGCCTGCGGTCCGCGGCTTGCTGCGCCTTCGAGGCGGGGGTGAACATCAACTGGCACCTGGTGTTTGAAGGCCTCTCCCCTGCCGCGCGCGGCTGAGCACACTTTCGAGAACCAACATTTCCGCATAATTCAACTTAATATGTATTAACTTAGCTAAAGTCTCTCCTGGACCAGACCCCATATTCGTTGACACAGTCTGGCTACCAGTAGACTCTCAGACACAGTTTTCCACCCAAACCGTGAGGACTTCGACATGAACGACGCAGAACGAGCTGAACAAAAACGGCAAAACAAAGCCGACGGCAAATCCAAAAAACAGGGCGTAAAGGCCAAAGCCAAGGCTGACGCCAAAGCCGGCGTCAAGACCAAGGCCAAGGCCGACGCCAAAGCCAGTGCCAAGGCCAGCGCCAAGGCCGACGCCAAGGCTGGCCAAAAGGCCGATTCCAAGGTCAGTGGCAAGAGCAGCAAGGGCGACCTCAAAGCCAAGTCCCGCCCGCAATAACAAGCCCGCCTCGACACAGAATGACTGCACCTAGGTGGTTTCCACTCTCCCGAGGGCAAGAAGCCCTCTGGTTTCTATGTAAGCTCGCACCGGAAAGTTCGGCATACAACATCGTCTTTCCGGTGCGCGTCTTGGGTGCACTCGACATCGATGCGCTCGGTCGCGCCTTACAAGCGCTCTCCGATCGCCATGGAAGTCTACGGGTCTCCTTTGATGAAGACGAAGGCAGGCTACGACAATGCGAGCTCGTTGATCACATCGTTCGATTCGAACGAATCGACTCTACGGGCACACCACAGGCCGAGTTCGAGGCCGCCGTACACGCTCGTGCACGGCGAGCCATAGACCTCGCTACAAACGCGTGCCTCTCGGCAACGCTCTTCGAGCGTCGCCGGGACGAGCACATTCTCGTGATGGTCGTTCACCACATCGTGAGCGACCTGACTTCGTTCGCGATCATGCTCGAAGAGCTCCGCGAGCTCTACCGCTTCGAGCACGATGGAGGTCTCGATGATTCGGGCCATGATGGTGCCGACCCGCTTCCCCCCCCTGGCGAGACCCCCTACGAACAATTCGTCGCCGAGCAGCGGCAACTCGTCGACAGCGACGAGGGAGCGCGCCAGCTCGAGTACTGGCGAAAGGTGCTCGGCAGCGAGCTCCCCATTCTCGACCTGCCCACAGATCGCCCACGTCCTCCAATCCAGAGCTTCGGCGGCGCCACGGTCATCCAGACCCTCACCCCAGACCTGAGCGCCGAGCTCAAGCGCTTCGCGGCCCAATCTGGCTACACCCTGTTCATGGTCATGGTCGCCGCCTATCAGGTGCTCCTGCACCACTATACCGGGCAAGAGGAGATCTTGGTCGGCACTGCGACCTCGGGGCGCCACCGGGAGAAGTTCAAGAACCTGGTCGGCTACCTCGTCAACATGGTCCCCCTCCGCGGCGACCTCCGGGAGAGGCCCACCTTCGAGCAGCTCCTCGGCCAGACCTGCGAGGCCGTCCTCGGGGCGATCGAACACCAGGACTACCCCTTTGCGACCCTCGTCGACCGGCTGCAGCTGCCCCGGGACCTGAGCCGCTCTCCCCTCTTTCAGACCTCTTTCACCCTGCGCCAGCGCTTTCACCGGTTCCCCGAATTCGGGCGCATGCTCTTGCCGGACGAGGACACGGCGCCGATCCCCTTCGGCAAGCTCGAGCTCGTCCCCCTCCCGATGCCCCAGCAAGAGGGACAGTTCGACCTCCAGCTCGAGTTCAAGGAGGACGAGGACGGCCAGCTCCGCGGGGCGTGGAAGTACGCGACGGACATCTTCGACGCCTCGACCGTCGAGCGCATGACCGGGCACTTCGAGACCCTCCTCGCGGGGCTGCTCGCCCAGCCCGGTCGCCCCGTCGACGAGATCAGTTTGCTGAACGCAGCGGCCCGGAAGCGAGCACTGAGCGAGGCCCGCGGGCCCGAGCTCCCCTTGCCCGCAACGGCCTCGGTGGTCGAGCTCTTCGAGGCCTGCGCGCTCGATCGGGCCGAGCGTGTCGCTATCCGCAGCGGCTCCCGCTCGATCCTCTACGGCGAACTCGCCGTCGAGGTTCGAAGCGCCGCAGCCCAGCTCGCACGGCTCGGGGTCCAGCCCAACGAACTCGTCGCCCTGCTCCTGCCCCGCGACATCCCCTTCATCACCTGGCTGCTCGCCATCAACCGCGCGGGCGCGGGCTTCCTCCCCCTCAACCCACGCCACCCGGTCCCGCGCTTGCAGCAGGTGCTGCTGACCGCAGGGGTCCGCGTCGTCGTCGGTTCGCCGGCGGTCGGAGAAGACATCTGGCGAGAGATGTCCGGGTTCGCCGACGCCCGCGGGCTCTCCTGCATCGACCTGAGCGCGCCTCGGCCTTCTCTTTCTCCTGTCCCTGCTCTTTCTTCTGTCCCTGATCTTTCTGCTCTCCCTTCTCTCTCTGCTCTCCCCCCTCTCCCCCGGGGCAGCGACCTGGCCTACGCCATGTTCACCTCGGGCTCGACCGGTGCCCCCAAGGGCGTGCTCGTCGAGCACAGCGGGATGCTCAACCATGTCCTGTCCAAGCTCGAAGACCTCGGGATGGGTGAGGGCGACGTCCTCGCCCAGACCGGGCCACAGTCCTTCGACATCGTCGTCTGGCAGTGCCTCGCCCCCCTGGTTCAGGGGGGGGTCGTGGCCATCTTCGACGACGGTCAGGCCGAGGACCCCGCCCTGCTCGTGCGCGAGACTCGACGCGTCGGTGTCACCGTGCTCCAGCTCGTCCCCTCCATGCTCCACGCCCTGATCGAGGACCTCTCCACCGCCGAGGGCGGACCCCCGCCCCTCCCCAGTTTGCGCTGGATGGTCCCGACCGGCGACGCCCTCCCCGTCGACCTGTGCCGGCGCTGGCTCGCCGCCTACCCCGACATCCCGCTGCTCAACAGCTACGGCTCGACAGAGTGCTCCGACGATCAGTGTCACTACGAGCTGCGCAGCGTCCGGGTCGTCGACGAGGTCCAGGCGGTCGCCTCTATCGGCACGCCCATCCGCAACATGACGGCCTACGTCCTCGACCCCCTGCTGTCGCCAGTCCCCGTCGGCGTGGTCGGGGACCTCTATGTCGGAGGGATCGGTGTCGGCCGCGGCTACCTCGGGGACCCCCTGCGGACCGCCGACAGCTTCATCCCCGACCCTTTCAGCGAACGCGAGGGCGCCAGGCTCTACCGCACGGGGGACCGGGGTCGTCGGCGCGCCGACGGCAACCTGGAGTTCCTCGGTCGTACCGATCACATGATCAAGGTCCGCGGCTTCCGCATCGAACCCGGCGAGATCGAAGCCACCCTCGCCCTCCACCCCGAGGTCGAGGAGGCGGTCGTGATCGCGCGCGAACACCCCTCGGGCGAGCGCGTACTCGTCGCCTACGTCGTGTCGAGCGCGGAGAGCAAGCCCGACACTCGCAGCTTGCGAGCCTTCCTGGGCCAGCAGCTGCCCCAGTACATGCTCCCGACGCTCACCGTCACCGTGCCCGCCTTGCCCCTGACCGCCCACGGCAAGATCGACCTCGCGGGGCTGCCGGCGCCCGAGTGGGAAGAGCTCGCCGAGCGTGAGTACGTCCCGCCTCAGACCCCCCGCGAAGAGGAGCTCGCCAAGATCTGGGCCGAGGTCCTCCAGCTCGAGCGGATCGGCCGAAGCGACGACTTCTTCAGCATCGGTGGCGACTCGATCCGCAGCATCCAGATCGTTGCCCGGTGCAAGCGGGTCGGCATCGAGCTGAGCCCGAGCGACCTCTTCCTCCACTCGACCGTGGCGACCTTGGCTGCACACGCGGACCGAGCCACGGTCACCCCTACGCCCACGCCACTGCCGACTTTCCACCTTCCCCCAGCTCAACTCGCACACGCGCTCGCCCAGGTCGAGTTCGAGACCGATTGACCCCGGAGTTCGATGGCCACTCAGCCAGACGTCTACCCCCTCACGCCTATCCAGCGTGGGATGCTGTTTCACAGCATCTCTGGAGAAGCCGACGCTGTCTACGTTCAGCAGCTCGACCTCCCCCTGCTCGGGCCCCTCGACGTAGACGCCTTCGCAGCCGCCTGGGCCTCTGTGCAGCAGCGCTACGCGGTCCTGCGCACGGCCTTCGCCTGGAAGGGTCTACCCGATCCGGTGCAGGTGGTCGGTGAGAAGGTCAAGCTCCCGCTCGAGATCCTCGACTGGCGGGGGCGAGCCGACAACGAGGACGAGTTCGCGGCCCTGCGCGCCACAGAGCGCACCCGCAGCTTCGCCCTCAACCGGGCGCCCCTG
The DNA here is from genome assembly GCA_964451725.1 of uncultured Nannocystaceae bacterium. Taxonomy (GTDB): domain Bacteria; phylum Myxococcota_A; class Polyangia; order Nannocystales; family Nannocystaceae; genus Plesiocystis. Next base: position 99,440 of record CAYVJQ010000005.1, on the reverse strand, counting down.
TTTCGCCTCGTGTTGATCCTCGAGGACGAGGAGCGCAGCAGGCTCGTGTGGACGTGGCATCACGCCATCCTCGACGCCTGGTCCGTACCCATCCTGCTGCGCGAGCTGCTCACCAGCTACGCCGCGCACGCCGAGCACCAACCCCTGAACCTCGCGCCGACTCGGCCCTTCAAGGACTTCGTGGCCTGGCAGCGTGCCCAGCCCTCGACCGAGACCGAGGCATGGTGGCGAGACACCCTCAGCGGCTTCGACGAGCCCAACGCCCTGAGCAACACACAGCTCGAGCGAGACGAGCCCTCGGAGCTCGGCTACGGCCTCGAGTTCGTCGCCATGTCCAAGGACGAGGTCGCCGCCCTCGCGCGCGCGGCTCGGCGCCGGCGGGTGACCCTCTCGACCCTCGCCCACGCCGCCTGGGCGCTGCTGCTGGCCTGCTACAGCCGCCGCCAGGACGTGGTCTTCGGCAGCGCCGTGTCCGGGCGCCCCCCCGAGCTCGAGGGCATCGAGGAGATGGTCGGCATCACCCTCAACACGCTCCCGGTCCGGGTCCGAGTCGATCCCGAGCTCGAGCTCGGGACCTGGCTCGAGCTTCTTCAGCGCCAGCAGGCCGAGGCCCGGCTGCGCGAGCATGTGGCCCTGGGCGACATCCAGGCCTGGAGCGAGGTCCCCGGCGGCACCCCGCTCTTCGACAGCTTGCTGGTGTTCGAAAACTTTCCGGTCGACGCCAGCGGCCTCGAAGACGGCGCGGGGCTCCGCCTCGGCGAATACGCGTTTGTGGAGCGAGCGAACTTCCCGCTCACGGTGATGCTCGAGATTCGTGAGACCGGCGGCGGCCGCCTCGGGGTCGGCTGGAACGAAGATCGCTTCGACCGCGAGACGATGCGGCGGCTGCTCGCGCACATGCGTCACCTGCTCGCGGCCATGGCCAAAGATGGCCCCCGCCTGCTCCGCGACCTCAGCCCCCTCGACGCCGACGAGCGCGCCCAGCTGCGGGTGTTCAGCCGAGCCGAGCGCCCCCTCGGAGGCCGACCCCAGACCTTGACGGAGCAGGTCGAAGCCCACGCGCGCGCCACCCCAGACGCCCCAGCTCTAATTTTCGTCGGGGCCCAGCAGCGCGAGCTCTCCTACGCCGAGCTGGTCACCCAGGCCCAGGCCATCGCCGGTCGGCTCCGCCGGGCGGGCGTCGGCCGTGGGGATCGCGTGGTCGTCAGCATGCGGCCCTCCCCCCTCCGGCTCGCGGTCGTGCTCGGCATCACCCGTGCGGGCGCAGCCTGGGTCCCCGTCGAGACCAGCTTCCCCGACACTCGCCTCAGCGAGATCGTCGAGGACTGTGGGGCCGCGCAGGTCCTCGTCGACGCCGACGGTCCCCGGGCCCACGTCCAGGGCGTCACCCCGGTCGGTGCGGGCTTCGAACTGGCCGACGATCATGCCCCCGCTCTCGAGGGCAAGGGCGAGGGCGAGGGCGCGGACACGGGCGAGGGCGAGGGCAGGCTCGACGACCTCGCCTACATTATCTACACCTCGGGCTCGACCGGCCTCCCCAAGGGAGTCGCCGTCACTCACCGCTCGGCCGATCACCTGGTCCGGGCACAGATCGAGGCCTTTGACGTCGACCCCTCGAGCCGCGTCCTCCAGTTCGCGTCGCTGAGCTGGGACGCCGCGGTGTCCGAGATTTTCACTGCGCTGTGCTCGGGCGCCTGCGTCGTGGCTGCGCCGCGCGAGCGCTTGATCCCCTCGCGCGAGATGCTCGATCTCATCGACGAGCTCGCCGTCACCCACCTGACCTTGCCTCCCTCCGTGCTCGCCCAGCTCCCCGTCCGGGCCCTGCCCAAACTGCGGACCCTGGTCTCTGCTGGCGAGCCCTGTCCCACCGAGCTCGCCCGCACCTGGGGCCCCGGGCGCCTGTTCATCAACGCCTACGGCCCCACCGAGCTCACGGTGTGCGCGAGCCTGGGACCGGTCGATCCCCAGGAAGACCGCACCCCGACCATCGGCCGGCCTCTGGGCGACGCCCGGATCTACATCCTCGACGGCGAGCTCCGCCCGGTCCCCCTCGGCGTCGTCGGTGAGCTCTGCGTCGGCGGCCCAGGCGTCGCCCAGGGCTACTGGAATCGGCCGGCCCAGACCGCTGCGTCGTTCATCCCCGACCCCTTCGTGGACCTCTCCATGGACCTCTCCATGAAGGGGGAGGCCGGCGAGAACCCGCGCATGTATCGCAGCGGTGACCTCGCCCGCTTCCTCCCCGACGGCCGCATCGAGTTTGTCGGGCGGCGTGACCAACAGCTCAAGTTTCGTGGGTTCAGGATCGAAGCCGGCGAGATCGAGACCGTGGCTCGCCAGCACCCCGGGGTCGCCGCTGCCGCCGTCGACGTCGTCGGCGAAGGCCCGAGCGCGCGCCTCGTCACCTGGATCGTGGGCGAGCGCGACTACCACGGCCCGCAGTGGTGGCCCTCGATCGCCGAGTACCTCGTCTACGACGAACTCGCCTATCACGCGATGACCAGCGATGAGCGACGCAACGACAGCTACCGCAGCGCCCTGGCCGAGACCGTCCGTGATCGAGTCGTGCTCGAGGTCGGACCCGGACCCGAGGCGATTCTCTCTCGTCTGTGTGTGGAGGCCGGAGCGCGCAAGGTCTACGCCGTCGAGCTGCTCCGCGACACCTGGGAGAAGGCCTCCGCGCGCGTCCGCGAACTCGGGCTCGAGGACGTCATCGAGGTCATCCACGCCGACGCGACGGCCGTCGAGCTCCCCGAGCTGACCGAGGTCTGCGTGTCGGAGATCGTCGGCGCCATCGGTGGCTGCGAGGGCTCTGCCGTGATCATGAACGGGGTCCGCAGGCTCATGACCCCCGACGCGCGCATGGTCCCCGAGCGCAGCGTCACGCTGATCGCCCCGGTCGAGCTGCCCGCCGAGCTCCTCGCACAGCTCGCCTTCGACGCCCTCCCGGCCCGCTACGTCGAGCGCATCTTCGCCGAGGTCGGTCGGCCCTTCGACCTGCGCCTCAGCGTGCGCGGGCTGGACCACTCCCACCTCCTCGCCCCGCCTCGTGTGTTCGAGGATCTCGACTACCGCAGCGAGGTCGAGGCCGAACGCGACGAGATCGAAGAGTTCGAGATCACCCGGGCGGGGACCATCCACGGCTTCCTGGTCTGGCTCACCCTCGACTGCGGCGCCGGCCCGGTGCTCGACATCCTCCGCCACGAGCACTGCTGGCTGCCCGTGTTCTTCCCCGCCCTCTATCCGGGCGAGGCCGTCGAGGCCGGCGATCGGCTCTCGCTGCGCTGCCGGACCACGCTCTGCGAGGACCAACTGCACCCCGACTACCGCGTCGACGGGACCCTCGAGCGACAGACTGGCGAGACCCTGCGCTTCTCTCACCAGGCTCCTCACCACGCCCCGGTGTTCAAGGCCTCGCCCTTTTACGCCGAGCTCTTCGCTACAGCCGAGATCCCCCGCCACCCACCCGCGAGCCGCGGAGGCCTCGACCCCGAAGCGGTCTTGCGCCGCCTGAAGAGCCGCCTGCCCGAGCACATGGTCCCGAGCCGGCTCGTCGTCGTCGACGAGCTCCCCCTCCTCGACAGCGGCAAGCTCGACCGCCGCGCCCTACATCAGACCCTGAGTGAGACCCTGCGCGGCGAACCTGGGGCCCCGCGCGAGCGCGCCCAAGCGGCCACCGAGCGGGTCCTCGACAACGACGCCGAGCGCCTCGTCGCCGAGATTTGGCAGGAGCTGCTCGAGCTCGAGCACATCGGCCTGCGCACCAACTTCTTCGACGCTGGCGGTCACTCACTGCTGTTGATCGACGTCCAGGAGCGGCTCAAGACCGCCGGCTTCGAGGTCCTCGTGTCCGACCTGTTCAAATATCCGACGGTCGAGGCGCTCGCGGATCGCCTGAGCCACGGCCAGTCCTCCGATGTTCGTACGGGCGCTGCCGAGCAAGCTTCGCGCCGCCGCGAGGCTCGCTCCCAGCGCTCGGCGACCCGCAAGCGCAGCGCTCGTCGCCTACCTCGGAGCCCGCGATGATCCGTACGGGAGCACTCGGCGGGCAGTCTTTCCCCCGGGTCGTCGAGACCGAGGGCGGCTCACCGGCGGCACTCACCGCCTGGCTCGACGAGCACCAGGGCCAGGTCGACGCCTGGCTCCTCGAGCACGGCGCCGTGCTCTTTCGCGGCTTCGGGATCGACGACGACGACGACTTCACCCGGCTCAGCCGGCGCTTCATCCAAAAGCTCGACCTCTACGTCGAGGGCAATTCTCCGCGCCACCACACCAGCGAGTTCGTCTATACGGCGACGAACTACCCGCCCGAGTTCGACATCTCCATCCACAACGAGCTGTCCTACGCCCATACGCCCCCACAGCGCCTGTTCTTCTACTGTCAGCAACCACCGCTGCGCGGCGGCCAGACCCCCCTCGCCAGCTGCCGCCGCGCCCTCGAGCTCCTCGATCCCGAGGTCCTCGACCGTTTCACCCGCCTCGGCGTGTGCTACACCCAAAACCTTCACGGCGGCGTCGGGCTCGGGCGCTCCTGGCAACAGACCTTCGAGACCGAAGACCGGGGCGAGGTCGAGCGCTACCTGAGCGCGGGCGAGGTCGAGGCGACCTGGCTGGACAACGGCGGGCTGCGAACCCGGCAGGTCCGACCCGCGACGCAGCGCCATCCGCTGACCGCAGAGCGAGTGTGGTTCAACCAGGCGGACCAGTGGCACATCAGCAACCTCGACGCGCGCTCGCGCCGAGCCATCGAGCGCTTTCTGTCCGAGGACCAGTACCCCCTGCACGCCGAATTTGGCGACGGCACAGCGATCCCCCCCAGCGACCTCGACCACATCCGCTCGACCCTGTGGGGCAGCAGGGTCGGCTTTGACTGGCGTCGGGGCGACGCCCTCATCCTCGACAACTACCTCGTGGCGCACGGCCGCAGCGCCTTCACCGGCCCTCGAAACATACGCGTCGCCATGGGTGGAAGCGTCGCGCCCCCCACCCAGGAGCCCACATGAACCAGCCAAGCCAGGCAATCGCTATCATCGGCATGGCCTGCCGTTTTCCAGGCGCCGACTCCCCCGAGCAGTTCTGGCGCAACCTCCGGGCCGGCGTCGAGTCCATCGAGCTCTTCACCACCGAGCAGTTGCTGGCCGCCGGAGTCCCCCGCGAACAGTTCGAGCAGCCCGGCTACATCGCCGCCAAGGCCTCGATCTCCGATCCGCGGTGCTTCGACGCCGACTTCTTCGGCTTCAGCCCCCGCGAAGCCGCGCTCATGGATCCGCAACAGCGCGTCTTCCTCGAGTGTGCCTGGGCCGCTCTCGAGCACGCCGGCTACACGCCCGAGACGGCCGAGCGGGTCGGGGTGTTCGCCGGTTCCATCCTCAGCACCTACCTGCTGACGAACCTGTGGCCAAACCGCGAGCTGATCGCGGGCGCCGGAAATTTTCAGACTGCGGTCGGCAACGACCCCACCTTCCTGGCCACCAGCACCTCCTACCAGCTCGACCTGAGCGGCCCTAGCCTCTCCCTGGGCACGGCCTGCTCGACCTCCCTCGTCGCCGTCCACGTCGCCTGCCAGAGCCTGCTCGCCTTCGAGTCCGACATGGCGCTCGCCGGCGGCGTGTCGATCCACGTGCCCCTCGTCGGCGGCTACCGCTTCGAGGAGGGCGGCATTCTCTCGCCAGACGGCCACTGCCGGCCCTTCGACGCCGACGCGGCCGGGACCGTGTCCGGCGATGGAGCCGGGCTCGTCGTCCTCGCGCGCCTCGAGGACGCGATCGCCAACGGCGACTTCATCCACGCGATCATTCGCGGCTCGGCGATCAACAACGATGGGCGCACCAAGGTCGGGTTCACGGCGCCCAGCGTCACTGGACAAGCCAGCGTCATCGCAGAGGCGCTCAGCATCGCAGAGCTCGACGCGAGCGAGATCGACCTCATCGAGGCCCACGGCGCCGGCACCCCGCTCGGGGATCCGATCGAGGTCGCCGCCCTCGTCGAGGCCTTCGGTGAGACCGAGCCCCACTCCTGTGTGCTCGGATCCGTCAAGAGCAACGTCGGCCACCTCGACGCCGCCGCTGGCATCGCCGGCCTGATCAAGGCCACGATGGCGGTCCGCCACCGCGAGCTCCCTCCGACGCTGCACTTTCGCCGGCCCAACCCCCAGCTCGACCTCGAGCACAGCCCCTTTCACATCAACACCGAGGTCCTGCCCTGCCCCCACGACGGGGTGATGCGCGCGGGCGTCAGCGCCTTTGGGATCGGTGGGACCAACGCCCACGTCATCCTCGAGCAAGCGCCCCCGAGTGAGTCGACCCCGAGCGAGCGGCCCTTCGAACTCCTGGTCCTGTCCGCGCGGACGCCCGCCGCCCTCGAGCGCGCGACCGAGGGACTCGCGGCCCACATCGACCACATCGACGGGGCAGCGCCCACGAATTTCTCCGACCTCGCCGCGACCTTGCGGGGAGGCCGGCGCAGCTTCGGGTGTCGGCGTGTCCTGGTCTGCCGCGCAGACGGCAGCGACGCGAGCGCGGTGTTGCGAGATCCGAGCCGCCGCACAGACGCGACCCAGCGCAGCGATCGCGCCGGCGTGGCCTTCATGTTCCCCGGGCTCGGCGACCACTACGAGGGCATGGGCTGGGAGCTCTACTGCACCGAGCCCGTCTTTCGAGCCAGCGTGGACGCCAGCGCCCAGCTGTTGAAGGGCCACCTCGACATCGACCTCCGCGACGCGCTCTACCCCAACCGGAGCTGGGCCACGCCCACCCTCGAGCCCGAGCCGCTCTCGAGCGCCGCCCCCAAGCTCGATCTCCGGGCGATCATGGCCCGCTCCCGCGGACAGACAAAGACCAGCACCGACGACCGCCCTGCGATCGCGCAGCCCTCGATCTTCGTGACTGAAGTCGCCCTCGCCCGCCTGCTCGAGAGCTGGGGGATCGAGGCGAGCATCATGGTCGGCTACAGCATCGGGGAGTTCGCCGCAGCCCACCTCGCCGGCGTGCTCTCCCTCGCCGATGCCCTCGAGCTGGTCGCCACACGCGCGAAGCTGATCCAGACCCAGGTCGCCCCCGGGGCGATGCTCGCCGTCCCCCTGTCCGAGGCTCAGCTGCTCTCCCGGCTGCCCGAGGGCCTGTCCCTCGCCGCCGTCAACGGTGACGAGCTGTGCGTCGCGTCCGGACCCGAGGAGCTCATCGCCCAGCTGCGCGCGCAGCTGGACGAGGCGCAGATCAGCTCACAGCCGCTGCAGAGCACCCACGCCTATCACTCGACCATGATGGAGGCCATCGTCGAGCCCCTGCGCGCGGCCCTGCGCCGGATGACCCTCCATCCCCCCGAGCGCCCCTACGTGTCGTGTGTGACCGGTCGGCCGATCACCCCCGAGGAGGCCGTCGACCCCGACTATTGGGCCGAGCACCTGTGTCGAACCGTGCGCTTCCAGGACGCGCTCGGCCACCTGCTGGACAACGAGGACTGGGTCCTGCTCGAGGTCGGCCCCGGACAGTCCCTCAGCTCGCACGCGATCCGCGAGCGAGCCGTGAACGCCGGCAACAACCTCGGCAACCCCAACAGGCGGGTCATACCGACCATGCGCCGGGCCTTCGACAGTCAGCCCGAGTCGAGCGTACTGCTCCGCGGGGTCGGCGAGCTGTGGCTCGAGGGCGTCGAGTTTGATCCCGCGCGCTTCCTGTCCCGGCCCGGGCAACGGCGCGTGCCCCTGCCGACCTATCCCTTCGAGCGTGAGCGCCACTGGTACGCACCGCCGAGCGAGACCTCGACCGACCGCTCGCAGCGCTCCCAGGGCCGCCGGGCAGACGTCAGCGACTGGTTCTACCTGCCCAGCTGGCGCCCCACGGCCCGACCTCCCGCCCGCGACGGCGTCGAGCGCTGGCTGGTCCTGGGCGAGGCATCGGCGCTCAGCGATCGCCTGGTCGCCGACCTGCGCCGGGCCGGCGCGAGCGTGACCCAGGGAACCCTGTCCGACGACCTCGGAGCGCTGACCCAGACCGCGGCCGCCCAGCACATCGTCCACCTCGGGCTGTGCACCGGGCCCTCGCCCGAGGCCCCCTCGCTCGCGCGCTTCGAGGCGATCCAGGAGCTCGGCTACCTCGCCATCCTCGATCTCCTCCAGACCATCACTCGCGAAGGCCTCGCCCTCCCCGAGCAGCTCCTCATCGTCGCCGACGGCCTGTTCGAGGTCGATGGTCACGAGCAGCTCGTGCCCGAGAAGGCCACCGTCCGCGGCCCCGCCCTCGTCGCCCCGCAGGAGTACTCGGGGCTCACCTGCCGGGTGATCGACCTGGGCACGGGTGACGATGACGCGCGGGCGACCTGGCTCCTCGACGAGGTCACCGCCGACGCCCGAGACCCCGCCGTCGCCTATCGACGTGGACGGCGCTGGGTCGAGCACTACGAGGCCGTTCGCCTCGAGGCCGTCGAAGCTCGACGCGAGGTCTTGCGCGAGAGAGGCGTCTACCTGATCACCGGAGGCCTCGGCGGCGTCGGCCTCGTGCTCGCCGCACGCCTGGCTCGTCGGCTCCAGGCCCGCCTCGCCCTGCTCGGACGTCGGCGACTCCCCGCGCGCGAGGACTGGACCACGTGGCTCGCCGAGCACGACGAGAACAGGGACGAGAACAGGGACGAGAACGAGGTCATCGCCCGGCGGATCCGGGCGGTACAGGAGCTCGAGTCCCTCGGCGCGGAGGTCCTGGTCCTCGACGCCGACGTCTCCGACGCGGCGGCGATGGGCCGGGCGCTGGAGACCATCGACGCCCGCTTTGGCGAGCTCCACGGCGTCTTTCACTGCGCCGGAAAACTCGGCGTCGAGACCTTCTGCGAGATCGCCCAGGCCGACGCGGAACAGGCCCGTGCGCAGTTCGAGTCCAAGGTCCACGGCCTCTTCGTCCTCGACGAGGTCCTCGGCGGGCGAGAGCTCGACTTTTGCAACCTCGTCTCCTCCCTGTCCGCGGTCCTCGGCGGCCTCGGCTTCGCCGCCTACGCTGCCGCCAACCTGTTCATGGACGCGTTTTGCACCTGGAAGCACCCGCGCAGCCGGGTCCCGTGGTCTGCCATCGACTGGGACAGCTGGCGCCTCGACGACCTTCACCCCGTCATCGACGGACTCGGCGCGAGCGTCCAGGCCTTCGACATGAGCCCCGAGGAAGGCGCCGAGGCCTGCGTCCGCGTCCTCTCCCAGCCCAGCCTCGCCCGCGTCGTCGTGTCCTCGGGCGACCTCCATGAGCGGCTGCAGCAGTGGGCCGCAGGCGCTCCCCAGGCGGCGAGCCTGCCGACCACCCTCTTCCCCCGGCCGACGATGAAGACGAACTTCCTCGCCCCGCGTGGCCCCCTCGAGCGCGAGATCGCGGGGATCTGGTCCGAGCTCTTTGGCATCGCCGACATCGGCGTCCATGACAATTTCTTCGACCTCGGCGGCCACAGCCTGCTCGCTACCCAGCTCAACGCTCGGCTCTACGCCAACCTCAACGTCGAGATGTCCCTCGCCGCGCTCCTCCAAGCGCCCACCATCGCGCAGCTCGCCGATATCATCACACAACAACGGGCCGAGGCAGCCGAGCCCCAGCTCATCGAGCAGCTCATCACCGAGGTCGGCGGACTGTCCTCCGACGAGATCGAGCAGTTGTTGGCCGCCGAGAACTACGAGGCACAATCGCCATGAGCACGATCAAGACCGACGACCCCCGCACCGCGCTCAGTCCCAACCTCAAAGCCGCGGTCAAGGACCTCAAGGACCTCAAGGACCTCAAGGACCTCACCAAGTCCGGCAAGGCGATGAAGGCCGTGCTCAAGGCCCTCGCGCGCGCCCCCGCTCCCTCGCAGCGCGAGCAGCTGCGCCAGCGACTCGACAGCCTGTCCCCGGCGCAGCGCGAGCTCTTGTTGCTGCGCCTGGACAAGCGCGCGGCCGAGTCTCCGGAGGCCCAGGTCAGCCGGCGACCCGAGCTCCGAGCGGGCCCCCGCGGCCCGAGCACCGAAATCCCCCTGTCCTTCGCCCAGGAGCGCATGTGGTTCCTCGAGTGCATGAAGCCCGGTGACCCTGCACGGATCCTGTGCGGCGCGCTCCGCCTGCACGGCCCGCTTCGAGCCGACGCGCTCCAGACCACCCTCGACGCCCTCCTCGCCCGCCACGATCCCTTCCGCGCCACGATCCTCAAAGTCGGAGGAGGTCGGCCCATCCAGCTCATCCGCCCCCCTGCCCCGCTCCCCCTGCGTCGCTTCGACCTCTCGACGCTGCCCCCCGAGGAGCGCGAGCGCGAGCGCGAGCGCATCTACCTCGAGGACAGCCGCGCGGCCTTCGACCTGAGCGAGGGGCCCTTGCTGCGCGCGAGCCTGGTGCGCGTCGCCGACGAGGACCATATGCTCATCCTCGCCATGCACCACATCGCGGCCGATGGCTGGTCGATCGCCGTGGTCATGAGAGAGCTCCAACAGCTCTACGCAGCCACCCTCGAAGGCCGCGACTCACCGCTGGCGCCCCTGTCCGTGCACTATGGCGACTTCGCCCGCTGGCAGCGAGAGCGCCTCGACGCCGACGCGATGGAGCGCGAGCTGAGCTACTGGCGCGAGCGCCTCGCCGACCTCCCCGCTCCCCTCGAGCTCGAGCCCGACCGCCGCCCCGCGAGCGGGGGCAGCTCTCGCGGCGGCAGCTGCAGCATGCGCATGAACGCCTCGCTGCACGCCGCCCTCGAGCAGCTCGCCCGCGAGCGGCAGACCTCCCTGTTCTCGACCCTGCTGTGCGGCTTCATGCTGCTGCTCTCCCGGCTCACCGACCGTGAAGACATCATCGTCGGCCTGCCCGTCAGCGGGCGCAATCGCGTCGAGACCGAGGCCATGGTCGGCCTGTTCATCAACACCCTCGTGCTGCGGACGAAGCTCTCGCCCCAAGACAGCTTCCGCGCGAACCTCGACCGGGTCCGCCAGGCCTTCCTCGAGGGTCTCGAGCACGTCGAGGTCCCCATCGACCGCCTCGTGCAAGAGCTCGCCCCCGAGCGCGCTGGGTCCGGCAACCCGCTCTACGAGACCGTCTTCAACTTCACGCCGCAGCAGACTCGGCGGATCGAGCTCCCGGGCTTCGAGGCGCATTTCGAGGACGCCCCGATCAAGGGCGCCAAGTTCTCGATGGAGCTGTTCGTCACCGAGTTCGAAGACGGATTCGAGCTCGAGATCGTGTTCCCCAGCGAGCGCTACGACGCCGCCCGCATGCAGGCCTTTCTCGCCCAATACCAGGCGCTTTTGAGCGAGGCCTGCCGGCATCCAGAGCTCGCCTGTGCCCAGTTCGATCTGTCGCCAGTCGACGACCGAGGCCCCCGAGCGAGCGAGGAGGCCGCGCCAGAGGACTACGAAAACTTGGTGCACACGATCGCCCTTCACGTGCGCGAGAGTGGAGAGCTCACCGCTCTCGAGCGAGGCGACGCCAAGCTCGACTACAGCCAGCTCGGCGCCGCGATGGCTGTGGTCGCCGACCAGCTCGAAGCCCTCGAGCTCGGGCCGGGAGACGTCGTCGCAATCGCCGGACCCCGAAGCATGACCGTGATCTCTGCGATGGCCGGCGTGCTCCTTCGTCGCTGCGTGCTCCTGACCCTCAGCCCCGCCCTGCCCCTCGAGCGACGCCTCGCCATGTGCCGAGAAGCGGGGGCGCGGGCGCTGCTCCACATCCACAGCGACGACCTGACCGAGGCGCTGCGTGAGGTCGACGGGATCGAGCTCGTCGACCTCGACACCCTTCCCCCCAGCTCGGACGCCTTCGCCCTGCACCTCGAGCGCGTCCCCTTGCTCGCGGGCCGCGACGACCCTGCCTATGTGTTTTTTACCTCCGGCAGCACCGGCGTCCCCAAGGGCGTCCTGGGTACGAGCGCCGGCCTCGCGCACTTCCTGACCTGGCAGCGCGCGACCTTCGACCTCGGTCCCGGTGACCGCTGCGCCCAGCTGACGGGGCTCAGCTTCGACGTCGTACTCCGCGACGTGTTCCTCGTCCTCAGCGCGGGCGGGACCCTGGTCCTGCCCGAAGACCCGGACGACCAGGCGGGAACCCGGGCGCTCCAGTGGCTCGCCGAGCGATCCATCACCGTCGCCCACACCGTGCCCTCTGTGCTCGCGGCGTGGCTCCGGGGTTCCTCCCAGTCCCGCGTCGACAGCATGCGGTGGCTGTTCTCGGCTGGTGAACCCCTCAGCGCGAGCCTGGTCGAGCGCTGGCGCGAGCGCTGCAGCGGAGAGGTCATCAACCTCTACGGGCCGACCGAGACCAGCCTCGCCAAATTCTGCTACCCCGTCCCCCGCCCCGCCCCCGAGGGCACCCAGGCCCTCGGCCACCCCCTCCCCCACACCTCGGTGGAGATCCTCGATGATCAGCGTCGTCGCTGCGCCCTCGGAGAAGCCGGCGAGATCGCCATTCGCACCCCTTTTCGCAGCCTCGGCTACATCAACGCCCCCGACGAACAGAGCCGCCACTTCGTCCCCGACCCCTGGTCGAAACAGCCAAAGGCGCAGCTCTACCTGACCGGCGACCGCGGCGTGCTCGGAGCCGACGGGGTCCTGCGCATCCTTGGGCGCATCGATCATCAGGTCAAGATCCGCGGTGTCCGGGTCGAGCCCAGCGAAGTCGCCGCGGTCCTCGACACCCACCCGGCCGTCGACTGCTCGGCGGTCGTCGCCAGAAACGAGCGCGACGACGGCCCCCTGCTCGTCGCCTATATCGTCCCTGCGAGCGTTCAAGGCCCCCTCGACATCGCCGCCCTCGAAGACCACCTGCGCCGCAGCTTGCCCGGACCCATGATCCCCAGCGCCTTCGTCGAGCTCGACGAGCTGCCCTTGAACGCCAACAACAAGCTCGATCGCAGCCGCCTGCCCGCCCCGAGTGCGCAGCGAACTCGAACCCGCTCCCACGTCGATCCCCGCAACGAGACCGAGCTCGAGCTCCTCGACATCTGGGGGCAGCTCCTCGAGACCGAGGACATCGGGGTCACCGACAACTTCTTCGAGCTCGGTGGCCACTCACTGCTCGCGCTGCACCTCGTCTCCGACATCGAAGATCGCCTCGGGATTCGAGTGCAGCTCAACGCCTTCTTCGAGGGCCCGACGATCGCCAAGCTCGCGCTCCTGATCCGCGAGGATCGCCCCGCCCCAGCCCTCGTGACCCTCTCTCGTGGCGACGGCTCCCCCCTCTTCCTCATCCACCCCGGTGGTGGGATCTTGTGGAATTACCTGCCCCTCGCGCGACGGCTCCAAGGTCAGCTCTCGCTCCTGGGAATTCAGGCCCGGGGGATCGACGACGACGAGCCTCCCCGTGACGACATCCTCTCCATGGCCCGTGACTACGTCGAGATCATCACCGAGGCCCAGCCCGAGGGACCGCTGCGTCTCGCTGGCCACTCCCTCGGCGGTGTGATCGTCGCTCAAATGGCCAACCTGCTCGTCGACGCCGGGCGCGAGGTCCAGTTCGCCGCGCTCTTCGACACGGTCCTCGCCGCAGACCGCAGCCTTGAACCCAGCGAGCAGCTCGTCCGCGACGCAGCCTCGCTCATCGAGATGGTCAGCGTGATCGAGCGCTTCCACGGGCGGTCCACCGGCTTGAAGGTGGACGACCTCCTCGACCTCTCCGCCGAAGGACAGTTCGATCGGGTCGTCGCTGCCCTCGTCGAGGTCGACGCCCTGACCGCAGGATCTGGCGTCGATCAGGTCCGCCGCCTGCTCAACGTCAGCAAGGCCCAGGTCCTCGCCCGGCGCAGCCATGAGCCGCAGCCCTCAAAAGTGCCCCTGCTGCTCTTCCGTGCCGAGGACGCCGAGCACCAACTCGACGACCCCGCGCTCGGGTGGGCGGCCATCGCCGAGGTCGAGCTCCGCACGGTCCCCGGCGACCACGTCACGATGATGAAAGAGCCCAATGTGGGCGTCCTCGCCGAGGCCCTCCGCGTCGCGCTGAAGTGTTAGCTGCGCCCGTTTTTTCTCTCAGCCCACGGTCTCGGCGATCGCCGCCGGCCAGTTCGCTGGGTCCAGGCCCTTTTGGGTCAGGAAGCCGTAGACCCAGCGCTCGAGGCCAAAGCCCATACACGCGCTCTCAGCCGGCTCCCCGTCCGCAACACGTGTATCGTAGATCTTCGTGTAGAAGTCTCGATGCAGGTTGAAGCTCGCGGCGGCCAGCCCCTGGTCACGATGGGGTAGGTCGAAGAGGAGCTCGTACTTGACCTCACCCATTCGCTGATAGATCGCCTTGTCTCGGCTCGCGTCGAGGAAGAAGGGATCGTTGGCGAGCTCGACTCGAACCTCGAGCTCGAGCTCGCGGCACAGCGACATACAGCCCTCGATGACCTGTCGCCGACGCTCCCGCAGATCCTCGAACGCACCAAAAAACACGATGTCGCGAACGCTGAAGTTCCACGCACGGGCGAGGGGTCGAAAGCCCGCGCCCTCGTAGCGAAACACCGGGTTTTGCATGGTCAACGTGCGCACCTCCCCCGGCTCGAGCGCGACGCCTTTGAGCTGCCGATAGCAGGGCAGGCAAACCCCAGGCGTGAGTACGTGCCGCGGTGTACACAGGTGCTCGGCCAGGGAGTCCGCGAGCCGCCCATCGGCCCCCCGCGCGCCGGATCCGACGGACTCGAGCACCGGTAGGCTGTCGGGGAAGTGGGAGCACAAGGTCGCGTGTTGAGGGAAGTGCGCAAAGTAGCCGACCTCCTCGAGCAGCTCGATCGGTACCAGGACGGGATAGTGTTGTTCACGCGCGCCGAAGCTCGCTGCGAGGACCCGAAAGCGCCGCTCAAACCACTGGAACAGAGCCAGCAGTGGACCGTCGAGGCCGCACAGCCCGGCGCCGAGGCGCAGGAGGTGGGGCGAGGCCGCGAGCGCATCGTCGATGTCTCGGATCTCGACCCCTTCGACACGGTGCTCACACACGACCCGAGGTGCGATGAAACGCTGCGTCCGCAGCGTGCTCTTCACGAGCGCATCGATCCGCTCGACGTGCTCGTGACCAACCAACTCGACACACAGCGTGGCTTCGCTCCGATCGTGCTCGACACTCGACACGTTGTCGCAGTCGAGCCTGAGGACCTCGATCAGCGCGTCCACAGCCGCAGATGTCGCCGCCCCGAGCGGGTATGAGCGAGTGATCAAGGCGCCCCCTGCTGACCGTAGCGGCAGATCACGGTCTCGAGCACCTGCGTGCTGCCTTCGATGATCTCCATGATCCGCGCGTCTCGAAACCAACGCTGGACCGGGAGATCGGGACCGCACCCGCTGGCGCCGTGGAGCTGAACCGCGTCGTAGGCGACCCGGTTGGCCATCGTCGACGCGAAGTACTTGGCCATCGCGCTCTCCTGCATCGCGTCCGGGCTGCGACGGCCACGCTGCTCGCCCGCGCTGCGACACATGAGCCGAGCGGCGTGAATGTCCGTCATCATCCGGCTCAGCATGCGCTGAACGAGCTGGAGATCGACGAGCGGGCCACCAAATTGCTCCCGCGTACGCGCCCGCTCGAGCGAGGCGTCGAGACAGGCCTGCGCCAGGCCGACGCAGCCCCAGGCCAGGCTGTAGCGACCGGCGTCGAGACCTGCAGCGACCACATAGTTGAGACCCAGGCCAGGGCGCCCGAGCAGAGAGCCTGCCGGCAACACGCAGTCTTCAAAGTGCAGGCGCGCCAACTGGTACCCACGGCAACCCAGCATGCCGTCGATCGCCTCGATGCGCAGACCCTCGCTCTGCCTGGGTACGATGAACGCACACGGACCCTCGTCGGACCCGGTCAGGACCACGAACAAATCAGCGATCTGGCCGCAGGTAATCCACTGTTTGCAGCCCGATAGACTGAAGCCCTCTCCCTTTGGCGTCGCCCAAGTCTGAACCGACGAAGCGTCGCTCCCGACGTTGGGCTCGGTGATGGCGATCGCAGCCAAGAGCTCCCCCGCGATCAGGCGCGGGAGCCACTCCCCCTTCTGCTCCACCGTCGCACCCCGAACGATGGCGCTCCCCGCCATGTGGTGGACATTGAGCAGCCCCTGCACCGACGCGCTCTCGTAGCCGAGGGCCTCGTGAATCAGGCCGTGACGAATCCACGCGTCCGCGGCCTCCCGGCCACGCTCGATCGTCCCGCCGTAGCGGGCCGGAAAACCGCTGGCGAACAGGCCCTCCGAGACCAGGGCATCGATGGTCGCCCGTGGGATCGCCTGCTCGCGGTCGATCTCATCGGCCACCGGACCGACATGCCGGCGCGCAAACTCTCGCATGCGCACGCGCTGCTCTTCGTGACCCTCGAGCCCGCTCACGTGTGGTCGGCAACCTTCGAGCGAACCAAGTTGGCCAGCGCGTCGACGGTCTTGAAGTTCTCCATGTCGAGGTCGGCGGGGTCGATCTCGACGTCGAACTCCCCCTCTACAAAAGCGACGAGTTGAATGGCAAATAGCGAGTTGCCAAAACCCAGCGCGAAGATGTCGTCGTCGTCTGCGAGCTTGCGCCCGTTGAACGAACGGGACATGAACGCACGGATCGGCCCTTTGATGGAATCGTCAATCATGGCACTGGTGCTCTGGGTGTCAGTCGTAGTCGTAGAAGCCCTTGCCACGCTTGCGCCCGGTGTGGCCGGCGTAGACGAGCCTCTTGAGCAGCGGGCAAGCCCGGTATTTGTCGTCCTCGAACTCGGCGTAGAGGACCTCGAGTGAGCGCAGTACGGTGTCGAGGCCGATCAGATCCGCCGTCTCGAGGGGACCCATCTTGTGGCCAAAACAGGTCTTGAACAGGCGGTCGACGTCCTCGGCCGGGGCGACCCCCTCATGGACGAGGAACATCGCCTCGTTGACGAAGAGCATCATCACGCGGTTGGTGACGAAGCCCGGCGAGTCGTTGACGACGATCGAGGCCCGACCCGCCTGGGTGACGAGCTCACCAGCCGCGCTCAGGCACGCCTCGCTCGTGTGCACGGCGCGGATGATCTCGACCATCGGCATGAGCGGAACGGGGTTCATGAAGTGCATCCCCACCACCCGGGCAGGATTGCGGTGAGCTGAAGCGATACGCGTAATCGGAATCGCCGAGGTGTTGGCGGCCACAGGAACATCCGCACCCAGCAGCTGGTCGAGGCGCTCATGGATGGGGCGTTTTTGCCCCCAATCCTCGGTGATGTTCTCGATCACGAACTCGACATCCGACACCGAATCGAGATCGGTAGTCGCTGTGATCCGGACGACCACCTCCGCGGACGGTGTCAAATCCTTGTCGATCAGCCGGTAGTAACGGGCTTGCTTCGCTATGTTGGCCAACGCGGCGTCGAGTTGCCCCTGGTCGCTGTCGACGAGTACGACATCCATACCCACCTGGGCGAACAAATGGGCGACACCCGTCCCTATGACGCCTGCTCCGATTACTCCGACATGCTTGAATTCCATAGGGTTGGGTCTCCTGCTACTCCGTCACTAGGCGAGTCGACTCGACTGAACACGAGCTCCGAACCCAGGGGGGCCAACGATAAACCAAGTCGCCTCGAACTGTCACGCCCGCGAACTCACCCCGAGCGAACAAAGCATGTGGTAACTGCTCTCGCGCGGCCAGGTCGACCGCTCCGACGAACACCGCCTAATGAAAGCTTCGGTGCTGGCAATCCTACCGACCAGCTGTCCGAAATACCTCACCGCCTGCACCAGCTCCGCGGGCAGCCTCAATTCAAGGTGGTCTGAAAGGCCTTCGAGAGGCTGAAGTTCATCGCCTGCCCCAAGTGGTCGGCGACGACCCGCAGCTCGTCCTCATACTCCGGCGGGACCAATCGATATTCGGCCTCGTTGTAGACAAAGGCCGTCCCGTTCGCCAGCAAGCCCTTGGGCAGCTGCTCGGGAACCGGGTCATGACCGACCCGTAGATGGGCGCTCCAAAACTCGCTGCCCCTCGGGCAGACCATCATGTGCACACGGATCATCTGCGGGCGGTCTCGTTCGTCGAGTTCGGGAGGGATGAAGTCCTGGAAGATCATCTGATCGCGTTCGATGAGGCTGCCGAACCAACCCCGACGCAGGCTCGGCGGAGGTGAGCTACCCGGGGCCAGGCCGAGGGCGACTCGGGCCTCTCGCTCGCTCTCGAAGCGAGCCGCCACAACCTGCTGGCTCTCAGCGCCGTTGGCAAACTTGACGATGAGGTTCGGCCAGCGCGGCCCGTTGTCGGCCAGGGGAAAGACCAGGGCATCATGGGTGGGTGGCAGCGTCAGGAGCGTATCGTCCGGCAGCAGCTCGTCGATGGCCTGGCCCAACCACAACGAGGTGAGCCGCTTGTTGTCGATGAAGCGAATCGCCGATGTCCACAGCCCACTGTGCACGACATAGAGGGTGTCTTTCTCGAGTGGGTTGGGTAGGCCTACGATGCGCCGGACGGGGAGTCCCTCCCACGCCACCGGAGAGATGGCAGGGTCGAAGCACAGCCCAAAGTGGGTCTGAGCGGCGCGAAACTCCTCGAGGTAGAACTCCTCCCAGCGCAGGGCGATCGGCACCACACGGGAAAAGCCCATGGCCAGCGCCTGCTTGGCCATCCCTTCGACCCAAGGGTCGAAGGGCTGATCGTAGAGCGCGCGTCGGCGAGCATAGATCGAGGGCCCCTGATTGTTCTCGATCAGGTAGTAGCGGCCACTGTTTCGGATGAGATCGACCCCGGTGTGCATGGCCACCATCGCGTTGTTGGCCCGGTCTTCCAGGTGCGAAGCGAAGCTCGGGTGCTGAAGCACCGGCTCGGCGATGCCGTACATGGCCCGCTCGATGTTGCCGAAGTCGGAGACGATGCTCCGAGTTCGAGCACACTCGACGAGGTCGATGCCGACTCGGCTGAGGTACTTCGCGGCCTCGACCACCCGCCACTCCCTCTCAATCGCGTCCCTCCCCCCACTCCTGACCACCAGGCGAGTCAGCGGTGCCCAGGTGCCCACGCTCTCCAAAAAAAGTCGGACCTCCCCCGCGAGTTGAAGTCGACGTTGTAGTGAGTCGGTAACCATCAGTAGTTCTAGCAGTCCGTGGTGAAGCCCATCGCGGTGCGTCGCGCCGGATTTTGTTGCGTCTCTCGACTAGGCCTCGAGCGTGAGCGGCGGCTCGGCACCAGCTGCCGAGCCACCCCCCATGAGCAGGCCGCACTGTCCCTGCGGCCAGGAGGAACGCTCTGACAAACGCCGAGGACATCCGTTTCGAAAGCTGTGGCGCAGCCTCTCTCACCGATCAGCCCTTCGAAATACCCAACCGCCCACGCCACCTCTGCGGGCGTCACCCCCTCGGCGGCCGACCGACAGTATGGGGTTTGCTTCGCTATGTCGGCCAGCGCGGCGTCGAGCTGCCCCCGAGGTCTGTCGCCGAGCACGACATCAATGTCCATTTGGGCAAACAAGTAGGAGGCTCCCATCCCTGTTCCACCTGCTCCGACACACCTGAGTTCCATTGGGCTTCGTCTCCTCTCATCCACCAGGCGAATCCACGTGACTGAACTCCGAACTCCGAACCAGAAGAACCCGACGATAAACCAAATCGCCTCGAACTGTCACGCCTGCGAATTCACTATATTTGAGATGCTTTTGTAGTACGGGCGACCCTACATAGGTTACTGTAGACGTGATGGTCGATATGAGGACCGAGGTCAAGGTCGGAGGTCGTGGGGTTGGAAAGTCGACGCGAAGCTCCCCTCGAGTGAGCAGAGCGTCGTCGGGCGTGCTGTCTACTATCGGAAATTCGCCGACCATCCGTCTGGCCGACTTCCCGGGACACCCCACCAGAACCACGTTCTACGCCAAGTTGGAGTTTCTGAACCCCGGCGGGAGTATGAAGGACCGCCCCGCCCTGGCGATGCTTGAGGCAGCGCTCGACGACGGCCTGATCGAGCCCGGCGATCTGGTGATCGAGTCTTCATCTGGAAACATGGGTATTGGATTGGCCCAGGCCACACAACGCCTCGGCCTGCGCTTCATCTGTGTGGTCGACACGAAGACCACTACCAGCAACATCAGGGTGCTCAAAGCACTCGGGGCTGGTATCGAGATCGTTACCGAGCCGCACCCCGAGACGGGCGAGTTCCTCGATGCCCGTAAGTACAGGGTTGCGCAGCTCATCGATCAAAACCCCGGCGCATATTGGCCTGATCAATATAACAATCCTGCCAACAGCATGTCTCACTGTGTCGGGACCGCCCCCGAGCTGCTCCGGTCCCTCGGCGAGGCCCCCGACTACATGCTGGTCGCGACCAGCACCTGTGGCACTCTCCGCGGGTTCCAGCAGTTCTTCAAGATCGTCGGCGCACACACCCAAATGGTCGCCGTGGACGCCTTCGGCAGCGCCCTCTTCGGCCCGTCCAAGCCCGGCCGCATCATCCCCGGGCTCGGATCGGCGAATAGCGCCACGGACGTGGACCCCGAGCGCCTGAGTGTCGAATTCGTCTCGACTCGAGACTGCGTCGTAGGTTGCCGCATCCTCGCCCAGCGCGAGGCAATCCTGGTCGGTGGCTCGTCGGGGGGGGTGGCCGTCGCGGCCCTGCGGCTCGCTCGCCGGGTCCCCGTGGGAAGCAGCATAGCGATGCTGTTCCCCGACCGGGGCGAACGATACCTGGACACCATCTTCAACGATGATTGGCTCGATGAGCAGTCCATCGATCTACAAGAAAGCATGAAGGAGTTTCGTGAGTGAACGTGGGATACTAATTCTCGGCGCATCTGAGGTCAGCGCTGCTCTCGATGGTCGGGAGCTCCAGATCATCACCGCGGTCAGCCAGGCTTATGTCAGCCACTACCGAGGCCAGAGCGACCTGCCGCACTCCGTATTCTTGCGCTTTGGCGAGGACAACCCGAACCGCATCATCGGACTTCCTGCCTACCTCGCGGACGAGGATCCCATCGCCGGGCTCAAGTGGATCGCCTCTTTTCCTGGAAACACCGCGCAGGGCATCGACCGTGCCTCGGCGGTGCTCGTGCTCAACTCCCTGAGCACTGGCCGCCCCCTCGCGCTGATGGAGTCCTCGATCATCAGTGCAAAGCGCACGGCGGCCGGGGCCGCCCTCGCTGCCCGAACCCTGCACGGCGACAGAAGAGAGCGTCGCGTCGGGCTGATCGGCTGCGGGCTCATCAACTTCGAGGTGCTTCGCTTCCTACACAGCAGCTTTCCCGCTCTTGAAGAGGTTGCGCTCTGTGATCTCGACCCTCGGGCTATCGAGCGCTTTACCCGTCGGGTCGAGCGCGAGCTGCCGGGGCTCCGCTGCGAGCCCTGCCCTTCGGCAGAGGCCCTGATCTCGGGATCACGACTCGTGTCTTTGGCCACGGTCGCCGGTTCGCCACATATCCACACGCTCCCAGGCCTGTCCCCCGACAGCACGATCCTACACCTCTCGCTGCGAGACCTGGCTCCGGCGGTCATCCGCGCGGCCGACAACGTCGTCGACGACATCGATCATGTGCTGCGAGCCCGGACCTCCCTCCACCTGACTCAGCTCGAAGACGGCAACCACGACTTCGTGCGTTGCCCCCTCGCCGAGGTCCTGTCCAACGAGGCTCCGGCGCGAACCAACCGGCCGCTCATCTTCAGCCCCTTCGGGCTCGGAGTCCTCGACCTCGCGGTCGCGCGCCTCGTCCTCGATCACGCCCGGGGTACGGGCATGGGGGTCGAGGTTCACGGCTTCTTGCCAGCCTCGCGAGCCGAGCGCCTCGAGTGCCGCAAACTCGACTCTCTCGCTGACCCGGCCCCCCTGCTTCGCTTCGCCGACGAATACGGCGCCAACGAACACAGCACCCACTTCCAGGGTCTGGCCACAGGGACGACCGAGGTCTGGACCACGGTCCTCGACGGCGAGCTCGTGGGCCTCGCCTGTCTCCGCCGAGGCAGCACAGGACTCGCCGCTCGTATTGATGGGATCGACGATATCGACGGGATCAACAGGGACACAACCGCCGAGCTCGTCGAGTGCATCGTCCACCCAGACCATCGCGGGCTCGACGTCAGGGTCGCGCTCATCGAGTCGGTGCGAAACCACGCTCTCGACCGTCTGCAGCTGGCGACCATCCACTGCACAGTCGATGCTGGCGACGACGAAAGTCGGCGCGCACTCGAGACTAGCGGTTTCGTCGAACTCGAGACCTTTGACGACGAGCGCCACGCTCGCCGAACCACGACGCTCTTCGTCCATCGGGGCCCTGCGCGATGATCGACAGCTGCGCCGAGACCCTCTACGCCGTCGTCATCAACGCCGAAGAGCAGTTTTCCGTCTGGCCGCTGCTCCTCGATATCCCCCGAGGGTGGCGGCTCCACGGCACGACGGGCTCCCGCGCCGAGTGCCTCACTGTCATCGCCGACTCGTGGACCGACCTGACCCCAAAGAGCGCCAGGCGACGCTAAAAATTACCAGCGGCCCGCGGTGAAACCCATCATGTGGTGAACCCATCATGTGGGGTTTCACCGCGGGCTGCTAAAACACGCTCTTCATGAACGTGCTCACGACCTCGTCGAGCGGCCGGCTGCTGTCGATCACCAAGTCGGACTCTGCGGACAGGGTCTGATGCGCGGCGAGGTGCAGACGCCGGCCGAGGCCGAGGTGGTGGTGAAGGTCCGCCTGCAACACGTCGAGGAACCCCTCACCAATCTCCTCTCGCTCTTCTTCGAGGCGGCGAACCAGACGACGGGCCAATAGGATGTCGAAGGGCGCGTCGAGAAACACGGCGAAATCGATGAGCGACGCCATTTCTGTGCGCATGCGCCCAAAGGGCTCTTCGATAAGCAGGACCTCAGCGGGTGTGACGACCTTCCCCGAGGGCAGGATCACGGACTGCCCTATGCGCAGCGCCTGAACATCACGGGCAAAGTCCGGGGTCTGGAACACGTTTGGGTCCGCCCCAGCATCGAGCCAAGCCCCCAGATCCTGGGGAAAGGTCGACAGGTGCGCGTAGTCATCGAAGTAGAGGATCGAGGCGTTACCGAGCAACTCTGCCGCTCGACGCACGACTCGGGTCTTTCCGGCACCGGACAACCCGGAGACCGCGACGACCCGTTTAGGCTGAGCTCCCATCGTCATCGCGTGACCGCTCAGTAGTTGAACGGGCCCTGGACCTCGTCGGCCCGGTTGCACCCGCGACGGCTGTAGTGAAGCACCATCGAGCGACGCGAGTAGTCGCCCCGCTTGGTCGCAAGCTCTGTCTTGTGTGACAATAGACCGTTGAGGAAGATCGCAGTGCCACGCTTCACGGGCATGGACATCGGCGCGATACCGGCTTCGACGACCTGCTCGGACAAGTAGCGGTCGATCGCCCCGTAGCCCGCCGGGCTATCGGTTCGGTAATTCGTCTGCGGGTAATTCGAGTACCCGGGAAAGGTCGGCAGTCGGTGGCTCCCAGGATAGATGACGAGCGGGCCCGAACCGGGCCGAACGTCCTCTGTCGCGAACCAAATGCCCACCATGTGATTGAGCGGGTGCAGGTGATAGAACCAGAGGTCCTGATGGACCGCGACCTCGCTGCTGTACTTGTAGGCCGTGAGATCCAGCAGCACTGGATCCTCTTGCATGAGGATGGACACCATACGCACGAACACGGCCGTCTTCGAGATCGCCAGCCCGGCCGGAGTGAAGGGCTGGAAATAGTGAATTCGCCAGACCTGCGTGTCACGGAGTTTCATCCTCAGGTCGAGGGGCCAACTCAACAACTCCGCCTGCTCGACCGGGTGCAGGCGAACGCCATCTTTGCGCACACCGCTGACGTAGAGGTTGTCCCTCGCTGAGTCAGCCGTCCACACCCCATCGAGTTCCCGATTGTATTGGTCCAACAGACCATCTTCGTCGGAAGCGAGGGCGTCCTCGATGACGAAGTAGCCGTCGGTGATCCATTGTCGCAAGTACTGATCTTCGGTACGCGTGACCAAGCCCGACTCGCGCATTTCCTGCACTTTATCGAGGGCACCTGGGCGGTCGAACCAGGGCTGGTCCGTCGGATTTCTCGTCCACCTGCGCCCACGCTCGGCAAAGGGGGGCGCGTCGACGGTCGACCAATCCGGGCGCGGATGCTGGATCGTGATGGGAGCCCAATCGTCAGTTGAAATATCCGATGGTGACATGAACTTCATGGCAGCTCTCCTCTCAGGCTTCTTGACGCAGGAGTATCGAGCGCGCGTCCAAATACATGACCTTGGGTCGAATCCGGCCCTGCCAGGGTGTCTCGAAGTGCTCGAGCTGTGCGTCGATGAACTTCATGAACGGTCCGAGCAAATGTGCCTGGTAGGCCTCGTGATCGCGATAGACCTCGATGAACACCAGCTGCGCCGGCGTCCCCTCTGTCTCGGTGAGTTCAGGATGTAGCCTGTACTCGGGCGGCGGACCAATGGGAGGCACCTCACAGGGTACGGTCGACGCAAAAACCAGCGTCCCTGGCTCATCGCGGCGGATTGTCGCTATCAGCTCTTCGACAGCACTCGAGAGCTCGACTGAGAGACCATTTTTGAGTTTCCAGTGGGAAATCAGTGCCAGCATTTTGTGTAGACTCGTGTGCTCAGTGTCGATTGGATTGATCGGATTGATCGGATTGGCCGGATTGATCGGATGGCTACAATCGTCCAAGGCGGCGCCCCAGGAAACTCATCTTCGATTGGAAGATACAAGATTGGTTTTACACTGGAAAAATGTCGGTGTCTACGCGATCCTCTCCGAGCGATGACGGTAGGATCTATCAACAGTAATCCCGATGAGGCCGGAGCCGACCAGCCCGTGGCACTGAAGGCCTGCGAGGAGCGAGGCTGGACTGGCATCGAGCGGATGTACCCGCCCACGGACTGGCTCGGTGTGTCGCCCAAAGTCGTATCCCTGCGCGGCAAAGCCTGGAACCAGGACCCCGACGCTGGACCTTGGCTGGATCAGCCTGGGGCCCAGGATCGCATTGCCCATATGCACAAAGAGGGCAAGATCGACGACCAGCAAGAGCAGGCACTTCGTCAGTGGGAGACGGAGGGCTACACCATCCTGCGCGGGGTCCTCGACCCCAAGATGGTCGAGGACTACGCCAAGGATCTCGATGACCTGTGGACCGATGGCGTCCATCGGCCTGGCCTCCAGATCATGAGCCTCCACATCCCCGGTCGTCAGTCGGGGCCAGTCGACCACGCCGAACTCTTGACCTGGCCGCTCGAGACCCGCATCGACCTGCGCGACAACCAGATCTGGCGTATCCACTACCACCACCCAAACAGCCGCTCTGGCTTCGACATCACGACGGCGGCGCCCATCGTCGACATGGCTCGCCTCATCCTCGGCGAGGAGACCTCACTGATCAACAGCATCGGCTTCCAGCGGGGCAGCCAGGTCGGACTTCACCAAGACATCTGCGCCTACCACATTCACCCCACAAACCGACTCGTCGGAGTCTGGGTCGCCTGCGAAGACGTCCATGAGGACGCCGGCCCGCTCACCGTCTACCCCCGCACCCACAAGGTGCCGATCTGGTCGGGCTGGAACAACTATCCACAGACCAACCTGCGCACCTGCACGCTCGGGACACGGGACGCACAGAACAGCTACCTCGAGCAACACATCGCGGGTATCGAGCCTCGACCTCTGGTGATCGAGAAAGGGGATGTCATCTTTCAGCACCCCCTGCAGATTCATAATGGCGGTAAGATCAAAGACCGCTCGCACACTCGCAAGTCCCTCGTGCTTCACTACTCCGTGCCAGGTGGCGACCGCATGAATGAGGTCGTCGGTCCCTTCAACTGGTAGCCCCTCGCGCCATGAACCCCGCCTGCACCGGCAGCGAGTGCCGCGGCTGCGGTGGCCGCTACTCCCTGGACGAGACCACGGGTCCCTGCCCTGACTGCGGCCACCCGCTGTCGATCGTCTATGACTACGATCGGATCGATGGTGAGCGCTTCGGCCGTGGCGAACGAGACGACTCGCTCGCCCACTTCGACGCGCTCTTGCCCATCTCGGTCCGAGACCTGACACCACTGCGGGTCGGGCACACGCCCCTCTACGCTCTCGGGGAGGTGGACGGCGTCCGCCTCTTCATCAAGGACGAGAGTGGTCAGCCCTCGGGCTCCCTCAAGGACCGGGCGAGCCTGCTCGCTCTGGCCGTCTCTCGCTCCCGCGGCGCCACAAGGGTCGCGCTGGCATCGACGGGAAATGCGGCCGCCTCGACCGCCTGTCTCGGCGCCAGCATGGGCATCCCTACGGCCACCTTCATCCCCCGCGACGCACCCCCAGCCAAGCTCGCCCAGGCCCGCTGCTTTGGAGCCTCGGTGTTTCGAGTCGATGGGAGCTACGACGATGCGGTCCACTCCTGCCGCATCGTTTGCGCACACATGGGCTGGACCGATCGCACGACCGCGGTCAATCCCTTCACCCGAGAGGGCAAGAAGACCGTCGCCTTCGAGATCGCGGAGCAGCTCCCGAGCATCCCGGACTGGGTGATCGTCCCCACCGGTGACGGCAACATCTCGAGCGCCGTGTTCAAGGGCTTCGATGAGCTGCGCCGGATCGGCCGCATCGACCGCATCCCCCGGATCGCCGTCGCCCAGGCGAGCGGCAGCGCTGCCATCACCGACGCCGTCCAACGTACGCGGCGTGGAGAGGGCGGCGAGCTGCGCAGCTGCCTCGGCCAGACCCGAGCCGACAGCATCGCCGTCGAGACCCCCGCAGATGGAGCGCTCGCCGTCCAGGCCGTGCTGCGCAGCGACGGCGACGCTATCGCCGTCCACGATGACGCCATCCTCTCCGCCATGGCCAGCGCCGCCCGACGCTGGGGGCTGTTCACCGAGCCCGCTGGCGCCGTGTCTCTGGCCGCACTCCATGCCCTGTGCGCGCGCGGGACCATCCGCCCGGGCGAGTCGGTCGTCTGCCTCCTGACCGGCTCGGGGCTCAAGGACGGCAGCGCCGCGCTCGCGTACACCGCGGAGCCCACCGAGCTGCCCGCAGGAGTGCTGTCTCCAGCGCTGCTGGCGAAGATCGCTAGCCCGTAGCGAGGCGTCGTGAGGGGTTTCACCGCGGGCTGATACTTTGAACCCGTCTGCGAGCAACCGCAGCGAACTTGGGCCCGACCTTCGCCACGTCGGATGAAGCCAGGGCTCAGTGCAGAGCCC
The DNA here is from genome assembly GCA_964451725.1 of uncultured Nannocystaceae bacterium. Classification (GTDB taxonomy): domain Bacteria; phylum Myxococcota_A; class Polyangia; order Nannocystales; family Nannocystaceae; genus Plesiocystis. The sequence continues at coordinate 72,405 of CAYVJQ010000005.1, read as the reverse complement.
GCGAGGTCACCCGGGCTCCAGGCCCGACTTGCTCGACACGCCCCGCGCCGGGGACACCCGCGTGGGTGTAGGCCTGCTCGAGGATTTCGAGCAGGGCCTTCGCCCGGCCCTCGTCGCTGGCGAGGGCGAAGGTGGTGGGCCCCGCCCCGCTGATCGTGCAGGCCAGGGCGCCGGCCTCTAGGGCGTTGACCTTGGCGTCGAGGAAACCCGGAATCAGGTGGGCCCGCGCAGGCTCGACGATGTCGTCGACAATGGCCTCACCGAGCAGCGCCAGATCGCCCACGTGTAGGGCGTGGACGAGCATGCCCAGGCGGGCCGCCTGGCGGACCACCGCGTCGAGGCCCACGCGCTCGGGCAACACCGAGCGGGCGGCGGCGGTCGCCACTTCGCAGCCCGGAGTGTAGATCGACAGATACAGAGAGTCGGGCGCAGGCAGGGAGATCACGCGCAGGGGGTCAGTGGCGGCGATCAGCACGATCCCGCCCATGAGCGCCGGGGCGACGTTGTCGGGATGCGGGGTCCCGCAGGCGACCCGCTCCCCCTCCCTGGCCGCATCGATCATGGTCTCGATACCGACCTCGAGTTGGAGGGCCGAGACCGCTGCCACCAGCGCCGCGCAGGCGCTGGCCGCCGAAGACCCGAGGCCGCTGCCCAGGGGCAGGCCCTTGTCGAGTTCGAGTTCGACGCCGAGCTCCGGTCGGCCGATGGCGCTGAGCATGGCCGCGACGGCGACGCAGGCCGTGTTTTCCTCGGACCCCAGGGGCAGGCGACCACCGTCCCCTGTGATCGCGCTCAGGCGCACGCCGGGCGTATCACTCCGACGCGCACGAACCGTGTCGCCGGGGCCGTTCACAGCCAGGCCGAGGCAGTCGAAGCCCGGGCCGAGGTTCGAGACGGTGGCCGGGGCGTAGGCCTCGACCCAGGGGCGTGGCGCGTCAGACATGGACGACGATGACAGACCGACCGGATTGGTTCGGATCAGGACAGGTTCAGATCAGTTTGCAGGCCGACGCAGGGCATCGTCGATCCACAAATCGATGTTGCCGCCCCAGAGCAGGGGGTGGAGCAGGCGGCCGTTGATGTAGACCGCCGGCGTGCCCTGGATGTCGAGGGTCTCGCCCATCTTGCGATCCTTGGCCACGCTGAGCTCGACCGCATCGGAGACGTAGTCGGTCTTCCACTTGGCGACGTCCAGACCGCTGATCTGCGAGGCGTAGCGCTCGAGGTCTTCGTCTTCGAGCTGGGTCTGGTGATCGAAGACCAGGTCGTGCATCTCCCAGAACTTGCCCTGGAGATGGGCGGCCTCGCAGGCCAGCGCCGCCTGTTGAGCGCGGGCGTGCATGCGCAGCGGGAAATGACGGAACACGAGCTTGGCCCGGCCCCGGTAGCTCTGCACGGACTTGCGCAACAACGGCGCCTCGATCTTGCAGTGTGGGCACTCGAAGTCGGCAAACACGACCACGGTCACGGGCGCGTTCTCGTTGCCGTAGGTGGGCCGACCCTCGACCGGGATGTCCTTGGGCGTGATCGCGTCGACGACCGTGTCGACGTCGAGCTTGATGTCCGAGGGGGTCGCACCCTGGACCAAACGATCGGCGATGAACTGGCCGACGACCATGGAGTTTCGGCACTCGGCGTCGTCGCGCAGCGAGGTCGCCAGCGAGTGCGGCTTGTCGCAGGCGCTGGGCTCGACGTTGATCATCGTGAAGAAGGTCGACTGCTGGGTCTCGCTCAGCTTGGAGAGATCGACGCCCTTGGCCTCGCGGATCATCTCTTCGGGGGGCGGCGCGTCGAGCTCCGGGCGTCGGCGCTCGCGCTTGTCCTGCCCGGTGTTGGCCGAGCGCGAGCTGCCGTTGGGCTCGTCGGGACCCGGCGGCGTGCAGCCGGTACAGGCGGTCGTCGCCAAGACCAAAGTCGTGCTCAGAACCAGGGACGTACGAGCGAGTAGATCGCGGAAAGAACGCATTTTCAGCCGGCGCCTGCGGAGTTGACGCGGGGGGAACGCTATCGCAGCAGGCCCTCGCCTGCAAGCGGAGGCCGGTCTCCAACGCGCGGCGGCGCGCTCCCCCGACCCCTTGACGCTCCCCCCCTCTCGGGCGATACCCCGCCCAGGAGGAGACCCCCTTGACGAAAATTCTCGTGACGGTCAAGCGGATCCCCGACCCGGACGAAAGCCTCAAGTTCACCCCCGGTGGACTCGACCTTTCCTCGGTGAAGTGGGTCCCAAATGCCTTTGACGAATACGCCGTCGAGACCGCTCTGCGGCTCGCGGAGGACGTCGGCAACAAGAAAAACAGGCTCGCTGAGATCATCGTGCTGTCGATCTGCCCTGAAAAGCAGCGCCAACACATGACCCAGTTTCTCGCCATGGGCGCGGATCGCGGGGTTGTCGTCGACGCCGACGACAGCGAGTTCGACACTGCATCGATCGCCAAGATCATTGCCAAGGTCGCCCAGGACGAGGGTGTCGACTTGGTCATCACCGGCAAGCTGTCTCAGGACAACGAGGGCAACCAGATCGGCCAGCGCGTGGCCGCACATCTCGGTTGGCCGCAGGCTTGCTTCGCGGCCGAGATCGACTGGGACCAGGCGGGCAACAGCCTGAGTGTGTCCCGGGAGGTCGACGACGGCGTCGAGACCAAGAAGGTCCCGATGCCCGCCGTGGTGAGCGTCGATCTTCGTGTGGTCCTGCCGACCAGCGTCCGAAACGGCCTCAATCCGGCCGACCACAAATTCACGGACGGGCCCCGCCTGGCCTCTCTGCGCGGCATCACCATGGCCAAGCGCAAGAAGGTCAAGGTGGTCAAGGCCGCAGATCTCGGCGTCGTCAACGGTGGCGGTGAGAAGACCGTCGCCATCGACAAACCCCCACAGCGCAAGGCCGGACAGATGGTCGGCTCCGTCGAGGAGCTGGTCGAGAAGTTGGCCACGGAGGCGAAGGTCCTATGAGCAAGGTACTCGTTGTTCTCGAGACCGCCGCCGGGGCGATCCGCAACCACTGTCTGCCCGGGATCACCGCGGGCAAGCAGATCGCAGACGCCCGTGGGGCCGAGCTGCACTTTTTGGTTCTCGGTTCCGATCCCACGGCGGCCGCGACCACCATCGCCGGGGCCGGCTACGGCGCCAGCGGGGTGCACACCCTCGCCGATCCCGCCCTCGAGCCGTTCACGGCCGAAGCCTGGGCCGACGCGGTCGTCCACGCGGCCCAGACCCTGGGTGCGAGCGTCGTCGGTGGCACCGCCAGCTCGACGCTGCGCGATTGCCTGCCCCGGGCCGCGGCCCTGCTCGACGCGCCCCTGTGTGCGGAGATCGTAACCGTCAAGTCCGGCGACACCTTCACCCGTCCGATCTCGGCCGGGCGCGCCCTGCTCGACGAGCAACTCAGCGGCGAGATCGTGTTTTTCACGGCCCGCGGCAGCGAGTTCAAGCCGGCCGAAACCGGCGCGGGCGTCGGTGTCTCGGCCGTCGAAGGTGCGAGCGTGAACACGCGCAACGTCGAGGTCTTGGGCATCCACAAGACCGCGAGCTCCCGCCCAGCCCTGACCGAGGCCGACGTCGTCGTGTCCGGTGGTCGCGGCATGCGAGAGGGCGCCAACTTCAAGGTCCTCGAGGACCTCACGGACGTGCTCGGAGGCGCCCTCGGTGCCAGCCGGGCCGCGACCGACGCGGGCATGGTCCCGGCCGACCTCCAGGTCGGTCAGACCGGCAAGATCGTCGCTCCCTCGCTCTACATCGCGGTTGCGATCTCGGGCGCCATCCAGCACCTCGCCGGCATGAAGGGCAGCAAGGTCATCGTGGCCATCAACAAGGACGAAGAGGCACCGATCTTCCAGGTCGCCGACTACGGCCTGGTCGCCAAGTGGGAGGACGCCCTTCCGGCGCTGCTCGCCCAGGTCAAAGCACGCAAGGGCTGAGCCGACCCCGGTCAGCCTCGGCGCGCGAGTATCCCGCTCGCGCACCACACACAGGCAGAGCCCGCCTCGCAATAGCGAGCGCGGGCTCTCTCTCTTATCCGCGCTATTTGGAGCATCGGGCCAGAGCATCGCTAGTCCGGTACCATCTGTGCCTTGTCCGCCGGGTCACAGCGCGAGCTCGACAACACCCCGACTCCCGGCCCACGCGAACCACGAGCTCAGCCCGCAGCGCGCACCGGCAACCCGTGGCCAGCCCTCAAGGCGGTCGCAGCCGCGGGTCTCGTCCACCTCATCGCGGCCCTGACCACCCTGAGCCTGCTCCGGGTGGACGACACAGGTGGGACACGCGCGGCCGTGATCGCGGTGGTGCTCGGGACGATCGGGGTCGCCCTGCTCACGATCCTAGGCCGGGTGCGGGACCGACACAGCGAGGTCGATCCGCGATCGGGAGTCCGCACCCGGATCGTCGAGGGTGAATCCCAGCGTGCGGCGAAACCCCTGCGTCGGGGCGAGCGGGTCGCCCGCGCCAGCGTGGCCGCCGTGTTTGGTCTGACCCCGCCGCTGGCGACCATGCTCGCCCTGCCTCTGATCATGATCGCCGGGCTCGACCCGGCCCCGATCTCCCCCGGCGCGGTCGCTCCCCCAGCGACCGCCCTGGCCCAGTCGATCCCCTATCTCATCGCCGTGTTCACGGCCACGACCAGCTCGGGCGTGTTGATCGCCCTGGCCCTGGACCACGCCCTCGATACCCTCGCTGCGCGCGAGCTGGGCGACGCGAGATCCGGCTCTTCCCTCTCCCCCCTCTTCAGCGCTCCAGCCCCACGACTCGACCGCCAGCTCGCCCGGCTCGCCGCCGGCCTGATGTTGGCGGGTGGGCTCAACGTGCTCGCCTATGCCCTGCTCCACGGCGCCGACATCCAGCTGTGGCCGAGTCACGCCCCGACCTACATCGCCGGCATCGGCATTGGCATCGGCGCGTTCGCAGTGGTCGCCGCGGCCACCAGCGCGGGCCGAAATTTGGGTCGTGACCTGCAGACGATCGCTACCCGCCTCGACAGCGTGGGCTGGGGCGACGAGCGACCGGCCGACGCTCGACACTCGGCCCTGGCCAACCCCGTGCGGGTCACCAGTTTCGACACGCTGGGCGAGCTGTTCGCCAACCTCGAGCGGCTCCGGGCGCGCCTGGCCGAGGACGTGGGCACCTATGAGCGCGCCCTCGACCGAACCCTGGCCGCCGACCGGGCCAAGGGGGAGTTCCTCGCCGCCGTCAGCCACGAGCTGCGCACCCCGCTGAACTCGATCATGGGCTTTGCCCAGCTCCTGCTCGAGACCGAGCTCAACGAGTCCCAGGCCGAAGACGTGCGCCTGATCTTGGCCGGAGGTCGGCGCCTGCACGAGCTCATCGCAGACATCCTGGACCTCTCGATGATCGAGAGCGGGGAGCTGGACCTGCGCTTCGAGCCCCAGGATCTCGGGTGCCTGGTCGAGGAGCTCGTCGAGCTCCACCAGGCCCAGGTCCGCGGCAGCGGAGTCGAGCTCCGCGCCGAGGTCGAGCCCGAGCTCCCGAAGGTGAGCTGTGACGGCCGCCGGATCGGGCAGGTGCTCACCAACCTGCTGAGCAACGCCATCAAGTTCACAGAGGCCGGGAGCGTGACCGTGCGTGTGACCCGGCCCAAGCCGGAGTTCGTCGCCATCGCCGTCATCGACACGGGCATCGGGATCGGCGAACAAGACCTCGAGAGTGTGTTCGAGGAGTACCGACAGGCGGGCACACGCAAGCGCAAACTGGGGGGCACGGGCCTGGGCCTGGCCATCGCTCGCCGCATGGTCGAGGCCCACGGGGGCGCGCTCCGGGCCCAGAGCACCCTCGGCGTAGGCTCGAGCTTCCGCCTGGACCTGCCGCTGCAGGGTCGTCGCTCGAAAGGCCGGCCTGAATCGTGAGCGCGCCCACCCACCGACGGCTCCGCGTCGAGGCGGCCACGCTCGCGTCGATCGTCCTCGTCGGTCTGGTCCACGCGGTCCTCGGCGCAGCCTGGATCTCGCTGGTGCTCTCGCCCGAACAACTGGGCCTGCTGCGCGCAGACCCACGCCTGCATGTCCTGCTCGGCGCAGCCCTGGCGACCGCGACCGCGACCGCGCTGCTCTACGTCGTCTGGCGGCTGCCCTCCCAGCGCTGGCCGAGTTCGAGACCGGAGGCGGAGTCCCCGGTGCGCTGGCTCCTGTTGCTCGCAGGGGCGCCCGCGATCCTGTTCCTGCCCCTGCTGTGGATTCGAGACCGCCGTGCCCGCGAGACTCCGAGCCCACCCCGGGCCGCCGCCGAAGAACACCGGCGCATCGAGAGCGGCTTCCGACGTCTGCTCGGCCTGCCCTTCGAGGCGGCCCTGGCGACGCTCGTGTGCCTGGCGGTCGGGACCGGCGTGGCCGTCGGGCTCTTGGCCCAGCACCTGACCCTGGGCGCGCACACCCTGACCGCGCTCGCCAGCTTGTGGCTGCTGTCCCTGCTCCCGCTCGCGACCATCGCCGCCGGCCAGCTGCGCGCGATGTTGACCCCCGAGTATCTCTCGGCGCCACGCGTCGACCTGGCGGCCCTGGGCCGGCGCCAGAGTCTGGGCCTGCGCGTCGGTGGACCGGCAGCCATGGCGATCACCGCGGCCATCGCCATCCCCGTGCTCGTCGGCGCCGCGTGGACAGAGAAGCTCCTGGCCGTCGAGCTGCGCCAGGCGGCGGCGGCGGAGGGCCAGGCCGCTCTGGCCCGAGCCCCCGCTGCTTCGACCGCGGCCTCGAGGTCGATCCACAGCCCGGATCCCGAGCCGGAGCACCCCCGATTGATCGACCTGGTCGCCCCGGGCTCGAGTCCGGGCGCCCCGAGGTCGACCCTCTCCTGGGGCCCCGCAGCGCTCGAGGGGCTGCCACCCGCGGCCCGCGAGCAGGGGGGCTTCTTCGACCTCGACGGCGACGGCACGACGGACGCATGGATCGGCCACGGCGAGGGGGGGCGGCACGTACTCGTGCCCATGGAGCCCCCCGGCCGCACCCCGCTGGGACTCGTGCTGACGACCTTGCTCCTGGGTCTGCTCGCCGGTCTGCTCAGTCTCGAGCTCGTGCTCCGCGACGTCGAGCGAGACCTGGTCCGCTCGAGTCGGCACGTGGCCGCCGTCGCCCACGGTGAGATCCCCGAGCCCATGGCCCTCGACACCTTCGCCACCCGGGAGCTGCGCGAAGTGGTCGCGGCCATGGACCGACTCGTGGGGCGCATCTCCGACGCCAACGTCACCAAGTACGTATTGATCGAGAAAGGTCGGGAGGCCGACCAGCTCAAGAGCCAGTTTCTCGCCAACATGAGCCACGACCTGCGCTCGCCCCTGAACTCGGTGCTCGGTTTCTCCGAGCTCCTGAGCTCGGGGATCGAAGGTCGGCTCGCGGCCAACCAACTCGAGATGATCGATGCCATCCACGGGGCGGGCCAGGGCCTGCTCCGCCAGATCGACAACATCCTCGACACGGCCAAGATCGAGGCCGGGCACATGGAGCTGCACCGAGAGCCGACCCCGCCCGCGACCTTGATCGCGCGCGCCATCCAGACCGCAAGGACCCGCCTCGACCCCCAGATCGACATCCAGACAGAGTTCGCCGCCGGGCTCCCCCCTGCATTCACGGACCCCTACCGCACCGTACAGGCGATCGAGAACATCTTGGTGTTCGCCGGCGAGGGCCTGCGCGAGGGCCAACTCCACATCGCCTGCGTCGCCAAACGCACCCGCGAGGGCGAGGCCGCCGAGATCGTCATTCGGGTCTCCACGCCCCGCAGCCTCGCCTCGGTCGAGGCCCTCGAGCAGGCTCAGCGCGGCTTTGTTCGTGTGCCCGGGCAGAGCGGGCTCGGCCTCGACCTCCCGATCGCGACGAGCATCATCGAGCTTCAGGGTGGATCCGTCCGCATCCAAGGTCCCGGCGACGCCGAGGCCGAGGCTGAGATCCTCGAGACGGGCGAGGCTCGATACCGACCAAAAGGCCAGGTCGAGATGACCTTCCAGCTACGTATTCCCGCGCTCACCGCTCGTCGTAACCTGCGCATTCAAAATTGATGCGGCCCGAACTGTGCTCGCCTCAGGCGCGGTTCGTCACTGCGCTGGGCGCCCAATCCTCGGGCGTCGCGCACACCTTTGCCGTGAAACAGCCAGGAACGAACAGTATGACTTGGTCGCAAACACCGCTCTGTTTGTATCACCACCATCCCTACTGTGCGCCTTCGCCGGGCTCTTTGTCGCGACTTTCTTCCCAAGCACGGTGACCATAGCGATTTCGATAGAGGCTGCTAGGGGGACACAGGAGACCTCAGAGGTGAAAGTGTGCGCAATACGCGTTCTCGCTTGGGGCAAAACGGAACACTTAATCATCATTCGATTTGTGCAGACAACACCACTCCACATGCAATAGTTTGATTGTCATGTTTTCGAGTCGCACAGCGTGGGACGTGTCTCCCAATCGCCTGACCTTGGCGCGTCGCCACCATCGCGACTGCGGGCGCACTGCCCTCGATCTCGCGTGCACCAACCCCACCGCCGTCGGCCTCGTCTACCCGGAGAGCTTCTACGCCGAGCTGTTCGCGCCTCGCTCGATGCCCCACATGATGATCTACGAGCCCGAGCCCTTCGGGCTGCACGAGGCCAGGGACGCGATCGCCGAGCGCTACTACCAGCGCCGCGGCATCGAAGTCCACGGCAAGCGGGTCGGGCTCACAGCCAGCAAAGGTGAGGCCTTCTCCCACTTGTTGTCGCTGCTGTGCGACCCGGGCGACGTGCTGCTCGTGCCCAAACTCGGCTCGCCGCTGCTCGAGCACCTCGCCGAACTCGCCCGGGTCGAGCTCGTCCCCTATCCCCTGCGCTACAGCGGCCACTGGGGCGTGGACACGGACCGGCTGCGCGAACTCGCCGCCCGCTATGCCGGCCGGGTCAAGGCCATCGTCTGCGCGGCCCCGGGTCGGCCCACCGGCGCCTACCTGACCACGGGTGAACTCGAGACCATCGAGGCCCTCTGCGTCGAGCGGGAGCTGACCTTGATCGTCGACGAGGCCCTCTCCGACTACCCCCTCTACCCCGGGCCCTCGCGCGTCGCCTCTGTCGTGGGCAGCCGCGACTGTCTGACCTTCGTGCTCTCGGGGCTCACCGAGGTCGCCGCCCTCCCTCAGCTCAAGCTGTCCTGGGCCGTCGCCTGTGGCCCCGAGGAGCTCGTCGCCCCGGCCCTCGCACGACTCGAGGTCGTCGTCGACACCCACCTCAACGTGGCGACCCCCGTCCAGCATGCCCTGCCCGCGATCTTCGCGGCCAGCGAGCCCATGCAGGGGCAGATTCGCAGGCGCGCGACCGCCAACCTTCAGATCCTCGACGCGGCGATCATCGACAGCCCGGTCACCCGCCTGGGGGTCGAGGCCGGCTGGTCCGTCGTCATCGAGCTCCCCCATATCGCCGAGCTCGACGACGAGGGCTGGGTGCTGCGCATGCTCGAGCGCTGCGACGTGTGGGCCGAGCCGGGCTCCGTGTTCGGCATGCGGGGCTGTCACCTGGTGCTCTCACTGTTGACGCCCCCCGAGGCCTTCGCCGAGGGTGTCTCGCGGCTCATCGGCCTCGTGGTCAGGATCGCCGGCGGCGGCCGCTGGTAGCCGTCGCGGGGCCTCCGCCTTGCTATGCTCCCGCGCGATGGCGGACCCCGAAGACCTGAGCATCCTCTCCGACGGCCTCGCGGCCTATATTCACGACCACACCACCCCCGGGCCGGACATCTTCGAGCGTCTGCGCGAGCAGACCCACGCCGAGCTGGCCATGCCACAGATGCAGGTCGGTCGGGTCGAGGGCGCCTTCCTCAAGCTCATGGTCCAGATCAGCGGCGCGCGCAGGGTGCTCGAGGTCGGCACCTACAGCGGCTACTCCACCATGGCCATGGCCTCGGGCCTGCCCGAGGACGGCCAGATCATCACCTGCGACATCGATCCGGTGGCCACCACGGTCGCGCGCAGCTACTGGGACCGGAGCCCCTGGGGCGACAAGATCCAGCTTCGACTGGGAGACGCCTGCGCCACCCTCGAGGCCCTCGCCGCCGCCGGTGAACGCTTCGACCTCGCGTTCATCGACGCCGACAAAGGCAGCTACATCCGCTACTGGGAGCTGGCCATGCAGATGCTGCCCAGCGGCGGCGTGATCCTGGCCGACAACACGCTCTGGAGTGGCAAGGTGCTCGCACCCAAGGAGGGCAGCGACCGAGCCATCGTCGCCTTCAACGCTCACGCCAAGGCCGACCCGCGCGTGGAGCAGGTCCTGCTCTCGGTCCGCGACGGGATCATGTTCGCGCGAAAACGCTGAGTCGGGCGCTGACAAAAGGGCGCAGGTCGAGGTCCACACCGACGAAACGTCCCGCTCCAGTCGAGCGAAGTCGAAGCAAGCAGGTGCGGGAGCGCCCCTTTGAGCCCTCAGTAACCCCTCAGCGACCCGGCAGCCCTCGGGACAGACCTCGATGTGTATGCCCTTCGGCGTCGGCTCGCGGCACGCCTCTTGCTACACTCGAGACTGTCCGTGGACGCCCCGATCGCCAACCCGAGCCCCCCGACCTCCCCCCTCGACCTCGCCGGGCTCACCGCCAAGCTCACCCGGCTGCGCGAGGTCGTCCGCGCGCAGATCCATGGCAAGGACGAGGTCATCGAGCTCTCGCTGATCTGTCTGGTCGCCCGAGGTCACCTGTTGATCGAGGACATCCCCGGGGTCGGCAAGAGCACCCTCGCCCGAGCCCTGGCCGCGGCCATCGGGGGCAGCTTCTCGCGCATCCAATTCACCAGCGACCTGCTTCCGGCCGACCTCTTGGGTGTCAACGTCTGGCGGGCCAGTCGAGAGATCTTCGAGTTTCGCAGGGGCCCGGTGTTCGCCAACATCGTCCTCGCCGACGAGATCAACCGCGCCCCTCCCCGCACCCAGAGCGCCCTGCTCGAGGCCATGGCCGAGGGCCAGGTGTCGATCGACGGCAAGAGCCACCCCCTGCCCCGGCCCTTCGTGGTCATCGCCACCCAGAACCCGGAGGAGCACCACGGCACCTATCCACTCCCCGAGTCTCAGCGCGACCGCTTTCTACTGCGCCTGAGCATGGGTTACGCAGGCGCGGCGGTGGAGACCGCCCTCCTGCTCAGCGGCGGGACCGGACACAGCGAAGCCGACCCCGACGGCCAGACGGCCCCCCCCCACCCAGGCCCAAACCCAGACCCGGACCCAAACCTGCCCGACATGCTCCTCGACCTTCAGGTCGCCGCGGCCGCGGTCCACCTCCACCCCGACCTCGCCCAGTACGCCCAGCGCGTGGTTCAAAGCACCCGGGAGAGCCCTGAGATCCGCCTCGGTGTCAGCACCCGAGGCGCCCTCGCCTGGGTCGCCGGCGCCCGGGCCAAAGCGCTGCTCGAGGGTCGGTCCAGCGTCGCCATCGACGATCTTCAGGAGCTCGCCGTCCCGACCTTGGCCCACCGGGTCGTCCCCGCCCAGACCGGCACGGGCGACCAGATCGCCCTCGCCCAAGAGCTCGTCCGCGAACACATCGCGGCGGCCCCCGTCCCCGTCTGAGGTCCCGTGGCGCGCAGGAAGGTCCCCTTTTACCGCCGCATGCTCACGGCCTACGGCCGCAGCTTGGAGATCACCAAGGCCGGCTGGCTGTTCATCGTCTTGACCCTGGCGGTCGGATTCGCGGCCATCAACTCGGGCGCCAACTTGCTGCACGTCCTGTTCGGCTGCCAGATCGGGCTGATCTTGGCCAGCGGCATGCTGTCCGAGAACATGGTCCAGCGCGCCCGGGTCCGCCGCCGGGTCGCCTCGCCCCTGCACGCGGGCAGCCGCGGCGCCCTGATCGTCGAGCTGCGCAACGGCAGCGAGCGCGGCGACATGATCTCGGTCAGCGTCGAAGACGACGATCGCATCGACAGCCCCGACCAGAGTGAGCCCGTGTTCTCGGTCGCCGTCGCCGGCGGGCAAACGGCCATCCTCCACACCTCCGTGGTCATGAGCCGCCGCGGCCTCCACCCCCTGCCCAAAGCCGTGATCGCTACCCGTTTTCCCTTCGGCCTGTTCGTCAAACGGCGCGAGATCAACCACAGCGACGAGGATGAAGAGCGGGTGCTCGTCTACCCCCGCGTCCACCCGGTCGACGTGGGGGAGCTGCGCGAGTTTCAGCGCGGCCAGGGCGAGGCCCGGGGGGCCCGGGCCCGGGCAGGCGAATTTTACGGCCTCGCCGAGTACCGCGAAGGTCAGGAGCTGCGCCGGATCCACTGGCCGGCGACCGCCCGACTGGGCAAGGCTGTGGTCCAAGAGTTCGAAGCCCGCGGAGAGGCCGAGCAGATCCTCGGCCTCGCCACCGGGCGCAGCGGCGAACCCGAGTTCGAGGCCGAGGTCGAGCGGGTCGCCTCCCAGGCCGTCGCCCTGCTGCGTGAGGGGCGGGTCGCCACCGGCCTGCGCTACGGCGACACCCTCGTCGTCGAGCCCGACAGCGGTCCCAGCCACGAGCGCCGCCTGCTCGATTTTCTGGCCCTCGTGGGCGAACCCGCCGAGGTCCGAGCGTGAGTGGGTTCGAGCACTTCTCGCGTTTGTTGCGATGGTTCGGCGGCCAGGGCCGGGGCCTGGTCCGCATGCGCGACGCCCTGAGCCTGCTCCAAGCGGCGATCGCTGTGCTCGCCGTCAGCTTGGCTCAGAGCGCGAGCTGGTGGGCGGTCGCCGCCACGCTCGGCCTGGGCGCCTGGGCCATGATCCGCCCCCTGCCCGAGGAGACCAGCACCCGAGCAGCGAGGCTGTGGACGGTGGGCGTGGTCGCGGCCCTGGTCCTGAGCGCGCTGCGGGCCTTCACCCGCTCGGAGCTGCTCGTCGCGGGTGTCGATTTTTTCCTGCTCATGGTCGTCCAGCGCCTCTTCAACCGGCAGCGCTGCCGCGAACACATGCAGCTGCTCATGCTCGGCTCCATGCTCATGGTGATCGCCGCGGTCATCGACGCCGAGCTCCACTACCCCGTGCTGCTCCTGCTCTACCTGCCCGTGGCGAGCATGGCCCTGATGCTCAACCACCTCTTGTCCGAGGGTGAGCGGCTCGGCAAGCGGGTCGCCTTCGAGGTCGATCGCTACGGCACCCGCCAGCTCTCGCGCCTGGGTCGAGCGGCGGCCTACGTCGCCCTGCTCTCGGCGACCGCCGGTCTGTTCACCTTTTTGTTCTTCCCGCGCTTCGGCGCCGGCGTGTTCCTGCGCGGCAACCTCAACGGCGGGGACAGCGTGGGTTTCTCCAGCCAGGTCCGACTGGGCGGATTTGGGACCATCAAGAGCGACGCCACCGTCGTCATGCACCTGCTCCCCCTCGACGGGGTCGAACACGGCAGCCGCCCGACCTGGCACCTCCGGGGCAGCGCCTTCGACGAGTACAGCGACGGAAGCTGGGGCCGCTCCGAGGACGCCCTGCCCGGCGACATCCGACCGACCCGCGGCTACTGGCTGCTGCGCCACAACAACGCCTTCGTCGCCGAGGTCGTCGGGGCCCCCTACCGCTACGGCGGCACCGAAGGTCACAGCGTCCGGCCCATCCCGATCCCGGGCTTCGCCGCCGGCGGCGACACGATCCGCATGCTGGTGACCATGGAGGACTTCGGCACCGACCTCTTGTTCAGCGCCGAGCGTCCCCTGGCCTACTCCCTCAACCCCCGCGGGCAGATCGAAGAGCGCAACAGCCTCGGCTCCGACGTCGACGAGCAGGTCCGGGTCATGGACAAGCAGCCCGGCCCGCTCCAGTACGAGTTCGTCGCCCGGGTCGGCCGGCCCACCGCCTCCGAACTCCAGGCCATCGGCGCCCCGCCGGTGCCCGCGGTCTTGACCCCCTACCTACAGGTCGACGACGGTCTCTCACCCGACTTCGGCGCCCTCGCCCGAGAGATCACCGCCGACGCCGAGACCCGCTACGAGAAGACCGTGGCCATCCGCGCCTACCTGCTGAAGACCTACACCTACAGCCTCGATCAGCCCCTCTCCAAGCGGGTCAGCGATGGGGATCTCGATCCTCTCGAGGGCTTCTTGTTCGACACCAAGGCCGGCCACTGTGAGTACTTCGCAACCGCTATGGCGGTACTCCTGCGCGAGGTCGGTGTGCCTACCCGCAACGTCAACGGCTTCTATGGCGCCCACTACAACCGCCTGGGCGAGTTCTACGCGGTCCGCCAGGCCGACGCCCACTCCTGGGTCGAGGTCTACTTCGACGAGCTCGGCTGGGTGACCTTCGACCCGACCCCGCCCTCGGGCCGGACTGCGGGCGACGACGCCCCGTGGTTCCCCGGCCTGGCCAACCTCGCCGACGCCCTGCGCGACACCTACCTCGCCTATGTGATCGACTACGACCTCTCCAACCAGCTTCAGATGCTCGAGCAGGTCGGCGTCCGCCGGGACGGCTACCGCTTCGAGGTCGACTGGCGGCGCCTGGCCCCGTGGCTAGGCGCCGCCCTCGGCCTCGGCATTGCCCTGTTCTTCGCTCGCCGCCTGATCTCTCGAGCCAAGGACGGTCGCCGACGCAACGCCCCCGAGATCCGCATCTATCGCCGCCTGCTCGAGACCATGGCCCGCCGGGATCGGGGGCGACTCGAGCATGAGTCGGCCCCCGCTTGGGCCCGGCGCCTCCACGCCCTCGAGGCACCGGAGGCCGAGGCCCTCGCCCGCTTCGCCGCCCGCTACGACGCGCTCCGATTTCGGCCCCCGAGCGGGGCGCCCCTGGACAAAGCCGAGGTCGAGGCCCTGCGCGAGCTCGCCAAAAGCGTGCTCACCGAGCGCTGAGTCCCGCGACCGAGCTCGGATCCGCAGCTCGCGGTCGACCGGGATGGACCGCCGCCTGGAGATTCGCTCTGGTGGCGGCCCGAGGGTGAGCCCGACCTCGGCCAGCTCGCCCACCTCTGCTAGGTTGGCGCCCATGAAGGACCCGCAGCCCACCCCCGTACGCCGGGAGGACTATGCCCCTCCTTCCCACCTCGTCGACCAGATTCACCTTCGCTTCGAGCTCGGTGAGGACGACACGGAGGTCAGCGCGGAGCTCTCGATGCGCCGCAATCCGGCGGCCTCGGGGACCCCTGGGCCCCTGGTCCTCGACGGGGAGCAGCTCGAGCTCCTCTCCCTGCTCGTCGACGGCCGCGGCCTCGACGAACACGCGGGCGAGTACAGCGTCGACGCCCACACCTTGACCCTGAGCCTGCCCCTCCCCGAGCGCTTCACCCTCACCACGCGGGTGCGCATCAAGCCCCAGGAGAACACGGCCTTCTCGGGTCTCTACCGATCTTCGGGCACCTTCTGCACCCAGTGTGAGGCCCAGGGCTTCCGCCGCATCACCTACATGCTCGACCGGCCCGACGTCATGGCTCGCTACAGCACGGAGATCGTCGCCGACCCGAGCCGCTATCCGGTGCTCCTGTCCAACGGCAACCGGGTCGCCTCCCAGACCCTCGCCGACGGTCGCCTCGAGGTCCGCTGGGAGGACCCCTTCCCCAAGCCCACCTACCTCTTCGCCCTCGTCGGCGGCGACCTCCAGGCCCACCGCGGGAGCTTCACCACCATGTCGGGCCGGGACATCGCGCTGGAGATCTGGGTCGCGGCCCGCGAGCTCGACAAGTGCGCCCACGCCCTGCGCAGCCTGCAAAAATCCATGCGCTGGGACGAGCAGGTGTTCGGCCGGGAGTACGACCTCGACATCTACATGATCCTCGCCGTCCACGACTTCAACATGGGCGCCATGGAGAACAAGGGCCTGAACATCTTCAACTCGAAGTATGTGCTCGCCGCGCCCGAGACGGCCACCGACGACGACTACCAGGGGGTCGAATCGGTCATCGCCCACGAGTACTTTCACAACTGGACCGGCAACCGGGTGACCTGCCGCGACTGGTTTCAGCTGACCCTCAAAGAGGGGCTGACCGTGTTCCGGGACCAGCAGTTCAGCGCCGACATGGGCTCGGCCGCGGTCCAGCGTATCCAGGACGTCCGCACGCTTCGGATCGCCCAGTTCCCGGAAGATCGGGGGCCCATGGCCCACCCGATCCGCCCCGAGGCCTACGTGGAGATGAACAATTTCTACACCGCCACTGTGTACAACAAGGGCGCCGAGGTCATCCGCATGTATCACACCCTCCTGGGCGCGGATGGGTTTCGCAAAGGCATGGATCTCTACTTCGAGCGCCACGATGGCCAGGCCGTGACCTGCGATGATTTCCGCGCCGCCATGGCCGACGCCAACGGTGCCCAGCTCGATCAGTTCGAGCGCTGGTACGGGCAGGCGGGCACGCCGCTGCTCCACGCCGAGGGCCACTATGAGCCCCCCTCCGAGGCCAACCCCGACGGTGAAGGCGGCCGCTACACCCTGACCCTGCGCCAGTCCGGCCCGGCCTCACTCGGCGACGAGCCCTATCGCCTGCGCCACATGCCCATCAGCGTGGGCCTGCTCGACACAGACGGCCGCGATCTGCCCCTGCGCCTCGAGGGCGAGGCGAGCGGCTCCGGCTCCAGCTCCGGCCGCGTGCTCGAGCTGCGCGAGGCCGAGCAAACGTTTTGTTTTGTCGGCCTGCCCTGCGAACCCCTGCCCTCGCTGTTGCGCGGGTTCTCGGCGCCCGTGCAGCTGCACCTGGCGATCCCCGGACGGGACGAGCGGGAGGTCCTCGCCTTTCTCATGGCCCACGACAGCGACGCCTTCAACCGCTGGGACGCGGGCCAACGCTTCGCCCGCGCGGTGCTCCTGGACATGGTCGCCGAGCTCGAAGCCGGCGCCACGGCGACCCTCGACCCTCGCTTCGTCGTCAGCTGGGGCGCCGTCCTGGCCGACCCGACCCTCGACGGCTCCCTCAAGTCGCTGGCCCTCGAGCTCCCGGATGTCCGCGTCCTCGGCCAAGCTATGGAGGTCGTCGCCGTCGATGCCCTCCACCGCGCGCGGTCCATGGCCATGGCGACCCTGGGTGCAGCCCACGGCGCGGCCCTGCTCGCGGCCCATCAGACCAACATCGGCCAGACCTACGACCCCGGGGCCGAGGCCGTCGATCGCCGCCACCTCGCCAACTCGGCGCTCGCGTACCTGGCCGCTGCGGACCCCGCTCGGGGCGAGCGTCTGGCCCTCGCCCAGTTCGGGGCCGCCGACAACATGAACGACCGACAGGCCGCCCTCTCCTGCCTCGCCGAGCTCCCTGGGCCCGGCCGAGACCAGGCCTTCGCCCAGTTCCTCGAGCGCTGGCGCGACGACCCCCTGGTCCTCGACAAGTGGTTCGCGGTCCAGGCCCAAGCGGGCGCCGCCGACACCCTCGATCGGGTGCTGGCGCTCGCCGATCACCCGACCTTCGAGCGCCGCAATCCCAACCGGGCCCGGGCGCTGATCGGTACCTTCGGGATGCGCAATCAGACCCACTTCCACGCCGGGGACGGCCGCGGCTACACATTCTTGGCCGACGAGGTCCTGACCATCGACCCGATCAACCCCCAGGTCGCCGCCCGCCTGGTCGCCGCCTTCAACCAGTGGCGGCGCTTCGATGCCGGTCGCCAGGCGCTCCAGCGCGCCGCCCTCGAGCGCATCGCCGCCGCGCCCTCGCTCTCGCGCGACGTCGCAGAGATCGTCGACCGGGCGCTCGCAGACTGAGCTCGTCTGTCCTGGACTCATCCAGGGCCGACCTACTGCTCTTTGGCGTAGCGCTTCGCCTCGCTGGCGACCATGGTGCTCGCGTCGCCGCGCAAGCCCAGGACCATGGCGGCCGCCTCTGGGTCCGCCCCCTGGCGCGAGGCAGCCGCGTGCAGCACCGTCAGGCGGACGGCGTCGTAGCTGTCCCCGCGCATGGCCGAGAGCGCCGACCATGCTCGCGGGTGGGCGTTCTCGGCCAGGGCCGCCGCGACCATGTGCCGAATCGAGTCCGCCGACGACTCGCGCAGTTCGTCGGTGGTATAGCGATTCGGGTCCAAGTCGGCGCCGCGCAGCTTCCCTACCGAGACCAGCGCCGCGACGGCACGCCCGTCGTCGCGGGAGCCCAGCGCGACGATCGAAGTGGCCCGATGGTGCTCTCGCTCGAGCCCCGCGATCAAGTGCTCGATGGCCCCGTCGTCCCGCCAACGCGAGAGCACGACCCCGGCCGCGTCCGCCTCCTCGCCCCCCTCGGCCCAGATCGCCGCCGCCTGATCGAGCGCCGCCTGAATCGCCTCGGGGTCATCGGGGACGACCTCGATCATACCCACCGCGACGACCTCCACCTGCGTGCTCGGGTCGTCGAAAGTGGGGGGCCCGGCCCCCGGATCGCCCACGTCCAGCGTGGTCGTGACCCGCAGCTCATAGCGCCCCGGCCTGGGGAAGCGAGCCCAATCAGTGACCAGCAAGAGCTGGCGAAAGGTCCCGCCGGGGGCCAGCCCCACGGCCCAAGACTGGCCCCCGAACTGCATCTCCAAACCCTCGATTGCCAGCTTCTGGTTGGTCTCCACGTCACGGATCTCGACCGCATAGTTGTCGGGTCGACCCAGGCGATTGCGCCCCATCCAACTCACCCCGAGACTCAGGGCCTCAGCCGTGATGTTCTCGACCACAAACTCCACATGCGCGGGCTGGCCGACCATCACCTGGGCATCCACCGGCGTCAGCGAGACGCCCAAGCGAGCCGAACGGGCGGGGTCGTTGGCGGGCCCAGGCCAGTGTTCCGCCCCCCCTGCCTCGCCCCCTGCCTCGCCCCCGGGACGGAGCTCCTCCATAGGCGGTCGCTCGGCCGGTGAGCAGCCGCAGGCGCTGGCCCAGGCCAAACAACACCCCAACATCGCGCGCTTCATGACCCCACAACGATGCCCAGAGACGGAGTCGTTCACCTCTGGCGCCCGCTCCGAGTCCGCTCACTCCGCGGACCGCGCGCACACCTGAACAAAATGCTAGAAATTGGACACCTGCTCAGCACTGGACGAACATCCAGACATGAACGGACTGACCTGCCCCGGCGCCCCTTCCTTGCTTCGTCTGATCGTCGAGCTGAAGGGCTCCAGCATGCCATCCAGCCCGATTTTCTTGCTCGAGTTGGGCGAGCGGGACCCCGATGTCCTGGCCGACGAACTCGAGGATCTCACCCGGGCGGGGCTCGTCGGCTGGTCGGATCAGGCCCAGCAGTGGACCCCGACCATGCGTGGACTCATGCTCGGGATCGCCTTGCCGGCCTACGACCCCGCCAACCAAGTCTCACCGACCGCCGTGAACAACGACGAGCGCGCCGCCTGAACTGCGACGCGCCCGTCTCATGGAACTCGGCTCCCGACCCCGACTTTCGACGACCCGGTCACGGGGGTGGGGGCGGGCACTCCATCGAGTTTGGATCCTCCGGCGTGCACAGGAAGTCGCAGCCCATGATCCCGCAGGGGTAGCAGCAGTGCAGCCCGGTCCCACAGGGGTCGAGCAAGCCTGGATCACAGACGTCTCCCTCCACCAGCGGGCCCCGTGAAACCATGAAGTAGCGCTTGGTCAAGAAGAAGTCGGGCGTCGGGTCGCAGGCTTCATCGAGATCCAAGATGTCCTCGGCCCTGTCCAGCCACAGGGACAGCTCGCTGTCCCCCACGCTCACGCTCCCGTGGGCTCCGCTCCAGACCTCCAGCTTCTGGCCCTGGAACTCGACCCGCATCTGCTCGAGGTCGACCGTCGCGCAACCATCACTGAAGGGACCGCAAGTCTCGCTGACCGCCATGCCCCAGGGCGCCGGAAAGTAATTCTCGACCCCCGACAGGCCCACGGTATCCCCCTTGACCATGAACAAACTCGCGTCGCTGTCGGGGAAATCTGCCCGCAGCCACACTGCACCAGGAAAGGGGATGCTGCCCTCGACCGAGCGCATCCAGACGTGGGCCTGCTCGCCCGAGCTGCCGACCGCCGTGAGCCCGGCCGCCCCGCTCACCTCCAAAACCAGATCCTGGTTCAGACAGTCGAAGGTCCAGACCACCTGGTCGTCACCGGCCACCACATCGACGGTGCACAACTCGTCGATGACCTGAGTCGGCGGTGGCCCCCCGTTGCTGGTCAACGACCACTCGTACACATGCTCCCCCGGGACAGGCTCCTCACAGCCTCCTCCCGTGTCGGAGTCGCCCGTGTCCGTGTCCGTGTCGACCCCCTCGGTGCTGGTATCGGGGTCGTCGTCGCTCGCGTCCGAGTCGCTCGTCGTGCTGGAATCCGTGTCGCTGGAGTCCGTGCTGTCTCCAGTCGTCCCCGCGTCCGCCCCACCCGAGCTGTCTTCGGTCTCGTCACCACCGATGGGCGAGTACCCGATGACACAAGCAGGGGTCATGACCAGGCCGACGAGGCCGACCAGGCCGAAGCCGAGGCTGGCTGTAGAAAGGAAAGATTGTCGATCGTATTGCATGTCGGTCCTGGGGCTTCGTGCCCTCACCCTCGCCATGGCCGGCCACCCGAGAAATCGTGCATGAATCTACAGCTCGGACGCGAGGGTCGGGCAGGCCCGAGCGACACGCTCGACCAGGGGTGAGTTGGGCCGGGCCGAGACCAGGGCCCGGGCGTGAGTCTCGGCGTCTTTCAGGGCGCCGACTTTGCAGCTGGTGATCGCCCACAGCGCCTCGCGCTCGGCCGCCAAGCTGCCGTCGGGGAAAGCCTCGGCGTGTCGCCTCAATGCCGCGCGCACCTTCGCTGGGTCCGAGGCTTCTCGAGCCTCGTTGATCAAGGCCAGCTCGGCGCGGATGTCTGCGACCGCGCCGGTTTTGGGCGCTTCTCGGTCGGCTTCGCTCGCCCCCGAACTCCCCTTCGACCTGGCGCCACCGGCCCCAGACTCAGGGTCGAGGCTCGGCCCTGAATCCGAGGGCGACGGTGCTCCCAGGCCGCCGTCGCTACCCCCCTTTGAGGACCCCTCCCCGAGAGACCGGGTGTCTAAACTCGAAGCGCTCGGCGAGGGCTCCACGTCCCCGTTCTCAGAGGCGATCACAACCTCGGTGTTGGTATCGGCATCGGTGGGTCCCGACGCCCCGACTGAACTCCCCGGAATCCCGGCCAACGCGTAGACCGCCAACACCCCCAGCCTGAGCGCGGCCAGACCCGCCGCGCTCGAGCCCACGATCGCAGCCGCGACCTTGGCCCCGAACATCAGGCGGGCGCCCGACCCTGCGCCCGGAACATCCCCCAGAACATCCGGCGGCTCGCCAGCGCCCGGAACGTCCCGGGATCCGTGCTCTCCATCGAGCCCCTCCCCTCCCCCGAGTTTGTGCCCGAGGGAATCCAGCACCCGCGCTCGGGCCCCGGATGGCGGACTACGCTCATCCCTGAGCAGCGCACTCGCGCGCCTCAGCTGATCTTCAAACTCGGCCATCTCGCCTCTCCTTGATCTCCATGTTGGCGAGCGCGCGCCCGACCTTGGCCCGCGCCTTGCGCAAGCGCGAATACACTGTGTTTGCGTTGACCCCCGTGGCCTCCGCGATCTCCCGGCTGCTCATGCCCTCGACCTCGGCCATCACGAACACCGCACTCAGGCGGGGCTCGAGCGCGTCGAGCACGACCTCGAGCGCACTCAAGAGCTCCCGGTCCGCGACCCTGCCCTCGAGCGCCGGCCCCGGGCTCGGCTCGGGCAGGGCATCGATCTTGCGGCGATAGCGGGCCCGGGAGCGCCGGTGGTCCGCCGCGACCCGCCGAGCGATCCCATACAGCCACGACCGGGCCGAGCTCGCCCGATCCCAGTCGTCCAGACGCCGGTGAACCACGATGAACACATCTTGGGCCGCGTCCTCGACCTGGTCCACGGGCACCCCAAAATGCAGCAGTATCCGCCACGCGAACGCGAAGTGGTCGCTGTAGAGCTGCTCAAACTCGGCGCCGAGCTGAGCCGCGCGAGCGTGCGCAGGCATCTATGGCAACTATGGCCGACAACCCGTGTTTTTGTGTCGCCGCATCTACCGAGGCGCCACCCTCAGCTCGGGCGCCTGCGCGAGGCGCCCACCGGGAGCCCACGCCAGCGCTCGACCAGCGCCGCGTCGATCGGGTCCTCCCCACGCAGGAAGCCCTCGAGCTCCTGGAGACTGTCGTCCCCAAAAAACAGCTCGCCGTCCGCGATCATCGTGGGCACGCCGAAGACCCCGCGGGCGATCGCCGCCTCGCCCGCTTCGAGCAAGCGACGCTTGTTGTCTGGAGCGAGCGCCGCGGCCACCATCGCCTCGCCCTCGAAGCCGGCCGAATCGAGGGCCGAGATCGTGGTCTGCGGGCTCTCGATCCCCTCGCCGCCGCCCCAGGTCGCCCGGAACAGGCAGTCGACGAGCGCCCGGTGGCGCCCCCGTGGCTGGTCGAGAGTCGCCACCCGCAGCCCCAAGAGCGGGTTGAAGGGGTGGCTCGGCGGCGGCAGCAACGGCACAGCGATCGCCCGGGCCCGGCGGACCACCTGCTTGAATACGAACTCCCGCTTGGGTGGGATCTCGGCTGGACCCAGCTGCCCCCAATGATTGAGCAGGGCCGCGAACAAGGTCGGCCGGAGCACGACCTCGCGCCCGTGTCGCCCACCGAGGGCGTGGATCCGCTGAAACGCCAAGTAGGCGTAGGGCGAGATGAAATCAAAGTAAAACTCGATCACGACTCCACCTCCACGTTCATCCGAACCCGCTCGACCAGCTTGCCCAGGGTCTCGATCTCGCGCTTGGTGAACCCGCTGAAGGCCATGTCCAGCAGCGCGTTGCTCACCTTCAAGAACCGGGGGAAGGCCCGGTAGGCCCGCTTGGAAGGCCGGATCAAGATCGCCCGTGTGTCCCTCGGATCGGCGTCGCGCTGGACCCAACCGGCAGCCTCGAGGGCCCGGACGAAGCGCCCCACCGTGACCTCGGAGAGGTTCATCTGGCGTGCGAGTCGGCGCGCGGTCATCGGCGCCTTCTCTTGAAACAGGACCAACATCGCGTTGGCCTGCGCGGGCGTCACGTCGCGCAATTTCTCGGCTTCGAGGAGCTGCTGAATGCGCCGCTCCAGCTCCCGATTAATACGAGAGAGCTCCAGCGTGGCGTCGGCTTGCCTGCGACGCTGGAGGATCTGAGCGCGCTGGACCATGGCGACCAGCTTGCCGGTCACCCCCTCCCGTGGCAAGGCCGCGCAAGCCGATGCGCGTTTTTTCTACCCCGCGCCAGCGACGTTCAGAACGGGCACGAACCCGCCCGCCCGCATCTACTTGCGATAAACGTTGAGCGTGCTTAGCATTTTTCTGTCTGCCGGCCGTATCCCTCGCCCGGCGTATCTCTCTGCACAGGAGCTCCCGTGTCCGATGCCATGATCTTCGACGCCGTCCGCACGCCCCGCGCCAAGGGCAAGGCCAGCGGCGGCCTCTACACTGTCCGCCCGGTCGATCTGCTCGCCACCGCCCTGCGGGCCCTCCGGGATCGCAACGACCTCGACACCTCGCAGGTCGACGACGTGATCGCCGGCTGCGTGACCCAGACCGGCGAGCAGGGCTCCTGCATCGCGCGTTTCGCCGCGCTCACGGCCGGCTACGCCCAGACGGCCTCGGGCGTGACCTTGAACCGCTTTTGCGGCTCGGGCCTCGAGGCCTGCAACCAAGCCGCAGCCATGGTCGCCTCGGGTTTTGAAGACCTGGTGATCGGCGGCGGCGTCGAGAGTATGTCGCGGGTGCCCATGGGCAGCGACGGCGGGGCGATCTGGGATCCCCAGACCCAGTGGGAGGTCGGCTCAGTTCCACAGGGAATCTCCGCGGACCTGCTCGCTACCTTGCGCGGCTTCACCCGCGACCAAGTCGACGCCTTCGCGGTCGACAGCCAGGCCAAGTGTGCCGCGGCGGTCGAGCGTGGCGCCTTCGAGCGCTCCTTGGTCCCCGTGACCGACCGCAACGGCCTGACCATCGTGGCGAAGGACGAGCATCCACGTCCGGGGACCCAGGTCCGCGACCTCGCCAAACTCAAACCCGCCTTCGAGATGATCGGCCGTCAGTTCGCCCTCGATCAACTCACCAAACCCATCTACCCCCAGGTCGAGCGTATCGACCACCTCCACCACGCCGGCAACTCCTCGGGCATCGTCGACGGCGCTGCGGCGATCTTGTTCGGGAGCCGGGCCAAGGGAGAGGCCCTCGGCCTCCGGCCCCGCGCCCGGATCCGGGCGATCGCCAACATCGGCTCCGAGCCCATGCTCATGCTCGACGGTCCGATCCCCGTGACCCGCAAGGTGCTCGCCCGCGCCGGCATGGACATCGCCGACATCGATCTCTTCGAGGTCAACGAGGCCTTCGCCGCCGTGCCCATGGCCTTCATGCAGACCTTCGAGGTCGACCCGGCCAAGGTCAACGTCAACGGCGGCGCGATCGCCTTGGGCCACCCCTTGGGCGCGACCGGCTGCATGTTGTTGGGCACCCTCCTCGACGCCCTCGAGGACCGGGGATTGAGCACCGGACTGGTCACCCTGTGCATCGGCGGCGGCATGGGCATCGCCACCATCATCGAGCGCATCTGAGGAGCCCCAATGGCTACAGCAAGCACCACCCATCACGACAATACGGCCATCCAGGCCAGCTTCGACGCGGACACCGGCGTAGCGACCTTGACCTTGACCTTGGCCATGGCCGGCAAGGTCAACGTCATCAACGACGCCTTCGCCGAGGGCCTGCGCGACGCCCTGGCCTGGGCCTGGGAGCGCCCCGGCCTCGCGGGCATCATCGTCACCTCCGGGCACCGCGATTTTTGTGCCGGTGCCGACATCGACAAGGTGTTCGCGATGCGCGATCCGGCCGAGGTCTTCGCGCTCACGCGCTCCCTCAGTCAGCTGTTTCGGAGCATCGAGACCGGTCCGGTCCCGGTCGTCGCCGCGCTCTCGGGCACGGCGCTGGGCGGGGGCTACGAGCTCGCCCTCGCCTGCCACCACCGCGTGGCGATCGACGACCCACGCGCCAAGTTCGGGCTCCCCGAGGTTCAGCTCGGGCTCCTCCCCGGTGCCGGCGGGACCCAGCGCCTCCCGCGTCTGATCGGTATCCAGGCGGCGGCCGAGGCGATCTTGCAGGGCAAGGATTTCCGGGCCCCCAAGGCCCTCAAAGCCGGCCTCGTCGACGCCCTCGCCGCCGACAGGGAATCCATGATGAGCGCCGCTCAGACCTGGATCCGCGACAACCCCGGGGCCAAGCAACCTTGGGACCAAAAGAAGTTCCGCATCCCGGGACCCCGGGCCGACTCCTCCGACGCTCGCAACCTGTTCATGGCCGCCGGCGCCATGCTGCGCAAGAAGACCGCCGGCGTGTTCAAGGCTCCCGAGGCGGCCCTGAGCGCGATCCAAGAAGGTCTCAGCCTCGACTTCGACCGGGCCCTGGAGGTCGAGGCCCGCTACTTCACCGGTCTCGTGGTCGGCGACCAGAGCAAGGACATGATCCGCACCTTGTGGTTCTTCCGCCAGGCCGCGCTCAAGCACGAGGGCCTACCCAGCCTGGCTCGAGGCGAGGACGCCGGCATCCAGACCGTGGCCATCATCGGCGCTGGCATGATGGGCGCCGGCTTGGCCTACATCTGCGCCGACGCCGGCTACCAGGTCGTGCTCAAGGACATCCAGGCCGAGGCCCTCGAGGCGGGCGTCACCCACTTCGAGACCGAGCTCGCCAAGCGCAAGCGCCATCTCGACGACGCCGGCCGCGAGGCCATCCGCGCGCGCCTGACCCCCACCCTCGAGATCGAGGCTCTCAACGGCGCCGACCTGATCATCGAGGCCGTGTTCGAAAACCTCGACCTCAAACACCGGGTCACCCGCGAAGCCGAGCCCAAGCTCGGCCCCGAGGGCATCTGGGCCTCCAACACCTCCGCGATCCCGATCGCGGATCTGGCGAAGGTCTCGGCCCATCCCGAGCGCTTCATCGGCCTGCACTACTTCTCGCCGGTCGAGGTCATGCCTCTGCTCGAGATCATCGTCGGGCCCGAGACCAGCGAGCGGACCCTGGCCCGCGCGCTGAACTTTTGCCGGCGCATCAAGAAGCTCCCGATCGTCGTCAACGACGGCTACGCCTTCTACACCACCCGCGTGTTCTCCAGCTACATCATGGAGGGCGCCAACCTGGTCGCCGAGGGGCACGACCCGGTGCTCATCGAGTGGGCCGCCCGGGCAGCGGGCATGGTCGTGCCCCCGCTCCAGGTCTTCGACGAGGTCACCTTGACCCTCGGGCTCAAAGCCAGCGTCCAGGGCCGGGAGTACCTCGGTGCGGAGAACGTCGAGACCCCAGGCATGGGCGTGATCCGAGCGCTGGTCGAGACCCACGGGCGCGAGGGCAAGGCCGCAGGGGCCGGCTTCCACGACTACAAAAATGGCCGCCGCAGGGGCCTGTGGTCGGGCCTCGAAGACCTCGCCCAGGGTACCCCGGTCGTCCCCGAGGGCCGCAGCACCGTCGAGTACCTGTCGCGGCGCCTGCTCCTGATCCAGGCCCTTCAAGCCGTGCGCTGCCTCGAGCAGGGCATCCTCCGCACCACCCGCGACGGCGAGGTCGGGGCGATCTTCGGCATCGGTTTCGCACCCAACACGGGCGGGCCCTTCGCCTGGCTCGACCGCCAAGACCTGCGCGCCGTGGTCACCGAGCTCGACGCCCTGGCCGCGGCCCACGGCCAGCGCTACGCCGCTCCCCAGCGCCTGCGAGAGATGGCCGAAACCCAAACCCGGTTTTTCAACGACTGAGCGCTGGACTCCACATGCCCCGAGCCCCGACCTGTCGCGCTGCGGCCGACTTCGACTGCCGAGGGTGGAAGGAGCGGAGGGGGGCGTCGTGAACGACCCCGCTCCGGGCTGGCTGCGCTGGCTCGGCGACTGGCGGACGGTCTGGGTCCTGACCTTTGCGTTCCTGGTCGTCGGCGTCGAGGCCGTGTTCAGCGGGCGCCTCATCCATGCGGCCGGGCTGTGGACCTGGCGAGCGCCGGGGGTCATGGCCGACGCCCCCCTCCCAGCGCTGTTCTTTCGCCACCTGCGACCTCCCGTCGCCCTCCTCCACCTCCCGCTCGCAGGCCTGGGGTATCGGGCCTTTTGCCTGGTCCACCTGACGCTCGCCGCGACCGCCATCCCGGCTCTCGCCGCGGTCGCTCGGCGCCTGGGCCAGCCCTTGTTTGTCCTGCCCGCGCTCGTGCTGGCGACCTCCCCCGCCCTGTCGATCGCCGCGGCCGGAGGGCACTACCACGCAGATCTGGTCGCGGGTCTCAGCCTCGCCCTCTACCTCCTGGTCGTGCGGAGGCGAGGGGCGCTCGCGGGCCTGTGCCTGGCCGCCTGTGTGCTGACCACCTGGGAGCTCGTCCCCCTGACCCTGGCGATCGTATTTGGGCTCCCCGCAGACGACCCGCGACGCCGCCGACTCGCGCTCGGAGTGGCCGTCCCCGTGCTCACCTATCTCCTCGGCGGTGCACTGGTCCACGCTGACCTGCTGTGGTCGATGCGGGCCCTCGGCTCCGAGACCGGGCTCGGCGTCGGCGAGCTCAGCCGTCGGGCCCTCGCCTGTTCACCTTTGATCGGCCTCCCGCTGCTCGCCGGGTGCAGCTCTCTGCCTCGGACCGAGCGCGCCCTCGCCCTCGCCCTCGCTGCGTTCTTGGTCTCCAGCTGCGTCCTGTGGGCGGCGGGATTGGGCGACCCCTCCCCCCTCGCCCTCGCCCTCGCCCTGCCCGCGCTCGGCCTGGTCGTCGGGCGTCAATGCAGCGCCCTGGCAGGGCGCGCGTCGACCGGATTCCCAGTCGACGGCAGCGACGACAGTGACGACAGCGACGACCAAGCGCCCCCGGCAGACGGCGGCTGGGGCAGCATCGCGGGCCTCACCCTGGTCGCGCTCGTCCCCCTGCTCGCCGGCCTCGCGGCCCGAGTCGAGCTCGCGCCTCTGCTGCCCCTCGCCCTGATCACGTGGGCCCTGGGTTTCGCCCTCGCGCGCCTGCTCTCCCCACGCTGGGCGCTGGTCGCATGGTGTCTCCTCGCCCTGCTCACACTCTCCGCGGGGATCGAGCACAGCATCGAGCTCGCCCCCGACCGGCGCCTGGAAAAACTCGAGCAGTGGTGGCGCGACCTCGGGCCCGAGCCCGGCGCAGTCGTGGTCACGGATCACCCTCTCGCAGAGACCTGGCTCATCCACCGCGGTCTGGTCGAAGCGGACTCGGACCCCCCGCTCTACCTGTGGGTGCGACCCGGGTCCCTCACCGCCCTCGACCTCGAGCTGCCCAGGCGCCCCGGCCTCCGCGAGCTCCTCGGCGTCGCCTTGCGCGAGCACGAGTTCGGGCGGCCCCTGGCCCGTGTGCCCTCGCCGAGCAACTCCGATCCAGGAACCGTGTTCATCTTGACCGACGACGGTGCCCTCGCAGAAGAGCTCGGTGTCCCCCTCGACCGCTGGCGCCGAAGCCTGGACATGGAGGTCGACCGCGGGCCGAGTCGCCTGCTGATCGGTCGTGTCCCGACCCCCTCTTCCAGCCCCCTCCCCGCTGCGACCTCGAACGCCGACGCCAACGGGGTCCAGGAGTGAGCACACCTGCGCCCCCTCCGAGCGGGTCCGCGGCACCCCGCGCCTGGGCGGCGACCGGCCCCGCCTGGGCGGCCATCGCCATCGCCGCGCTCACCTTTGCGGCGTGGCTGTCCGCGGCCCTGACACCAGTGCCTGGTCGGCTCGTCCCGCCTCGGCGCTGGTATGCCGACGCTTCGTTCCCAAAGCCCGCGCCCCCCTCCTACTCCAGCCACGCCCGTGCGCTCCTGGGTGGTCTCGACACCGGCGACACCCTTGTGGCTGGCTGGGTGGTCGAGCGAATCGAGGCTCCCCACGCCCGAGGGCCTATACGGGTGATCGCTGCCCGCGACGGTCAGCGCCTCTTCGTTCGTATCGTGGCTCGAGGCAGCGAGGACCAGCGCCCACCGATCAAGACCGCGGCCCACGACCTCTACTACGAACGTCTCGACCCCCCGGAGCCCCGGCTCGGACCCGGGGAGCTCGCCGCCATCATGCGGGAGATCGCTGAGCGTGTGTACGCTGGCGAGACCGAACTCCAGGATCCCCCGCCCTAGCGAACTTGGATCACCGAGGTCTTGGTCCCGCTCCCGCGATGCACGCTGACCGCCGCCCGGCTCCGGTCACGCTCGAGCGCTTTGGCGACCCCCCCGACCGAGCTCACCGTCTCGCCGTTGACCTCGGTCAACACGTCACCCTCGCGCAGGCCCAGGCGAGCCCCGAGGCTGCCCTCGGGTACACGCTGAACCTCGAGGCCATCGCTCGAAGACCGAACGTCTACACCGAGGCGCGCCGGTCCCCCGCCGTAGAGGTCCCCGCCCGAACCCGAACCCGGTGACGGGGTTTTGGGGGCCCGCACTCCGGACCCCCGGGTCCGGCCGTTGAAGCGAGCGAGGGCCCGCGGGTCGGGCCGGGCCCCGAGCTCGACCTCGAGCTGCCTCGTCTCCCCGTCTCGGAGCACGGACAGGCCGACCTTGGCCCCGGGTTCGTACTCGCCGATGCGACCTCGCATATGGTCGAAGTCGTCGATCTTCAGGCCGTCGATCTCGATCACGCGGTCGCCGGTCTCGAGCCCGGCGGCGGCCGCGGGTGTGTCGGGGTGAACCTCGCCGACCACCGCCCCCGGCACCGGACGCTCACCGTAGGCCGGCGTCTCGTCACGACCGCCCACCCCCAGCCACCCACGCGAGACCCCGCCATCGGCGATCAAACGGGGGAGGATGATCTTCGCTTGGTCCACCGGGATAGCGAAGCCCAGCCCGTCGTGCCCACCGACCGCAGCGTTGATACCGATGACCTCTCCCGCGAGGTTGAACAGCGGCCCGCCGCTGTTGCCGGGATTGATGGCCGCGTCAGTCTGCAAAAAGTCTGCGTAGCCGTCTTGGTACAGGCCCAGACTGCCGCGGCCCTTGGCCGAGATGATCCCCCGGGTCACGGTCTGGTTGAGGCCCATGGGTGTGCCCACGGCGACCACCCAATCTCCGACCTCGAGCGCGTCGCTCGAGCCCAGCTGCACGGTGCTCAACCCCTCCGCGCCCTCGAGTTGAAGCACGGCGAGGTCGGTCTGCGGATCGCTGCCGACGACCTCCGCCCTGAACCGGCGGCCGTCGTCGAAGTGAACTTCGAAGCGATCGTGACCCGCGATCACGTGGTGATTGGTCACCACCTGACCGTCCGCGCTGATCACAAAGCCGCTGCCGATCCCGCCGCCGCCACCCCCAAAGGCATCCGCGCTCGAGCTCGCCCGGATGGCCACGACCGCGGGTTGGACCATCGCCAGCATGGGCGCCAGGCTCTGGTTGGGATCGTAGGTCCCTGCCGGCGTGACGACCCCGGCGTGGGCGGAGCTGACTGCACGATCGGGATCGTCGGGACCCGTCGGCTGGCCGGCTTGAACCTCGCTCGAGCAGCCGCCGCCGACCGCCAGGACCGGCGCCCCCAATGAGCAAAAAGCGAGGAAGAACAGTCCTTGGGGGCTCAAGGTTCGCCGGCGCGCACGCATGGGATTTCAGAACTGGCGACCGACCTGTTCATTCCGAAGAATCTCCACACACCCGATGTCAGTGAAGAATGTCGGCTGTCCGCGGATCGAGCAGGACCCCGGCCCGAATCAGGTGGCGCGCGGTACTCGCATCGGCGGTCTCGCGCCACCGTTCATACAGCACCAAGAGATCGTCCCGCTCGCTACCGAGCACCCGACGGAGCAGCTCGGCGATCTCCCGAAAACTGTCGGCCAACCGCGCAAACACCTCCAGCCTCGACTTCCTCGCGTGGATCTCTCGATAGGCCGCCTCTCCGATCCCCGAGATGTAGGCGACGCCGACCGGACCACGATCGAGCGAACGCGGGACCACCCCGGCGATGTAGAGGGCCCGGTCCCCCACCCGCCTCAAGGCCGGCGCCCCGTGGTCTCGGGCGACCATATACTCGGTGGCGAGCGCGGGGCTCGTGCGCCCCGCAAGGTTGGTACGGCGGGCGTGAGCGGCGAGCATATGGACGACGTAGGCCTCGACATCGGGGCTGAGCCTGTGTGCACCCCGCTCGTTCGCGGCCTCGAGTTGCTCGTAGAAATACAGCTCGAGGGTCCCGTCAAAGGCCAAATCCGAAGGTTTGTTCATGCTCTCGTATCCCTGCTGCGGTAAGTAAGTAGCAATTCTCACGCTAGCAGTCCGACCCGAGGACACAAGCTCTCCGGACCCCACATGTGAGATGCCTCGCCGTCGGCTGGACCCATGTTTCTCGCTGCCCGGCCTTGATCTGCCCTGTGGGGGCTTTACCTTCGCGCCGTTGGCAGTCGGCCACTCCGACTGCCAATCACTCCGCGGCCCCCCTCACTCCTGCTCCGAACCTTCGCGCAGGCAGCGAGCACCGCTGAATCCGTCCTCGACCCGAGTGCGCCAATCGCCTCTGGGCCAAACCAAACCGAATCCGGAAGACCGACCTAATGAACGTTCGTCCACTCAACGACCGCGTGCTCGTGAAGCGCCTCGAAGAAGAGTCCATGACCTCAGGCGGGCTCTACATCCCCGACTCCGCCAAAGAGAAGCCGACCCGCGGCAAGATCATCGCCGTCGGCAGTGGCCGCACCAACGACGACGGTGTTCGCAAGCCCCTCGACGTCAAAGCCGACGACCTGATCCTGTTCGGCAAGTACGCCGGCACCGAGATCAAAATCGACGGTGAAGAGCTCATCATCATGCGCGAGGAAGACATCCTCGCGGTCATCGAGGGCTGAGCTCCGGCTCCTCCCCAACCCAACCTCAGATTCAAGGAAAAGTTATGGCAGCCAAGGAAGTTCGCTTCGACACCCAAGCCCGCGGCGCAATCTTGCGCGGGGTCAACACCCTCGCCGACGCCGTCAAGGTCACCCTGGGGCCGCGCGGTCGCCACGTGGTCATTGAGAAGTCCTGGGGTTCCCCCACGATCACCAAGGACGGCGTAACCGTCGCCAAGGAGATCGAGCTCGAGGACAAGTTCGAGAACATGGGCGCGCAGATGGTCAAAGAGGTCGCCTCGAAGACCTCCGACGTCGCCGGTGACGGCACCACCACCGCCACCGTCCTCGCCCAGGCCATCTACCGTGAAGGCCTGAAGATGGTCACCGCCGGGCACGACCCGATGGAGCTCAAGCGTGGCATCGACATCGCCGTCGCGGCCGTCGTCGAGCACGTCCAGAGCATGTCCACCGAGACCAAGGGTCAGGACGAGGTCGCTCAGATCGGCACCATCTCCGCCAACGGCGACACCGAGGTCGGCAAGCTCATCGCCGAGGCGATGTCGAAGGTCGGCCAAGAGGGTGTCATCACCGTCGAGGAGAACAAGGCCAACACCACCGAGCTCGACGTCGTCGAGGGCATGCAGTTCGATCGCGGCTACCTCAGCCCCTACTTCGTGACCGACCAAGAGCGCATGGAAGTCGTCTACGAGGACGCCTACATCCTCATGCACGAGAAGAAGATCTCGAACATGAAGGACCTCCTGCCGATCCTCGAGCAGGTCGCCAAGCAGCGCAAGCCCCTGGTGATCATCGCCGAGGACGTCGACGGAGAGGCCCTGGCCACGCTCGTGGTCAACCGTCTTCGTGGCACCCTCGAGGTCGCGGCCGTCAAGGCCCCCGGCTTCGGTGACCGCCGCAAAGAGATGCTCAAGGACCTCGCCGTCCTCACCGGCGGCAAGGCCCTCACCGAGGATCTCGGCGAGAAGCTCGAGAGCCTGGAGCTCGCCGACCTCGGGACGGCCACGCGCCTGACCATCGACAAAGACACCACCATTGTGGTCGGTGGCGGCGGCAAGACCGACGACATCCACGCGCGCGTCAAGCAGATCCGCGCTCAGATCGAGGACACCTCCTCCGACTACGACCGCGAGAAGCTTCAGGAGCGCCTCGCCAAGTTGGTCGGCGGCGTCGCCGTCATCAAGGTCGGCGCAGCCACCGAGGTCGAGATGAAGGAGAAGAAGGCCCGCGTCGAGGACGCGCTGCACGCCACCCGTGCCGCCGTCGAAGAGGGCATCGTCCCGGGCGGCGGCGTCGCCCTGCTCCGTTCGAGCCGTGCGCTGGACAAGCTCAAGGTCGACTCCGAGGAGCAACAGGTGGGCATCGCCATCGTCCGCCGTGCGGTCGAGGAGCCCCTGCGCCAGATCATCGCCAACGCCGGCGGTGAGCCCAGCGTAGTCGTCAACAAGGTCATCGACGGCAAGGGAGGCTTCGGCTTCAACGCTCGTACGCAGGAGTACGGCGACCTGATCGCTCAGGGCGTCATCGACCCCACCAAGGTCGTGCGCACCGCGATCGAAAACGCGGCCTCGGTCGCCGGCATGATGCTGACCACCGAAGCCATGATCGCCGAGCTCCCCAAAAAGGACGAGGCGGCCCCCGCCGGCGGCGGCATGGGCGGCATGGGCGGTATGGGCGG
This sequence comes from uncultured Nannocystaceae bacterium, assembly GCA_964451725.1. Lineage (GTDB taxonomy): Bacteria > Myxococcota_A > Polyangia > Nannocystales > Nannocystaceae > Plesiocystis. Next base: position 39,146 of record CAYVJQ010000005.1, on the reverse strand, counting down.
CATGGGCATGTAGCCCGAGCCCCCGCTCGAACAAAGCCCGCGGCTTCGGCCGCGGGCTTTGTCTTTGGTTGAGTACACTCCCGGCCGTGGCGACCCGCGGCCAGACCCCCAAAACCAGGCCCCCAGGGCCCAACCCTCGCCGCGTGGCCCTGCGGACCCTGCGAGAGGTCGAGCAGCGCGAGGGGTTCTCGAACCGCATCTTGTCGGCTCAGCTCGAGCGCTTCCCGGAGCTCGCCCGCCGGGATCGAGGCCTGATCACGACCTTGGTCTACGGCGTGCTGCGCAACCGGGCCCGCCTCGACAAGCTCATCGACAGCTTCGCCGACAAGCCGCGCAAGCTCAAAGGCGAGCTGCGCATGATCATGCGGATGGCGGCCTTCGAGATCGTCGCCCTCGAGCGCCCGCTCCCGATCGCCAGCGCCGAGGCGGCCAAGCTCAGCAAGCGCATCGATCCCCAAGGTCGGCTCAAAGCAATGATCGCCTCGATCCTGAGCCTCATCGACCGCGACTGGCCGATCATGGACGTGGCCATGAGCGACGGCGATCCCGTCGATGCGCTGCGTTTTCGATGGTCCATCCCGCAGTGGTTGGCCGCGCGCTGGGTCGAGCAGCTCGGGGCCGAGCGGGCCCTCGCTCGCGGCCGGGCTCTCGCCCAGATCCCGAGCATGGATCTGCGCCTGGACCTCGGCCGCAGCGACCTCCAGACCATCCGTGAGCGCCTGCTCCACGACCATCCGGGGATCACCTTTCTCGAGCTCCCCGAGGGCGCCGGCGAACAACCCCAGTGCCTGCGCGTGCGCGGTGGTGGCGATATTTTCTTCGGGCCCACCCACGAGGCCGGGCTCATCTCTGTCCAGAGCCTCGGCAGTCAACAGGCCGTTCGCGCCCTCGATCCCCAACCTGGTGAGCGGGTCCTCGATCTGTGCGCGGGCATGGGCACCAAGACCTTCCAGATCGCCGAGCACATGCGTCGCCAGGGCACCCTGGTCGCCATCGACAGCTCCGCCGAACGACTCGCCGAGCTCGCGGGCCAGGGCCGAGCTCGAGCTGCCCTCGACAGCCCCCGAGTCGGCTTGACCCTGGAGGTCTACGAGGCCGATCTCGCTAGCCCGAGCCCGAGCCCGAGCCCGGAGGACCCCCTCGGCGCGCTCGTCCCGGGGAGCTTCGACGCCGTCCTCCTCGACGCCCCCTGCACGGGCCTGGGCAACCTCGGACGTCACCCCGAGCTGCGCTGGACCTGCAAACCCGAGAGTGTGTCCGAGCGCGCCGGCTTGCAGACCGAGCTGCTGCGGCGCGCGGCCATCTGGGTGCGCTCGGGAGGCCGCTTGGTCTACGCCGTGTGCAGCCTCGAACCCGAGGAGGGCCCGGCGGTCGTCGAGGCGTTCTTGGCCAGCCCTGCCGGTTCGGGCTTCGCCATCGACCACAGCGAGTCTTGGACACCCGAGGACCACGGCAGCGACGGCTTTTTTCTCGCCAAACTGGTGCGGGTTTGAAGCTCGAGAGCGACGACCTCGAGGACGAGCGCTTCGTCCCGGTCTCCCGCAGCGCCTGGGTCGGCGGCCAGCCCGAGCCCGAGACCCTCGATCTCGTCGCCCGCGAAGAGCCCCTCGAGCTGCGCGTCGGCGGGGTCCCCATCGCTGTCGTCATGCGTACACCCGGGCACGACGAGGAGCTCGCGCGTGGCTTCCTCCTGAGTGAGCGCATCCTCGAGCACCCCGGGCAGATCGCCAGCATCCGCCACTGCGACACCGTCTCCGCCCCCGAGGCCGAGGACAACGTCATGCTCGTCCGCCTGCGCGAGGACTGTACGATCGACCTCGCCGCGCTGCGTCGGAACCTCTACGCCAGCAGCTCGTGTGGGGTCTGCGGCAAGGCCAGCATCGACGCGGCCATGGCCCCCACCCGCGGCCGACTCCCGCGCCCCGACCCCATTCAGGTCGAGCTCTCTACCCTCTACGCCCTCCCGGAAGCGCTCTCGACCGGTCAACAGGTGTTTGCGCGCACCGGGGGCCTACACGCCGCGGGCCTGTTTTCGAGTACGGGACAGAAGCTGGTCATCCGCGAGGACGTGGGCCGCCACAACACGGTCGACAAGGTGATCGGATGGGCGGCGATGCGCGGGGTCGATCTCGCGGACAAAGTCCTCATGGTCTCCGGGCGCGTGTCCTTCGAGATCACACAAAAGGCCGCCGCCTTGGGTATCCCCGTGGTCGCCGCGGTCTCGGCTCCGTCTTCGCTGGCGATCGGGCTCGCCCAGCGCACCGGCCTGACCCTGGTCTGCTTTGTGCGGGGCCAACGACTGTGTGTGTACAGCGGCGCCGAGCGTCTCGTGCCCGCGACCCACGCCCTGTCGAGCTCCTGAACCCAACCGCTCTCGAGCTCACCGGGCGCGCTCGCTCGTCGTGTATCGTGCTCCACCTATCTCGCCTTTGGAGCCACCACGATGAAGCGTACGACCCTGCTGAGCACCCTTCCTGTCCTGACCTTCGCCCTCACCCTGGCCCCGGCCTGCAGCGACGACGGGGCCGCTGACGACGAGGTCGGCGCGACCGAGACCCAGGGGACTCAAACCGAGACCCAGGGGACTCAGACCGAGACCGGCAGCGAGTCCGCCACCGAGTCTGGGAGTGGGGACACGGGCCTCGAGGAGCCGGACCCGGTCGTCGACTGGGCGACCTTGGACTGCGACTCTCTGGTCCCCGACTACTGCCTCTACCCCTTCCCCAACAACGTGTTCACGGCCGCCGACGCCCAGACCCCCACGGGCCGGCGCATGGCCCTGAACACCGCTCGACTCCCGAGCAAAAACGACAACCCGGTCGAGGCCGCGCCCTACAACTTCAGCGACGGGTTCTCCGCAGGTCAGGCCATGCTCACCTACCTGCCCAACGCCTCGACCACGGGGCTCCCGACTTGGGCGGACATCGACGCCTCGCTCAGCGCAGATGCGCTCACGGTCATCCTCGACGCCGAGACCGGTGAGCGCGTCGCCCACTTCGCAGAGATCGACGTGTCCATGGCCGGCGATCCGGATGGCTCGCTGATGATCAGGCCGGCGACCCGCCTCGACGACGACACCCGCTACATCGTCGCCGTCCGCGGGGTCCAAAACGACGACGGCGAGCTGATCCCGGCCTCGGAGGGCTTCGCCGCCCTGCGTGATCTTCAGCCCTCGGACGATGCGACCGTCGAGGACCGCCGCCCCCTCTACGCCGACATCTTCCAGCGCCTCGGCGACGCCGGGGTCGAGCGCGACACCCTGCAGATCGCCTGGGACTTCACGACCGCGAGCACAGAAAGCAACACGGCTGCGGTCATCCACATGCGCGACGACTCCCTGGATCTCTTCGAGCCCGGCCAGGGGCCGAGCTTCATGATCACCGACGTCGACGCGCAGTGGCACACCGAGGACATCGCCTACAAGATCGAGGGCCTGCTCGAGGTCCCCCTCTACCTCGACGATCCCGGCACGAGCGGCCACCTGGTGTTCGGCGCTGACGGCCTTCCGGAACAGCAGGGCGTGGCCCAGGTCCCCTTCACCGTGCTCATCCCTCTCAGCGCGTTGGACGAGCCGGCCAAGCTCCTTCAGTACGGCCACGGCCTGCTCGGCTCCCACACCGAGCTCGAGACCGGGCACATGCGCAGCTTCATCAACGAGAACAACTACGTGCTGTTCGGCGTCGATTGGATCGGCATGGCCGCGGAGGACACCCTGTTCATCGGCGCCATGCTCAACAATGGGACCATGCACGAGTTCGAGGCGGTCGCCGATCGCCTCCAACAGAGCATGGTCAACTTCGTCGCTGCCACGCGCATGATGAAGACCTCCTTCGCCGACGACATGAGCTTCGAGAGCTACATCGACCCGAGCGCGGCCTACTATCTCGGCATCAGCCAAGGCGGCATCTTCGGGGGCACCTTCATGGCCGTCTCTCAGGACATCGAGCGCGGCTGTCTCGGGGTCCCAGGCCAGTCCTACAACCTGCTCCTCAACCGCAGCGTCGACTTCGACCAGTACTTCTCTCTGCTCCAAGCTGGGTTTGTGGACTCGCGCGACGTCCAGATCCTGCTCGCGCTCACCCAGATGCTCTGGGATCGGGCCGACCCCAGCAGCTACAGCTACAAGATCAGCACCGACACCTTCCCCGATACACCCGCCCACCAGGTGCTCCTGCGCGCGGCCGTGGGCGACCACCAGGTGACCACTCTGGGCGCGCACAACATGGCGCGGGCCGTGGGCGCCAAGCACCTCGACACCGGCATCCGCGAGGTCTGGGGCCTCGAGGCCGTCAGCGGGAGCAACGTGGGCAGCACCTACGTCGAGTACGATTTCGGGCTGCCCATGGACCCGATCCAGAACATCCCCCAAGAGGCCTGCGACGACCCCCACGGCAAGCTGCGCAGCCTCGATGCGGCCCGCTCGCAGCTGCACACTTTCTTCACCACAGGCGAGGTCGTGAACACCTGCGACGACCAAGTCTGCTCGTTCCCCGACCTCGGGGGCTGCTGACCTACAACTTGGACTTGGGCTGAGGCTGAGGCTTGGGGGGATTGGGTTTGGGCTGGGGCTTGCCCCGGCCCTGGCTCTTGAAGGCCTCCGCCTCGTCCAAGAGCGCGCTCTTGACCTCGAAGCGGTCACCGAGCTCAGTCTCGAGCGAGGCCTTGCCGGTGCGGATCTTGCCGCCCTCGACCTGACGCACCAAGTCGGCCCGCACGGCCTCGAAGGGCAGCGAGCCCTTTTGGTAGCGCCCGAACAGCTTGATCACGTAGTAGCCCTTCTCCGACTTCAGGGGCTGGCTGACCTCGCCGACCTCGAGTCCAAAGACGACCTCCGCATAATCGGCGACCATCTGTCGGCGCGGGAACAGGCCCATGTCGCCGCCTCGGAACGCCCCCGGCCCCTCCGAGCGCGCCTTGGCGAAGGCGTTGAAGTCGACCCCCTCGGCCGTGACCTCGGCGTGCAGGCGCTGGGCGTGGGCCAGGGTCTGCGCCTCCCACTCGCTGATCTCGGCCTCGCTGGCCGCCTCGCGCATGGCCAGGGTCAAGGGCTGAATCTTCTCTGCGCCCTCGCGTGGACCGATCGCAAACAGCAGGTGCGAGGCCCGGACCAGCTCTTGGTCGGCCTTGAAACGCTCGAGGGAGCCGTCGTAGAGGGTGCGCAGCTCCTTCTCCGAGGCCGCCAGCGGGCCGTTGCGGTCTTCGATCAGCGCCCGCTCCCGGAGATAGTCGATGTTCTGCTGATGGCGGATCTCCGGGGTCTGACTGACTCGTCCGAGCCAGCTCTCCCAGTCCCTGATGTGGCGGCGCTCGTCGGCCTCTTGCTCGACCAACGCCGCCGGCTCGAAATCGACCCCGCTGCGCGCGACCTCGAGATCCATGAGCCGCGACCAGACCAGCGCGCCGATGATGTTGCGGCGCTGCATGGCCGCCCACGCATCGGGGATCTTCCCGTCCCCACGCCGCGCGAGCAGCATGTCGGCCTGGGGCTGATAGCGAAGATCGAACTCCCTACGCAGGACCTCGAGCTCACCGACACGGGCGATGACCGCGTTTGGATCGTCGGGCATGGGCGCGAGCTCGCCCGGGCGAGCAGCCACGGCCGGCTGCGCAGGCTCGATGGCCTCTGTGGCGCTCTGGACCTCGCTGTCGCTGTCCTTGGTGTCGGCCTCGGGAGACTTCACCGTGCAGCCCAGGGTCGAAACCGCCAGCACGAGCGCACACAGCGAGGCGGGGCGGGTCCAATATCGAGGGTCGGCGAGCACGGCGGGAGGATAGCCGCCGGGTACGGCGAAAACATAGGCGCCCAAAATATGTCACTGAATGTCTATTTCTGGATGTAGGTCTTGTCCATACGTCCAAACTACGTACAGAACTACGTTATCAGCACCACAATCGGCCGGAAGATCATTGTCTACACTTCTCCACTCACCCCAGCGCGCGATTGTGTATCCTCAACGCGCGAATACGCCCTGACATACGCTGGTTGGCCATAGATGCGCGATTCTTCGCAGTGAAAGCCAGTTCGCAGCGAGCCTGAAATTCCAGTGTTCGGAACCACTCCGCCACGGACAGATCAATCGAGATGCAAATAGTCGTTGACATTAATAGTGCACTCGGGCTTCCTGATCCTGTGGCCTACACCTATGCGGGCTGCTTACAGGTGGGATAAATGAACAGATCGGCCTACACATCGACTCTCGCCCTCGCCGGCGCCTCTTTCCTCCTTCTCGGTGGCTGTTTGGACGCGGACCGCGACGAAGTGGCAATGGACGGAATCGCGCTCGACGGAGAGGGCGACGACTCGGGTGGAGGTGAAGACGGGGGCGCGCAGCTCCCCGAGAGCCCCGAGATCCCCGGGGTTCCCGAGCACCTCGTGCTCATGTTCGAGCACGCCAGCGCCGAGTTCGATGTCCCGATGGCCATCCTGGTCGCGGTCGGCAAGGTCGAGACCCGGCTCGAGATGGTCGAGGGCAGCATCGAGTTCGAGGGCCGCGACCCGGCCATGGGAATTATGGGTCTGCGCGGCATCAACCTGGAAGAGGCCGCTGCGCTCGCCGGCGTGACGGTCGTCGAGGCCAGCACCCAGCCCGACTCCAACATCCGGGCCGCCGCCGCCCTGCTCTCGGCGATGGCCGATCAACAGGGGGTCGGCGATCGGAACAACTTCAGCGAGTGGGTCCCGGTTCTCGGCACCTACAGCGGGATCGAGAGCGACGTGGGCAAGCAGGCCTACGTGTTCGACGAGATCATGCAGGAGATGCCCCAGGTCCTCTCGGCCCTCGGACCGCTCGAGATCGGCATGGCCCCCCCCGAGCCTCTGGCGGCGGCCGGCCCCGACTACGCCGGTTCGATCTGGCGGGCCTCACCCAACAACAGCGCCCGCCCTGGCGGAGCCGCCGGCGACCCGAACCTCGTCATCATCCACACCTGCGAGGGCAGCTACAGCGGCTGTTGGAGCTGGCTGACCAACGCGAACGCTGGTGTCAGCGCCCACTACGTCATCAACAACTCGGGCTCGGAGATCTCCCAGCTGGTCGCCGAGAGCCGCAAGGCCTGGCACATCGGCGCCTCCTACAAGTGCTCGCTCAACAACAACGTCGACTGCAACCTCAACGGGACGAGCAGCAACAGCTTCACCATCGGCATCGAGCACGCCGGCTACTCCAACCAGTCGAGTTGGGATCAGGGCCTGCTCGACGCCTCGGCGGCGCTGGTCTGCGACATCACGCAAGACCAGTCGATCCCCCGCGACCAGTATCACATCGTGGGTCACGGGCAGCTCCAGCCCTACAACCGCGTCGACCCGGGTCCAAACTGGCCATGGAGCGACTACCTCAACTCGGTGCAGAGCTACTGCGGTGACGGACCCGACCCCGATCCAGATCCGCCCGATCCAGACCCCGATCCAGATCCGCCCGATCCAGACCCCGATCCAGACCCCCCCGATCCGGACCCCGATCCCGATCCCCCCGTACCCGCGCCCAATATCGAGATCATCATCGACAGCAACGAGTCGCTCAACGGTTGGAACGCCTCGATGGGTGTGAGCGACGCCTGGGCTGCAAGCAGCAGCGCGATCGACTTCAACACCGGCTACTGGTGGCACTCGACCCAGGCCATCTCCGACGCCGCCGTGTTCTCGTTCTACCTGACCGACCCCGCTCAGCTCACCGTCGACGCCTGGTGGGTGTCCGGCGGCAACCGATCGACCGCGGCGCCGTTTTTGATGTTCGACTCCTCGGGTCAGAAGCTCGACACCGTCTACGCCGACCAGAGCACCAACGGCGGCCAGTGGAACCAGCTTGGAACCTACGACTTCCAAGCCGGCTGGAACCACGTCGATCTCTCGGTGTGGGCCGGAGCGGGCTCGGTCGTCGTCGCCGACGCGCTCCGAGTACACTCGCCCTGACTCGATGTTGAGACGTCGCTCCCTCGTACTCGCCTCGCTCTTCTCCCTGTGTGCCTGCGGTCGAACGCAGACCCAGGCGGAGGACCGGGGCGCTCCTGCGTCGGCCACGGCAGACTCGGACCGCAGCGCTCCGGCGGCCCGCTGCGGCACGATCGTCTTTGTCTCTCAGACCGAGGGCCACGGCCACGAAGACGGGGCAGCGGGCACGCGCATGCGTCGAATCTCCGCCTCTGGGGTCGGCACCCCAGAGGCGCTGACCCCAGAGCAGCCCGGGTGGTCGAGCTTTCCGGCCGCCCTGTCCCCCGATGGTGCTCACCTGCTCGTGCTCCGCTCTCGGCCCCGGGTCGACATCGAGGGAGTCGACGTCGAGGGCAAGACCCAGGATCAGCTGAGCATCCTCGACCTCGGCGCGCTCCCTGGTACCCCGCGCCCGGTCGGTCCTGGCGGTCAGCTCCTGCGCAACCCGTCTTGGTCTCCCGACGGCCGGTGGATCGTGTTCGAGAGCGACACACACAGCTTCCGCGACCTCTACCGGGCGCCGGCCGAAGTCGGACCTGAACCCGGAACCAAACCCGGGCCCGGGCTCCGACTGACCGACGACAGAGAGGGCAACTTCGAGCCTCGAGTGTCCCCCGATGGTCGCCAGATCGCCTTCGTCTCCAGCCGAGACGGCAACGCCGAGATCTACGTGATGACCGCGGACGGGGGAGATCCTCAGCGCGTGACTGTGAGCGCCGGTGACGACACGAGCCCACGCTGGTCTCCCGACGGCGCTCACCTGGCCTTCCTCAGTGCCCGCGATCCGGAGCGCGGCGTCGACCTGTTCCTGATCGACAGCGCCGAGCTCGGGGTCGAGCTCGGGCTCGGGCGCGACGCCGAGTCCGCGGTCCGCCCCCTGCTCCCGGCGAGCGCCCGCCCAGCGCCGATCCTCGTCCGCGACCCGACTTGGTCACCCGACGGTACCCAGCTCGCGTTCACCCAGCTGCGTCCCCGGGGACAGCAGGGCGCAACGATCGAGGTCGTCCGGGTCGCCGACGGGCAGCGCCTCGCCCAGACCTCTCCCGGCGAAGCGGTCATCGACGAGCAACCCGCTTGGTCGCCCGGTGGCGAGGCCCTCGTGTTCGCCCGCAGCTCGCCGGGGCGCTCCGACCTGCTCCGTCTGGAGTTGGCGGACCCCGGCCAGGTCCACGAGCTGCTCGCCGATGGGGGCACCCACTGGCTTCCACGCTGGGTACCCGGCCCCGCCTGTCCCCGAGTTTCGGCGCCTGTCCCCGCCGGCCTCGCGCCGAGCCAGGGCTGATCCTATTGTGTTCTATTGTGAGCGACGCCTCTGACCGGTGGCGCCCGTCCCATGGTCGACCTCATCTCACTCTCGATCCCGATCTTCTTCCTGTTGATCGCCATCGAACTCATCGTCGCGCGCGTCCGTGGGGCACGCCTCTACCGGCTCAACGACACCATCAACGATCTCAGCTGTGGGGTGCTGAGCGAGCTTCGCAAGCTAATCTTCAGCGTCGGCCTGTACACCCTCGTGTTCGAGTTCAGCGGCGAAATCCTGGCCCTGCCGCGCCTGAGCCCGGGCTCCCTGTGGACGGGGGTGATCGCCTTCGTGGGCATCGACTTCCTCTACTACTGGTTCCACCGCCTCTCCCACGAGCGCAATTTTTTGTGGGCGGCGCACGTCGTCCACCACCAGAGCGAGGAGTACAACTTCAGCGTCGCCCTGCGTCAAAGCGCGATCCAGGGCCTGTTCAGCGCATTTTTCTACCTGCCCCTGGCGCTGGTCGGCGTGCCCCCGCTGGTGTTTCTGCTGCACGTCCAGATCAACACGATCTATCAGTTTTGGGTCCACACCCGGCTCGTAGCGACGCTAGGACCCCTCGAGTGGGTCATGAACACCCCCTCGCACCACCGGGTCCACCACGGCTGCGACCCCAAATACGCCGACCGCAACTACGCCGGTGTGTTCATCATTTGGGATCGGCTGTTCGGCACCTTTCAGCTCGAGGAGGAGGAGCCCACCTACGGGACCAGCAAGCCCCTACACAGCTGGAATCCACTGTGGGCCAACCTCGATGTCTGGGTTCAGATCGCCCGGGTCGCCCGCGGCTTCGAGCGACCCTGGGACCGGTTCACGATCTGGTTTCGACGCCCCGGCTGGACCCCCTCCGAGCCCCTGCCCGAGCTCCCCGAGGTCCGCGATCGACCACACTTCGACGCCACACCGGGACGGCTGATGCAGGCCTACCTGCTGGCCCAGTTCGTCTGCTTCTTGTTGGTGAGTGTGGGCATGCTCTTCGCCGGCGGCGGGCTCGATGCTCCCCTGCGCTTGCTGGTCATCGGCTGGCTCCTGGCCACATCGATAGCGATCGGTGCGGGCTTCGAAAGTCGCCCGTGGTTTTGGTACTTCGACGCCCTGCGCCTGGCCGCCGCGCCGCTGATCGCCCTGGGCCTGTCCATGCTGTTGCCCACGCCCGAGGCCCTCAGCGCGACGCCCTGGCTCATCCCTGGCGCAGTGTCGGGCTTTGCCCTGGCTTCCCTCGCCGGCCTCGCTGGCCTCTACAGGCGAGATCCCTCGGGACCCACGAGCCTCGACGATCCGAGCGCAGGCGAGCCGGCTGCCGCCTGATCCAGGCGGTGGCTGACCACCAAGCCCGGCCGCCAACCAATCCAGGATGATAAAACCCGGGCAAAACAAAACCTGCGGGCCGGAGGCGCCGCAGGTTTGTCTGTCGCTCTCCCTAGAGGAGGGTATCGACCAGACCCACCGCCGGGTAGGGGTTCTCGTTCGAACCCGCGGAGGCGGGCGGGAAGTACTCGATCGCCATGTTCGGGTCGATGAGGAAGAAGTGCGGGAACGCCCCGGCCCCGTAGGCCGAGAGCACCTCTTGAGTATCGTCGACCAGCACGGGAATGCGCGAATCCTGGTGAGTCTGGGCCCACAGCTCGGCATCGGCGATGGTCGGCTGGCTCTGGTTGACGTCTTGGACGATGAACGTCAGCCACCAGATTCGGTAGTTCTCCACCTTTTCACGCACGGTCGGGTAGGCCGCTTGGACCCACTCGGTGTTCGCGTCGTCGACTCCCGCGATCCAGTTGGCCACGTTGTGGCACGGGCCACACCACTGCGCGGAGATGTCGACGATCATGTAGGCTTGGTCCGCCTCCTCGTTCAGCCGGAACTGGCTGAAATCGTAGATGTCGACCATGTCGCCGTGCTGGTCGAGGAAGGAGGCACGCGGAAACAAGCTGCCCGTGTTGTGGCTCGTCATCCCGAACGCGCCCTGCTCGAGCTCGTCTTTGTTGGGGTTGTAGGGCCAGTACCCGGCGTAGATCCGGCTCTCGGGATCGAGGGGATCCGTGCCCTCGGCGACCTCCCAGCTGTCCCAATAGTTGTCGTTGTCGGTGTCCTTCTTCAGCGGGTCGGTGCCGAGCGAAGCCTCTTCTTCGTCGGTCAAGCCGTCCTCGTCGCTGTCGACTGGTCCGCCGTCCGTGGTGTCACCATCGGCATCGGCATCGGCATCGGCGTCGGCGTCGGTATCGGCACCACCGGTGTCGTCTTCCGCGGCCGAGTCGGTCCCGCCCTCGTTAGCGGCCTTGTCGCAACCGGCGACGGAGAAAGCGAAGAGGGAGCCAGCGAGAACGAGAAGTTGTTTTGAGCGAACCATGGGTTTCCGATCTGATTTTCGGTGAGGGACCAACGTAACACGTTGAACACACTCCTCATGTAACTGTTACGTCGGGCTGCGGGGAGCCCATCTCCGCTCACGTGAGATCACCAACAGGGGCATTTGGGGGCGACTTCGGTCCGCGCTCGCGGCTCTCGGTGACCCGGCCGATCCATCCGCCAGGACCGCCCCGATCTATCCGTACTTGGGCCTAGACCCACAATCTCCGGTCTTTCTTTGCCCACCCAGATCCGATACATTCCGCGCGTCGAGACGTTTGAGATTCACGCTATGCGCAGCCCCGATTCCAAAATTGACCGCCGGAGCCCGCTCGACCCTCGGCGTGCAATGGCACTCTGCGCCGCAGCACTGCTGTTCCCAAGTGTAGGCTGTCTTCCCGTCATTCCAGTTTGTGATTGCAAAGTCGGGGGCGAGACCGGGGGAGCGGGCCAATTCCCCGATTTCGATTTCCTCGATCGCTCGGTCGAGTGCGCCGAGGCTCCCCTCCCCGGCAGCCCCGAGGGCGAAGCCCTCGAGTGTGGCTACCCCGAGGGCCCCTACGGCTTCGAGGAGGGCGACGTCATCGAGAACCTCGAGCTCTTCGACTGCGCCGGCGAGGCCGTCCAGCTCGCCCAGTACCTCCCCCAGGTCGGCCTCCCGGACGTCGAGACTCGGGGCGTCGTGTTCGGTGTGGGTGCGGCGTGGTGCCAACCCTGTGCGGAGGAGGCGGCCGAGTGGGCCGAGCACTTCGTCGACGAGTACCCCCGGGTCGAGTTCGTGCAGGTCATCGACGAGGGCGCCGTGGGTGCAGCGACCGCCGGAACCTGCGCCGGCTGGAGCGCGGCCAATGCCCAGGACAGCTTCTCCATCCTGTGGACCCCTGACCAGGGTTCCATACAGTTGAAGGTCGGGGGCCAACCCCTGCAGCCCATCCCCTTCACGCTGCTCTTCGATGCCAACGCGAATATCATCTTCAAGCAGACCGGCGGCATTGTCGATTCGGGTGTGCTGGAGATCCAAATCGACGCACTGATCAACGACCCCTATGGCAACTAAGACCACCACCGTCGCCCTCCTGACCGCGCTCGCCCTCACGGGCCTCGGGGGCTGCGACACGCAACCCGAGACCGCCGTCCCCAAGACCGGCAACGCCAACGGTTGCGGCGAGCTCGGCATCACCTTGCCCGACCTCGACGACGAGGATATTTCGATCGCCAGCGCGGACGCCAACGAGCTCCACCTGCTCGCGTTCTGGGCGATCTGGTGTGTGCCCTGCACGGCCGAGCTCGCCAAGATGAAGGGCATGTACGAGCGCCTGCACCCGCGCGGGCTCAACATCTACGCGATCAGCATCGACGGCCCCGACACCATGTCCAGGGTGCCCGGGTTCGCCGCCCAAGAGGGCTACGAATACCCGGTGCTCTACGACTCGGACACCGCTGTCATGGGTCGCTACAACCCCAAGGGTGACATCCCCTTCTACGTCATCCTCGATGGGTCCGGGAACATCGTCAAAACCCACCAGGGGTACGTCAAAGGCGACGTGATCGAGCTCGAGAAGTTCTTGACCGCGCGCCTCGACAGCCCCGGCGACCCGCGCTGCGACGCGGCCGAGTGAGGGCGACAAAACTGAAACGCGCGCGCGAACTTCGAGCCGCCGGGGACCGCTGTTGCTCTGCTGCGTGGGCCCTCTCGCGTTGCGTATCTGCGCTCGCCCTGGTTTCGCTGACCACGATCTCCAGCCTCGCGTTGGCGGCCCCGCCGGACCCAGACTCGACAGAACGGGCTCCGCCCGCGGATACGGCGATCGACCCCGACCCCGAGGGCGCGCCCGACCCCGAGGATCCTGTGGTCCCTGCGGCCGCTCCTGTAGGTTCGGGAGGGTCGTACACCCCGGCTCCGGTGGACATCCAGGCGCACGAGCCCGCCCCGGCCGAGGCAGCTCAGGTTCCGGCCGAAGCAGCTGAGGTTCCGGCCGAAGCAGCTGAGGTTCCGGCCCCGGCGATCGCTCTCGCCCCCGAGCAGGCCCCCCCCGACGAATC
>CAYVJQ010000005.1:22376-25427 GCA_964451725.1 uncultured Nannocystaceae bacterium | reverse complement strand
AGGTTCCGGCCCCGGCGATCGCTCTCGCCCCCGAGCAGGCCCCCCCCGACGAATCGCCGGTCCACGAAGAGTCCGTCCCCCACCTGCGCAACCCGAAGATCCCGCCGATCGGCAACTCCCAGCCGTGGTTTCGATCGTCGACCTTCTTCGACACCTTCCGCAATAACTACAACACCTTCTCCAACGACGACCGCTTCTTCGCCCTGGTCAACTACATCAACGTGGGCGCCGACTCGACCTTCGCGCGCTGGAAGCTGTCGTCGATGATCCGGGTCGACACCCACAACATCTTCAACGGCAAGTCGCAGGCCATGTGCGACGTCGACAACGATGGCGTGATCTCGGACAGCGAGAGCAGCCAGTGCCGCTACGGCAACGACTACCGCATCGAGCGCTTCCAGCTGCGCGCGAGCACCAAGCGCCTCGAGCTCACCGTCGGCGACTTCAACGTCAACTTCGGGCGGGGCATCGGCCTGTCGATCCGCAAGATCGCCGATATCGGTGTCGACGCCACCATCAAGGGCGGCAAGGTCGACCTCAGGCTCAAGAAGTTCTCGGCCACCGCCCTCGCCGGGGTCACCAACCGACAGCAGACCGACTTCGCTACCCGCACCCTCTTCGACGACCCGGGCTACCCCCACGTCCTGTGCGAGCGGACCCCGGCGCTGACCCGCAATCGCTATGGAAACCCGCTGTGGACGATGTGCTCCGACATCGTCGCGGCCGGTCGGGTCGAGGGCAAGCTCCCGGGCAAGGTCCGCGTGGGCGGGCACTACACCTTCTTTTGGTTCGGAGAGACACTCGCCAACCAGCACGAGGGCATGCACCTCGTGGGTGGCGACATCAGCCGCAAGCGCATCGCCAAGCACTGGGACCTGTTCATGGGTGTCACCGGGCTCATGCGCAACGCCCATCTGCGCAACACCGAGTTCTCGGGCCTGTCCAAGAACGGCGTCGCCGCCTACCTGTCCAACGGCATCACCCTCGGTGACACCTTCGTCCTGGTCGAGGGCAAGTACTACGACAACTACATCATCGCCAAGGACGCCTCGGCGACCACGGTCCAGTACGCGGAAGCCCCGACCCTCGAGCGGGCCGACCAGATCATCCCGGCGGCGGGCAACACCGCCGGCGGCCGCATCTTGATCGAGCACACCCTCAAAAAATCTCGGGTCACGCTCTACGGCAACTACCTCGGCTACGTATTCGGGACCACCAACGACCAGGCCATGCTCGACCCCAACGAGGGCGAGATGACGCACCATGCCTACGTGGGCATGCGCTGGCGCGACCCGGACAAGGGCGCCGAGGTCCAAGCCAGCGCCGGCTACCGCTGGGAGGGCTTCCGTCGTGCACCCGCGCCGGGCAAGTCACCCTACGTCCGCAAGCTCCCCCACGCCGAGCTCTACATCAACCAGGTCGTCGCCGAGACCAAGGGCATGTCCCACTCCCTCTCCCTGCGTATCGACTGGCGCTACGAGCAGGTCCAAAAGGGCGTGGGCAGCAAGTTCTTCCACCGGGGCAACGCGATCTTGGGCTACGGCCTGTCGCCGTTTTTCACCTTCGCCGTGATCGGTGGCTTCTCCAGCGAATTCGCCCCGCTCAGCAACGAGCCCAAGCTCCACGAACAGGCCTGTGACAGCGAGGCCAACTGCAACCGCAAGCCCCACCTGTGGCCCGGGGCCGAGGTTCGTGTGAACTTCCTCGAATCGTCGTTCCTGCGCATCTTTGCCGGGCGGCAGGTCGGCGGATTGCTGTGTGTGAACGGGTCGTGCCGAACCCTGCCCGACTTCGAGGGTGTCCGCGCCGACCTGATCCTCAACTTCTAGAGCGAACCGACTGTCGGTCATCGGTCATCGGTCATCGGTCATCGGTCATCGGCGTGAGCCGCCGACCCTCGCGCCCGTGGACACACAAAACCCCCAAGGCTAAGCTCGAAGCATGAAGCGGCTCTGCCTCGTGTTCGGCTCTGGTCTGTTCGCCCTGTCGTCCCTGGGATGCGGGGTCACCGACGACGACACCGGTCCGCTCGGGGACGACGAGATGGCCGACATGGACACCGGCACCAGCACCGACACCGAGGTGGGCAGCGAATCCACCGAGAGCGGCAGTGGGGAGACCACGACCGAGACCGGCGTCGAAGCCATCGGCTCGCTCGTCGGTGTCGTCCTCGATCCCCAGGGCGCCCCCCTGCCCACACCCGGCATTCAGTTCTGCGGGCCCATCGACGACATGGGCAGCGTCGAGTCTTGCATTCCCGTCACCGTCGACGGGCAGGGCAACTTCGCCCTCGATGTGCTCAAGGTCGGGCTCTGGAACTTCAAGGCGGTCCACGGCCCCGTCGACGGCCGCTACTTTGGCGGACAGGCCTTCCAGCTCGAGTTCAGCGAGGGCACAGAGCTCGATCTGGGCACGGTGATCGTGCCCGAGGTCGCCACCATCACCGATCTCTCGCAGGCTGTGGGCCCGGTCGAGGTCCAGATCGATTCGGTCCTGAGCATCATCATCGACCCGGCCCTGGCCCAAGACCCGGGTTTTGTCGCCCCCACCGAGCTCGGTGGTATCGAGGTCGCCAGCGAATATTGGCAGATCAGCGATGTCGAGGGCAGCCCGATCCTCGCGGCTTGGTCCTTCTCTCCCTTCGGCGTCAAGGCGACCGAGGGCAGCTTTGACCTCGAGTTGGCCACCGCCTTCGACCTCGCCGCGGGTGAGACGATCAAGCTCTGGGAGGTGGTCAAGGACAACGGTGAGATCCACCAAGTCGGCGAGGGCACCGTCAACGGCGACGCGTCGGCCATCGAGCTGACCGAGGTCGGCGAGGGGCTTCACCAGCTCAGCTGGCTGCTCGTCACCCAGTAGGGCCGCGAGTCCCTACTCGCACTCCGAGCCACCACAAACGCCGACCCGCTCGACGGCGTTCCCCGCCCCCATGGCGCACCAATCCGGCCACGGCGAGGGCAGCTCCTCGAAGTCCGCATAGGGAGAGTCGCCGTCCTCGAGCCAATAGGGGTGCGCGAGCATGAACTCCCAAGTCGGCGCGAAAGTGGGGAG
>CAYVJQ010000005.1:0-22276 GCA_964451725.1 uncultured Nannocystaceae bacterium | reverse complement strand
CGAGCCAATAGGGGTGCGCGAGCATGAACTCCCAAGTCGGCGCGAAAGTGGGGAGATCGGGCTGGTCCAGGGGCGCCTCGAAGGGGGGCGTGGCGTGGGTACAGTTGTGGATGCACTCGAGCACGGGATGACCGTTGTTCTCGAGGTCCTGTTCGAGCTGAGGTGAGGCGCTGGCGAAGTCGATGGCGATGCAAAAGTCGTCGTCCCCACCCCACAACACCATGGCGGGCATGATGTTGCCGCCGGGTTGCCAGGGTTTGATCAGCCCCCCGACGCCACCCGAGAGCGAGATCATGCTCGCCAGGCGATCGCCGTGGCGGCTCGCCAACATGCTCGTGAACATGGCCCCTGCGCTGACGCCCATGGCCGAGACACACTCTTTGTCCACGCTGAACTGCTCTGCGGCGCAGGCCAACAGATCGTCGACCATCTGGAAATCTTGGTCCATCAGCAGGTCGAGGTCGGTGATCGCAAACGGCCACCTGAAGGGCACGAGATCCTCGACGTCGCGGCCGTCGGGGATGATCGCAATGAAGCGGTAGTAGTCGGCGGCAGCCTGGACCTCGGCCCGGTCGAAGAAGGAGCTGGCCGAGGCACCCAGCCAGTGGAACATGAACATGACCGGCAGCTCTTCGCCCTCCTCGACCTCGCTGGGCGCGACAAAGATGAAGCTGCGATCCCCACCTCCCGTAGCGATCGTCGTGGATTGACCCGACACGAGCTGGGGACACTGGCCCCCGTAGCTGGGCAAGGGAGGGGCGAGCTGGGCCCCCTCGGGCGGAGGCGTACCGCACAGGGGCAACATAGGCGGCTCGACGCCGGTCTCACTGCCCGAGTCGCTCTCACTCGCGGTGCCCGAATCACTCGAATCACTCGAATCTTCGCTGCTCGAAGCACTCGAATCTTCGCTGCTCGAAGCACTCGAATCTTCGCCGCTCGACGCACCCGAATCCTCGCCGCTCGAACTCCCGGCGTCGGCTGCAGAGGTCCCCGCCTGGGTCTCGGATCCCCCGATCTCCTCCACGCTCCGAGGCTGATCGACACAGGCCAGCGTGGCCAGGCCGAGCGCGAGCAACCCGAGTTTGAGATCCGACACTCCGATATCCACCCGTCGAGGATAGCGTACCCCGGCGCCCGGGCGCCCACGGATCTGTGAGCTGCTAATCCGCGACGACGCTGGCCAGGTAGGCCGCATGCTCGCGCAGGAAGTGGGCCTCGTGCCGATCCTCGATCACCTCGTGGATGAAGTTCAAGTAGGTGTAGACCGACGAGGCCAACAGGCTGAGCCAGGCGGGGTCGTCCATGTAGCGCTCGAGCACCCCGCGAAACAGAGGATGTCGAGGATTGATGCGCGGGCCGCCCTCCGGTGCGCGGGAGAACAGAGGCGCGCGCCGCTTGTCCGCGGACCCGAGCTCGAGGGCGTCGAGGTGAAGGTCGGAGGCCAGCCCCCCACGCTCACCCCGGACCAGGCGCAGCTCCTCCCGCAGGGCCTCGAGCAAGAGCAGCTCGGGCGTCGCTGGAGCGCCCCCCAGGTCCCCTGCCTTCTGTTCCCGGTCACGTTCCTGGTCACGTTCCCGGTCGCGCTCCCGGGCCTCACGCTCCCGAAGCTGCCGCCGCTCTCTCTCGTTGCGGCGCGCACGTTCCAGCTTCTTGACCCGCTCAGCCACTCGCCTTCGCCGCTCCTCGATCTGCTCCACAGCCCGCCGATGGCTGAGCTCCTCCGCCGAGAGTCCCCGCCAAAGCTCGAGCTGCGCGAGCTCGATGGGCCGCTCTCGGGTCGCCGTGTCGGCCGAGATCCAACGCCCCGAGCCGAGTTCGAGCAGACGCAGGGCGCAGCAGCGAGCGTAGATCCCTTGGTTGCGGTTGCTCGGCCTCCGACCATTCACGACCCGCTTTCGGTAGCGCCTGCCGAGCTCGGCGTGCAGACGCATGAACAAGCCCTGGAGCGCCTTTCTGATCGCGACGTAGCGCCGCCGACCCTCGAGGTCCCTGGGGGACCGGTCCCCATTCAAGCGCTCGAAAGTAGCGATCAGCTCGAGCCAGAGTTCGGCCGCCCGCCGCTCCAACAGGCGCCGCTGACCACGGCTCAGGGTCGCCCGAGTCCAGTCCTGCTCGACATCGAGGCCCGCGCCCCAGACCGCCCCGACGCAGGGAAACAGGGCCAGAAGTGAGTCGGTCGCCATCTGTCGCCCCTGTTCACCGAGCGCGACCTTTGCCCCGCTCATGTCCCCGGCCGCGATCGCCAGCCAGCCCTCGAAACCCTCGCTCCCCTGTTCTCGGATCCGCACGCTGCTCAGGGCCCCGCGCGGCGGCTCCCTGTCGAGCTCGGGGGCTGCGGCCCGCCGAGCCTCCAGGCGCGCGAGCCGAGCCCGCTCCCGCGTCAGATCGTGCGTCCGACCAAACAAGGCACGGACCACGGCCTCGACCTGGGGGCGGTCCAGGACCACCACCGGGCCCTCGGGCAGGGACCCGGCACGGCGATACTCGAGCGTCATGATCGGCCCGCGCTCGCTGGCCTCGGCCAACTCGAGAGCCGACCACGGCTTGCGGGCGCCAGGGAACACGGGCAGCGCGGCCAAGACCGCAAAGCGATCGCGCAGCCGGGGCCGTCGTGCCCGCGTACGCAGGTCCCGCCCACCGGGCCAGCGCAGCAGAGTCGCCATGACCACAGCCGCGACCAGCTTCTGTCGGGGCCGCCGGAGCTCGGCGTAGCCCGCCACGAGCGCGTCGAGGAGCGCGCCCTCATACTTCGCAGTGAGCGCCCAAACCCGCTTTTGCTCGGCTCGGGGCAGGTCGCGGTGGTCCGCCGTGACCTGGAGCGAGTCGAACTCGACCACCCCCACCAGCGACAGCGGGCGCCCCGGCAGGTCGAGCGTGGTCAGCTCCCGCCCCTCGACGACGATGCGGATCCGGGTCCGCGTCGTCTCCGGATCTCGGGCGATGCCCAGCTCTCCGCGCACCCCCTCCTCCTGTATGCGCAGGGCCACCACCGCGGCGCCGCTGGGGATCCGCAGCTCGCCGATCTTCCGCCGGCGCTCGAAGCCGGCCCGCCCGGACAGCCACGGCCCCATGTCCTCGAGGGCCTCAGCACCGAAGAGATCGTAGAGGGCGGAGCGCTCGATCGCATCGACCGCCAAGATCGATGCATCGACCTCGGGTGGGTCGCGGATCTGAAACCCCCGCTCCACCCAGGCGAGCGGCTCCCCACCGCCGATCCGCTCGATCAACGCGCCCAGCGACCAGCGGCGCCGCTGGCCCACGCCGAGTTCCTGGAGCTCGCTCCAGCTCCACAACAGGGGCAGCTCGAGCAGGCGCGGGAGCTGGGTGAGCAGACCCACCCGAAGCTCGACGATGCGCTGCTCCGCGCTCCGCACCCGGGCGCTCGGCCGTTTCAATCCGACACCTGCAGCCGCCGCCGAGGGCCGCCGGTCCGCGCTCCTGAGCCGAGCGAGCACCCGGGTCAGGTCCCTCGCCGGGAAGCCCTCGAGCAGACCTAGGAGCCCCCCGAGTTCGGCCTTCGCCGAGGTCGGACCGCCGCTGGCCGCCAGGCTCAGGTACGCGGGCATCAGGCTGTTTTGTCGGGCTCCAAACAGGAGCGTCACGACCCGGATCAAAAACCACCACTCACACTCGCCGAGCTGTGTGGGGTCTGCCTCCGCCCGTCCGAGGACCACCCCGACGAGCTCGACCACCCCCTCCAAGACCGGTCCAAACACAGCGCTGGGGGCCGCGAGGGCATCGTAGGAGGGCGCGACCTCGGCCTCGCCGCCCTCGACCCACGCCACCAGCCCGGGCAGGGGCAGGTCCTGCTCGACCTCGCACAGCGGGCGGCCCCGGTGGAAGACGTCGATCGCCAACACCTCCCCGCCCACCGCCTCGGGGCCGAATCGCTCGAGCCCCAGCTGGCCCTCGAAGGCGGTCCCTCCGCCCCCGATCGGCACCCACACGAGCGCGCGACGACCCAGGTCGACCGCGGTCTCGTCCCTGGCCAAAAACCGCCCGCGCTCGCGCAGCCGGACGATCTCTCCGGCGAAACTCTCGACGGCCTGGTCCCCCAGGATCTCGCGCAGGACAGCGCGCTCGGCCCGGCCGATACGGAGCACGGTACGCCCGAGATCGAGCGACTTGAGCAACTCGGCCGAGTGCGCGGCGACGTCGAGCCAGGCGACTGGACCACCAGCGAGAACCTGGGCCTGCAGCGCCGCCAGGGACAAGGGGGGACCGCCCACCTGGGCGTAGAGGGGCACCTGTGTGAGCGGGTGCAGACCCCCGACCCCAACCCGGTCGAGTCCCCACTGCGGCCGGGTCACTCGACCGGGACGGGGATAGACGTACCTCCGGGCTTCCGGGCCGCGAAAGCCGAAGCGCTCCAGAAAATCACGCTCGAAGTCACGCTTTGTGACCGAGACCATATAGCGGCGCAGTATCGCGTCGATCAGCCCTCGATCAGGACGCAGCTCCGGGTCCTGTTTCCGGTCCGCGCCCGACATCGCTTCGAGCCGACGAAGCGCCAGCTTGCGGATCATCCGCTCGACCGCCGCGAGCACCTCCATCAGGACCTCGGCCAAGGCCGCGTTCGGCCGAGCCGCGTCGAACCCACGGTTTGCCTCGAGCTCCGCGCTGACGACGATGCACAGTCCGGGCAGACTCAGCGCTTCGTCGTCGAACACCGACTCTTGAAGCAGGGCGCCCTGGGTGAGCAGCCGGACCGTCCCTCCGGCGCCCCCGCCCCGCAGACCGATCTCGCCAATCAGGGTGGACTCGTCTCCCGAGAGGATCGACTCGACCACCAAGAAGTCTCCCGGCGGCAGCACCGGGGCGTGCCTGCGAGCCATAAACTCCAGACGTCGCTCCTCCTGCTCGTGCAGCCGCCTCAACGTCGCGCTGTAGTCGCTGATCTGGCTACCGAACAGGGCACTGAGCAGCGTCAGATCGTCCTCCCGACAGTAGAGGGCAAACTCGACCTCAGCCGGCGGGTATTTGAAGACCTCCGTGGTGTAGCGGATCGGCCAGCTCGACTCGGCCAGCGCACGGGTGCTCAGCCGGCTCCCGCCGACGGCCTGCCACAGCTCGACATCGGCCACCGCAGCGAGGCAGGTCTCCCCCCCGTCGTCCAGCGCCGTGCGCAGGTCGTCCCAGCGACGGGTGCCCAGCCAATCCCGCAACACCGCGTGTGTGTAGTCGGGGGTGATGTAGCCGGGCTGGACGCTGTGCCGGGCCAACCTTGAAATCAGCGCATCGTGGCAGTCCGATACGGCGCGCATCAGGACATCGAAGTTCGCCTCGCGCAGGATTTTGTTTTGAGAGGCGTCCTTGTGCAGACCGCGAGCGTCGACGATCCCCAAAAAACCCAACACGGCCCGCTGCAGGTCGATGGTGTCCGCGTACACCCCATTGGACAGGACTTCGACGACCGGCGGAAGCAACAACCCCAGCACCCCCGCGTGCTCGCTCCCCGCCACCAGCACCCCTGCGCCGAGGACCTGGCCATCGACCACGATCGGCTCTCGCCACCAAGCCCCGGCCATCATCGGGCCCCCGAAGCCAGGCCCATCCAGAGCAGTGGAAATACGCGCGCCGTCGACCCTGATCTCGACTTGGGCCCAGGTGCAGGCCGCTCGCAGGAGCTCGGCCTCCACCAGTCGGCCCTGCAGGCTCTGAACAAACTCGACCAACAGGCCCGGGCGCAAGCGATCGCGGACGTGAATATGGGTCCCGGGTGCGGCCCCCTCGAGGCGCTCGAAGCTGTCCGCCCTATCCGGGCGCAGCTCCAAGCCCGCGCCCTCTCCCCCGGGACCCACGCTCGTCATCCGAATCCAGCGTGGATTCAGGGCCATCGCCGAGTTGAGCCCGCAGGCCAAGAGCTGGGCTGCACGCAGACTTTGGCGCTCGTGTTCGCCACCCTTCGAGCCTGCCCCATCGAGGAACAGGGCCGAGTAGATGTTCTCCAGCCAGCGCGGCTTGAAGGCCCGGCCCGCGAAGCGAAGATGCAGGTCATCGGTGTCGATCTCGAAGCTGAGGGTCTCTGCGCCGCTGCACACGGCGGCCTCGACCAGGAGCAGCACATAGCGGTAGGGGTCGGCGAGCTGGTAGTGGCGCAGCTTCTCGCGCGCCTTCTCGGCGTCGATGCTGAACTCGCCTCGGGCCTCGAGCTCGCCGACAGCGGTCAATTTCGCCAGCAGCTCACTCACGAGCTCAGCGTCCCCGCCCTGCGCCCACCCGCTCCAGGCGGGCGTCGAAGGTCAGGGTCGCCAGCTGCTCGTCGAGCTCCGGATCCAGGCGCCCACCCAAGAAGAAGGCCTTGACGGTGAGGTAAGCCGCGAGCTCCGGCTCGACCTCGGCGAGCCCTGCGGCCTGGCGAATGATCGGGTGGTCGGCGTTGAGCGCGACCACCCTGCGGCTGGCGAACAAACCAGAACCGATCTCGGCGGCCTCGGCCACGCGCGTCGGGCCCCCGAACTCGCGCTGGGTCAACACCGGCAGATCGCGCACCGACGAGCCCTGGTAGTCGAAGTGCCCGAGCTGGACACCGCTGAGTTTGGCTCCCCAATCGTCGAGCAGGCGCGCGACTCCGGTCGCCAACATCTGCCAACGCCGGGCCTCCTCCGAGTTGCGCGGCGGGAGCACCGTGCACCACTCCCGGAGCTCCCCGCGGGCCGGTGCAGGAACCAGCGACTCGAGCAATGCCCGCCCTTGTACGCAGCGCTCGGGCAACCACACAACCCGGTAGCCCTCGCTCTCGAGCACCCGCGTCAGCGGCCCGGGCCCGCCCGCGAGGACCACCGCGCCCCCCTCTCTCTCGCCCAGACGACGGAGCTCGCAGAGCCGATGAATCCGTCCTGAAGGGCTCCAAAACACGGCCCCATCGACTTCCTGAAGCTGGCCCTCACGCTGGTGGTACGCCGCGCAGGCCCACAGGTACTCGATCCGGTCGAGGGTCTCGGGCCCCGGCTCCGGGTCGAAGTCGCCCGAGTCCAATTCAGTGTCGAGGGCCTCGACCACCCCGTCGCGCAGCTGCTCGCCGATCAGTCGATCGACTCGGGTCATCACCCTTTCGAAGCTCCGCTCGCGGATGACGTCGTCGCGGGTGAGTGTGTGCTCGAGGCGACTCGAGTCGGCCTTGAACGCAATCGAGTCTCGGAGCGCGCCCTCGACCAAGGTCAGACCCCGGTTGTAGAAGCCCGAGAAGCCCCGCCCCTCCAGATCGTGTCCGACCACGATCTGGTCCCCCTCGCCACCGCGCCACCACACTTTGATCGGAGCCTCGAGGTCGAAGGGTTCATTGATGATCTTCCCGCTGACCCGGACCTCGCCGCTGACGTGCCTGCACCAGAAGCGGACGACCTCCTCCGCGCGAGCACAAAACTCGGCGTAGGCGGCCCGGCTCATGGTCTTGAAGATCTGGATCTGTGTGCCCTCTGTGGGCCGCTCACGCCTGATCAGCGAGAACCGGCGTTCGGCGTCGAAGAGCACCCGCCAGTGCTCGCCGGACCTCGAAGTGTCGACACACACGGCCTCCGGCTCGAGGGCGAACACCGACACGAAGCCGATCCCGAATTTCCCGATCTTCGTGCGATCGCCGGCTTTGCTCGACGCAAACAGGCGGGTCAGCCGGGTGTGGATGATCTCCCGATCCATGCCCCCACCCCAGTCGTCGATGTGCGCGACGAGCTTGCCCTCGACGTACTCGAACCAGACCTCGACCTCCTCTGAGCCGGCGTCGAGGGCATTTTGGATCAGCTCCCGAAAGCAGGCCATCGGGTCCGAGAACTGATTGACGAGACGCTCGAGGGCGTCGTCGACAGACAGCGGTTCAGGGGTGGCCACCGGCTGCGACGCTAACACGGGGGGGCCAGGTCTCGACGCGGGGCTCAGCGTGTCCAGATCCCCGCCGCTCGGACTTTTCGCCCCGCAGCTGGCATGCTCGGAGCGTGCAGACCCTCCGTCTCCTCGGCACCCAGACCTCCCCCTACGTCCGCCGCGTCCGCATCGTCGCCGCCGAACTCGGGATCGAGGTCGAGCTCGTGGAGACGGCAGACGACGCGGGCCAGTCCACCCTGCGCGCCTTCAACCCACTGTGGAAAGTCCCCAGCGCCGAAATCGAGGGCCACCAGCTCTTCGACTCGAGGGTCATCAATGCCTACCTCCTGCGCCACGAGGGGCCCGGTCCGCTGGCGACCCTCGACCCGGACGAGCTCGAGGCGATGAATTTCCTCACCGTGATCGACGGGTGCCTCGACGCGCTGATCAACGTGCTCTATCTGGGCCGTGACGGCCTCGGCCCGGCCCAGGCCGGCTACATCGAGAAGCAGCGCGCCCGCAGCTTCGCCGGCATGGCTTGGATCGCCGAACAGGTCGACGCGCTGGCGACGGACAGCCTCGCCAGCACTCGCTTTGGCCTGCTCCACATCGCCCTGGCCACGACCCTCGAGTGGATGCACTTTCGCGGGACCTACCCCGTGGAGCGCCACCCCAATTTGGTGGCGTTCATGACCCAGCACGGGGATCGTCCGAGTCTCGTGGCCACCCGACCGCCCGACTACGCGGGCTACCCCAGCTGAGGACCGACGCCGATCACCTCAATCGCCGGTGTTGTCGGGACGCTGGTCGGGGTGTTCGTTGAACCACACCTCGATGGTCTCCTCCGTCAGCCCGACGATCAGGTCCTCGTCGCCGACCTGGACCTGACAGCCCAGGCGCGAGTTCGGACGAATGTCGAAGGCCATGTCGAGCCGATCTTCCTCGGACTCGCTGGCCTCTTCGAGGCCCTCTTCACCACCAAGGATGTAGCAGTGGCAGGATGAACAGGCACATACGCCGCCACAGGCCGAGCCCATTTTGACGTCGTGCTCCTCCGCGACTTCGAGCAGGGTCTGTCCGGGCTTCGCCTCGACCACGCGCTCGCCGTCGGGTCCTCCTCGGTAAATAATCTTGGGCATCAATCTCGCTCGCTCTCGACTCGATTTTGGATGAGCTCGGCCTCGTGAGCGCCACGGCGCTCGGCCAGCTGTTCTTCTTCGGCCAGGGCAGCCTCGACTTCGGCGAGGCTCTTCCCGGCCATACCCGCACGCAGGGCTCGCTCCATGCGGCGCCGGGCGAAGGGGGCGGACAGGAGCTCGAGTCGCTCGCGGGCTGCGTTGACAGCTTCGGCCCCGAGCCCCGAACCCGATTCGGAACCCGATTCGGAACTCGAACCCGATCCTGATTCGGAACTCGACTCGAGCATGGTCCCCTCGGCCTCGTTCAGGGCGGCCATCAGCGCCGCCCGCTCGTCGGCCGACAGCAGTCCCTCGACCTCGCCGACCTCGGCCAGCGCCGTTCGCATGGCCAGCGTGACCCGACCCAGCTCGACCCGGGCCTCCGCGAGATTCCGGGCCGCGAAGTCCTCGCGAGCGTTGTCGAGGCTGTCCATCACCAGGGCGTCGACCTCCTCCCCCGACAGACCGTAGGCCGGCCGAACCTCGATGGCCTGCTTGACCCCAGTCATCAGCTCCCGCGCCGTGACTGTGAGCAGGGCGTCGGCGTCGAGCTCGAAGGTCACCTCGACCCGAGCCATGGACGGCGGGAGCTGGGGGATACCGCGCAGCTCGAAGCGGGCCAGGCTGCGCGCATCGGCGACCAGCTCTCGCTCACCCTGGACGACGTGCATGGTCATGCCGGTCTGCTTCTCCGAGTAGTTGGTGAACACCTGGCGCGCCGAGATCGGGATGGTCGCGTTGCGAGGAATGATCTTCTCCACGATCCCGCCCATGGTCTCGAGGCCGAGGCTCAAGGGCACGACATCGAGCAGGGTCACCCCCTCGCGCTCGCTGCCCGAGAGGATGTCGGCCTGGATCGCCGCGCCGTAGGCCACGACCTTGTCCGGGTCGATATCGGCCAGGGGCTCCTGGCCAAAGGCACGCTCGACCATGCTCCTGACCAGGGGTACCCGCGTTGAGCCGCCCACCAAGACGACCCCATCGAGTTCGTCCTTGTCGAGCCCGGCGTCTTTCAGGGCCGCCTTGCTCGCCGAAATGGTCCGCCTGACCAGCGCCTTGATCAGCGCCTCGAACTGTTCACGGGTGACCACCGTCGGCGGGAGGCCGCAATGCTCGAGGGTGAGCTCGCAGCTGAGCTCCGTGCTGAGGCGCTCCTTGACCCAGCGGGCCCCCTGGTTGACCTCCTGGCGCTGTAGCGGACTCGGATCTTCGAGGCCCACACGCGCGAGCAGATCGTCGGCCAGGGCGCGATCGAAGTCGTCGCCGCCCAGGGCCGAGTCCCCCCCCGTCGCCAAGACCTGAAACACCCCTTTGCGCAGGCGCAAAATCGAGATGTCGAAGGTCCCCCCACCCAGGTCGTAGACAGCGAAGCGACCCTCCCCCTGTTCGCCCTTGCCCTGGCGATCGAGGCCGTAGGCCAGGGCCGCCGCGGTCGGCTCGGCGAGCAGCCGAAAGACCTCGAGGCCCGCGATCCGTCCGGCGTCTTTGGTGGCCTGGCGCTGGGCGTCGTCGAAGTAGGCGGGCACGGTGATCACTGCGCCCACGACCTCGCCCAAGGTCTCGCGGGCCCGCTCCTCGAGCACCTCGAGGATCCGGGCAGAGACCTCGACTGGGCTGACCCAGCGCGGCGATGCTGCCCCGGGCTCGGCGACATCCAGACGAACCACGTGCTCGTCCTCGGCCAGGCGGTAGGGGTGGTCGAAGCCGAGGTCGCTCGGCGCCCGACCCATGAAACGTTTGACACTGGTCAGGACCTGCTGGGGGTGGGTCAGGAGCTGCGCCTGCGCCCGGCGGCCGACCTCGACCCCGGTCCCAGTTCCGGAGCCGGTCCCGTAGGAGACCACCGAGGGCAGCAGGGCCTCCCCCTCCGCGTCACTCAACACCCGCGGCGGCTGGCCGTCTGGGGCGATCGCCACGAGGCTGTGGGTGGTCCCGAGATCGATACCGATCGCCTTGCCCGGCCGACGCTTGCGCCGACCCTTGGCCCCGAGGGCGGCATCGGGCTCTGCGATCTGAAACAGACCGCCACCGCTGAGGTCCAGACCCTCCAGGTCGTCCAGACCCTCCAGGTCGTCCTTGCTGTCCCTATCCTCGATACTCATCCCGTCCTTCGACTCTCGTCCGCGCGACTCTCGTCCGCGCAGAGGCTAGAGCAGCAATCCGCCCAAGTCACGACGCTGGCCAGCGCCGGCCTACGCGAGCGCCGTCTCGAGCTCGTTCGCCAGCCGACGCAGATAACGAATGTGGACCAGGCCCGCGGCGGCGTCGGCCGTCTCGCCGGCGTCCAAGGCCTCGACCACCCCAGTGAACAGACGATCCTGCTCCGCCTCCACGGCCTCGCTCAGGGTCTCGAGGCCGTCTTCGTCGCCCGCCTCGCGCAGCTCGTCCAGCGCGTCGCGGCGCTCGATCATGTCGACCAAAAACAGCTGATCGGGATGTGGTGCGCCGCCCTCGGGATCGCTCGAATCCAGGTCGACGCCCCCCAGCTTCACCAGGTACTCGGCCCGAGCCACCCGATCTCGCAAGATCCGGTAACCCGCATTCAAAGCCGCGCTGTGCTCCACCGACGCGCGCCGTGTCGCGCTGTCTCCCCCCACATGGCGATCGGGGTGAACCAGCTTCGAGCGGTCCAAGTAGCGCTCCTCGAGGTCATCACGATCGAGGGCGAAGCGCCGCGCCAAACCCAGACGCGCAAAGTGGTCGAGGCTCGGGTCGAAGGCGGCGAGGGGCTCAGAAGCTGATCGACTCGCCACAGCCACAGTCGTTCTTCACGTTGGGGTTGTCGAACTTGAAGCCGTGCCCACGCATGCCGGTCTCGAAGTCGATCTTCGTGCCGTCGAGGTAGATCATGCTCTTGGGATCCACGTACATGCGAACCCCAAAATCGTACTCGAACACGTGGTCGCTCTTGCGTGGAGCGCTGTCCGAGAACTCGAACACATAGCTGTAGCCGGTGCAGCCGCCCCCGCGGATCCCGAAGCGAATCGCCGCGTTCGGCGTCCCCCTTCGAATGAGCTGCCCCTGCATGACCTTGGCGCCGCGAGCAGTGACCTCGAGGGTCGGGCCCGTGGACTCGCCGACCTCGGCCGTCGTCGGCGAGGCCGGCCCCGGCCCAGGCCCAGAACCAGGCCCAGAACCAGAACCAGAGGGAAGGGAGATCTCTGAGCTGCTCATGCGTGTGTGCACCGTAGGCTCCAAATCACTCTCGAGAGGTCGGGTCCCCTACTCGCTGGCCCGCTTCTTCTGGTAGTCGGCGATCGCCGCTTTGATGGCGTCCTCGGCGAGCACCGAGCAGTGGATCTTGACGGGCGGGAGCGAGAGCTCCTCGGCGATCTGGCTGTTTTTGATCTCCGCGGCCTCGTCGATGCGCATCCCTCGGACCCACTCGGTGACCAAGCTCGAACTAGCGATCGCGCTCCCACAGCCGTAGGTCTTGAACTTGGCGTCGGTGATGACGTCGTTCTCCACCCTGATCTGCAGCTTCATCACATCGCCACATGCAGGGGCCCCGACCACGCCGGTTCCCACACTCTCGTCGTTTTTGTCGAGCGACCCCACGTTGCGGGGGTTCTCGTAGTGGTCGATGACTTTTTCGCTGTACGCCATGTTTGCTCCTGTCTCGTCGCTGCCGGGCAGCCTCAGTGGGCCGCCCACTCGATGGAATTCAAATCGATGCCCTCTTGGACCATCTCCCACAGCGGAGACATCTCGCGCAGACGCTCCACGTTGTCACGGATCTGGTCGACCACATAGTCGATCTCTTCGCGCGTGGTCATACGCCCGATGGTCATGCGCAGGCTCGAGTGTGCGAGCTCATCGTTGAGGCCCATGGCGCGCAGCACGTAGCTGGGCTCGAGGCTCGCCGAGGTGCAGGCCGAGCCCGAGGACACGGCGATGTCTTTGAGACCCATGAGCAGGGATTCACCCTCTACGTAGGCGAAGCTGATG
Organism: uncultured Nannocystaceae bacterium; assembly: GCA_964451725.1. GTDB lineage: Bacteria > Myxococcota_A > Polyangia > Nannocystales > Nannocystaceae > Plesiocystis. The sequence continues at coordinate 9,350 of CAYVJQ010000005.1, read as the reverse complement.
TTCAGAGTCCCGGGCAGACGGTGCTCAAGCGAGCCGTTGAGGATACTCTCGGGGATCTCCTTGATCAGGCGCTCACGCATGTACTCGCGCAGCTCGAGGATGTGTGCGGTCTCTTCGACCAGCGTCTCTCCGGCCAGCTGCGCGGCCGCGCCCATGCCGACGATCAGCGGCACGGCCAGGGTCCCCGAGCGGTTGCCCCGCTCATGCCCACCACCGTGGATCTGTGGAGTCAGCCGGACCCGCGGTCGACGGCGGCGCAGGTAGAGCGCGCCCACCCCCTTGGGTCCGTAGATCTTGTGACCCGAGATGCTCATGAGGTCGATGTTCATGGCATCGACGTCGATCGGGATCTTGCCGAAGGCCTGGACCGCGTCCGTGTGCAGGAGCACCTTGCGAGCCCGGCAGGCCGCCCCGATAGCCGCGATCGGCTGGACCACGCCGGTCTCGTTGTTGGCCATCATGATCGAGACCAGGATGGTCTCGGGCCGAAACGCAGCCTCGAGTACCTCGAGGTCGAGGAGCCCGTCGGTGCCCACGGGCAACAGGGTGACTTCACAGCCGCTGCGCTCGAGGACCTTGAGGGTGTCGAGGACTGCCTTGTGCTCGGTGACACAGCTGATGATGTGGTTGCCGCGCTCGTGGAGAAACTCTGCGACGCCCTTGAGCGCGAGGTTGTTGGCCTCGGTCGCACCGCTGGTGAACACGATCTCCTTGGAGGTCGCGCCGATCAGATCGGCGACCTGCTTGCGCGCCGTCTCGACCGCTTCCTCTGCGATCCATCCAAACTGGTGCGTGCGGCTGGCCGCGTTGCCGAAGTGCTGCGTGAAGTAAGGCAGCATCTTGTCGAGGACCCGCTCGTCGACCGGGCAGGTCGCGGCGTAGTCCATGTAAATCGGGGTCAGGGTGCTCATGGCGTCGAAGCTCCGTTATCGTCGCTGCGCTTGTTGATGTGGATGCCCGCGACCAGCGAGGGCTCCGGGATGCCGCCGTGGCGCGCCTCACCACACTCGACGCAGGCCTCGGTCGCCCCCTCGTCGCAGCCGCGGCAGGCCTCTAGGTAACTCAAGCTCTCGGCGATGTCTCGCTGGAGCTGAAGAAGCTTTTGGATCTGCTCGCGCGTATCGCTCAGCTTGTTTTGAAACAGCTCGCGCACGCCATCCATGGCCGCCGGGGCCGAACTCGAGGCCTCGACCGCATCGAGCAGGTTTCGGATCTGGCTGAGCTTGAAGCCCATGTCCTGGAGCTTGCTGATCCAGCGCACCCGGCCGAACTCCTCCGCGCCGTAGAGGCGGAAGCCGCCATCGGAGCGCTCGGGCGAGAGCAGACCCAGCTCCTCGTAGAGGTGGAGTGCACGCACGGTCTTCCCCGTCTTGCGCGCGAGGGTCCCGATTTTCATGTGACTGGCGAGACTCGGCCTCGGCCGCTTCTTGGCGCGCGGCGTCACTTGCGCCGAAGGGCCAAAGCATCCAGCTCCGTGGGGGCGTTTATTGTGCTGTTCTACGGTCACGTCAAAACCTCACCCTCACGCGAGAGTACGAGTCCCGCCCGAAGATGACTGTGTTAAAGGGTGCTGTCAACCGCGCGATGGCCGGCTACCGTCACTTTCGAGATCCCAATTCGTACTCGTGGGGAGAGTTTGGTCCTCGACGAGAGTCGGCCGCACCCTCGGGAGAGAGCGCGGCCGACCTTCGTAGCAACCCGGGACTAGTTTTTCATGCGGTCGGGCCGCTTCGGGATGATCTTCGGGACCGGAGGCCGACCGTCGTCGCCGTCGTCGCCGCTGTCTGTGTCGGACTTCGTGTCGTCGCCGCCGCCGTCCGTGTCGGACTTCGCGTCGTCGTCGCCGCCTGTGTCGGACTTCGTGTCGTCGCCGCCGGTGTCGGACTTCGTGTCGTCGTCGCCGCCCGTGTCGGACTTCGTGTCGTCCTTCTCGTCGTCTTTGGGATCCGGCTTCGGCTTGGTCTTCTTTTTCTTCTTCTTGGAGTCTTCCTTGGCCTTGTCCTTGGCCTTGTCCGCAGCCCCCTCCTCGATCTCGAGATCCTCGCTGATCTCCTCGTTGCGCACGCCTTCGACCGCGGGGATGACCAGGGCGGCCACCGCGACCATGGCCCCCACGCCAGAGGCGACGAGCGAGGCCTGAGCCGCACCCGCGCGGGCATTGTAGGAGGACACCCGCGCCGACATCGGGTACTTGGCGACCAGCGGGCCATACACGGCCGCGGGCTCAGCTCCGTTGGCGACCTCGACCGCGGCAGCGAGCGCGTCCTTGCCCTCTTGATCGGCGTGGTGACCGATCGCCTGGACCGCCATATGAAGCTGGATCTTGCCGCCGTTGTGGGTCATCCACATCGTCCCGTTCGAGAGCGGCGACATCATGTTGAGCCCGGCGATCGCCATCGCCGGGGTCACCTCGGGCACGTTCTTGAGCGCCGACTCCAAGAGGTTGTGGGTCTGGGGGCTGTGCAGGGAATCCAGGGGCACATGCGCGATCATGCTGACCTGTCCGGCCATGAGCGCGGCGCTCAGCGAGGGCGGGAGGTAGGCCTGCAGACCGGCGCTCGGACCCTCGTGTGAAGCCTCGGCGACGAGGCCGATGGCCTCGGGGCTCGCTCCCAGAGCCATGTGCAGCGCGCCGTTGCCCGCGAACACCCAGCCGTCGATGGTCAGGCCCGTCATCTGGGCGAGGACGTCGGCCTCGGGCACGCCCGAGAGCCCAGCGTGCAACGCCTTGACCGTGCTGCCGGCGACCGTGACGTCGACCAAGCCGATGTCCCAGGTCCCGCCCTCGATGGCCAGCTCGTCGTTGAAGCCCTTCTTGACCACGTCCATCTCGCCGCTGACCGCATCGACCACCGCCGCCCAATCGTCGGCGTCGTCGAGACCGATCTGCAGGGCGACCGCGGCCGGCTCGTAGTGGCCAGAGAACAGGAACTCGCCCGTGATCTTGTTCGCCAGATCCTTGGCCGACTGGGGCCCGTCGCTGTCGTCGGAGAACTCCGAGGCGAACTCGCGGGTCATCAGCTCACGGCTGACGTTGGCCCAGATGAAACCGGCGCCAGGCTGGACGGAGCCCAGCAGCTTGCCGGTCGCCGGCGTCAGGGCATCGGCGACCTCCTTGAAGTCGGACTCGTCCTGGGGCGGCGCCATCGAGATGACCATGAGACCCGGGAGGGTCTCGACCGCCATGAACACGCCCTCGGCGTCGGCGATGATGTTCGAGGCTTCAAAATCCACGCCGGGCATGCCCTCGGCCAAACGGGCTCGGACCACCGTCGCGGCGTCTGCTCCACTGGCCTCATAGAGGTCGAGATCGGCCTGCCCATCGGCACACACGATGTAACCCGGGGCCTCGAGCCCCTTGCACTTCAGATCGGAGGCGATATCCGGGTTGAAGGTCTTGATCAGATTCCCGAGCGCCTCGGGCTTGTCGCCCGAGTAGATGATGTAGCTGACGCCGTCGGTCTTGGTCAGCAGCATGCCCTTGTCGAGGTGCACCCCGCTCGACTCGACGCTGCTCTTCACGCTCTCGTATTGGGCCTTGAACATGGGGTAGGCCTTGCTCAGGCCCACAAATTGCTCGAGGTCGCGGTGGTCTTTCGCCGCTGCGGCGAACTGCTGGATCGGCCCCTCGGCGAAGCGGGCCACCTCGTCGGCGTAGTCCAGGAAGACGCTGGCGTCGCGCACGACCATCAGCAACTCATACTCGCCGCTGCCCGACTTGGGCACGAGGCTCAGGAGATCGTCGAGCTTGGTGAGTTCGACCGCCAGCTCGGGGGTGGCCGCCAGCGCCGAGTCGGCGAGACCCGCCTCTTTGGCGACCTCGAGCTCGGCCTTGGCCTCGTCCTCGGTCTTCTCCTCTTCGGTCTTCTCCTTGTCGTCGTCGTCGTCGTCGTCGTCGTCTTCCTCGTCCTTGTCGTCTTGGCCGGTGACTTCCTTGATCTTTTGACAGCCGGTCGTGCCCAGGGGGAGGGCGAAAGCCAAGGTCGCTATCAGGGACAGCGGCAGTGGTGGAGTCCAACCACGTCGGTGGGTGCGCATGAGGCGGAGCATACCGGATCACGCTGTGCAACAAACCAGCGCGCAAACCGGGTGCCGGCCGGGGCAGGACCGGATCGCGTCCCCCTCGGTCGTCCACCAAACAGACCAATCCTCCCGTTCCCTCCGTGATTCGCCCCATACTCAGGACCAACCACACGAGAAAATAGCTAGTCATATCACCCGCTTGAAGTACACAACGGGCGAGCCCATTGACATCGCGGTGGAAGCCAGCCACCAATAGTGAATTGGGTTCGCGAAAGAACCGGCAAACATGCGAGAGAAGCGCAGGGAAGCGACCATTGAGCGCATCGTCGAGACGGCGCTGCGGATTCTCGAGACCGAGGGTTTCGAGGGCCTGACGATCCAGCGTCTCGCCAAAGAGTTGGGCTACGCGGTCGGGGCCCTCTATCGCTACTTCCGCTCTAAAGACGCGCTCTTGGTCGCGCTCTTGCGGCGGGTCATGGATCGGATCGGCGAAGACCTCCAAGCTGCGATCGCTATCGTCGACGCGGGTGAGACCGGCCCGCTCGCCGATGTAGACCTGAGCGCCGCTGAAGACAGGGGGCTCATGCGCCTGCTGGCGGTGTGCCACGCCTACGTGGGCTTCGCTCACCAACGCCCGGCCGAGTACGGCCTGATCAGCACGCTGATCGGCGACCCCCGTGAGTTCTTGGCCACGGAGGCCGCGGTCCCGGTGGTCCCAGCCCTGATCCGACTCCAGCTCACCCTGAGCACGGTCATCGACGCTGCGGTCAAGGCGGGCGCCCTCAGCCAGGGCGACTCGCGTCAGCGCGGTGTGATTTTGTGGGCGGCGATGCAGGGGGTCCTGCAGCTGCGCAAGCTCGGCCGTTTCGGCGTCGCTGGAGTCGAGCTCGACGCCTTGGTTCCGATCGCCCTGCGTACCCTGCTGCTGGGCTGGGACGCGGACGCCGGTCAGATCGACCGACTGACCCCACATGCTCTACGGGTCGCCGAACATCTCAGCGCGCGCCGAGACCTGCGCGATCAGGCCCGCACGAACCCAGCCCAAGCCAAGACCCCGGCCCAGAACCCCGATCCGACCCCCTGAGCCCAACCCCATTCACGTCCAGAGGCGACCGCCATGACTCCAGACACCCAACCACCAAAAGCTCCGACCGTGACCCTCCGCTACCGGCTCCAAGAGGACGAGAGCTGGCAGACTCGAGAGGTGACCCTGGGTGAGTTTTTCGGCGGCACGACCCAACCCGAGGATCTGTTCAACGACGTCGATTGGGTGCCCCAGCACGCCGTGGTCAACCTGCTCGCCGATGTCGAGACCGCCGATCTCGCCGTCACCGAGCTGACCTTCGAGGGGCTAGAGGGTGAGCGCCTGATCATCAGGGAGACGTTTTGGAACCGGGGACACAGCCGCATCATCGAGATCATGCAGGAGCTCGGCCAAGGTGAACAACCCTACTGGGAGGTCATCGTCGATCTCCGGCGCGAGTCCGGCTCCGAGACCTACGAGCTGCTCCGGCTGGGGCGTGAACAGGGCGCCGTCGTGCCGCTGCACCACGCCATCACCCACGCCGGTCCCGACGGGAGCACGCGGGATGTGACGATCTTTCCGCGCCCACGGCTAACCTGAAGCGGCGCACAATTTCGAACCTGAGTGATCGTTCGGATTTATCGAATTTCGAACCCACAGACCATCCAGCGCGCGAACTCGCCCAATAAAGGGCCGGCCTCAGGTCCGCAGAACGACCGCCCTCCCGTGGTAATAAGCTGGCATGCGTTCCCAATTCATGCCGCTTGCGATCGTCGCCTTTGCCCTCGCCGCCTGCGGAGACGACTCGCAGGCCGAGGACGGGGACACGAGCAAAGACGACGACATCGGCTCGATCGGTACGGCCGGCGGTGAGAGCGAGCAGGGCAGCGCCGAGCAGGGCAGCGCCGAGCAGGGCAGCGCCGAGCAAGACACGGACTCGAGCTCGGGCTCCGAGAGCTCCGGTTCCGAGGGCTCGGGCTCCGAGAGTACGGGTTCGACCGAAACCGAAGGAGAGAGCAGCGAGGAGGACAGCACCGAGACCGGTCCCAACTGCGGAGGTGGGGAGGCCCCCGCCGTAAACCTGATCTGGATCGCCAACTCGGGCCAGGGCACGGTCTCCAAGATCAACACCGAGACCGGCGTCGAGTTGGGTCGATACATCGTCCGGGCAGACAGCGCCGGCAGCCCCTCGCGAACCTCGGTCAACCGTTTCGGCGATGTCGCCGTCGCCAACCGCAACGGTGGCGTCACCAAGGTCACCGCCAACATCCTCCACTGCGAGGAGTCCAACGGCATCCCCGACATCCAGACCTCCCAGGGCCCCGACGACATCCTGCCCTGGGGTGAAGACGAGTGCGTGGCCTGGTTCACCGATGTCCCCCACGCGGACAACCGGCCCATCGCCTGGACCAACGGCGTGTTCAATGACGAGACCTGCCTCTGGGAGGATATCGACGTGTGGACGGCCTGGTCCGACTGGGCCTCGGGCACGGCCGTGGTCGCGCTCCTCGACGGGGACAGCGGCGAGTTCATCCAGGAAGTGCCGATCCCCGACCTGCCCAACCCCTGGCCCAGCTGGCACGGGTTCTACGGGGCGGCCGTCGACGCCGACGACAACGTGTGGTTGAGCCAACTTCAAGGTGCGAACCCGCAGCAGGCCTGGCTGGTCAAGGTCGACCGGGCCGACTTCAGCTACACCGGCTACCCCGTGCCCGAAGAAGGCGGCTACGGCATGACCGTGACCAACGAGGGCTACGTGTGGATCTGCGGCCGCTCGACCCGTCGCCTCGACCCCGAGACCGAGCAGTGGACCTCCGTCCCCCTGCTCGACGGCGGCGTCCACACGGGCGGCTGCATGGGCGACGGCGAGGGCATCTTGTACCGGGGCGCCTACAGCCAGATCATCGGCGTCGACACCGAGACCCTGGAGGTCGTCCGCACCCTCGACGTCGGTCAACCGGGCGACGACGCGCTGTGGGGCGTCGCCGTCGATTTTGATGGATTCGTCTGGGGTGTGCCCCGCAACGGCACCCGGGCCTACAAGGTGGACCCGGACCTCAACCAGATCGTGCACACGGTCGAGGGCCTGGTCTCGGCCTACACCTACTCCGACATGACCGGAGCGGCGCTGTTGAATATCGAGCCGGGCTGAGCTTCAGAGCGTCGCCCCCTCCAGGGCCAACAGCGCCCGCTTGCGCCACAGCCCGCCACCGTAACCGGTGAGCGCTCCATCGGCGCCGACGACCCGGTGGCAGGGCACGACGATCGCCAAGCGGTTGTCGCCGTTGGCCCGGCCGACCGCGCGCACGGCCCGGGGTCGGCCGATCGCTTCGGCCTGGGCTGCGTAGCTGCGGGTCTCACCAAAGGGGACCTGCTGCAGCGCAGCCCACACGGCCCGCTGAAACTCGGTGCCCGGCATCTGTGTGGGCACATCGAAGGTCCGCCGCGTGCCCCCGAAGTACTCGCTCAGCTCGGCCTGGATCTGGCGCAACACGGCGTTGTCCCCGGGTACGAAACAACCGTCGAGACGCGCCCGCAGCCTGTCTATCTGAGTCGACAACATTCGACGATCGACAAACTCGAGCAGGTAGAGGTGGGCCTCGCTCGCCGTCGCCAACATGGGCCCCAGCGGCGTCTCGAGCCGGCGAACCATCAACAGGGGTCTCACGACCTCCCCCGGCACCCCGGCGAGCGCCCCCGGTGGCTCGCCAAAGTACTCGGCGAAGGCTCGACGAAAGCCGCTCTCCGAGGACCAGCCGCTGTCCATGCCCGCGGCCAACAGCCCCCGGTGAGGGGGTGCACCGACCCCGCGGCGCATGGCCCCCAGCGCCGTCCCCAGCCGCCTCGCGCGGCTGTAGGCGTGAAAGGTCATGCCGTGGTGACGCTGAAACCAACGCCGGACTCGGCTTGGTTCGAGCCCCGCCTCGCGCAGGTCCGCATCTCGCCAGCGCCGCTGAGGGTCCGCCTCGACCGCGCGCAGGAGTCCAGCCAACCACTCGGGCGCGGCCCCCAGGGGCTCGAGCGGCCGGCAACGTTTGCAGGGGCGATACCCCCTGCGCAAGGCCTGCTGGGCCCGCTCGAAGTACTCCACGTTCCCCGCTTTGGGTTTGCGCGCGGGACAACTCGGCCGACAGAAGATCCCTGTGGTCGTCACCCCTACGACGAATATCCCCTCATAGCGCTCATCACGGCGCAGCAGAGCCGAATACATCTCCTCGGAGTCGGGCAGAGCCAGCGTGCACATCCGGCCATCATCGGCGACAGCGCGCAGCCCGGACTACCGAAAAAACGACATCGAATTCCAAACCTTCTCTCCGCTCTCACACCGGCCCTCCCTTGGCCCCCCTCGAGAGCTGCGATATGTTCAACAGATGTACCGCAACACCCTCATCGCCCTGTTCGCGCTCGCTCTCGTCGCTCCCGCCTGCGACGACACTGAGGAGAAAAAGGACGACAAAAAGGCTGACAAGGCCGACGCCAAGAAGGCCGGAGCCGAGGTCTCGGCGGGCGCCGAGGGTGGCGCTCAGGTCAAGACCGACGCCAAGGGTGGCGCCGAGGTCAAGGCCGGCAACGCCGAGGTCAAGACCGACGGCGAGGGCAACGTCAAAGTCGAGGCCGCCGGCAACACGGTCAAGACCGACGGCGAGGGCAACGTCAAAGTCGAGGCTGCCGACGGCAGCAAGGTCGAGACGGCCGCCGACGGCAGCGTCAGCATCAAGGGCCCAGACGGCAAGTCGCTCGACGTCGACGCCGCCGGCAACGTCAAGCTGCCGCTCTGAGCAGCGATCTGTCCGAGGGCGCGCCGGGTGCAGGGATCTTCCCTGCCCTGCCCTCACTCTTGCGCTCACATGTCGACGCGCACGAAGCTCCAGCTGCCCAACCCCTCGGTCGCCGACGCGTAGCCGAACGACCCCGTGAGCGCCGTGTCGTCTCGGTTGATGAGCAGCCAACCCCGCCCGCGGCTGCCCAGCCCGTCTTGCCAGGTAAAGGTACAGCGGTTCGAGGGCGCCTCGCTGCCCTGCTCGGTGACCACAAAAGAGTGATCCAGCAACAGCGTGTACTCGAGCGCGCCGTCGCTGGTGACGAAAGACCCAAAGTAGCTGCGCTCGTCGAGAGTGCCGAGCAGGAGCGTGCCGGAGAATCCGTCCACATCTCCAGACCACTCCCCCCCGAACTCGGGGTCGATCTCGTACACGGATGCAGGTGGGTAGTTGGTCGCCCGGACCGAGCCTGTGGTTCCGGATCCACCACCGGGCATGGGGCAGCCGAGCAGGGTGCTCAACCCCAGGCCCAACCCCAGCAG
>CAYVJQ010000004.1:120162-121747 GCA_964451725.1 uncultured Nannocystaceae bacterium | reverse complement strand
ATTGCTGAACGACTGTCCCGCAGACAGCTTCTACGACACACGACATTGCCGTGTGCTTTCGAAACCGTGCGGTTTCGTGGTCCGTGTTCCTGCTCTTCAGTTTTCAAGAAGCGAAGTTTCCCCGCCTCGGTTTCCGATTCCTGCTCAGCTTCGCTCCGAGGAGCGGGGTGGCAGGCTTGGGCCCGTTGGCGACCGGGGCGACCCGGTCAGGGGAGGCGGGTTGTACGGGCGAAAGTTGATGAGGTCAAGCGTGCCGGTGAAGTTTTTCCGATTTTTGAGACGGGACCGGATTTCCGCGGGGATTGCGTTCGGCGGCGCGCAAACAACGTTTGCACTCGAGCGCTCAGTTTGCCTCCGGCGGCTCGTTTCCTCCCCCGGGTTCGCGCTGATTGGAGTCGGGTTTGGGGTCGGGTTCGCCGAGGTCTTGCAACCCGGTGCTCGCGTCCGGTTGGGGCGCATCTGCGCCAGTCTGGTCTCGGGGCGCCTCATGTGTATCCGACGGTATCGCGGTGCCGACCGGAGCGGCGATGGGTGTTCCCCCTGAGACGCCAGGGTCGTCCACGGGCTCTTTGGGGCCAGAGCCTTCCCGCCCTCGCCGTTTGCGCCGATTTCCACGCTTGGCCTTGGTCTTCCTGCCCCGGCGGCCCTTCTTGCTCTCGCCTCCGTCGGCGTTGAGCACGCCCTCCCCCTGGGCGTGCTCGACCATCGCCTTGATCAGCGCGATCAGCTCCTCGTCGGCGGGCATGAGGTGGTGGTGATAGGGGGGCGCGAACTCCTCATCCCAGCGCAGGAACAGCAGCATGACCTCGCCGCGGAGCGCTCCGGGCAGCTCGTCGATGCTCTGGACCTCGACCATCAGCCGCTCGGGCGCCTCCTTCGGGAGGCTGCCCATGAGCACTTCGCCGACCTCGAGTTCCACAAATTGGTCCTGGCGACCCTCGTAGCGGCCCTTTCCCCAAACCTGGTCGACCCGCACCAGGATCACGAGGGCCGCGTGGCCGAGTCGAGCTTGGAAGAGCTGCTGATCCAGGACATCGTTTGGGGCGCGGCCCTGGAGATTGACGTCCGTGGGTGTGTAGGAGTCGTCAAAGGCGACCGCGAACCGGGACTCCCAGGGCTCAGCGTCCCGCGGCGGCACCAGTTCGCCCGCCAGCGCCCCTCCATCTCGAGCTCGGTTTCGGCAGCCTGCGCTCGCGACCACGGTGGTCGTGAGCAGCGTGATGAGCGAAATACGCAGCGCGCAACGAAGTGGCCTCACAAACGCGAGAGTAGCCCTCGTGCGCTCGATGTGCGAGACCCCAAGACTGTCTACGCGCCTGAGAGAAGCTGTCATGCCGACCTACTCACGTCCGCTCCGCCTCGAATCCTTCACGCCCCGCCTCGCCCTTGCGATCGCGCCTGCCCTCGTTCTCGCGCTCGCCGCTTGTGACTCGGGCTCCCACGAAGCCACCGCCACCACGGGACAGGCTCAGACCGGCAAAGCCGACAAGACCTCCCCCGAGGCGGCGATGGCGAAGACCAGCGGCGAAAAAACGACGCCGACCGCCGGGGCCAACGGGCAGGGGGCCAACGGGCAGGGGGCCAA
>CAYVJQ010000004.1:102413-120062 GCA_964451725.1 uncultured Nannocystaceae bacterium | reverse complement strand
GGGGCCAACGGGCAGGGGGCCAACGGGCAGGGGGCCAAAAACTCGGCGCCCGTCGACGATGGCTGTTGCAAGTACTGCTTCGTGGGCACGCCCTGTGGAGACACCTGCCTACCGGAAGGGGAGACTTGCACCACGGCCGAGGACTCGGGCTGCGCCTGTACCCAGGACAAGCGCCCGATCGAGACCTTCACCAAGGGGTGGCAGCCGCGCCCAAACTCGGGCCTGCTCGGGCCCGACGTGTTCGCCTACAATGCTGCGCAGGGCGACCCCATCGTCGGGCCGTTCACGCTCGAGATGGCTTTCGAGGGCGATCCCGAGCTCGCCGATACGACCAAGGGCAAGCTGACGGCGGTCTTCGAGACCAGCATGGGCACCTTCGAGTGTGAGCTCTATGAAGAGAAGGCCCCGCTCACGGTCGCCAACTTCGTCGGTCTGGCCCGGGGCGTTCGGGCCTACCAAGACCCCCGCAACCGCAAGAGCAAGGACTGGGTCAAGGGCCCCTACTACGACGGGAGCGTGTTCCACCGGGTCATCGAGGGCTTCATGGTCCAAGCCGGCGACCCCTCGGGCACAGGCCGCGGGACGCCGGGCTACTTCATCCCCGACGAGTTTCACCCGAGCTTGCGGCACACGGGCGCCGGCATCTTGTCGATGGCCAACCGCAACCCCTACGACCAGCGGACCCAAAAACCGCGCTACGACGACAAGACCGGCCTGACGATCGGCAACACGGGCAGCGCACAGTTTTTTGTGACCGTGACCAAGACCGAGGCCCTCAACGACCGCCACACGATCTTCGGTCGCTGTGACTCCAAGGTCCCCCTCGAGATCTCCAAGGTCCGGGTCCAGAGCCGGCCTCAGCCCAACAAGCCGATCGAGGACGTCTCGATCGACAAGCTGACCTTCACCCGCAAGTAAGCGCTGGTGTCACCGAGGGCCTCCGTGCGCACGAGAGTGTGGCGGGGGCCCTCGGTAATTCCAGGGAGCGTGCCTCGACCCCGTACCGTATTAAAGGGCGCGTAGGCGAAGCAGCGCAGGCGGACTGTCGGTTCAGCTCGCGCCCCACCCATCGGGCTCAGCGGGTGATGCCCACGACGCGCCACGAGCCGTAGCGCTTCTTGAGCATCAAGATCACCGAGTCCCCACCGATCTCGAACACGGCGTAGAGTCGCTCCTCCCCCTCTTGGATACCCGAGGGGACCGAGCCGAACTTCTTGCGTAGGGCGGCGGCGGTGTAGGTGCCCTCGTGCTTGATCTTCTTGCCCGCGACCTCGTCGGCCAGAGCCTCGAGCAGGGCGCTGAGCTCATCTTTGTTCTTGGCGGCGACCGTCGCCCCCGAGCGGAAGGGTACGGCGCTGCGGTTGACCATGGTCGCCACTTCACCCTTGGCGAAGGCCCGGACCCAGTTTTTTGCGATCGCCGTGGCGACCGCGTCGGTCTCCCCGGAAGGGTCGGCCGCGGGCCGCTCGGAGACCGGCTTGCTCTCGGCGCGCGCGCCGGAGAGCAGTCCCCCCGATCGCCCCGACTTCGAGGCCATGCCTGCACCCGTGCCTGTCCCTGTCCCACCGACCGTGGGCCGTGGCACGGATGGTCGTGGGACCGACGAGCCGGTCCCGCCGTGGCCCTGGCCCTGGCCCTGGCCCTGGCCCTGGCCAGACTTTGCCGTGCCGAAGCCCGGCGCGCCCGAGCCTACCCCCGTCCGTCCTGTCCCTCCCATGCCCCCGCGACCCTGCCCGCCGGGAGTGGTCACAGTGGTGCCGGGGCCCGCAGCTTTGGGGGGCTCGACCGAGCCCCGGTAGAGTTCCTCGGTCTGCTCACCGCGCGCGGCCTCGAGCGCGCTGCCTCCTCGAGTCCGAGCCATCACGCGTGGGCCCTCGATCTCGCCTCCCGCTCGCCCGTCGAGGTGAACCTCGCCGTGGACATCGGGGATCTCGCCCTGCCCCGCGTTGTCGAGGATGAAGGGCTGAGCGCCGAAGGTGCCGCAGGCCCGCTCGTTGCGGTGAAAAGACCAGTGGATATAAATTTTTCCGTTGCCGCTGCGGATGGACTTGGGCGGGTTGGGGTAGGGCCCAGTCGAGAACACGACCTCGCGCGCGGCGGCGTCGAAGGACGAGTTCCCCGAGTGGTGCACGGTCTTGACCTTCTCGACCGTGCCGTCCTTGGCGAGGACGATCTCGACCTTGGTCCACAGCCCCATGTCGTTGAGCGGGTGGCTGGACCCACTGTTGTCCAGGGCCTCGAGATAGCCGAAGCCCCAGGCCTGGTGGATGCCCCGGTGCATGGCGGTGATGTAGCGCGCGAAGGGGTGCTTGCGGCTGTTGAGCGCGGTCTGGTTGCCGGTTTTGACCTCCGGCACAAAGTTCTCGAGCGGCGATTGATAGGCCTTGCGGGCGTCGTCCCACATGCCCTCGTTCTTGCTCATCTTCAGCGACTCGGTGTTCACCGGCGCGCGGTGATCGTGGCCGAACACGGCATCCATCTCGTCGTGGGAGAGCTTGAACTGGTAGCGCGGATCTCGACTCGTGATCTTGGCTTGCTGATCTCGGGCCAAGACGCTGGACGAGCGCTCTTGGGCGGCGGCGACGACCCCGTCCGCGGCCTCGAGGGCCAAGTCCTCGACCGCCTCCATGGCCTCGCTGTGCTCGAGGGCCTCGAGCTCGCGGGTGGCCAGCAGCGACTTTTTCTCGGGGTCGTCTTGCTCGGGCCGCATGTCCTCGCGCTCGGGCTCGACGTCGGGGGCTTTGCGCTGATCGGCGCTGCGCTGGTCCTGAGCCTGGGCGATGGCGTCTTCCGAGGCCGTCCCGCGCTCGGCGAGCTCGGAGGGCTCGAGCTGGCTGGCCTCGGCCTCGAGCGCATCTCGAGCCAAGTTGGTGATCTCGGCCTGGGTCTGTTCGACGACGGCGCGATCGATGTTGGAGAGGAAATCAGCGTTTTTGTTGGTCTCGGCGTCGTCGAACTCGTCGAGCTGCTCGACCATCTTCATGTTGGCCGGGATCGGCTCGAGCTCGACCGGGACCTCAGCCGGCGCGGGCTCCTCTTCGGGTGGGCGCTCGGGCTCCGGCTCCGGCTCCGGTTCGGGCGCTGGCTGCTGCTCGGGCTCCGGCTCGATGAGCTCGAACTCCCGCTCCGGGTTGGGCTGCTCCTCGAGCTCGGGCTCGGGCTCGTCCTCGAGCTCCTCCGTCTCGAGTTCCCCCGGGTCGGTCAGATCGACGATCAAGAGCTCCTCGCTCGTGTCCTCCCAAGGCTCGGATTTGAACAGCAACACCGCCCCCCGCACGACACCGAAGTTGACCGCGCCAGAGAGCAACAGGAAGCCTACCGCCGCGGCCAAGGGGATGCCGCGGCGGCGAGGATCTCGCGCTCGCTGGACCCACATGGCCACGGGAGCAGATTAGCAGGCTGGACAGCCCGCGCCCTGGCGGATTGTCGGCGCATACCACGCCCCATCAGACCGCGTCACCCTTTGTCGCGCTTTACAATTGAGAGCGCCCGGCCCGGCCGACGTATCGGACCGAAGAGCCGGGGCCAGAGCGCAGGGCGACGGTGTTCAGTGCAGGCGACGGTAGACGCCGACGACCTTGCCGATGACGTCGATCGAGCGGAACTCGGAGCGGTGCACGTAGATCGGCGACATGGTCTCGTTCGCCGGCTGCAGGCGGACACGATCGCCCTCGTGGAAGATCCGCTTGCAGGTCGCTTCACCGTCGATCATGACCACGGCGATCTCACCGTTCTCTGCAGTCGCCTGCTTGCGAACGAAGATGTAGTCGCCGTCGAAGATGCCGTCGTCGATCATGGACTCACCCCGGATCACGAGGCCGAAGACCTCACTCGAGGGCGCCTTGCCGATGAAGAAACGATCGATGGTGACCCGATCGGTGACGTTCTCCTGCGCCAAGATCGGCTGGCCGGCGGCGACGCTGCCGACGATCGAGATCGTGACCTTGGCGCTGTCGATGTCGACGGGTCGCAGGGCCCGGCTCTTGAGCTCCTCGCGGATGAGGTAGCCCTTGCGCTCGAGGGCCTTGAGGTGGTCGTTGACCCCGTTGGTCGAGCGAATACCCATGTGTTCGCCGATCTCGCGCAGAGTCGGCGGGTATCCGCGCTCGTCGAGGCAGTAGGTGATGTAATCGAGCGCTTCGCGCTGGCGAGCGGTGAGTGGCTGTCGCACAGTTTCCCCTGAAGTTTCGCAGCTCCCGTCGGGAGCGATGTCGGTGGACGGGCAGACTCGCGGATGTGCGAGGCTGGGCCGGGTCCGGCTGGGCGTCACAGACGCTCAGCACTGAACATGTGTAAGGAATGTCTCGGTCGAGGTCAAGCCGTCGAATCGGGAACACACCCGAGTGAAGCCCCTGCCCGGTAGTGGCTCGGCAGACCCAAGGAGGGGTGCCGAACCGGTCGAGAACTGGCGGGAGGCGGTGCTTCCGTAGGATGCTGTACAGGTGGCAGGGGGAGCAAAAAATCACCGATTTTCAGAGCAGGTAGCGGATCCCACGCGTCCGAGCCCCGACGCGGAGATCGAGCGCAGGCGCGGCCCAGACCGGCGCACACAGGGCCTCCCCCATCACTATTACGGGACCGAGCGCCGTCGAGGACCCCGCCGTGAGGCGGAGCTCTCCAGACCTCTGTGGCGCCGCGCGATCACCGTAGCGCTCGCCGCAGGGTTGGGCGTGACCACGGCCCTGGTCTGGGACACCCGGGCCATGGATGACCAGTCATCTGAGGTCGCGCCCAACTATATGAGGGGAGAGACCATGAAGGGAGAGATCGCCTCGGTCCCGACGCCCGACGTTCGCTCCAGTCGGGAGGCACTCGCCCAGGCCCAAGCCATGCGAGATCGAGCCGAGGCCCTGACCCCGGCCGAGGTCGCGCTCGACGAGCGCGCCCACGAACGTTGGACACCTCAGATCGCCGCGATCGAGGCCGCCCGCGAAAATCCAGACACCCCCGCCGAGATCCGCGAGGAGCTCGAGGCCACGCTCCTGGCGCTCGCCCGCGCAGGGCTGATCGCAACCCGAGTTTAGGGGTGTGTCACAGTTGGGCGGTGAACATCCTGCTCCGCGCGATCATCACCGGATTTGGCCTGCGAATCGGCTCTGAGCTCGGCAAGTACGTCTCGAAGCACATCTTCCCCAAGGACGCGGAGCCGGAGACCCAAGACAGCGCCGAGGAGGATGACTCGCTGGGTTCGATCACCCCCGATCCTCCCGAGGTCTGAACCTCCCGAGGTCTGAACCTCCGTCGCCCTCAGTCTTCGGACGAGGGCTCGTCTTCTTTATGCCGGATCGTGGTCTCCCCCGAGTTGATCTCGGACTGGACCTTGCCGTCTTCGGCGCGGCTGAAGCGAATCTCGGTCTTCATCTCGATGACCAGGCCCGAGACGATCTCCTGGACCAGGTCGGCGGCGTCCATCTTGTCGAGGAAACCTCGCACTTCTTGGGAGATCACCCGAACCAACTCTTCCTTGGTGCCGTGCGCGACCCCGGTGACCAGGCCCTGGCCCCGCTTGAAGGCCGCGCTCGAATCCCCGATGAGGTTGGAGATGAGCTGGTCGCCCAGGCGGCGAAAGGAGCGCTCACGCTCGGGCTCCTCCTGCTCGTCGCGCGCATCACGCTCGTCATCCCGACCCTCGGCGTCCTTTGCTTTCGTTCCCTCCGTCGAGTCGGCCACGGAACCAAGGTAGCAAGAAAGTCCCCCCTGCCCCAGCTGGTCAAGCGCCGGAGCCTGAGGCACAACAACCGGGTGTCGCGCTGTCTCTTGTTCGCCGTCGGCGTGTCTCTCGTCGGCTGCGGTTTCGGTGTTCCCCTGATCGGAGATGACAGTGGAGACGGCGATGGCGACGGCAGCAGCGATGGCCTCGAGACCGAGGAGTCGGACACCGAAGACACCTGCGGACCGACCGAGGCCGTGGTCGAGCGTGTCATCGACGGCGACACGGTCGAGCTCGATTCGGGCCAGACCATTCGCTACATCCTGGTGAACACGCCCGAGACCACCAACGGTAAAAACGAGTGTGGCGGCCAAGCGGCCACCGAGTACAACGCCGGGCTGGTCCTCGATCAAGCCGTGACCCTCGAGTACGACGTGGAGTGCAAAGATCAGTACGGCCGACTGCTGGCCTACGTGAGTGTACAAAACAACGAGGTCAACCGGCTCCTGCTCGAAAAGGGGCACGCCTGCCTGCTGCATGTCCCCCCCAACGGGAACAGCAAGGTCGCCGAGTACCAAGGCCTCGAGGACGCAGCGAAGTCGGCGGAGGTCGGGATGTGGGGCAGCTGTGGCAGCGTCGCGTGTGACTGGTGAACATCCCGGTCCCGACTCCGACCCCACAACCCAATCTCGAGACCGCAGGAGCTGAGCTGATGACCCGAACGACGACCGCCGATGGCCACCGCGCTGCTGCCCTCTGGTGCGGCCTGACCATGTTGAGCCTGGCCGGCGTACTCGGCTGCGACGACAGCGATACGGACCACGACCCGAATCACAGCGCCGCCTTGGGCAAGGCCTGCACACCCTGCCCAGCCTGCGCGCCGGCGTCCCCAGAGCCCCAGCCTGAGCCCCAGCCTGAGCCCCAGCCTGAGCCCCAGCCTGAGACCGCAGAGCTTCCCCCCTTGGCCGCTTCGCTCCCCGCCTACCGCGGCCCCGAGGACGACCGTGCCCTGTCAGGGATCGAAAGTGCAGTCCTCGACACCGTGCATGCGGGCGCCGTGCCCGTCGTGGTCTTCGATCTCGATCACACCTTGTTCGACAATCGCCCCCGGACCCAGCAGATCCTCCACGCCTTCGCGGCGACCTTGGGCCCGGAGCAACACGGACAGGCCGAGCGCCTGCGCGGGCTCCCGGCCACGGCGATCCACTACATGCTCGGCGACACCTTCACACGCGCGGGCATCGACGCGACCTTGCTCGAGCCTGCGATCACCTACTGGGCGCCCCGTTTTTTCGCCGACGACTACGCTCTGCTCGACGTGCCCTACACGGAGGCGCCCGCCTACGTGAGCGCGCTGTACGAACACGGCGCAACGATCGTCTACCTGACCGGCCGCGACGCCCCACGCATGCTGGTGGGCACACGCGAGAGCCTCAGGCGCTGGGAGTTCCCGATCTCCGAGCACGCCGGTGAGCCCGAGGCAGGCGGCCGGACCCGGCTGATCCTCAAGCCCAGCAAGGACGAGGACGACCTGGAGTTCAAGCGCCGCGCCTTCGAAACCATCGACGGCCTGGGCGCGGTGGTCGGGGTCTTCGAGAACGAGCCGGGCAACCTGGCGGCCATGGCCGAGCGCTGGCCCGAGGCCACGCCCGTGTTCTTGATGACGGACTTCAATCCCAAGCGTGCCCTGCCCCTGCCCGAGGGCGCCAAACGGGTCTCGGACTACGGGACCCGTTAGCGGCGCTGGGAGCGATCCCCCGCAGGGCTGCGCACCCGATCCCGAGTTCTCGCGCGGGCGCAACCGGGACATTTGTGTCGTCTGTCGGGTCGGTGTTGGGGGATCCCCGAGTTCGAGCCAGAGATGAGGCGAGTTCACGCCTTCGTGACCGTTTTGCGCCACCTCGCGGGTGGGTAGCCCTCCCATCTTCGTGATATGAGCGAATCGATAACTCGGGCCCACGGCCCCTATCGAGCTCGACCATGTTCAGCCAAGCGCCCCGCTCCTCCCCGCTCCTCTCGCTCTCTCCCACCCTCGCCGCGAGTCTGGTGCTCGGGACGGTGGCCCTGAGCACCGGCTGCGTCGGTTTCATCACCGGTGACGACACCTCCGAAGATGAGGTCGGCGAGTCCGTCGGGACCACGGACGAGGCCACGGACACCAACGGCACAAACTCGACCTCGACCACAGGCGGCGAGCAGACCACGATCTACGACATCCAAGGTGGCGAGATCGCGGAGAACACGATCGTCACGGTCAAGAACGTGATCGTGACCTCCCCCGTGGCGGTCGACGAGGAAAGCGGCGGTGGGACAGTGTTCATCGGCGAGGCCGACGGCGGCGAGTACTCGGGCATCTCCCTATACCTGTGGACCGAGACCGTCATGGGTACGCAGCTCCAGCCCGGCGACGTCGTCGACGTCACCGGCGAGTACAAAGAGTTCTTCGACGTCTCCCAGCTCGAGATCAAGACTGCGGCCGACATCACGGTGGTCAGCAGTGGGGCAGCCCTGCCCGGGCCCGCCATGGTCAGCGCGGCTGAAGTCGGGCGCACGAGTAGCGACGCCGAGCCCTGGGAGGGAGTCCGCGTCCAGGTCAGCGACGCGACCATCGCCGAGAGCAACGACGGCTTTGGCCAGTACCTGCTCCAGGGCGACGTGCTCGTCAGCTACCTGTTCACGGAGCTCCCCGACGTCCAAGTCGGAGGCAGCTTCGCCTCGATCACCGGGCCGCTCCACTACACCTTCGGCGAGTACAAGCTCGAGCCGACCGAGCCCGGCGACTTGGCGGGCTACACCGACGCCCCGGCCCCCGACGATCCCACGCCGATCTACGACATTCAGCAGGGCATGGTCACCGAGAACAGCGTGGTCAAACTCGAGGGCGTCGTCGCCAGCTCGGGCCTGACCTGGTCGGACAGCCCCGAGGGCGACTTCTTCGTACAAGAGGTCGAGGGCGGCCCCTACTCGGGCATCCAGATCCACATGAACGACACGGCGGGCTTCAGCGTGGCCCCGGGCGACGAGCTCACCATCGTCGGGACCTACTCCGAGTTCTTCGACATGAGCCAGATCTCGATCGCCGACGCCTCGGCCGTGACCACGACCGGATCCGGCTCCGCGCCGGCCCCCGAGCTGATCGCCGACCCGGCCGCCATCGCCACCGACGGCGCCATGACCGAGCAGTACGAGAGTGTGCTCGTGCAGGTCGAGAACGTGACCGTGACCGTGGCGAACCCGGACGACCCGGAGCAGTTCAACGAGTTCGTGGTCACCGGAGACCTCCGCATCGACGACATCTTCTTCGCCATCGACGACTGGGTGGCCCCCGCCGTGGGCACCTCCTTCGCGTCGATCACCGGCGCGCTGACCTACGGGTTCTCGAACTTCAAGCTCGAGCCCCGCGACCCGAGTGACCTGGTCGCCGAATGATCAGCTGAGTTCAGCTGATTCGACTGCTTCGACCGATCTGGCCCATCCCCCATCCCCCCTCAGCCCGCGAGCGCGGGCTGGCCTCGACGCCGAGCTACCTCCATGTACCGCTGCAAGCTGCCCCTGGTCTCCGTTGCTCTGGCCGTGCTCTCGCTCTCGGGTTGTAGCGATCGTTACTCTCAGAGCGAGGGCGACGCCGACACGGCCGCGACCTTGACCCAAGGTTCGACCGACGACGAGAACGACGAGCACAGCGACAGCGGCGACGAATGCAAAGCCGACGCAGACTGTGCCGACCACCCCAACGGTCCAGTCTGCGACGAGGCCGTGGGTCTGTGTTTCCCCGAGTGTGAACCCGGCGATACGGACGAGTGCTACGACGGTCCAGCGGCGACCGAGGGCATCGGGGTGTGCGCGGCCGGCTCGGCGACCTGCAGCGAGGTTGGAACCTGGGGCGAATGTGTGGGCTCGACCCTCCCCGGCGCCGAGCTGTGCGGCAACGACATCGACGAGAACTGCGATGGCAGCCTGCTCGCCGAAGACAAAGACGGCGACGGGTGGACGACCTGTGACGGAGACTGCTGCGACGACGAGCTGCTCGGCTGCATCGACGCCCACCTCGTCAACCCGGGGGCCTTCGAGGTCGAGGGCAACGAGGTCGACGACGACTGCGACGGGACCATCGACGAGGTCGAGCCGAGCTGCGACGCGGGCCTGGCCAGCGACGCGGGCGACCCGCTGGCGTTCGCGGCGGCCCTGGACCTGTGCCAGACCACGGTCACCAACGCGCCGCTCGCCGAGCGCACCTGGGGCGTCATCTCGGCCGATCTGACCCTCGCCGATGGGGGCGGCGCCCCGCTCCCGGTCCAACACGCGATCCGCACGGCCTTCGGCGACCAGATCAGCCCCAGCGGCGGCGACAGCTTGGTCGTGCTGTCTACGGGCCACGCGGCGGCCCCCGGCCAGACCAACCCCGCCTTCGCCGCCTTCGAGAGCGGCGAGAACCTGGGTACCTCTGTCGACGCTCCGGCCGACTGGGTCGCGGCCAACGGTGGCGAGTTCCCAGCCACGGGGTGCGCGGGCGAGAACCCCAGCGACAACACCGATGCCAACGACTCGGTCATGCTCAGCCTCCGGGTTCGCGTGCCGACCAACGCCCGCTCGTTCACGGCCCGCATGTTCTTCTTCTCGGCGGAGTACCCCGAGTGGGTATGCAGCGAGTACAACGACTTTTTTGTCGCCCTGATCGACAGCGACGCCGAGGACAACCCGGCGACCAAGAACATCGCCGTGTTCGACAACGACGGCGATCTGGTCCCCGTCGGCCTCAACATCCTCAAGACCGCCCCGGCTCTGTTCGCGGTCTGTGAGAGCGGCAACGTGGGCTGTCAGGGCGACCTCCCTGCGGCCCCGCACAGCTGCGACGCGGGCCCCGCCCAGCTCGCGGGCACGGGCTTCGACGCCATCGACGGCTCCCAATCGTGCAACGGAAACGGCTTCCCCGTGGGCGGCGCGACCGGCTGGCTCGAGATGTCGGGCAACGTCGAACCCGGCGAGATCATGGACATTCGCTTCGCCGTCTGGGATGCGGGCGGCCACCTCTTTGATGCCCTCGTCTTGCTCGACGACTGGCAATGGTCCCTGGACGCCGCCGCGCCCGGGGTCGACATCCCCTGAGCACCCCCCTCGAGACCCCCTCTCGAGCACCCCTCGAAAATCGAGCCTGTCATGCGTATCCACCCTCTGTTGCTGCTCTCGCTCCCCCTCGGCCTCTTCACCCTCTCGGCGTGCACGGACGACACCGGCGGTACGACCGACGACGAAATCGGCTCCGAATCAAACTCGACCACCGGCGATACCGGCGACACCGATGGTGAGGACACCGACGGCACCGACACCGGTGGCACCAACCCCGGAGACGGAGAGATCGTCGAGTGCGATCCACTCCCGCCCGCGGCCAGCGGCCTGTGTGACACGGAGGGCGAGGCCGGCGCAAGCCTGTTGATCCGGGGCGACATCCTGGCCCCCGAGACCGTCTACCGCGGTGGTTCCGTGCTCATCGAAGGCGGCGTCATCCAGTGTGTGGGCTGCGACTGCGGGACCCCGGCCGAGGCCGACGCCGCTTTGACCTGCGCCGACACGGTCGTCAGCCCGGGTCTCATCAACACCCACGATCACATCACCTTCGCCAACAACTGGCCGATCGGTGACGGCCCCGACCGCTACGAGCACCGCCACGACTGGCGCAAGGGCCTCAACGGTCACGCGACCCTCCCCTACGACGGCGGCGCCTCCCCCGAGGAGGTCCTGGGCGCCGAGCTGCGCTTCGTCATGGGTGGAGCCACGTCCACGGCCAGCGCGGGCAGCCGCTCCGGTCTGCTGCGCAACCTCGACTCGAGCGGCGACCTCGAGGGCCTGCAGATTCAGCCCGCCGACACGGACACCTTCCCCCTGGGTGACTCCAACGGAGACCAGGAGTCCAACTCCTGCGACTACGGCGATCCGACGAGCCCGAACTTCGTCGCCGGCCTCGACGCCTACCTGCCACACGTGGCCGAGGGCATCGACCGCTACGCCCAAAACGAGTTCGCCTGCACCTCGGTCGATCCCCTCGACCTGCTCGAGCCCCAGACCTCGCTGGTCCACGCTGTGGGTGTGACCGCCGACGACGTCCAGGCGATCGCCGACGCCAAGGCCAAGGTCATCTGGTCGCCGCGCTCGAACGTGGTGCTCTACGGCCAGACCGCGCCCGTGACCTTGATGGACACGCTGGGCGTCCCCTTGGCCCTGGGCACGGACTGGATCCCCTCGGGCTCCATGAACATGCTGCGTGAACTGGCCTGCGCCGAGTACCTCGACGACGTCCACTTCGGCGACCACTTCAGCGACAAGCAGCTGTGGGAGATGGCGACCACCAACGCCGCGTTCGCGGTCGGTGCTCACAGGGGCATCGGCATGCTCAAGGTCGGCTACGCGGCCGACATCGCCATGTTCGCCAAGGCCGGCGAGGTCGACCACGCAGCGGTGATCCATGCGCACGAGTCGACGACCGCGCTGGTGCTCCGCGGTGGCACTCCCCTCTACGGCGACGTCGACATCATGGGTGCGGCGGCGATCGGCGCGGGCAACTGTGAGGCCCTCGACGTGTGCGGCGCCGAGAAGGTCGCCTGCGTCGCCGAGGACACCTCCACGACCCTGAGCGCCATCGAGGCCGAGGTCACCTACCCCCTGTTCTTCTGCGACATCCCCGAGGACGAGCCCAGCTGTGTGCCCTACCGCCCGGTCGAGTTCCCCGACGGCGTGACCGCCAGCGACCAGGACGGCGACGGCATCCCCGACGACGTCGACAACTGCCCCACGGTCTTCAACCCCGTGTTCACCACGGCCGCGGTCACCCTCTTCGACGAGCAGCCGGACGTCGACCTCGACGATCAGGGCGATGTCTGTGACCCCTGTCCCTTCGACGCCAGCGACAGCTGCGCGGCGGCGGCCGCCAACGACATCGACGGTGACGGTGTCGCCAACGGAGTCGACAACTGCCCGCTGACCAGCAACGAGGGCCAAGCCGACGCCGACCTCGACGGCCACGGCGACGTCTGTGACAGCTGCGACCAGCCCAACCCGGGCCTGCTCGCCTGCTCCGTCGGTGTCGAGGCCATCCAAAACCCCGACCACCCCGACCACGTGCCCCCGGGCGCCCCCGTGTCCATCAGCGGCATGTTCGTGACCTCGATTAGCGCCGGCGACGATGGCTTCACCGCCGAGACCGGCTCGGGCGAGCCCTGGACCGGGATCACCGTGTTCACTGGCAGCAACCCGGCCAATCTCCAGGTCGGCGACCAGGTCACCATCGCCGGCACGGTCGAGGAGTACTTCGACCTGACCGAGATCGTCGATGCATCCATCACGGTCGACGTGCCGGCCCCCAACCCGGGTGAGCTCGGCTTCTCGGCCAAGCTCATGAGCGCCGTGGACATCGCCACCGGCGGCGCCCAGGCCGAACCTCACGAGTCCATGCTCGTGCGGGTGGAGGACGTGGCGATCACGATCCTCAACCCGGACGCCCCCGACGACTACGACCAGTTCGTGGTCACCGACGGCCTGTGGATCGACGACTCGAACTTCGAGGACCTCGAGAACACCTGCAACGTAGGCACAAACTTCGCGTTCATCGTCGGGCCGCTCTCGTACAGCTTCAGCGAGTTCAAGCTCCTGCCCCGCGACGCCGTGGACTTCGGCCAGTCCGACTGCATCCCCTACTGACCCCGACCCCGACCCCGACCCCGACCCCGACCCCGACCCCGACCCCGACCAAAGTCATCTGATCGACCGACAGCCCCCCCCCCTCGAAGTCGGGGATCGGACGCGCCCTCATCGGGGCGCGCTTTCAATTCAGGGTGTAGCCGATTTGTGCCTTGCATCGCCGTGGCCGAGAGTCGAAAACTAGAGGATGCGTCGCTTCGCTTGTGTGCTGCTCCCTCTGACCGCGCTCGGCTCTCTCGCTTGCTCGGACGATTCCGGCGCCGACGACGGGATCGAGACCCAAGACAGCGAGATCGGCATCTCCGAGTCCGAGACCGACACAAACACGGACGCGGAGAGCTCGACCACAGACGCATCGACGACCCTGGACACGGACAGCGGCTGCGAGAACCCCTGCGGCGACGACTGCTGCACCGGTGCCGAGCTGTGCAACGAAGACACACTCAGCTGCGAGCTCGACTGTGGAGACATCGATCCCTGCGGCGACGAGAACCCGATGTGCTGTGGAGACGCCGAGATCTGCTACGTGGGCGCGTGTGTGGTCCCCGGCGGACCCTGCTCCCAGCTGGCCTGCGCGACCCAGCCCGAGTCGGACTGCGACGAGGGGGAGGTCTGCGATCCGGATCTCGGCCAGTGTGTGCCCGACCTGGCCGACGAGAGCTGCACCTTCACGCCCGAGGCGGGTGTCTTCGATCCGGTCCCGCGCTGGTCTTGGGGCGTACGCAAGCCCCGCGACTGCGAGCAGCCCTCGGACTGCCAAAAAGAAGAGCTGTGCACGGATGGGACCTGCGAGGTCACCTGGCCCCACCACATCCCGGGCCCCGAGGACTACCCCGAGCACCACCAAGTCATGGCCTCGCCCATGGTCGCGGACCTCGACGGAGACTGTGTGCCCGAGGTGATCTTCAACAGCTTCCCGATCTCCAACTGGCAGACCGACGGGGTGCTCCGGGCTCTGCACGGTGACACGGGTGAGACCCTGTGGACCCTGGGCGACCCGGCCTGGCGCAGCGACGGGACGGCCATCCCCGCGGTCGGCGACATCGACTACGACGGCGACCTCGAGATCGTGAACGTGGGCGCCGACAACCGGCTCCAGCTCATCGACCACACGGGCACACCGGTGTGGGCAGCCCAGACCCCCTACGCCGGCAACCTGATCTCCGGGGCCCCCTCCCTGGCCAACTTCGACCTCAGCAACGACGTCGAGATCGCCTACGGCCGGGCGATCTACGACAGCCAGGGCGTGTTGCTGTGGCAGGGCGACGCCGGCTTCGGCACCAACAACAGCTACGCCGTGGTCTCGTGTGTGGCCGACCTCGACGGTGACCTGCGCCCGGAGCTGATCGGCGGCGGCACGGTCTACACCTTCACGGGTCAGGTCGGCGTGGACTTCGAAGGTTCGACCCTGTGGCAGTCCGGCGGCGACGGCTACTGCGGCGTGGCCGACTTCGACCTCGACGGCGCGCCCGAGGTGGTCGTGGTCCGCGGCGGCGTGATCGACATCCTCGACGGCCTCAGCGGGACCCCCCTGGCCCAGTTCCCGATCCCCGGTGGGGGCGCCGGTGGACCGCCCAACATCGCCGATTTCGACGGGGATGGGTTCCCGGACATCGGCGTCGCCGGTGGCTCTCGCTACGTGGTCGTGAACTTCGACGGCGTCGACACCCTGAGCGAGATCTGGCACGCGGTCACCAAGGACGTGTCCTCGAACCGCACCGGCTCTTCGGTGTTCGACTTCGACGGCGACGGCCGCTCAGAGGTCATCTACGGCGACGAGTGGTACCTGCGGATCTACCCGGGGACCGAGCCCGACTGCGAGCTCGTGCCCCCCGGCCCCGGCTGCGACCTGAACATGACCGACGAGGAGATCTTGTTCCTCGACATCACCAGCTCCGGCACCCGTGTCGAGTACCCGGTGATCGCGGACGTCGACGGCGACTTCAAGGCCGAGATCGTGGTCTCGACCAACAACATGTTCGAGCAAGGCGCGATCGGTGACGCCGGTGTCGAGGTCTGGGAGGACCGGCTCGACAACTGGGTGGCCACGCGACCGATCTGGAATCAACACACCTATCACGTGACCAACGTGACACCCGCGGGCGGCATCCCGGTGGTCGAGTCCAACAACTGGGACACCCCCGAGGGCGCCCCCTACAACTCGTACCGGCGCAACAGCCAAGGCGGGGTCCAAAACTGTGCCCCGGACCTCGTGCCCCAAGATCTCGAGACCGTCGGCATGTGCGCGGCCGAGGTCACCTTCTCGGTGCGGGTCTGCAACCAGGGCTGCCTGGGTGTGGGCCCGGGCGTGGCCGTGACCTTCACCGAGGCCGACGCGGGTCTCCTGGGCACGGTCGAGACCGACCAAGCGATCCCAGCCGGCGGCTGCGTCAAGGTCGAGCTCACCATCGCGTCACCGGGGCCCACCCCCTACGCGATCACCGCTTCGGTGGACAACGACGGCATGGACAACGGCGCGCTCAACGAGTGCATCGAGGACAACAACGCCATCGGCCCCGAAGAGCTGTGCCCCAACATCGGCTGAACCCGCTCTGCTGACTCCGAACCGGGAGGGCCAGTCGACGGCAGGGGCGGGAGACCGGGCCCGCGCGGATATCGGAGTGCGCGGATATCGGAGTGCGCGGATATCGGTCGCCGCTCCCGCAGCGGTGTAAAAATCCCGGTGCAGCGGACGCCTGCGACCCGGCACGGCCCGCCAGGTGCGATTGCGCCCCAGGCGTGTGTCTGGTCGTTCAGGTGCCCCGGATTTCCAGTGCGCTCGCCTTTTCGCAGGACGAGGAATGTGATAGATGCGGCCGCGCGTGATGGGGCTGGAAGGTCCCAAACCGCGTGCCACCCCGGCCAAGGGGACTTTCTGCACTTGCGACTTGCCTGAGACCCCCGGGTCTCGCGCCTCTGTTCGAACTACACCTACATCTGCACTTTTGTAGGTTGAACACTGACAAGGTGGTACCTCATGGAGGCACCCCCACACTGGAGCAGAACGATGATCCTCGCCTATATCGGAAACGTCACCGCAGCACTCGTCTCAGTCGGCCTCCTGGTCGGCACGCTGCGCTTTACACGCCGAACCGCCTGAAGTGTGGACCGCGCCAAGCGCGATCCACACACGACTCCATGACCGAGCCGCATGATAGGGAGGCCCCGCTCGACCCCCTGAGCGAGGCCGATCGGCCCCGACGCATGCGAGCCTTTCGGGTCTCCGAGGCCCTGCGTCAAGCGAACGAGCGTCAAACGAACGGGGCCCGCTCCTCGGACCCGCTGGCCCAGGTCTCCCTCCAGGACGCCAACGAGCTGCGTCTGCTGCTCGGTGGCCAGTCGGTGGTCGACTGGTATCGGCTCGACTACGAGTCCGAGGCCGACTCGCGCCGTCTGCTCGCCCTCAACGCCCTCGATTGGGACGACGCGGACGACCGGGCGCGCATCGAGTCCCTGCGCGCCTACGCGGCCGACTACCTCCAGCGTGTGCTCAAGCTTCACGTCGACGAGGTCGTCTCGCACACGGCTCCTTTTGTGCAGCTGCCGCTGATGGCCTCGGGCAAGCTCGGGACCCGCAGGCAGCAGCGCAACGCCTGCACCCTGCTCAAGGTGATGCACATCCTCTATCACCTCGACGCCCGGGAGCTGCGGACGCTGCTTCCGGTCTCGGACTTCGATCTCTTCGAGAGTGTGGAGCAGAGCGTGCTCGAGGTCTTCGATCAGCTGCGCTCCATGGGCGCGCCCGTGATCGAGTTTCAGTGGTCTCGCAAGACCCGCGAGTCGCTGTTGACCAAGATGCTCGTCAAGCGGGCGACCAGCGCGGCTCGAGTCTTCGATCGGCTGCGCTTTCGCCTGATCGTCGAGCGCCGAGACGACGTCATCCCGACCCTGCGCACCATGTTGCGCCGGCTCATCCCCTTCAACTATGTGGTCCCGGGCCAGACCGTGAACACCCTGGTCGACCCAGAGCCCCTCCACACCGTCGGCCCCAGCCCGCTCGCAGGCGGCGAGGACTGGGCCGGCGACCAAAACGAATTCTCTGGCGACGACTTCCGGGTTTTGAACTTCATCGCCGACCTGCCCGTGCGCGTGGACGACCTGGTCGAGGGTGTGGACTGGGGTGAGGAGCCCGAGCTCGAGCGTGGCAACGTCGTGTTTGTGCTGGTCGAGTTTCAGATCATCGATCGAGCGACCGCCAAAACCAACGAGCAGGGCGAAGCGTCGCACGCCGAGTACAAGAATCGGCAACACGGTCGAGTCCGTGAGCGGATGCTGCGGACCCCGGCGGGGAACAAGTCCAGCGCCAA
>CAYVJQ010000004.1:77232-102313 GCA_964451725.1 uncultured Nannocystaceae bacterium | reverse complement strand
ACCCGAACCTACTCGGCGAAACAGTAGAGCGCGCCGTAGCCTCCGCTGCAGCCGATACAGGTGCCCATGCCGGCTCCATTTTGGATCAGGTTGGCGCCCTTCGAGCAGCCCCGGGCCGAGTGATCGCTGACCCAGTTCTCACCGCCCATACCGCCGCCGCCGCCCATGACCTCGCGCGGGAAGCTGTGTCCGACCCGCACGCCGACCCCCTGGCCCTGATTGACGCCGCCCTCGGTCGAGGTCCAATCCATGCAGGTCCACTCGGGATCCGAGTTGTTGAGCATGCCTTGTTTGTCCGAGCCGGTGGGCACGTCGTGGGCATCTCCGAGCAGGGAGATGGGGACCCCGCACTCGTCGGGTAGGTCGTCCGTGGACTGGATGTCGCCGTCGGGTCGCTCGCCCTCGAGGCCGGCGAGACCGGAGGCGACGAGTCGACCGTTGGCGTCGTACCAGGGCCCCTCCCCGATCCGCTCGATGGCGTGGATCGGGGAGCCTGCGCCGTCGTCGGTGACACTCAAAAAGGCGCGCCAGGTCTTGTCGCCGTGCCCGGTGGCGACACCGATCTCCTGGCATATCGCATCGGCGCCCTCGAGGCCTCCGAAGTCGCCCCCGAAGCCGCCCTCGAGATCGGAGATCGGATCGCCGGACAAGGTCCACAGCGCGCTCATGCTGGTCACGAAAAACGAGAAGTCCTCGGCCTGGGTGCTGCACCACTCCTGGAGCGGGCCTTCGTAGCCACCCTCGGTCTCCCCCGTGCCCTGTTCCGCGGTCTCGGTCTCGCCCTCGTCCGTGGTCTCGGCCGTGCCCCCCTCCGTGGTCTCGCTGCTCTCGCTGCTCCCGCTGGTCTCGCCGACCTCATCGGCGTCCCCGGTTTCGGGGCCCGTGTCCGTCTCTCCGGTCGCGCCCGCGCTCGAGCTGTCCTCGCTGGCCCCATCGTCGCTGCAGGCCGTGGCTGCGCAGGTCAGGGCGAGCAGCGCCAGGCTCGTGGTCCAGAGAGTGGTGGTCGTGGTCATAGGCATGGTCATAGGCGTGGTCATGGTCATGGTCTCGCGTCGTGGGGGCTTCAGCCGCAGCTCAGATCGGGTTGGCAGGTCTCGGGAGCGATGCAGTCCTCGTCGTCACCGCAGGAGGTCAGCCCGTCGATGATCACCGAGAGCGCCTGGGTCGAGGACATGAGCCACTCGAGGCAGCCCCCCTGGGTCTGCACATGGTCGACCGAGCGCCGCGTCAGCACCAAGCTGGGGAAACCAGAAAAGCCCTGATTGAGCAGCTGATTGGTCAGCGCCACCGGGATCTCGAGCGCCCCCTGGTCGGGAAACTCGCAGCGTATCGACCCCGGGTTGCCCCCATGTTGGGCGATGTCGAGGACCGCCAAGATGGTCGCAGAGGGCTCGCCCCCCGGCGTCCACGTGACGGCCACGGGGACGTCCTGCTCCAGCGTCACGCTGCTCGCGTCGACCTCGAGGGCGGTGATCGCAAACGCGCCGAGGGTGAAGGGCGACACGCTCTCGCTCCCGCTGGCCCGCATCGTCAGGGCGCTCCCTTCGTCCACGGGCGGATGGGCCAGGGTGCCGAGGTAGGTATAGAAATAGGCTGGCGCGCTCGACTGCATATCGATGGCCGCCCCGAGACCGTCGATGCTGACCGTCCCCAGCGAGATCGGCGTGGGCGTGGGGATGCAGGCTCCCTCGGCGCCACAGGTCTCGCCCGCGCTACAGGGGGGATCACAAAACAAGTTCGGCGGCTGGTAGAAGGTGCAGACACCCTCGCTGGCGACCGCCACGGGCACAAAGGAGGGCGTCACAGCGCTCTTCACCTGGCCCTGCAAGCCGGTGTACTCGTCCTCCAGACTCAGGGTGATCGCCCCGACGAAGGTCGCCGGGTCGCAGCCTCCAGCGGCCACCCCGCTGCTCTGAGACTCGCCCGAATCCCCGTCTTGGTCGGCGCTGGTCTCTGCGCTGGTCTCGGACTCTGTTTCGTCGCCCTGCGCTGGAGTTGCGCACGCGAACAGCCCGAGCGAGAGCACGGCGATACTGCGAGCGGGAGAGGGGAGGCGTGTTTGCATGGCTTCGACCATGGTGCACCCATAGCGAGCCCTGCGCCGGCTACTTACCTTCACTTTACGTAGAATTGTGAATCGACTGATCTTTGCGTTCGCGCGCTCTCGCCCCGCGCAGCCGAGCGAACTCCAGGCCAGAGATCTGGCCGGAAATCAGGGCAGATCGCAGACCTTGGCGACCATGTTGCGACCGTGTTCTTTGCAGTAGTAGAGCGCTTGATCGGAGCGCTCGATGAGCTCGTGGCGCTTGGTCCCGTCGCGCGGATACTCGGCCACACCCAGCGACAAGGTCACAGAGAAGCTGCCGTTGTCCGAGGTGATGATCTGGGCAGCGATCTCTTCGCGCAGACGGTTGGCGAACACAGCCGCCCCCTCCGCGTCCGTGTCGGGCAACACCAAGACGAACTCTTCGCCCCCGTAGCGGGCCACGATATCGACCTTGCGGGCCCAGCGGGTGAAGATGGCCGCGACCCGCTTGAGCACCGCGTCGCCCACGGGGTGACCGTAGGTGTCGTTGACGTTCTTGAAGTGATCGATATCCGTGAGGATGATCGAATACTTTTGGTTGGTGCGCTCGGCGAGATCGTGGAGCTGCTCGAGGCGCTCTTGGAACGCACGGTGATTGGTCAGTCCGGTCAGGCCATCGGTCGTCGCCCGCTCCTCCATCGACTGATACATACGGGCATTTTGCAGGCTGACGCCGACCTGGTGGCTGATCACCCGGAGCATCTCGCGGGTCGCAGGGGGGTAGGCCTTGGGCCGAGAGCTGACCACCGTGACCGTGCCCAAGACCTGCTCACCCCGAACCAGCGGCAACACCAACACGCTGCGCGCTTGGTCGAGCTTGCTCTCGCCATCGAATACGGCCACGGCGCTGTCGGGGTAGTCCCCCGTCGCCGGCATGTGGTGGCGATTCTTGACCGCCATCGAAACCAAGCTGGCGCCGTCGGGAAAGCTCATCCCGACGAGACCCTCGGCCAGCTCCTCCCAGTGGGCATCGTCGACCGACCCTCCCCGGTCTTCGGGGGCCGGGGGCCGATCGACCGCCAGCACCTCGTGGCAACCACTGCCCACGTCGTGGCGCGTGACCACGGCGATCTCGTAGGGGGCGATGGCCGAGAGCGCCGCGAAGGTCTTGGCGTAGACATCGTCGAGGGTCAGGGCCTGATTGAGGAGCTCGCTGGCCCTATAGAACTGTTCTTGCTCGTACTTGCCGCGCTCGACCGCCGCGAACGCGCGCTCTTGCTCGATGATGCGCATGCACTGCGCGCCCGCCTTGCAAAGAGCGTCCTGCTCCTGATCGGTGAACGGGCGATCGTCGATGCGGTCGGCACACAGAAAACCTCGCACGACCTTGCCGTCGGTCAGGGGCACGGCACAGAGGTCCGTGATCGGTTCCGGGCCGCGGTAGTAGGGGGGCAGGCGCTTGCCCCCGAGGGCCTTGAGACGCAGGGGCTTGGGGTCACGCAAGATCGCCGCGAGCACGCCGGGAGAATCGATCACCGGGTCGTCGCAGACCATCTCCGAGACCGTGGCCATCTCCTTGATGACCAGCTTGGGTGTGTGCCGGCTCTGCTGGCGCCCGCCGGCGTCTTGGTCATCCTCGGACTGCACCCACAACAGAGCCGCCGTGTGCAGATCGAGGGACACCGAGAGCAGATCGATAGTGAAAAACAGCTGCTCGTGGACGTGGTGCACCGCGCCCTGAGCCATGCGCAGCTCCTCGTCCTCGCGGGTCCGCGCGGCCCGGCTGGCCAGGGGCAGCTGAGAGGCGATCAGCCGGAAGTCGCTGGCCTCTTGGCGGATCCGCGCGAGCTCGGTGCTGATGCTGTCGGCGTGCTGGCCCCGCAGGCGCGTGGCCAAGCTGGTCAAGATCAAGAGGTTGCCCGCTGCGAAAAACGCCAGGTAGGTCAGGTGCATGGCGACCGGGCCCCAGACTGCACTCAGCCCGGCGCGGTGGCTGGCGTAGCCGACCGTGAACTCGAGCAGGCAAGTCGCGCCCAGCCACACGGCCGCGACCCAGCGCCGCTTGTTGACGATCAACAAAAACGAGACCAGGGCGTAGACCAGCGGATAGAGGAAGCTGCCGAGACCGCCCGTGGCGACGATGAGAATGTAGACGCCGGTGACCAAGAGCAGGCCGAGCTCGAGCTCGTGACCCGCCTCGATTGCAGCCGCCGCCGTACCCCGCCGCCGGGAGCCCTCGACGCTGGCCGGGCTGAGCTCACGCATGAGCGCCCGGGCCAAGGTCGCCGCGTAGATCGCCAGCCCCGTGAGCACGAGCAGGTCCCCCGCCCACAGGCGCTTGGCCGAGAACTGGCCCATGCCCAGGAGATAGGCGAAGGCGACGACCACGATCAGTCCCCACCACTCGGTGGCCTGCTGGCGCGCCCGGTAGATCGTGCGAGCGACCGCGGTCATAGCGGGCTCCCTCCGCGGGTCGGCGCCGGTCGCTGGACCTCGAAGACGAGCTCGCCGGGCATGATCATGTTGAGGTCTTCACGGGCGATGCGGGCGAGCTCTCGGTCGACCCGCTCGGCGTCGGCGGGATCGTCCGGGTCGCGGTGGAGGGCCTGGACCTCGGCCTCGAGCAGACGAATCTCATCGCGCAGGCCCGCGTTTCCCGCTCGGAGGTCCACACGCTCGGTCCTCACCCTGGCGAGGTCCTCCGTACCCAGCTCGTCGTAGCTGGGCAAAAAGGCGATCGCCGCGGTGATGAACAAGGCGAGCAAGATGCGGTTGAGCCAGGTCATCGCGGTCCCCTGCACCGTACGGACGGCCGATCCCTGCCGCAAAAAAACGGAGCACCTGCGCCTCTGTCCGCCTGGTCACTGTTCGTGTGTATAGGGCCGACAGGCCAGACCGACGGGGCCGGACGGGGCACGCAGGTGCCCGGCCGGTCCGGTACAACCCGGGCATGGACAGCCGCTGGAACGACGCCGACGCCCGAGACGCCATCGCCCAGTTCGCGGGCGATCCGCACAGCAACGAGGACGTCGCCCTGCGTGTGTACAGCTCACGCTTGATCGGTGCCGAGCCGAGCTTGGTGCTGCACGGAGGCGGCAACACCTCGGTCAAGACCCAGCTCATCGACGACACGGGCGCGCGCGTCGACGTGCTGTGTGTCAAAGGCAGCGGCTGGGACCTCGGTGACATCGCCCCCGCCGGCCTGCCCGCGGTCCGCCTCGACACGCTCACCGTCCTGCGCTCGCGCCAGGCCCTCTCCGACGAGGACATGGTCAACGCTCAGCGCACCCGCCTGCTCGACGCGGGCGCCCCGAACCCCTCGGTGGAGACGCTCCTGCACGGGTTCCTGCCGGCCAAGTTCATCGACCACTCACACGCCGACGCGATCTTGGCGCTGGTCGACCAAGCCGACGCCGCGGCGATCTGCGGGCGCCTGTTCGGGGGCCGCCTGGCCGTGGTGCCCTACATCATGCCCGGCTTCGCGCTGGCCAAACTCGCGGCCGAGACCGCCGAGGCCAACCCGGACTGCGAAGGCCTGCTCCTGCTCCAGCACGGCCTGTTCACCTGGGGGGCGAGCGCCCGCGAGTCCTATGAGCGACACATCCGGGCGGTGAGCGAGGCCGAGGCCTTCATCGCCGCGAGCGCTTCGGGTCCCGATTCCCAGAGTTTGGACACGGACGACAGGGCTGTCGCCCTCGACATCCACGCCGCCTCGCTCCGCGGTCGACTCGCGCGCGATCCAGCCGCGGGCGGGACCCAGCGGCCCTACTTTCTCGACGCGCGGACCGGCCCGGCCATCGCCCGCTACCTCGCGCGGGCCGATCTCGACGCGGTCTCGCAGCGCGGGCCCGCGACCCCGGACCACGTGATCCGAACCAAGGCGACACCCCTGATCCTCGACTCCCTCGACGACCTGGCCGAACTCGACGCTCGCCTCGCCGGCTTCCGCGATCGCTACCGGGCCTACGTCGACCGCCAGCGGACAGCGAGGCCCGAGCGCGTGATTCAGCCCCTCGACGCGGACCCGCGGGTGATCCTGGTCCGGGCCACCGACTCGACACCCGCGCTTTTGATCGGTGTGGGCACCTCCCCCAAGGCCGCCCGCGTCGCCGCGGATCTCTACACCCACACGATCGAGGTCATCACCGCCGCCGAGCAGGTCGGGCGCTTTCAGGCCCTGCCCGAGTCGGACCTCTTCGACATGGAGTACTGGTCCCTCGAGCAGGCCAAGCTCGGCAAGCGATCGCCCCGCCGACTCGAGGGCCACATCGTCTACATCACCGGGGCCGCCCGGGGCATCGGCGAGGCCACGGCTCGAAGCTTCGCCAAAGCCGGCGCCGCGTTGTTTTTGGTCGACCGGGAGGCCGCCCCTCTCGAGGCCCTCGCCGCAGAGCTCGACGCCGCCTTCGCCTGCTTCGACGTCGCCGACCCGGCGGCCCTGCGGGCCAGCGTCGATCGCTGCGTGAGTCACTACGGCGGCCTCGACGGGGTGGTCTCCAACGCCGGCTACGCGCCCCAGTCCCCGATCGCCGCCTGCCCCGACGCCGTGCTGCGGGCGAGCTTCGAGGTCAATTTCTTCGCCCACCAGACCCTGGCCTCCGCCGCCATGTGTGTCTTCGAAGCCCAGGGCATGGGCGGCTACCTACTCTTCAACGCCTCCAAGGCCGCCTTCAACCCGGGCGCAAAATTTGGTCCCTACGCCCTGCCCAAGGCCGCGCTGGTCGCCCTGACCAAGCAGTACGCCATCGAGGGCGGGCCGATCGGGGTCCGGGCCAACGCCATCAACGCCGATCGAATTCGGACCCGCCTCCTGTCACAGGTCGACGTCGAGAAGCGCGCTGCGGCCCGGGGGCTCGAGCTCGACGCCTACTACCGCTCCAACCTCCTGGGCCGAGAGGTCAGCGCAGCGGACGTGGCCGACACCTTCCTGCACCTCGCTACTGCACCGAGCACGACCGGCTGTGTGGTGACCGTGGACGGGGGCAACATCGCCGCGTCCCCACGCTGACGCTTCGGCACTGACCCATGTCCAGCAGCAGCGACATTGCAATTACGCTCCCGAAGATGTCGGTCGCCGATGCCCTCCTCACCCCCGGCCAAGCCCTGGCGAGGTTGGTGGAGCGCGATCGCTTCGACTTCTGCGGATACGGAGAAATCCTGGCCCTCGACTTTCTCGAAGGTACCGACATCGACGAGCGCCTGTTCCCCGACGCCCCGACGACGATCGCTGACATCGACCCAGCCGCGCTCGCCGCTCGTGAACCGTGGTTTTGCATCGGCGGCAGCATCGTGACCGCCGACAGCGAGGCCCTGGATCTCGACCTCATGCTGGTGCCCACGGGTGATCCCGTGGCGCCAGCATGGACGGGGGTGGTGATCGTGAGCACCCTGGTCGACCTGGGCCACTGAGTGGGCCCTGCCTGCCGCCCTGGTCAGTCGGTCAGTCGGTCAGTCGGCGCGGGAGATTTTGAGGTTCGGGTCGCGCGCGTCGGTCACGGCGACCTTCTGGCCGAAGTCTTCGGCGACGGTCTTGGCGACCTCGAAGGTCGAGTCCCGACGGCCGATGCTCACAGCTCCGACGTAGCGCGAGGTGATCTCGCCTCGCCGACAGAGGTGGGCCAGGAGCCGACCCGGGGTCGCGCCCTCGCGCTGCCCCCAGTTGATCTCGAAGCGGACGAAATCCTCGCCTACGGGCGACAGGCCGCCCCCCCCATCTCCGCGGGCGTCGCGTCCTCCGGGCTCTCGCCGGCCACGCTTGTCGGGGCGGTCGCAGTCCGGACCACGCGCGTTTCGGCCTCGACCCTGGCTGCGGTCGTCCCGGTCGCGGAACGAGCGACCTTCGACGATCGCCATGGGCTCGCGCGCCAAGGTCGGCTTGGCCATCTCGAGCAACGTCGCTACCAAGGTCACCGGGTCGCGCTCATCGAGCAGCTTGACGGCGTACTCCCGGTCGGCGTCGGTGAGCGTGGGAATCTCGCCCACGTCGGGCGCGGGGATATGGGCGGACTTGGGCTTGGCCTCGGCCGTCTCCGCGGGAGCCTCGTCGGTCCCGGGGCTGGAGGCCTCGGTCGGGTCTCCATCGACCTCGGTCGGGACCGCATCGACCTCGGCCGGGACCGCATCGACCTCGGTCTCGTCCTTGGCTGCCTGTCCGGCATCTTCCTGGGCGTCCAAGAGCGCGTGCAGCAGCCGGCGGGTCCGCTTGCGCAGGGCCTTTTCGACCTTTTTGGGGCTCGGGACCGACCCCCAGGTGGCCTCGACCCGGGCGTTGCGGAGCATCGAACGAACGTAGCGCTCGGCCTTGGGCGGCAGCAAGATCAAGCTCGTGCCCTTGAGCCCGGCGCGGCCCGTACGGCCGCTGCGGTGGGTGTAGTTCGCGGCGTCGCTGGGCGGGTCCGCGTGCACGACAGTGGCGATGTCGGCGACATCGATGCCTCGGGCGGCCACGTCGGTGGAGATCAGCGTGTTGACGATGCCGTGGCGGAAGGCCTCGAGGGTGCGCGTGCGCTGGGCCTGGCTGAGGTCGCCGCTGAAGGGCAGGGCCGAGAAGCCGTCACCGGCGAGCTTCGCCGAGAGCTCGGCAGCGTCGACGCGACGCTGCACAAACACGAGGCAGCGCCGACCCTGGGCGAGCAACAGCAGGTTCACCAGCGCCGCGTAGAAGTTCTGGTTGCTGACGATGTAGGCCGTGTGCTCGATGTTTTGGTTGGGCGCACCCAGGGCCGTGCCCTGAAGCTGGACCGCGTCACTCTGGAACCGATCGGCGAGCCGCTTGACCGCGGGCGGGAAGGTAGCCGAGACCAGGTGGCTGGCCCGCTCCTCCGGCAGCTGCGTCATGATCGCCTCGAGCTCGTCGCGGAAGCCCATGTCGAGCATCTGGTCGGCCTCGTCGAGGACCACATGTGCGACCGAGCCCACATCCACCGCGCCAGTGCGCATGTGGTCGAGCAGGCGCCCGGGCGTGGCCACCAGGACCTTGGGACGACGGGCCAGACGCTGGCGATCGCCGCGAATGTCGACGCCGCCGGTGACGACCTCGACGTGGACGCCGCGGACCTTGGCGTAGAGCCAGTCGAGCTCCCCGCGGACCTGCATGGCGAGCTCGCGCGTCGGCGCGATCACCAAGACCATGGGCCCCGAGTTCGGGGCGCCGTCGGTCTCGAGCAGCGCGCTGGCCAAGACCAGGCCCAGGGCGATGGTCTTGCCCGAGCCCGTAACGGAGGAAATACGCAGGTTCCGGCCCTCGTGGCCAGGCTCGAGTGCCGCCTTTTGAATGGCGGTGAGCTCAGTGAAACCGCGCGCCTTCATGGCGTCGGCGAGGGGCGCGGGCACGCCATCAAAGGGATCGGGGGTCGTCATGTGCACCAGCACGCGAATGAGCGGGATGATTGTCCTGGGCGGCCGACGTCGTGTGAGACGCCCAGTTTTTGCGTGTGTCGAAGCCTCAGAGCTCCCACGCGCTCGCCAATTCGCCACCGGCTCCTAACACGGGCTCGCGCAGCTGTCGAACATCCCCAAATGGCGCGCCCTGCCCAGCGCAGACGGCTGTACCGGGCTCCGCGGGCTTTGGCGACCTGGCGTCGGGATGGATTCGGGTGCCGGAGTCACCCCCTGAGGAGCCGAACGCGGCGGCCCGCTCGCGGGAGCAATCGCGCGCTCCCGAGAGCCGACTCGCTCCAACGGCCGACTCGCTCCAAAGGCCGCGACTTTGCTCGGCGAAACTCGGGCCACGTTGAAGCCGATCGGCCCCGGACGACCGCGACGGGTGCGTTCCAGGAACAAAGGCGCGCTACGCACAGACTGCCAGACCCACCCGAGCTAGGCCGGGAGGTGTAGGCTGTGCGACACATGCGTGGCCTCTCGCTGTCCCCCGACACCCTTGTTGTACTGGCCTGCGCGGCGACCCTTGCCGGCGTGAGCGCCTGTGGCGACGACCTCACATCGACGGATGGGCTCGACGAGATCGGCGAGAGCGAGGGCGGCACCGAAACCGAAACCGACAATCCCACCCCTCCTCCTCCCGAGCTCGGCGGCCCGGCCATGGGGATCTCGATCACCGACGTGGAGATCAACCAGGGCACGGCCGTGCTCGCGGCGCGGGCCGGCGAGTGGCTGGGCTCCGACCGCAACACCTACCTGGTCCGCAACCGCGACACGGTGATCCGCTTCCAGTACGTCATCGACGACCCGGGCGCCTGGATCGAGCGTGATCTCACCGCGTTTTTGCACATCACCCCGCCCGGCGGCGGCGAGGCCCTGGTCCGACATGTCACCCGCTTCGTCAGCGAGGACTCGGTCCCGCGGGTGTTCACCAGCAGCTTCTACTTCAGCGTACTCGCCGAGGAGGCCGTGCCCGGGACCGCCATGTGGATCGAGCTGCGCGAGTCCGACAAGAGCATCGACGTCTCCACCCTCGCCCCCGGGCTCCA
The DNA here is from genome assembly GCA_964451725.1 of uncultured Nannocystaceae bacterium. Taxonomy (GTDB): domain Bacteria; phylum Myxococcota_A; class Polyangia; order Nannocystales; family Nannocystaceae; genus Plesiocystis. The sequence continues at coordinate 91,858 of CAYVJQ010000004.1, read as the reverse complement.
CTCGATCCCCCCCGAGCCCGAGCAGATCGGCTTCGAAACCACGGCCCTCGAGATGAAGATCATGATCGTCCCGGTGCTCTATGAGCACTACGATCCGCCGACCCTGGTCGAGATGGACGCCTCGGATCTGACCTTGTTCCGGGACGAGATGCTGCAACAGAACCCGGTCCAGACCGTGCAGATCGAGTTCCGTGACGAGCCCCTGGTCCGCTCCCAGCAGCTCTCCAGCCTCGGCCAACTCCTCGGGCCCACACGCGAGCTCAAGATCGCGGACGGCGCAGCCGACAACGTCTACTACCACGCGCTCATCGACGTTCGCGGAAGCGGCGTCAGCGACGTCGCGGGCATCGCCTGGCTGACCAGCGCCAGCAAGTCCGAGGGCAGCTCGCGGGTGGCCGCGACCGTCTTCAACCGACCTGTCAGCGCCGGTGATCCCGACGAGGGCGAAGAGCCCGAGATCTTCCCGCCCTCCCAGAGCGCCCGGACTTGGGTGCACGAGGTCGGCCACAACCAGGGCTTCAGCCACGTGGCCTGCCCCGGCGGCGGCGCGGCCGGTCCAGACCCGAGCTACCCCTACGACGACGGCAAGATCGGCGTGTTCGGGTTCGGAATCCGCAACTTCCATCTGTACACACCCGGCGCCGCCCACGACTACATGAGCTACTGCGGGAACTCGTGGGTCTCGGACTGGACCTGGGACAAGGCCTACAACCGGATCAGCACCCTGACCGCCTGGGACAGCGAGGGCTCGACGGGCGGCGAGCGGATCACCCAGCCGATCTTGGTCGGGCTCCTGCTCGCCGACGGGATCGAGGACTGGTGGATCTACGACGACGTCCTGCCCGAGGGTCGCTCGGGCGCCCAGTCGCTCGAGTTCTGGGCTCAGGGCGAAGTCCAAGTCAGCGAGTACGCGGATGTCCGCACACTCAGCGATGGCCAGGGCACGGTCGTGACCGTGCCGCTCCCGACGGCGCTCACCGGGTCCATGCCCGCGCTCGGAGGTCCCGGAGCGAACCACGAAGTGCTCGAGCCCGGGCGGCTCGGGGCCATCGACGCGGTTGTGCGGGTGACTCACGACGGCATTCGGTACCCGGTCGCCGTGCCCTCGATCCACCGGACGCGGACGCGGGCCTCGTCGGTCGCTCGATAGCGATCAGCTGACTATTTTTATCATCACTATATGTCGTGATCGCAATGTCCGTTGTATCAAGACAGTGACAATATCAATGACAATGTCCCCGCTGTCCCCGCAGCGCCCGGGCGGGGACAGCGTGGTTGACCGGCCCCCTCGATGCCGGGATCCTGAGCCATGCGCTGCGTCGGTCTGTCCCTTCTGAACCTGACCCTCTGCACCCTCGCGCTGGGCAGCGTCGGCTGTAGAGGCGTGGACGCCGACGGAGACGACAGCGCCGGGCCGACGGGCGACTCGGACGTGGGCCCCGGCGACGCCGACACATACACGGATCCCACCGGCGAGAGCAGCGACGACGCCACCTCCGGCTCGACCGGATCCGACTCCAGCACAAACTCCGACACGGCCACTGACGGCGAAGACGAGGAGGCTGGCGTGAAGTTCGACCTCGGTGATCCCGGGGACAGCGGGGACAGTGGCGACAGTGGGGGGAACGGCATCCCCCTGACCTGCGACAACATCGACATGTTGCCGGCGACCAGCGTGGGCTGTGAATTCTTCGCGGTCCAGTTCCCCAGCTACCCGAACGCCCTGCCCTTCGGCATCTCCGTGGGCAACCCGAGCGCCGAGCCGGCGATGGTCACCATCGAGGACATGCGCGGGCCCGGGGGGACCCTGCGCGAGATCACCAGTTTTGAGATTCAGCCCACCCAGAGCGTGTTGACGCCGATCAACGGCACCGGGGGCGTGCTCGCGGGCGAGAGCCACATGGTCTCCATGGTGGGCCTGCACGAGCACGCGGCATTTCGGGTCAGCTCGAGCGTGCCAGTGACCGCGATGCAGCTGTTCCCGGTCGGCGGCGGGCTCTCACACGTGTCCGAGGCGAGCATGCTCCTGCCGGTCAACGCCCTGGACCAATCCTACCTGTCCGCGGGCTGGAAGCAGTTCAGCTCCTACGGCTCGGTGGTCGTGGTCGCCATCGAAGACGGCACGGAGGTCTTGACCGAGGACGGCGACTTCATGCTCGACGCCTTCGACGCCTGGCACTTCTCCTCGGGGGCCGAGGGCACGGGCTTCTTCGTGGGCGCGGACCACCCCGTCGCCGTGTTCTCGGGGGTCGACTGCACGATGGTCCCGGAGTTCCCCTGGTACGCCTGTGATCATCTCGAAGAGCAGATGCTGCCGCTCTCGGCCTGGGGCACGCACTATGTCGGCGGCCGGCATCCGCATCGGGTCCCGGCCATCAACCCGGAGCCCGAAGACGTGTTTTGGCGGATCATCGGCGCGGTCGAGGACACGACCGTCACGTTGACCCCGCCGGTCGCGGGCGGGCCCATCCAGCTGGCCCAGGTCGGGGATTGGGCGGGCTTCAGTACGGCGGAGAGCTTCGAGGCGACAGGTGACAACCCCTTCCTGCTCGTCCAGTACATGAGCGGTTGCTACAACGTGATCACGAGTTCGGAGTCCCCCAACAACTGCGACCAGGGGGCGACGGGCGACCCCTACATGCTCCAGGCCACCCCCGTGGAGCAGTGGCTGACCCAGCTGCCATTTTTGACCGACAGCTCGTACCCGCGCGACTTCGTGACCATCATGCGCGAACAGGGCACGACCGTCAGCCTCGACTGCCTGGGGGAGATCGACGACAGCCACTTCACGCCGATCCCCGGGACCATCTATGAGGTCGGGCAGGTCGACCTCGACATCGACGGCCAAGGCGGCGAGGGAGACTGCGTGGACGGAGCCCAGTTCTTGACCGCGGACCAGCCGGTGGGCGTGAGTGTGGGCGGCGTGGACTGGGCGACCTCCTACGGCTACCCGGGCGGCCTGAGTCTCAACGCGCTGTGGGAACCCCCGCTCGAGCCTCAAGGCTGAGCCCCACGACTGGGCCCCTGCGAGGGCGGCTTCCGGGTTCGATCCAGGCGAGCGACACCTCTACCCATAGCCCGGGCCTCAATGTGCGACCATAACAACAATGGACTCGGATCGTGCACTTGTGAGGCTCTCCCTCGGTCCAGCCATATGTGCCATGTTCGCGGGCACCGCGTGGTTCGTCGACATGGGGCAACCGAATCGACCCTCTCGAGTCTCCGCGGCCCAACCGGCATACGGGACAGGGCCGGGCGTCCCGTGTAGATCGAAGGATCCGGCGGGGCTGGTCACGGCGGAGTTCCAACTCGACCCGACGAGCGATACGGAAGCCCTGGCCCAGCTCGCGGACCGCGGCATCTGGGCCTACGGGATGGCGGCGGGCGGCGACGCTCGGCTCACCGAGTTGGGGGCGACCCTCTCCGATCTACATTACATACGCGAGGGTCGGATGTGGTGTGACGAACACTTTGGTGAACAGGTCGACGCCTGCATCTTCAACCTCGATTTTGTGGCGTGTGCGCCGGAGGGGTCCGACATGGCCCAGGTCGTCTACGCGCGGGCCCTCCTCAATTGGCGAGACTACCCCGGACAGAGCGAGGCATGTGAGGCACACGTCGCCTGTATCGCCCAAGCGCGTGTGGGCTCGATGATTCCAATGCCGGACATGGGCGCCGACAGGGACACCGGTCTCGGCGAACACACAAATTGTGTAGGTGTGCTCGAGGCACTTTCGCATGCCAATTTTCCGGACCCCCAGTGGTATGAGGACCGTGCACAGCTCGTCTCGGCGATCGAGAGCTGGCAAAACACCGTGGACGATCCCTGGGGACGCCTCGACCCCGCCGACCCCCGCGATCGGCTGAACCTGAGGCGAGCTGAAGACACTCTCGACTACATGCAGATGACACTGGAGGAACGTTTTGGGCACTGAGGCCTCACATGAACAGGATGAACGGGGTGTGGGCGTGAAGCGTCGACGGTGGCGAGATTTCGCGCTCTTGGCCAGCTCGGGGATCGCAGGAGTGGGCTTGCTCTGGACCGTGGGTCTGCTGATTCCTGCGGAGACCATGTTGCCACCGAACATCGCCACGGTTCTCGTGGCCGAGGGCTGCCACGCTGCCGCGCCCCACGTCGAGGCGGCTCGTAGCGCCGAGCTCTCAGACCGCGTCTTGGCGATCGTCATCCCTCAGTCGAATTTCGGACACCCACAGATCGTCGATCTCAACTGCGAAATGCTCGCTCGACGCGTCCGCGCAGGACACCCCGGCATGCGGCTGGTCCCCCGGCGAGCGATCTGCCTCCGCATCCAACGCTGGGCTCGCGCAGAACTCGAGACCGCGGGCCGCTCCGCTGGCCAGATCGTGTGGCTCGTCGACGGAGAGGTGCTCCCCAAGCGCGACGAGCATCCCGTGCTCACCGGTATGGGCATCCGCTACGAGGACACCTCGGACGGCGGATATCGGTTGGTGTCGACCCGATGAAGGCACCTGCGCGTGTGTCGAGCATCGTGGTGAGCATCGGCCTGTTTGCGCTCGGGGTCTGGCCGCTGATGCGCCCGCTGTGCTCACTGGAGAGCTGGCTCCCCACGGATCGGCTCATTTTGGTCGCTACGGCGGGCAGGACAGATACAGGGCTCGCCGAGCAACTCCTGGCCGACGAGGATCTACAGACCCGCGTGCTGGTGCTGCCATCGTCGAGCGCCTCGGCCGATGTGGTCTCCGAGTCTTGTCGACAGCTGGCAGAGACTCTCGGTGAGCGGCATCCGAGTTTCCTGTACTCGCCGAACTCCCTGATTTGCCGGCTCGCGCGCAGCTATGCCGACGACCTCATCGCAGGACATGGGACGCTCTTCGAGGGCTTCTCGCCGGTCCCGCCCGAAGCCGAACAGGAGGCGTGGGCGCGCTATGGGATCGAGCTCAGGGACGTGGGATTGCGCGTAGTCGGCCGCGGGCGTCGACCTGGTCCAGGGCCGGGCTACAACCGCGGGATTGGCTACTGAGGTCGGGGTGCTATCCTGCGAGCCTACGTGGACGACCGCCGCTCCATCGCTCCCGACTGGCTGAGGCCACTACCGCGGCGGACCCCCGGAACGGCCCGCCGGTCGGGGACCTCGTGGATCGCCCTGCTGGGGCTCGGGCTGGGGCTCGGGCTCAATCTGGGGCTGGGGCTAGGCCTAGGCTGCCGCGGCGACGACACCCAGGCGACCGACACCGCGGACTCCGATACGGCGAGCACCGACACCGACACCGACACGGCCGACGGATCCGAGACCGACACCGACACCGACACCGCCGATCTGCCGTCCACGCCGACCCCGGCCACGATCGAGCGCTGGGTCCACGTGACCCTCGACGGTGCAGACCTCGAGGGCGCGACGGTGATCCAAGGTGGGGTCGGTCTGCCCGTGTTCACCGACGCCGAGGGCCGCGCGGTGATCGAGATCGACACCACCATCCCGGGCGACCTGGCGCTCATGGCCTCACACCCGCTCTCGCGCACCCGCGGCCAGTTCGTGGTCGTCGACGACCACCCCGACGAGGTCCTGGTCTACGCGCTCGTGAGCACGGAGCTGGGCGACAACGAGGCCTACCTCTTCAACCCTCCAGGCATCCCGGGTGTCGCCGGGAATACACTCGAGTGCGGCCACTGTCACACGTCCATGAAGGAGGACTGGCACGCCAGCCCGCACCGGCGAAGCGCCAGCAACCCGGTGGTCCAAGACATCTACGCGGGCACGGCAGCCGCCCTCGACACCCAAGTCGACTGTGAGGCGGCCGGCGGCCAGTGGTGGATCGGCCTGGTCCCCGGCAGCGAGGACACGGCCCCGCGCTGCTACCTCGGCGCGGGCACCCTCCCCGACCTCAACGAGGACTGCGGAGACGAGCAGGCCTGCGATCAGATCGCGCTCGCCTTTGGTCAGTGCGCCGACTGCCACGCGCCGGCGATCGACGGCGTGCTCGGTGGGCGCGACCTGCTCGCGGCCACGGGGACCAGCTACGAGGCCGGTGTGCACTGCGATCTGTGCCACAAGGTCGAGTCGGTCGACATGGGTGCGGGCCCGGACGCGCCGGGGGTCGCCGGTCGACTCGCCGTCCACCGTCCCCTCGAGCCGGCCGCCAACGCGGGTGTGGGTGTGTGGGCCCCCCTGAGTTTCGGCCCCTACGCCGACGTCCCCAACCCGCGCATGGGCGCCTCGCAGCGCGCCCACTTTCGCGAGGCCGAGTTTTGCGGCGGCTGCCATCAACACGATCAGGCCGCCCTGGTCCCGGGCACGAGCCTCGACCCGACCCGCTGGCCCAGCGCCCGCCTGCCTACACACAGCACCTATGAAGAGTGGCGCCGGGGCCCCTTCGAGGGCGTGGCCCCGTGCTCGAGCTGCCACATGCCGGCGGACCCCAGCGTCGGCAACGGGGCCGACCTCGAACCCGAAAACATCCCCTTCCAGGGTATCGCCCGGGGCTGGCTGAGGCCTCCGGGATCGGTCCGGGCGCACAGCTGGGTGGGGCCGCGCAACGCCGACTCGGGCATGCTCCAGCTCGCGGCCGCCCTGTTCATCGACAAGTCGATCGAGGGCGGGACGCTCGAGGTCCAGATCACCGTGCGCAACGTCGGAGCCGGCCACGCCATCCCCACGGGTGAGCCCATGCGCGCGCTGATCTTGGTGGTCCAGGCCCGGTGTGGCGACCAGGTCCTCACGGCCACGGGCGGGGACGCGGTCCCGGCCTTCGGCGGCTGGCTCGACGCCAAGCCGAGCCCCGAAGATTGGCAGGTCTGGCCCGGTGCGGCGGTCGGCGACCTGATCCGTGTGGTCGATGATCTCGGGTTCATCGACTACGAGGGCTTCGGACGTTTTGGACCCCCAGAAGCGGGCGGAGACCCGCCCGAACCCGAGTTCACGCCTTCACAAAAAGGACTCCCCCGCCTCGAGGTGATCGGCGAGACCACGGTGATCGCGGTCGACGGCGACCAGGTCACCCTGAGCGCGCCCCTGCCCCCGGGCGACCTCGCCTACCGCGGCCGGCCCTCCTACTTCGCGCTCGGCGAGCCCGCCCTCGACGACCTCGCCCAGCTCGCGGGCGCCCCGGGCTTCGCCTTCGCCCGGGTCTTGGTCGACGATCAAGGCACGCAGATGGTCCCCCACCACCGGGCCACCGACCTGCGCTCCGACAACCGTATCCTGCCCCAGCACGAGTTCAGCTCCACACACCGCTTTGCCTCGATCTGTGCCGACCCGGTGGTCGACGCGGTGCTCATCCACCGCCCCTACCCGGTGGCCCTGGCCGAGCAGCGCGGCTGGGACAACAACCACCAGATCATGGCGGAGGTCAGTAAGTGAGCCGGCCCCTGGTCCCGCTTCGCGCGATGTTGTTCGGGTTCGGGTTCGGGTTCGGGTCCAGGTCCAGGTCCGGGTCCGGGGCGCTGCTCGGGCTCGCGCTCTGCACAGCGCCGATGGCCTGCGGCGACGACACTGGCCCTCCCGCCAGCGACGCGAGTTCGACCGGGGAGACCGGCCAGACCAGCGCGGACGGATCGAGCGACACCAACACCGACACCGACACCGACACCGAGAGTGAAGACTCGGGCGGGTCCGACCTGCCCGCCGAGTTCGTCCGTCCCCAGCTCCACTCCCCCGCCGAGGCCGAGGATCTCGACCCGGCCCCCGACATCGTCCACGTCGCCCTGAGCGCCGCCCCGCACAGTTTTTGGGTCGGCGATCAACTGGTCGACGGCTGGGCCTACAACGGGCAGGTCCCCGGCCCCACCATTCGCCTGCAGACCGGCGACACCTTGATCGTCGACTTTCAAAACGAGCTCGGGGCCGACACCACCGTGCACTGGCACGGCCTGCACGTGCCCTTTGCCATGGACGGGGTGACCTGGCAGGGCGCACCGGTCGGCCCCGGCGAATCCTTCCAATACAGCTTCACGGTCGAACAGAGCGGGACCTACTGGTACCACCCCCACGTCGACAGCGAGCGCCAGGTCGACCTCGGTCTCTATGGAGTGATCGTGGTCGAAGATCCCCAGGAGCCGGTCGCCGATCGGGAGCTCGTGGTGGTGTTCGACTCGTGGGACGAATACAGCTTCGACAACAGCGGCGAGGCCGGGCACGGCGGCCTCGATGGCGCGACCCTCGAGTGGACGACCAACGGCCTGCTCGACCCGGTGTTCCCGGCGACCGCGGGCGAGCGAATCCGGGTCAGGGCCGTCAACGTCGCCAACGCCGGCTACGTCGATCTGCGCTGGCCACAGATGCGCCAGATCGGCTCCGACCAGGGCCTGCTCCCCGCCCTGCGTGAGCCCGAGTCCGTCGCCCTCGCGCCCAGCGACCGCATGGAGGGGGAGTGGCTGATCGGCGGGGGCTTCGAGGTCGTCGCTCAGCCCTACTCGATCCTCGGGGCGCCGGCCGTGGGCACGGACCTGCGCCTGTTCGAGGTCCAGGTCGAGGAACCCGGAGCAGCTCCATCGGGGCTGGATTTCCCCTTCGACGGCGCCGAGCCGACCCCGGACCCGGGCTGGACGGACATCGTCTACGCCTTCCACGGCGATCCCCAGACCGGGCGCTGGACCATCAACGGCGAGCAGTTCCCGGACATCACGATCGAAACCCTGACCCAGGACCAGTGGTCGGTGATCGAGCTGCGCAACATCTCGCAGGCCGCGCACCCCTACCACCTCCACGGCCACGGCTTCGAGGTCCTGTCGGTCGACGGGGTGGCGCCCCCCTTCCGCGTATTCGAGGACAGCTACGACGTGCCCCCCTACGCGACCGTGCGCCTGGGCCTCGACCCCGACAACCCGGGCGACTGGATGAGCCACTGCCACATCCTCCCGCACCTCCACGGTGGCATGATGACCGTGTTGCGTGTCGAAGCGCCCTGAGCGGAGCCCGGAGAACCCGCGCCTTGACGCGAGCGCGGACCAGCGGCGACGCTGAACCATGGACTCGAGTCGGCGCCCCTACACCCTGCTCCTCTCCACGACCCTGGCGCTCGCGGGAGGCTGTGCGGAGGCCGAGCCCAAATCGGAGGCCGAGACCGGCGACTCGGGCTCGGGCTCCGAATCCGAATCCGGATCCGAATCCGGTGTAGAGAGCGAGACCGGCGAGCCCATGGCCTGCGAGCCCCGTGAGCCCGTGGTCCCGAGCAGCGACTTTTTTGTCGACATCTCCGAGCCCAGCGGCATTCGGGTCGACAACTTCTACCCGGACCCGCCCATGGGCACGGTCATCAACGACCACAGCCGCCTGGCCTTCGCCGACATCGACGGAGACGGCTGGGACGACATCGTCGCCCACAGCCTCTACCCCAACCCGGCCGGCGGTGTGCCCTTCGAGCACCTCGTGTTCCGCAACCTCGGCGACGGCAGCGGCGAGTTCGAAGACTTCTCCGACACCTCGGGCCTGCGCGACGTCCAGGCTGGTTTCTTCGCCTTCGGCGACGTCGACAACGACGGCGACCAGGACATCTTCGCGGGCCTCGACCTCGACGGCTACGCCCCCTTCACGAGCTCGATCTGGCTCAACGACGGCGCCGGCCACTTCAGCGAGCTCGCCGACGCGGGCGTAGAGGCCGGCCCCCACGTCGCCGCCAACGCCCTGTTCGCCGACTTCGACGGAGACGGCATCCTCGATCTCTTTGTGGGTATGGGCGGGACCTCTGCGGCGGCCCCAGACCGGCTCTACGCGGGCCACGGCGACGGCAGCTTCGAGGACGTCAGCGCCGCCTTGCAGGGCAACAGCCCGCGCCCGAGCAACGGCTCGGTGAGCTGCGACTACGACGACGACGGGGACCTCGACATCTTCGTCTCGACCTACTCGGTGAGCACCGCGGGCGGCCACAACCTGGGCTTCGAGAACCAAGGTGGCGGTCTGTTCGAAGATCGGGGCGAGGCCATGGGCTTCGCCTATCAGGTCACCGGCAACTACTGGCTCGCGTCCACGGGCAAGGGCAAGGACGTGGAGCCCGATCCCCCCCTGGGCCTGTACCGGGGCAGCAACGGGTTCGGGATCGACTGCGGCGACGTCGACAACGACGGCGACCTCGACATCTTGCTGACCACCATCTCGCACCCGGTGAACAGCGACTACAACCGCAAGTGGTCCGACCCCAGCCAGCTCCTGGCCAACGGGGGCGAGGCCGCGGGCTACCGGTTCGAGAACCAGTGGCTGGCCCGGGGCCTGCCCTTCAACGAGGGCGACGTCGACGGTGCCCTGCTCGACTTCGACAACGACGGCCGCCTCGACATCTCGCTCTCGCGCGAGCGCAAGTACGAGGGCGGCTACAACGAGGACGAGCAGCGGGGGTGGTTCGGGCTCATGCGCCAGCTCGACAGCGGCGCCTACGAGAGCCTGGGCATGGCCAGCGGCATCAACGACGCAAATGAGGAGCTCCTGCGCATGAAGGGAGCCCAAAACCACGCCTGGTCCGACATCGACCACGACGGCGACCTCGACCTGCTCGTGGGTGGCCGGGACCAGGGCGGGGGTCGCCCCAACTTCTTGTTTCGCAACGACATCGGCCAGGACAACCGCTGGCTCGCCGTGCGCCTCGAAGGCGACGGCGAAGAGGTCGACCGAGACGCGATCGGGACCCGGGTCTACCTGCGCAGCGGCGATGCCCTGCGCATGGACGAAAAGAAGTCGAGCCGGGGTATGTACAACTCGGAGGACACCCGCGTGCTCCACTTTGGGCTCGGGGACATGCCCTGTGAGAACCTCGAGCTGGTCGTCCGCTGGACCGACGGCAGCGAGGTCGTGTTCGACAGCCGGGACTTCGGCGAGGACATGTATGTCCTGGTCAGCTACCCGGGCGAGCTGACCATCGAGTGAATGACCGAGTCGGCCGACTCGCCGAATGACCCGAGTCGGCCGCTAGCCGTCTTCTGCGTCGTAGGGGCAGTCCACCGCGGGGGGGATGCAGATACAGGTGCCGAGGTCGGCCCCGTCCCAGCAGGCCCTGGTCGAGGTCACCGAGCGCCAGCCGCCACCAGGGCTGGTGCACAGGGGATCCGAGGACGCCGGGTCGTCGCCACAGGCGCAGTAGGGCTGAGCCCCGACCTCACAGCTGCCGGCGGTCTCCGAGCACCAGCCGAGCCCGGCCGAGTTGAGCTGGGTCCCGAGCACCACACCCGCGGCGCGGGCACAGGTCAGGGATCCACAGTCGCTGTTGTCGAAGCACTCCTCGTCCAACAGCACACCCTCGAGGTCACCGCAGGCGACGCCGATACAGAAACTGGCGACCAGGGCCAGGCCCACGCCCATCCACCATCCTCGTCGTGTCTCGCTTCGTTTGGCCATGATCGAACTCCTCAATCTCAAAACTCGTCAATCTCAAAACTCGAAGGTCGCGCCCACGGTGACGCCCTCGGGCGAGGGCACCACACCGAAGCCCGCGAGCCGCGTGCTCCGTTCGTTGCGCAGCTTCTTGCCCCGGAGCGAGGCCCACAGGCCCACGCCCGCACCGAGCACCAAGGCCCCGATGCCGCCGTAGAGCAGGCCCAGGCTCGCGTTGTAACCGGAGATGTAGTCCTGTCGCTCCGGGCTGCCGGCCAGGCCGACGGTCGTGCTCGTGGCCGTGCTCGCGTCCGGGTCGTAGCGCTTGTTCTTGATCACCCCGACGTAGGCCATGATCCCGCCGCCGACCGCCACCACGTAGCCGCCGAGGGCGGTGAAGGTCATGGCTTTGATGCGCTTGTCGAGGGTCGTGGTGGCCAGTTGCTCACCGGCGACGGCGACGTCGGCCGTGTCGGGGAGTTGCACGACCGAGGACGAGCGCCCCGAGCCCCCGTAGCTGACCTGCTCGAGGTCGATGGGCACGACCTCGACCTCGAGCAGGGCGCCGCAACCGGGGGGAGGACCCGGGCGCTCGGGCGGCCCCACGGGCAGCTCGCCGCCTTGACCGACGGTGGCCCGCTCGGGGGCGCGCAGACAGGCTTCCCGGTCGCCGTCGCGGTTGAGGACCTCGGTCGAGGCCGAGGACCCCCCGCCCGCCTCGATGCCCGTGCCCTTGGCTCCTCCACGCAGGCCGATGTTCGCGTCCGAGCCCGAATAAAATACGAACGCACCCACACTCAGGCCGGTGACCACGTGGGTCGCCCCCTCACAGCGGCCCTCGAGGTCCGACCGCTGGAAGCGGTAGCGGGCGGCCTCGTGCCGACCGACCAGGGTCATGTCGACGTTGAGCTCGCCGGCGCGCTCGAGCTTGCCCTCGAGCTTCACGGCGCCGATGGGGATCCGAGCGTAGAGCTCGTCGGCGTTGGTGATCTTGATGTTCTCGGTCTTGGGCGTGACGCTGACGTAGTCGTAGTTGCCGGCGACCGAGCAGTTGGTGATCAACTCCATCTCGCAGTTGCTATAGCGAACCACGACCAGGCGCTGCTTGACCCGGCTCTCGAGCGCGCCGCGGTCACCCATGGGCCACTCGACGACCAGCGACTTCGAGGCGTCGTTGCCCGGCTTGCACTTGCCCATGCTGCCCTCGAGGGTCGGCGCGGTCGACTGGGCGAGATGCTGGGCCGTGTTGCCGGACTTGCAACCCGAGAGCGAGAGCAGCCCGAGGGTCATGGGCAGGGAGACTGCGAGCGCGATCCCGGCACGCGCGTGGGCGTACAGACGGGGGCGCCACGACTGGAGGTCGGGCCGAATCACGGCGCCGAGGATAGGCGCTCCCCATGCAAACTCAATGTGCGTTTCTCGGGTTCAGCGCGCGCACCCCCTATTTCGGAATTTCGTTTTGTTGGATTTCGACCGCCGATTCCCCTCCAATCCGGACCGTGACTTCTTTCCCACCTCCCCATGTTCAAACTCAGGGGTGGAGTCGGGTAAGGTTCGCCCATGGCCCGCCTCTCCATGTGTCATGCCTGTGGTCGCCACCTCCGCCCGGGAGACAGAGACAGCGACTGTCCCTTCTGTGGCGCCGAGGCGAGGGTCGCCCCGCTCCCCCGCCGCGCGTCCGTGCTGCTCATGGGCCTGTGCCTCACGGCCTGCGCAGGTACCGAACCCGAGAGCAAAGACGGCACCACCAAGGCCAGCCCGGCCGAGCGGACCGAGCCCGAGGACAAGCAGGGCGAGGACGGGGGTCGCGAAATCGCCGACTCCGCGCCCGCCGACTGGATCGGGTCGACCGAGGCCGGTGAGAGCACCAGCGAAGACTCGAGCGGTGACCAGAGCGACACCGAAGAAGACGAGGCGGTCCCCAAGACGACCGCGAACCCGGACCTCGACGACGGCGAGCTCCGCCCCGACGCGGGCGACCAGATCGTGCCCGCCAAGCCCGACCCCAGGCCCAAGCTCAAGTACGGCGCCCCCATGCGGCCCCAAAAAGACATGGTCCTCCCAGAAAAGAAGTAGGCGCCCATGACTCGGCGACGCCTCCCGATCGCCCCTCTGGCCTCGCCCTCGAAGCCTGTCCACCTGCCGCTCGCGCCCACGGTCCAGACCTGCGACCGAGTCCGGCCGGGCTACGCGGTCTGGGAGATCACCCTGCGCTGCGACCTCGCCTGTCGCCACTGCGGCAGCCGGGCCGGCCGCGCCCGCCCCGATGAGCTCGACACGGCCGCGGCCCTCGACCTCGCCGCCCAGATCGCGGCCCTCGGGGTCAAAAATGTGACCCTGATCGGCGGCGAGGCCTACCTGCGCGAAGACTGGATCGAGATCGTCCAGACCCTGAGCGAGGCGGGGGTCAGCGTGACCATGACCACCGGAGGCCGGGCCCTGACCCGCGAGCGAGTCCGGGCGGCCAAGGACGCGGGCGTCGAGAGTGTGTCCGTGTCCATCGACGGTCTCGAGCGCACCCACGACTGGCTGCGCGGTTTCGAGGGCAGCTGGGCGGCCGCCCTGCGGGCCCTCGAATTCCTCGCCGAGGCCGACATCCCGCGCTCGGTCAACACCCAGCTGTGCGCCCTCAACCTCCGCGAGGCCGAGCCCCTGCTCGAGCGCATCGCCAGTTTCGACATCCACAGTTGGCAGGTCCAGATGACCGTCGCCATGGGCCGGGCCGCCGACAACCCCGACCTGCTCCTGCAGCCCTGGCAGATGCTCGAGCTCATGCCGCTCGTGGCTCGCCTGGCCGGGCTCACCGAGGCCCGAGGCACGCGCCTGTGGCCGGCGAGCAACCTCGGCTACTTCGGCCCCTACGAGGGACTCTTGCGCCACGATCATCCAGACAGCCACCAGACCGGCTGCGAGGCGGGAGTCAGCGCCCTGGGCATCGAGGCCAACGGGGACATCAAGGGCTGCCCCTCCCTCCCGAGCGCCGACTATGTCGGCGGCAACGTCCGCGAGCGAGCCCTGGTCGACATCTGGGAGCGCGCGGGTGTCCTCCGCTTCAACCGCGAGCGCAGCACCGAGGGCCTGTGGGGCCACTGCGCGAGCTGCTACTACGCAGACGTCTGCAAAGCCGGCTGCACCTGGACCGGGCACGTGTTGTTCGGGCGCCGGGGCAACAACCCCTACTGCCACCACCGGGCCCTCGAGCTCCTGCGCGAGGGCAGGCGAGAGCGCATCGAACTCGCCGAGGCCGCCCCGGGTCTGCCCTTCGACTACGCCCGCTACCGACTCGTCGAAGAGCCGTGGCCCGCAGGCTCGCTGGCCACGGCGCGGGCGCTGGCCGAGACGGGCGA